>NZ_BAAAAV010000002.1:0-641918 GCF_054768095.1 Clostridium sp. CTA-7 | reverse complement strand
CCCTGCATTCCATGCATTCCTTGCATTCCTTGCATTCCTTGCATTCCTTGCATTCCTTGCATTCCTTGCATTCCTTGCATTCCTTGCATTCCTTGCATTCCCTGCATTCCTTGCATTCCGTACATACAATGCATTTCTTTCATACATTGTATTGCTTGCACCATAGACATGATACACATCATTTGCATCATTTCTTTCATTTCATTTTTATCTATGCTATTTTCTAGCATATTTTTTTCATTTTCCACAATAAGCCTCACTTATAATTATTTATATCATATACATATGCTAATTATTATACTTTATTTACCAATAATTTTTAAATTATATATTTCTTTATATATGCAACAATCATTATAAATACTGCTTTTAATAACTTTTATAAATTCATCTTTTACTATATCTAATTGCTTCTTAAAACCATGATTACAAGTATTATTAGGTAATATTTCCATTTCATCAATGTCAAGAAGCTCCTTATCTATATGCTTAACTGTAATAAAAAATATTTTTGGTATTGATAAATACATACTTATCCTCTTTTTTAATTAATTCATAATAATATATTCTATTTTTCTATAATTATTGCCTAAAATTTTAGTAGATTCCGCATTCACTTATAATATTGTTCCTTATTCTTAATTCTAAAATAAATAACCATCGACAAAACATTTCTGTATTGTCGATGGTTTCATGGTGGAGTCGAAGCGCGACCTTTGAAATTCACTATTAAATATTTCTTATTTCCATTCTTAATATAAATAACTACCTTCTTGAATGTAATCTTTTTAAAATTAATAAAAAATATAAAATTTTTTAATTATAAAAAATGCATTCAATGGGAAATATATTTGTGGAGGTGAATATTATGTTAATAAAAGATGTTATGTCAAAAGATCTAATAAATTTAAATTCAAATGATTCTGTTGAAAAGGCTGCTCAAATGATGAAACAATATGATATAGGAGTAATCCCTGTATGCGATGATTCCCATAGATTAGCTGGAATAATTACAGATAGAGATATTACATTAAATTCTGTAGCATCAGGTGCCAATGCAAAAGAGCAAAAGGTATGCGATTTCATGACTTTAAATCCTGTTACAGGAAATCCTAATATGGATATTCATGATGCAATAAGACTAATGAGTAGGCATCAAGTAAAAAGACTCCCTATTGTTGAAAATAATAATCTTGTTGGAATAGTTTCTTTGGGAGATATTTCACAAGAGCCCAATCTTGATGATAATGCTGGGGTGGCTCTTAAAAACATCTCAAAACCGGGATCAAATAACCAAATATAATTATTATATAAGTCAAGTACCACCAGCTGAGCTGGTGGCTTGATTAAGCCCTATATCTCATATGATTTTCCAAGCTTAACTCTATCAAATCCACCAATCCAATCGCCAGTATCTTTAGCGTATTGTTCCCCAGTCTTTCCTTCTTCTATATACTTTTTAATTAATATTTCGTTTTTTCTTATAACATAATTAATTTTTTCTACTCTTTTCTTATCACATCCAATTTCTATTGGCTTTGTTATAAGAGCCTTTGCAAGTTCTTTCTCATTCTTTGCATCAGTATCAATAATGTTATAATATATACCAACTTTATCAATACTATGAGAGTCTGAATTCCCTAAAAGTTTCATATTTAATTTTCCAGCTAATTTTCTTATAGACTCTTCATCACAAGCTCCTATATTAGAAGAGTGTAGCTCAACAGCATCTGGAGTAAAAGTAGCAATATCTATATCAATTACATTAGAATATCTATACGGATGGCATAAAGCTATAAACCCTTCTCTTTCTTTTACAAATTTATACAACTCTTCATATGTCCACTTTTTATTTTCTATAATATCATCATCTACTCCTACAACTAGAACATCCGTTCCATTTGGTATAGTTCTAACTTCTACTCCATTAAATATTTTAAATGGTTTGTATTTTTCTCTAAGCTCTTTCAGTCTATCCTTTGGCATTAATTTATCATGATCACTAAAAACTATTGCATCTAATCCATTCTTTATTGCACTTTGTATTAATTCTTCCTCATCTGAACCACTGCAACTTGATCTTTGCATACAATGGTTATGTAAATCTATTTTCATAATTTTTCCTCCTATCCTTTAAGATGCTACTACTAATCCCTTTTGTAATTCTAAGAATAAAATATTTTCTACTACCTCTTGGATTTTTCACTTTAATTTATTATACTCAACAAATAAAATAAATTAAATATCTTTCATTCCAATTTACTCCAAAAGATAAAATAAAAGCGGATTATAAAAACCCACTTTCAAACTTTATCAACATAGTATAAATATATAAAACAATATTATTTTATATATTTCCATTCACATATTATAGAAACCCTATTTTGTTCAAATCTTGAGGTTATAACTCCATTCATCTTTTCCATTAAACTTTTTACAATAGAAAGACCAAGTCCTACTCCTTGTCCTTTTCTTACCTTGTCTGCCATATAAAATCTATCAAACATACGTAATACATCTTTTTCATCAATGCTTGTACATATATTGGAGATTTTTAAAATAACCTTATCTTTAGATTCTTCTAAATTTATTTCAATGTCTTTTTCTGCATATTTCAATGTATTAGAAAGTAAGTTATCTATTATTCTCTCTAAGCTGTCCTTCTCACTCATTATAAAAATTGGTTTATCCAAAATATTTATCTTTGGTTCAAGTCCTTTGCTTTGAAAAGCTTCATAAAGTGATAAAATTTCATCACGTACTACATTAGTTAAATTTACTTTTCTCATATCTAATTCATAATCTTCACTTTCTATTGAAGCTAACTCAAAAAAATCATTTATAAGCACATTTAACTTATTAGTTTTATTTTTAAGTATATCTAGTGCTTCTTTTTTATCTATTTCATCATTTTGAAGTAACTTTAAATATCCTACTATTGAAGTTAATGGTGTTCTTAAATCATGAGACATATTAGCTATTCCTTGTTTTAATGTGTTTTCAAATACTACCTTTTCTTGTTCATTTCTTTTATAGAGTTCCAAGTATTCATTAACCTCGCAAGCAAGTTCTTCTATATCTTTATCTGCTATTTGAGTATTAATCCTTTTACTTGTTTTTCTCTCTTTAAAGTCCCTAATCTGATTAGTAATATCTCTTATTTGCCTTTTATATGCAAATAATTTAATACACATTACTATTGAAAATATAATTATAAAAATCATAAATAAAATAATAGCTAATAAATACATCTTAATTCTCCTAATTTATATAATAATTTTTTTATCTTAGTCATAATCAAATAAATAATAGACCAAAGATTCGAAGCATATTTGGTCTATTATTTATTTGATTATGCCTTAATTACTTAATATCTTCATGTTTTACATATAATAGACTTACTGCAATTGTTATTATAAATGTTACAATTGATGAAATTATTCCAATTATGATATCTGATTTTGGTGCAAATTGGGCTATTGCTCTTCCACCAACAATAAAAGGGCATACGTATGCAACTATAGTTGAAATAGGCAATTTTAAATCTGATACAAAAATCAATAATATAAATAAAATTGGTGAAACAACTGTGCACAAACTATTCCTTGTTACTATGGCAATCATGGCAACTATAGATATTGTTGCTACATTATATATTATTCCAATAACAATTATTCTAATTAAAAATAATATAGTATTATAATTTAAAGCTTCACAAAATCCATAATTAACTGAAGTATATATAACTAAAATTGTTGTGTAAATTAATTGTAGGAATAAAGAAGATATTATAAATACTATTAGCTTACTTAATATAACTTCACTTCTCTTATATCCATAAATAAAACTTTTACTCATATTATTTTTTAAGTCTTTAGCAATAAATTCTCCTGCAAATAAAGCAAATATAAAACTTGTAAATAAAATGTATTGAAATGCATAGTCTATTGAATACATTCCATTTACAAGTTCAATATGTGTACCTCTTAATCTTTCCGCATCTAAATCAAAACCTCTTATCAAAAAAAATGAAGCTCCTAATGCCAAAAATATCATTCCAATAAAAGACTTACTTTTTCTTAATTTATAAAATTCCCCTCTAATTAAATTACTCATTATCTTCTCCTCCAACTAACTTAGTAAAATAATCTTCTAGGGATTCACCCATTTTCATTATTTCTTTAACTCCTATGTTATGCTTAGCTAAAGCCAAAGTAATCTTTTCTCCATCAAATTCATCATATATTCTTATAATATTATCTGGGAAAACTTCATAATCTTTTATTCCAAGTTCATTTTCTAGAATAATTGAAACATCTGAAGAATCGTTTATTTTGAGGTGAAGATACATTCTACATTTATTAGAAAGTTCACTTGCAGTTATTTCTTCAATTAATTTTCCATCATTTATAAAACCATACCTATTTGAAATTTGAGTAAGTTCAGATAATATATGGCTTGATATTAAAATGGTAGTTCCTCTTTCTTTATTTAATTTAAGTAAAAGTTCTCTTATTTCTTTTATTCCAATTGGATCTAATCCATTTATAGGTTCATCTAAAATCAAAAGTTCTGGATCACTTAATAAAGCCATAGCAATTCCTAATCTTTGTTTCATTCCTAATGAGAAATTTTTAGTTTTCTTCTTCCCTACATCCTTAAGTCCTACTAAATTTAATGCCTCATCAATACACTTAGTTCCTGGAATCCCCCTTTGAATTCTGATAAGTTCAAGATTTTCTTTTGCATTCATATTAAGATATATCTCTGGTGATTCTATTAATGTCCCAATTCTTCTTCTTTCTTTTATGACCTCTCTCTCTTCAATACCTCCAAATAGCTCAACTTGCCCCTCATTAGGTATAACAAGTCCTGTAACTACCCTAATCATAGTTGTTTTACCAGCACCATTTTTCCCTACAAACCCATATATGTCACCTTTTTTAATATTAATAGATAAATTATCTAACACCTTTCGCTTTTTATATATTTTTGTGATGTTACTAGTTCTGATTACATATTCATTCATTTCAGACTTTACCTCCTCTTATAAATCATGCTTTTATAATAAAGAATATTTTATAAGAAAACTTTGCTAAAACCTTTCAAAAGTATTAAATCTTTTTAATAGGTATTTTTATACTAAATTTCAATTAACTATTTCCTTAATCTATACCCCATTGCCCAAACTGTTTCTATGTAATCTTCACCTCTACTATTAGCTTTAAATAGCTTATTTCTTAATCTACTTACATGTACATTTACGGTATTATCATCACCTAAAAATTCTTCTCCCCATATGCTTTCAAAAATATTAGCTTTACTGTACACCTTATTAGGATTAGTTAACAATAACTCTAATACTGAAAATTCTCTTGCTGTTAATGTAACTATGACTTGTCCAACTTTTACTTCCTTACTTTCTGTATTTAAAGTAATATCTTTATAACTCAAAATTTTACTTCTATTTTCCTCATCTGTAGAAAATTCTAAATATCTTCTCAAATTAGAATTAACTCGTGCAACCACTTCATCTGGATCAAAAGGCTTACAAATAAAATCATCAGCTCCCTTTTCTAATAATTCTAGCTTAGTCTTTTTAGATGTTTTTGCACTCACAATAATGATTGGAGCTTTTGTGATTTTTCTTATTTTTAATATGGCTTCCTCTCCACTAAGGCCTGGAATCATCAAATCTAGTAAAATCATATCCCACTTTTCATTTTCTACACACATTAAAGCTTCTGTGCCTGAAAAAGCCGCTCTAGATTTATATCCCTTATTCTCAAAAATACTACAAAGTAATTTATTAATATCATTGTCATCTTCAACCACTAAAATCCTAGCTCTTTTATCCATAACTTTTCCCCTTCTAAATCTATATAAAGTCATTTTTTATTTTGTAATTTCTATATGAATATTTTACCATAACTCATTTTACATTATTAGTAAAATATAAATATCCTAAGTTAAGTAGAGAATAAAGACAAAAAAGCCTTCTTAAATAATTAAGCCCTTTATTGGTGTAGCTACCTTAATTAAGTAAAAATACCGCATAAAATAAAATATATCGGCTTCGGTATAGCCTCCACCAATTTATTCTGTTTCTTCTTTAAATCAAATATCCAAAGATTATTCATTTTAATAACCACCTTCTCTTTTTTATAGTCTCGAATAATCGAGCAGTACTTTACTTTGAAAAATATTTTTAACAATACAAGATAACATATCATTCTTTCACTGAGAATTATATTCTTTTCTTTTTTAGTTTATATTTAGAACTTGTGTATATTTTGTGTGTATTGATATTTAATTCTACTACAGGAATAAGACAACTATTAATAGGTCTTAATTTTTCCTTTAAAAGAATGCAATATATACCCAACAAAGTAGATGCTGAACTACAAGGTATATTAAAAAATGGTTGATTTGTTGTCCTTGCTGGGTTTTAATGGTTGAGGCGAATCGCAGTAATAAAACCCACGAATTAATTTAGAAGACCTGAATCATAATTTTATTTTTAGTTTATTCTTATCCGCTTCATTTAATTTTTTTAAAAATTTACCCAATTTTATATTTTTTATTGACTTATAAATTTTCATAGTATATACTCTATATTAAATTAAAAATGAACGTCAAATATTATTAATTAAAAAATAGAACTGGAGGGTAATTATGAATACTTTAATAAACAAACAAGCACGATTTAGTTTTTATAGCCAATTTATATAGGGTTTGTACCAAGTTATAAATTTGATTAATTTCAACATGGATACAAGCCCCTTATGACTTAGAAATAATTTGGGATTGTATCTGTGTTGGCTATATTGTTTATAATGTTATTCATTATTACCATTTATAAAGTCACACGGATTGTACTGTGTGGCTTTTTTATATTCAAAAATTAACCACACGGAATATGCTGTGTGGACTTTTTATACCCAAAATTAACCACACAGATTATACTGTGTGGTTTTTTTATACAAAATAATTTTTAAAGGAGTATTTTTTATGACAGGAATTGTATCTGTAGTAACACAAAGTTTAATTTTATCGATTATGGCATTAGGTATTTATATCAGCTATAAAATCTTAGATTTTCCAGACTTATCTGTTGATGGAGGCTTCTCACTAGGTGGTGCTGTTATTGCTTTCTCTTTAACTAATGGAATCTCTCCAACAATGGGAACTTTATTAGCTCTTATATGTGGTTTAGTTTCTGGTCTGGTTACTGGTATTTTACACATTAAACTTAAAGTTTCTAACTTACTTTCAGGAATTTTAGTTATGGGTATGCTTTACTCTATTAATCTAGGAATAATGGGAAAATCAAACCTTCCATTATTTAATTTCAATCACTTATTTAATACTCGTATTTCTCCATTAATATTAGTTATAACTGCTGCATTATCTTGTAAATTTATTTTAGATTTGTTCTTAACTACTGGACTTGGATATACCTTAAAAGCTGTCGGTGATAATCCTCAAATGGTTAAATCATTAGGAATTGATATTGATATTATAAAAATATTAGGATTAATGTTATCTAATGCTATGGTTTCTTTATCTGGTAGCTTATATGCTCAATTCCAAGGATTCTCTGATGTTAATATGGGCATTGGTACTTTGGTACTTGGAATAGCATCAATTATAATTGGTACATCTATATTTAAGAGACTTACATTTATTAAGGCCACTACATCTGTATTATTAGGAACTTTAATCTACCAATTTACAATCTATTTTGCGATAAATTTAGGTGTAGTATCTCCTAATAACTTAAAATTAATGACTTCTATAGTAATAATTTCATTCTTAAGTATTGGTAATCTAAATATTTTTGACAATAAAAATACTGGCCATAAAAATTTAAAGAAAAGAGGTGTTTTAGATGCTACAAATTAAAAATATTTCAAAAACATTCCCTAATCCATATGGAGATCCTAATATAATCTTCAATGATCTCTCACTAACTATAAATAAAGGGGAATTTGTTAGTATCATTGGAAGTAATGGCACAGGTAAATCTACCTTACTTAATATAATCTCAGGATTTATAAAAGAAAGCCAAGGAGATATTTTATTAGATGGTAATAACTTAACAAAGCTAGCTGAGCATAAAAAAACTCAGCTAATAAGTAGAGTATTCCAAGATCCAAGTTTAGGCACTTGTCCTTCTATGACAGTTAGAGAAAATTTATCCTTAGCTTTAAACAAAGGGAGTTTACTAAATCTAAAAAAATGTCTTCGTCACAAAACTGAAGTTATCGAAGATTTATTAGAAGATATATCACTTGATCTAAAAAAATATTTAGATGTTCAAGTAAAATATTTATCTGGCGGTCAAAGGCAAGCACTTTCTCTAATTATGTCTAGTATTACAAACCCAAAAGTTTTATTACTAGATGAGCATACTGCTGCTTTAGATCCTAAGACTTCAAATGAAATTATAGATTTGACTAATAAAATTGTTAGAGAAAAAAATATAACTACACTGATGGTAACTCATAATCTAAAACATGCTATCAACTATGGTGATAGGCTTATAATGCTTCATAAAGGTAAAATAATTTTAGATATAAGCGGTGATGAAAAATTAAATATCACTATAGAAGAAATACTAGATAAATTTGAATATGCAGTTTAAAATATAAAACTTAATTTATATCTTAATTAATGTTAAATAAATTTGTGTATAGATTTAACAATATATATGAATATGTGAACACATATAAAAATAAAATTTAGGAGGATTATATATATGATAATAAAAAATAAGTTAATAAATTTAATTTTAATAGTCTCAGTTGGAGTCTCTTTACTTACAGGTTGTTCAAAGAATAATAATGACAAATCATCTAATTCAAATAAGGATATCAAAACCATAGGAATTACTCAGCTAGTAGAGCATCCATCTTTAGATAAAGCAAGATATGGGTTCATAAAAGCACTAGAAGATAACGGATATAAAGATGGAGAAAATATAAAAATTGATTACCAAAATGCTCAAAATGATATGCCTACAAATCAAACAATTGCAAATAAGTTTGTATCTGATAAAAAAGATTTAATATATTCTATATCAACGCCATCAGCTCAAGCAGCTTATAACGCAACTAAAGATATACCTATTCTAATGACCGCTGTTACTGATCCAGTCGCTGCTGGTTTAGTAAAATCTCTAGATATGCCTGGAGGAAATATATCTGGTACATCAGATTATATATCTATAGATAAAAATCTAGAATTGATTAAAACACTTATCCCAAATGCTAAGACTATAGGTGTTTTATATAATACTAGTGAAGTAAATTCAAAAGTACAGGTTGATATGCTAAAGGAGTATGCGTCTAAAAATAATTATAAAATTATAGAAAAGGGTGTTTCCTCTGCAAATGAAATTAATCAAGCCATGTCTAGTTTAATATCTAATATAGATGTTTTATATGTTCCAACAGATAATTTAATTGTTTCTTCTATGCCGATAGTTTCTAGAATCGCTACTGATAATAAAATTCCAGTAATCGCCTCAGAAGATGGTTCTGTCAAATCTGGTGCACTTGCATGTCAAGGTATAGACTACGAAAAATTAGGCTATAAAACTGGAGAACTTGCTGTTAAAGTTTTAAATGGTGAGCAAGTATCTAATATTCCTGTAACCATGTTAGATGAAACTCAAATAATAGTTAATGAAGATACTTTAAAATCTCTTTCTATAGAAAAAATTAATGATAAAAACATAGTATATGTTAAAACTGACAAAAATTAATTAAGGATCATAGTGTAAAAAACAAAAATATATATTATCATAAAATAAAAAATCCACGACAGAAATGTCGTGGATTTATTAGTGAAGGCGAAGCATGACCTTTAAAATTCACTACAAAGAGGGAAAGTACTAATATGTAATTTCATTCAAACTATCATTTATATCTAATGTCCATATATATGGATAGCCTTCAGGAAATAAAACCTTAAATACTGCCTCCGTATCATCGTTAAAATATTGTATCCTATCTTTAAAACACTCAATAGATTTATAACCTGTATAAACTGAAGTAAGCACATTTATAGGAATTTTAACTTCTAATCCTATTCCATTAGTTATTTTAATTACTCCATCATCTATTTCTAACGTGGCACTTTCTAGTTCCGTCACTATTGTATATTTGGCAGTCAATTTATAAAATTTTGATTCCTTCAATCTCTCTTCCAATAAACTTGAAATACTCATCAAGGCTTCATCTAAATTTAGAATCTTATACATCTCTCCCCATGTGCCATCAAATATTTCATTATTACATCTAATTGCTCCACCATGTTTATAGATATACTTAGCAAAACTATTATTTAATGGTGCTCTTACTCCTAGATGATTACAATTTTTACTTATTAAAATTTGATAAAGCTTAAAACATATGCTTTCTGAAGCCAACTCATTTTTCATAGCAGCTTCTTTAATAATTAGCTGCTTCTCCTCCTCTTTAATCCATGCATAGCCCATTAATTCATCTTCTTCTAGCACGATATACCAGTAGGAATTTTTATCTAGGCATTTTTCTTCTATCATATATTTTAAGTATTCTACACTCCTTACTTCTGAACCAAAGTTAAAATCTGTTTCTTGTTCAAATATTTCTAACATTTTCTCTAATAAATCATTATTAAATTCACTAACCATTTCTACAGCATATTGATTTTTACTATTTTTTAATGCTTCATGGTTAATAGTTACGTAATTATAAAAATATGCAGGTACTGCATATTCAAACCTATACTGTTGATAAAAATTAGGGATACCGATCAATCTACATAAAAATATTTCCTCTTCCTTCATCTTCTTAAAAGAATACTCCATCAACTTACTACAATAACCTTTATGTCTATATTCTGGATGAGTTCCTACTAAATCGAATTCTCCAACTTTTACAATATTATTCCCTATCTTTTGCACTTTTTTAGTTACTACTAAAGAAGAGATAATCTCATTACTTTCTTCTATATAAAAACAATCTTCTTCTATTTTGATGAATGGATTTCTAAATAGTAATTTATCTATTTCTTCTTCAATTCTGCCACCTTTAAAAATTAATTTATTAAACTTAATATATCTTTCTTTATCTTCCTGTTTTAAAAATTTGATTTCCATTTCTTATTACTCCTTTCTAATTACAAGTTAGAAACGATTAGAGTATATTAATTGTAATTACTATTTAATAAATTCATATAAACAAAAAAGTTGCAGGCAAACTAATTCACCTACAACTTAACTACTTACAAATAATTATATATTTAGCTTGTAATTAAATGAACTTAGCAAAAATAGTTATACTAATTAATATACCTAAAAATTTCTACTCTAATAGACTTATTTCTAAGTCTTCATAGTTATAAAATTTCTTAATTAGTTTTAACTACCTTTGTATTAAGCCCACCTTTCACAATTAATTTCAAAAATTATTACTGTTATATTATATCAAATTTTTATAAAAAATAAGCATCTAATATTATTTTATATAAAAATTTTTTACTAACATATAAATTAAAATTTATTTAATTTGGCCACAAATTGGAATTTGTTAAACTCTAACTTATTCTCATCTATTATATAATAAATTAAGTTACTCTTCATCTATTTTTACTCTTAACATTTTATTCTTAACTTTTACTGCATATTTTAATTCATATGCTGGTACACCATTATTAATTGATTCTGCAATTTCATCCATTTCCTTTTTTATTTTTTCTTCATCAGCATACCAACCAAGTACAATTGATTTTTCTCCCCAAAACGCTCCGCTATTAACACCAATCAACCAATATTTTGGTTCATCGCTTTTTGCTTTATACATTACATGTGATGCTAAAACTTTATAGCAATTAACAATTGCTTTTCCATCATATGATTTAATAGTAATTTTCCCAGTTGGTATAATTATATTATTGGATAACTTTTGGTTGTTTTCAGTGGATTTTATCTCACCTAACATCAAATAATCTAAAGATATATTAAGCTCTTTAGATAACATAAGCAATTTTTCCATCTCTGGATAGCCACTTCCCTGTTCCCATTTAGAAACTGCTTGACGGCTTACTCCAATTATTTCTGCTAACTCTTCCTGTGAAATATTCCTTTCTTTCCTAATTGATTTTAAATTATCTGCAAAACCCATGATTTTCTACCTCTCTTCTTTGTTATTATGTGTAAATTATAATAAGTTTTACACTAAAATAACACCAACCTACAATTGCAAATCCGCAACTTGAATTTGCAATATTCATAAAATGTATGAAAAAATCCTTTTTCATTTAATTTTTATCAAAATTATTACATTACATACTATAGATAGTTTTGAGGTTATCTCTACGATAAATCCCTATTTGTCTTACACTTAAAGATTATTTTTCCCATTTAATTATAGCATATTTTGTAAATATAATATTATTTATGATACGGTATTTTCAATTTCAAAAACAGCCTTAGGCAATATATATCAATGCCTAAGGCTAAAAATAGCACTTATTTATAATACGATTTTCCCCTATTAATCCTAAAAATATTTTTTATACATTCATTTTTATGATATTATAAATTCTTATAAATTTTATTATATTTATTATTAATAACAAGCTTTTTATTAGAAATTTTTAAAAGTTATGGTTTTCTGCATATTTAAATAGTAGATAGATATTTTTTATCTACTGAAACTCTTGATAAACCTAGTAAAATCAAGGATTTTGAAGGGGCTAACGTTTCATTAGGTCCTTGAAAAACAGAAAAAATACCAATGATATATTCTACTGTCTTTTAGGCATAAAAACAGTTATTCTTGTACCTATCTCTTTCCTACTTAAAACTGGTGTTAGTATAAAAGAATAGATATACTTTTTATACTAACATCAGTATCATAGTAAATTAACATATTGATTAAAAATTAAAGGAAGTCGCGTTTCGCGACTCCCTTTAATTTTACTCTATAGATTTTAAAGCATCTACCATATTTACTTTTTTTAATTTTATGTGCATCATTATCATAACTAATATTGCAAAAACCATTGTAATTAAGCCAGAAATTACATAGCTACTCATGTCAACAGTTGGTATCATCATCATATTATCCATTTCTGCTGTACTTACTAAAAATACATATAATATTTTACCCATAAATGAGCCTAAAAGTATTCCTAGTATTGTTAGTATTATGTTTTCTCTAAATATATACATTGCAACTTCATTATCATAAAAACCTAGTACCTTTATTGTAGATATCTCTCTTATACGTTCAGATACATTTATATTTATTAAGTTGTATAGCACAACAAATGCTAAACTTCCTGAAGCCACTATTATTACTATCATAACTAATCCTAAGTCAGCAGATTCACTTAAACTTCTTATCTTTGAAGCAAGAGTAACATTTATTACTTTATCATTGTCCATAAGAGTAGAGGATATTTTGTTATCATCTTCTCTGTCCGAATTTAAATTAAGTAATTGTGCATTATATATTGCCTCACTATTAAATATCTCTTTATAATATGATGGTGATAAATATATATAATGTCCAGCATAATTTTCTACTATATTATCTACCTTAACTTTATGAGAATTATTATCTGAATCTGTTACAATTATATCATCACCTACAGATACATCTAAAATTTTTGCAAGTTTTTCATTTATAATTACACCATTATCAGATAGTTTATATTCAGTACCGCTTTTTCTATCATTTAGTAATATATATTTACTTAACTCATTTGTATTTTCTGGCACATACATAGTAGCAGTTTGCTTGCTTATACCTTCTTTACTAAAAGTAACTGACTCCTGATGAATATTTAAGCTACTTTCATATCCTTTTAAGTTATTTAAACATTTATTGTATTCTTCATCTGCTTTTTCAGTACTATTATCATCAAATACCACCATAGCATCATACTTTAATAATTTGTCAAATTGAATATCCATAACTGAAGAATTAGATTTTTCAAGAGCCATCCCTGCAACAAGCATAGCCATACATCCTGATATACCAAGTATTGTCATTAACATCCTTTGCTTATATCTAAAAAGATTTCTAAATGTAACTTTTTGATTAAAGTTTAATCTTTCCCATAAAGGCGTAATTCTTTCTAACAATATCTTCTTACCAAGCTTTGGAGCCTTTGCTCTCATTAAATTGGAAGGGTTCTCTATTAATTCTCCTTTTAATACAATTAATGCTGCTCCTACTGTACAAAGTATTGAAGCTACTAAAGATTGAATTATATAGGATGAATAATAGTGTATTTTTACATCTGGTAAAGTAAATGCAAATGCATAAGCTTGATTAATTATATATGGAAGAATACTACTTCCAACTAATATACCAATTACACATCCTACAATACTAGCTAATGCTGCATAAACTACAAATTTGCTAGCTATTTCTAAATCTCTATATCCTAAAGCTTTTAGTGTTCCTATTTCCACTCTATTTTCTTCTACCATTCTCGTCATTGTAGTTAAGCATATAAGTGCTGCAACTAGGAAGAAAAATACTGGAAATACTGAAGCTATTTTATCTAAGCTGTCAATTGAACCTTTATAAGTTGAGTAACCAGGATTATCCTCCCTATCAAAGAAATAATATTTACTATCATCTAAATCATTTAATTTTTCTTTTTCTTTATCTATCTCTTTTCGTCCATCTACTAGTTTTTCTCTATTTTCCTTGATTTCTTTTTCTCCATCAAGAAGTTTTTGATCTGAATCTTCAAGCTCTTTCTTAGCCTTATCAAGTTCTAACTGACCTTGTTTTTTACCTTCTTCAAGATCTGCTTTCCCTTTTATAAGTTCTTCTTTTCCTTTATCTAATTGCTTTTGAGCTTCTTCAAGTTTTATTTTTCCTTCATTAAAGATGTGAGCTTGCTCTTCATAAGCAGTTACACCTTGCTGATACTGATTTATTCCAGTCACTAAAGCTTCCAATTTAGATTTATTTTCACTTACAGTTTTACTAGCACCTTCTATACCATTTGAGATATTAAGTGCTAAATAAATATTTGTTGGATCTTTTTCTAAACTATTTACTAAGTCACTTAAACCATTTAATCCTAAATTAGGGTTAGATATAACCCCTTTCCAATACTGAATTTTTTCATTTGGAATTTTGTCACCTTCTTTAAGGTTATTTGCTATTTCTTTTATATCATTAGAAAGTGTATTGTATGTTGTAATTAACATATTTAAACTATCTATTTGATTTTTATACTCTTTTGTACTTTGGGTAGGATCAATTCCTTGATTTAAAAATTCTTGCTTTGCATTATCAAGTTCAACTTTAGCTGCTTGAAGTTGTTTTTCACCATCTAAAAATTGCTCTTTTTGCTTATCAAGTTCTTTTTGTCCATTATCTAATTGCTTTTCACCTTCTATTAGTTTTAATTCCCCATCTTTAATTTCTTGCTGATACTTTTCTGCAAATTCTTCATATTGCTTTTTACCATCAAGAAGTTGCACTTTACCATCATCTATTTCTTTTTGAGCATCTTCAAGCTTTCTTTCCCCATCTTCTATTTCTTTATAAGCTTTATCAAATTCTTTTTGTGCATCTAATTTTACTTCCTCAATTCTTTCTATAGCTCTATTTGAATATAAGTCTTCAAGATACTTATTATTTTCTTCCATATTTTCTTTATACTCATCACTATATGAACCAAGATTAGCTACATTTTTAAATCGTACATATATTTCAGTATATACATCCATTGATATATCACTACTATTTAAGACTGCAAAGTAGTCTACACTTCCTTTTCCAACAGTAGTCGTTCCTCTAGATATATTTTCTATATACATAGGACTTTGTACAAATCCAACAATCTTAAAAGTTTTCTTAGTAAAATACTTATCTAAGTCTACATCAGATTTTATTGTATAATCATCACCTATTTTTAAGTTTTCATTTTCCTTTAAAGCATTTTTATCTAAAGATATCTCTCCACTATTTTCAGGTAATCTGCCTTCTGTAACAATATGTTTATTTATATTAGCAGAGTCATTTGGATTATATTCCATAAACCTAACAACATTATTTGTATTAGTTAAATTTACATCTACACTATGTGTTCCATAGTAGTCTAAAATTTTATCGTTATTTTCAAGTAACTTTAGATCATTATCATTAAGACCTACACTAGATACTATCTTACTATCCATTAAATTTTGTTCACTAAAAAATTCATTTATAGATTCTTTTAAGTCTGGTCCACTTGATTTGATTCCAGAGTAAAAGGCAACTCCTAAAAATATTATGGCTAATATAGAAATAAACCTTGCTTTTGAAGATAATATTTCTCTTGTTATTGATTTTTTATATGCTCTATTTTTCATCTTTTATCCTCTACCACTCTATAGACTCAACTAAAACAGGATTTTCATTTACTTCGATACTTCTAACCTTTGCATCCTTGAGTTTTATAACTCTATCTGCAATTGGTGCAAGAGCTGAATTATGAGTTATAACAATTACTGTTGTCCCTGTATTTTTACATGTATCTTGTAATGTCTTTAAAATCTGTTTTCCTGTTTTATAGTCAAGAGCACCAGTTGGCTCATCACATAAAAGCAATTTAGGATTTTTAGCAATAGCTCTTGCTATAGCTACTCTTTGCTGTTCTCCTCCTGACAATTGAGATGGAAAATTACCTTTTCTATGAGCAAGTCCAACTAACTCAAGAGTTTTATCAACATCTAAAGCATTTTTTGAAATTTGTGTAGCAAGTTCTACATTTTCTTTTGCAGTTAAATTTTGAACTAAATTATAAAATTGAAATACAAATCCCACATCATATCTTCTGTAACTTGTAAGTTGTTTATTATTAAATTTAGATATATCAACATCATCAATAATTATCTTTCCTTCATCACAAGTCTCCATTCCTCCAAGTATATTTAATACAGTTGTTTTACCTGCTCCACTTGGTCCTAAAATAATAACAAACTCTCCTTTTTCTATTGAAAAATCAATACCATTGTTTGCTACAACAATATTTTCTCCAACCTTGTATCTTTTATATTCATCTCTTATTTCTATATATGCCATCTCGTTCTCCTTTATCTGTATCTACTTTAAGGCATCTTCAAAAAATAATTTTCAGATGCCTAAAATACTCAATGTTATTAAATAGACACTTTGTTTGGTTAATGCTATAATACTAAGTATAAATAATACATAAGCTAGTTACAATAAGCACATATTTTTATAATGTTATTAAATATACATTTGAGTTATTTTTGTTTATTTAATAGCATATAATTAAAAATTTTTTTGATTAGTTGAAAAGGATGAGTTAAATGGCAGGAGTTAAAGGAAATAGAAGAACTTTATATACTAAAAAAATAATAAAAGAAAGTTTAATTGATTTGCTTAAGCATAAGAAAATTCACGAAGTTACTGTTACTGATATCTGCAAAAAATCAGATATTAATAGAGGAACTTTTTATGCCTATTATAAAGATGCCTATGATTTGCTTAATTCCATAGAAGATGAACTCTTTAATCAAATCTCAGAATATATTGAGGAGACCCCTGTTGAAGATTATAAAGATGTTTTATTACTTAAAGCCCTTGAATTAATTGAGGAGAACAAAGAGTTATGCAAAATATTATTCAGCAAACAAATGGAAAATAACATCATGGATCGTATTGTTTACGTAGCAAGTAGAGCTGAAATTGATAAGCTAGTTAACAATTCAAAAGTTGATGATGTCTTTTTAGATTATTTTATAAAATATTCTGTAGGAGGAGTTGTTTCAGTTGTTCAAACTTGGCTAGAAAATGATTTAAATGAATCTCCTAAGGAAATAGTTAGAATTATAAATCATATTATTGCTTTTCATCCTTAAAATTTTACAAGAAGGTCACTTCGTGACCTTTAATCTTCCAGGAACCCATATGCACCATTCTTACGTCAATGTAGTAGCAAGGCAAGATATGATAATGCTACAAGGATTTGCTCTGAGCTTTATATTATTGCACAAAAAAGAACCTATATAAATATCACTTTAATCATAAGTTTATATTTATAGGTTCCGTTTTATTCTTATAAGGTATATTTTTTAATTGTCTTTGATATAATTTCTGCTTTATTATAAATACTATATATGCCTTTTATTTATTTAGAAATTAGGTCAAAGTTATATCAATTTTATTTCTTTTTAATAGCTACACGCCATATCTCTGGTCCTTGTTCAAGATATTCCCCCTCAAATTGTTTAGTTATAATTCTAAATTATTTATGCCTATTTTACCGCATTTTCAGAAGGAATATTAAAAATTTATTAATTTTCTCACCGCCTGCTGGGGAACCTTTTGAAGGCGTTAGCGACTGAGATTGCCACTCCTAAACCGCTTTAGAAAATCCTACAATTCCAAATGAACCTGGTCCTCCATGAGTAGTAATTACACATCCGGTCTGCATCCATCTAATATTTTCAAAGCCTATTTCCTTTACTTTATCTTCAGCTGCTCTACGAACTGTATCAGACAATCCTATTGACCACAATAGCCACACTTCTTTTTTATCCAAATTTTTCGTATCGCTATATTCTTCTATTAGCTTTGTGACTATCCTTTCCATTTTTCCACGATACTTTTTCTTAGCTACTAAATATCCATTTTCAATTTCAATTGATGGATGTATATTAAGTATTTTTCCACCTATAAAGACTGCATTACTCACACGCCCTCCAGCTCTAAGATACTCTAATTTATTAGGAATAAAACACATTTGGCAAATATCACATAGTCTGCTTACTTCTTTTATCAATTCTTTCATAGTAACATTAGGGTTTGCTTTTAAATATCTTGCTGTTTGAATTACAATTGCCCCCTGACCAATAGATACCTGCTTAGTATCAATACTCGTAACATATTCTCTATCCTCTGCTGCTATCAAAGCACTCTGATAGGAGCAAGTTGTTACTGACGAATATGCTAAATGCAATATCTGTTTATCCGGATATAATCTGTGAATTTCATCAAATACTCTTATAAAATCCTCTGGTGAGCTTCCACTTGTCTTTGGTATTTTATTTGTATTGTTGTAATACTGACAAATTTTTTCAACTGGAAAAGTTCCATCATCAAAAGTTTCATTCCCCATAGTAACATGCATTGGGACAAGGAAAATTCCCATTTGTTCTGTAATATCTTTCGGAATATCTGACCCAGTTTCCGCCACTAATATAATATTACTCATTTTTAATTACCCCTTCTATTATCTAATTATTTTATATTGTTAAAGCTATTTTATTTAATTAATGAAATGAAGTTTACTTCGTTTTCCATCTAATTATTCATATTATAAGTTTGCAATTGGTTTGCTATATAATCATCTAATACATTAATCATAGTATAGCTCTTCTTATTTGTAAATAATTTACTAAATAACCATAATTATATTATAAAATTGTTTTAATAATGTTATAGTTTTATTTTAAAAGTTTCATATTATACATATTTTATTATTCATTAATTCTTCTTTTAATTTCTTCTTGAACTTATTCCCACATCTCCTTTGTAGTTTTCATTCTTTAAGATTGTCACTCACATTTTTACTTTCTTCCTGTGCAAAAGAAGAAAGGACGATAAGCATTAACTCACCGTCCTCTGATAAGGTATTTATAAATTCCTCAAATCCTTCGATATCAGCTTATTTGCGTACTATCTTCACAACTGTCTCCACATGCGTTTTTATAGAAAGGTGATACTAATACTCATAATTAAATGAGTTTATTTCCAACTTATATCTGCTTCTTTTCTTGGAGCAGTTCTAGAATATTTCACATCAGGATATCCAATTACCATGCATGTTACAATCTTTTTACCTTCCTTTACTCCAAGAAAATTCATAATCTTTTTGTTATCTTGTGCAGCTCTTACTAAAAATCCGCTAAATACTGTTCCGAGACCTAAAGCATTTGTCATAAGCTCCATATTTGAAGAAGCTAATGCACCATTTACCTCTGAATTAGCTGTAACTATTATTACTACCGGTGCATTAAAGAACATCCTATCATTTTTATTAGGATTTGCATTATATTCTTCATACATTTTTATCCACATCTCTGCATATTTTTTAAGTTTTATAGTCTGTGGAGTCAGATTGGCTAGTACATCTTCTCCCAATTTCTTTGAACTTTCTATTGCTAAAGCTTTTAGTTCTTGTATTCCTTCTCTTACTACTATATAAGACACCTCTTGTAGGTTGCCACCAGTTTGAGTATACCTACCAGCTTCTATAATTTTAGAAATCTTCTCTTCTTCTACTTCCTTATCTTTAAATTGTCTTATAGTTCTTCTGAATTTAATGAAATTTAGCAGGTTATCAGCATCAACTAAAAACTCATCTTTACTATACTGTTTCACATCTTCCATGTTGTATTCATCTGTTGATATTGCTTCTTTAGGACATATAGCTATACAATGCCCACATTTAATACAAGTTTCATTATTAATCTTGGCTTTACCATCAACTATTTCAATGTCTCTTGGAAAGCAATCCTTAACACATAGTCCACAGCCAATACACTTTTCAGTATTTACATTCATCATAATATACTCTACTCCTTATAGGTTCTATTTAATATACTTTTGACTTATATATAAATAAAATTTATAATAAACCTATTAAATTATTTATATATTTTCTGATATATTAGGATTATATCATGATTTTATTAATTATGACTAATTACTAATATTCATACTCATATAACCAAAAGTTATAGATTCACACTATTTTCAAATAAAAGGAGTATGCACATGAATTTACAGCAATTAAAGTATTTTAAAAAAGTAGCTGAAACCCAAAATTTTACCACCGCTGCAGCTTTAGTATCGGTAACTCAACCTGCTTTAAGCAAAGCAATTTCTAAATTAGAGGCAGAATTAAATGTACCTTTATTTGAAAGAAATGGCCGTAATGTTAAACTTACCTCTTTTGGAGAGGCATTTTTAAAACATGCCAATATAGCTCTTCTAGAAGTTGAAAAAGGATTTCGTGAATTACAGGACATGGCAAACCCTGATAAAGGAATTATTTCTATTGCGTCTACTTATTGCATTGGTACATATTTTATGCCTTTTATAATTAGTGATTTTTTAAACAGCTATCCCTGTATTAGATTTCAATTTAGTCATGGATCTACACCTGAAATATTAAATGATTTAAAAGATGGTAAAATAGATTTAGGGGTTTATGACAACATTGATGATGTTCATAAACATACTGAAATCAAATCAATACCAATAAAAAAAGAAGAGTACGTTTTGATTGTTCCAAAAAATCATCCTCTTTCAAATCAAGCGGAAGTTTCTTTAAAAGACTTAAAAGACGAATCATTTATTGTATCTTCTGAAGGAAATAAAGATATGATTCTTTCTTATTCTGAAGTTATTGGCTATACTCCTAAAATTTCTATACAACCTAACGAAGTTAGTATGCTTGGAGGATTAGTAGCTGCTGGTGCTGGTATTACTATAGTTGCTAACGCTCCTCTTATTAATACAAATGCTCTCTCTATTATAAAAATAAAAGAAGATATTGGATATAAAACTATTTATATGGGCTGGCTAAAGAATTCCTACATGTCTCCTACAACAAAAAAGTTTAGAGACTATGTAATATCATTAGCTTCTAAGAGTTAGAAGTTTAGTAAACCCATAAAAAAATCCCCTCTCGGGGACTATGAATATTAATAAATTTATACCTAATAACTGTCCGTAAGTCATGGGTAGACTTCAAGCTTTGCTATACCTTCACCTTCGTAACCTGTTGCAACAATATCTAAATCTTGTTCGTGCCATGGGAGCCTTGCGTAAGGGCTTGCCCTGAGCTTGCTAATTATTCAGTTCTTTTTTTTCAAAAATTCCAAGTGAAATTATATATAGAACTACAATTATAACTATTGATGCAATAAGAGGTACTATTTCAAACTTTCCATCAACAATATCTGTAGGCAAGAAATATTTAAATGGTGTAAATATCCTAATTACTCTTCCATTCCCTACGACATCATATACTATACTTAAGATGAATGTTACAAAGAAAAATAAGTTTCCGTATAAGTTCCCCTTTTCATGATTTTTCACTACAGTTGCAATAAATATACCTATAACACAATACAACATACTAATTATAAATATAGTTAAAGAAAATAATAATATCTCTTTATCTATGTTTTTTTCTAAATCTAAAGTTCTTATAGCTACTATAGAAAAGATATAATTTACAAGACTAAAAGCTGCTAAATATATAGTAGCACTTACAAACTTCATATTTACTATATAACTTCTATTTCTTGGCTTTGTAAAAATAAATTCAAATGTCTTATCAACTACTTCTCTATTAATAATGTTAGTTCCAAGAGATACCCCATATATCATCCCACATATCAATACATAAAATACTAAAATACCATAATAACCATCTATAGATGTAGCATCTAACCCTGACATACCAAAAAGGGCAAGAATTATCTTAGGAAACTTATCAAATAATTCCTTAACTGAGGCTCCTCCTTCTCCACCTATGCCAGTAAATTTTACTACTCCAGCAAATACTAGAAAAAATAGACCTATTGTCCAAAATATAAAAGGTTTTAATCCTGTTTTCAATTCCTTTTTTAATATATTCATTACATTCACCTCCTAGACAGCTTGTATATCGCTGTTTTTGTATTTAATAAAAGCAGCACCTATACAAACTACTATTACAACTATTGCTGTAATAACATATTTCACTTCGAAAGCTCCATTACTAAAAACAGAATTTGGAGCAAAATATTTCATTGGTGCTATATAATTTAATATCTCTTCATCTATAATGTTAACTACCGCTGATATTATAAAACCACCAAACCCAAAAGCTATTGCTATACCAGCTATACTTCTTACTTTCTTTACAAATATTGCGAATATAATTCCCAAGGATAAAAATACTAATTGAGTAAAAAACAAACCACTTGTAGCTAATAAGATTTTTTCAATTGTTGTAGTAGTATCTCCACTGCTTTCATATATAAAATAAGCTGAAGTAATAAAAACAATATTAGTAACTAATAGAATAGAAATGTTAGCTAATAATTTACATGCAAATATTTTTTCTCTGGATATCGGTTTTGTAAAAAGAAAATCCATAGTCTTAACTTTTTTCTCTCTAGCAAAAGTTGATACACCTAAATATACTGCCATTATTGCTCCACATAAAACTATATAATTAGAACAGAAAGAGTAAAATCCCCCATATTGAAATATTTCTTTTATGTTAAATCCAAAAGCTGCAGTAAATTCCGGTGGAAAATTAGCTACTACTGACTCTATATCTTTTGCTCCATCAATATAAAGAGGATACATAGCTTTCATAAATACTAAAATTAATACTAACAAAACTACTAGCCAGATAATTGAATTTTTTAAGGCTGACTTTAATTCAAATTTAAATATATTCAATGTCTTGTACCTCCTTATGCTTCATAATAGTGCATAAATACTTCCTCTAGCGAAGGCTCAGTTATATCTATGTTTGTTAATTTAAATTTTCCTATTTCCTCTAATAGTGAGTTAATATTACCTTTATAAAGGAATGAAATATTTTGACCATTAATTTCAATATTTTTAGATCCAGGTATATTTAACTCCTTAGGTGTTTCATAAGTTATATTAAAAGTTACTTTTTTATATGCACTTTGCTTTAAATCACTTATTTTTTCAGTTTTTATAATTCTTCCATCTTTTATAATAGCTACTCTGTCACAAATCCTTTGAACTTCACTTAATATATGCGATGAAAATAACACTGTAGCTCCTCTCTCATTTTCTTTTTTTATAATTTCGAAGAATTTCTTTTGCATTAAAGGATCTAATCCTGATGTAGGTTCATCTAGTATTATTAATTTAGGTGAATGTAATAAACCTTGTACAATCCCTACTTTCTTCTTATTGCCTAAGCTCATATCTTCAATCTTTTTATTTAAGTCTAATTCAAGGGCTTCTGATAATTCCTTTATTCTTGCAGAGCAATCTTTACCATAAAAGCTAGCAGAATAATTTAGTAAATCTTTAGCTTTCATATTATCATAGTAGAACACTTCTGATGGTAAATATCCAACTTCCTTAAGAATCTTCACTTTATCTTTTTCACAGTCAAGTCCAAAAATTTTAGCTTCACCACTTGTTTTGTTTATTAAGGAAAGTAGCGTTCTAATGGTGGTAGACTTACCTGCTCCATTAGGTCCAATAAAACCAAATATTTCGCCCTGCTCCACAGTTAAATTGACATCAATTATCCCCCTTGATTTCCCATAACTCTTAGTAAGATTTTTAGTTTCGATTATAATATCCATATTATAAATCCTCCTTATATGAAACTTTTTTTAACATGCTACACCACATTTTATATTCCTTATTAAACTCATCATAATCTACATGTGAATTTCTACGATTAAGCTCATGTAAATATCCATCTGCCATCCAAGTAAGCATTTTTACTATATCTTTAGGATTAACATCGTCCTTAAACTTTGTTAAATCTATATTAGTAAAGTACTGTTTATAAAGCATATCTGTAACATCTACAATCTTATTATTTAAATCCTGAGAAACATCTTCCTTTTGAGAATAAAAACATTTAACTATAAATTCAGCTATAAATGGACTTTCCTTTAACAATTGGACTTTTCTGGATCCTGCATACTGAATTAACTCAAAGAAATCAGTTATATCTTCAAAATTAGATTCTACTATATTTTCTGTAATTAATTTCGTTGCATATTCATATAAAAACATATATAGAGTTTTTTTATTATGAAAATAATAAAATAACAATCCCTTAGATATACCTGCATAGCTTGCAATATCTTCAGTAGATGATCTTTTATAATCATTCTGAGAAAACACTTTAAAACCTGCATTAATAATGCTCCTTTGCTTCTCTATCGGTAACTCAAAAAATTTTTCATTCATAGTAACACCACCATAACCACTTTAGTTTAACTATATGAGTCAGTATAATTATATAATACTCCATTGACTATAAATTCCAAGGGATCATCTATAAAATTTTTTATTCTTTAAGTTGAATGTCAAATTAATTAAATTCTAAAAACGCAAATTTTTTCATCAATATAGTTTCCTTGGCATAAAAAAGTGATAGAGCCTATGATTACATAAGCTCTACCATGTTCTATAATATATTACATTAGTTAACTTTTAAATTATTACACTAATAACCACTTTTCTAAAGTAATTTCACCGATGCCTTTAATAGCAATACTATTATCAATTCCTTAATTTTAAATTCTGTACTATAAGTTTTGTGTTTTATTGACATAAAAATTCCCCACTCACTTTCCTTCAAAAACACTAAAAGCCCTTGAAATCAAGAGCTTTCTATATGTATTTCTTATTTGGTGGAGGTGAAGCATATAGAACCTCCATACTAGTTTATATTAAAACACTATACCTTCATAATTTAAAAATTTACATTCCAATATGGTGTTACTAATATTCACTAGCTACTATACAAGCTACTTTCAAGTATGCTATTTATATTCTAGTATGGTGCTACTGATATTTGTAGTTACCTTATTTTCCTTTTAGAGTAACTACATTTACATTCCAGTGTGGTGTTACTAATATTTGTAGTTATCTTATTTCTCTTTAAAGTAACTACATTTTCATTGATTTACAATCTATTTAAATATTTATTCTATAAGAACTTTTATGCGATAAGAAAGAAGAAGTCCCCTTTACAGACACTCCTTCTTCTTTACTTAAATAATCCACTAAACTATCATTTATTTTAAATTTTATTGGCTCTATTTCTCTTAATTAATTTATACACTTATTTTAAATCAATTTTTATTGATTGATTTTTAAGTAGTTTAAAATCATCTTGCTTAGAGACACCTATTTTCTTAATCTTGGATATGTCTATGTTCTCATTTGTAAATTTAAATATTTCAGTATATATACCATTTTGTCTATCAACTTTACTAGATAAATATACGTGACCAAAATCAATATCGTTTCCATTTTCATCATAAAAAGAAAACGTTGGGTCAACTACTACTACCCCTTCTTTTTTATAGTCTATCTTTAATGCATTATTTTCAAATTGCATATCTTGAATCATTAGTTTTCCATTTTCACTTACATTTAAACTCACTGGAAAACTATTTAAATCATTTTTAATTTTATCTTTTTCTTGATGTTTATCTTCCCACTCTATAGGTACTAATGTAACATACTGCATATCTTTATTTGAATTTATAAATTCATAAGAATTTGTAACCTTCCCAAAAGAGCTTCCATGTAAACTAGTATTAAGTACATCTAGTGAATTTCCTTTATCATCATATAATGCAAATCTTGAAAAAAATCTCTCCGTAGAAGTTTCTTCAGATATAACTATTTGATTTCCAAAAGGTGATAATGTAACCTTCTCAATATTTATATCATGCTTAAAATCATTTAGGTTAATAGTTGCTTTCTTATTAGGATTAACTGAAATAGTTTCTACTTTAGCATCTTTTTTACTAACTTTAGTATCTATTGTCCAGTTACCCTTTTCTCCGAATATTTCATCACAAGTTATTCTCAAATCAAACGTGTCATTAAGATTAACTTGAGAAATATTCTCTCTTTTCATTACTTTTAGTATTTTATCAGACTTAAAATATGCATCTATATCATTATTATTTCCTATATAATTATTATCACCATTTATACTTGATATTAAAAATGGTGATGTAAATTTAGCTGTCCACGGAGTATCTTCTTCAACTTTTTTTATAGGTTCTATACTTTCTATTGTATAAAAAGTATTTAAAAAATTATCATCAACTGCAATATTATCAAGTGTTACCTTTATCCCTTTATCTTCTACTGTAATGCCTGTCGCTTTATTAAATTTATCAAAATTTTCCTTATTCGATATATATCCTTGTCCATATTCTCCATTAAAAAACTCAACAATCCCTTTTATCATCTCTTTTCCTTGGGGTGTCATTGCGAAAACAGTTGTAACATTCACAACAATAAGTATAGCTACTATAGCTATTATCTTACTAGGTATCATCTTTTTTATTTTTTTATTTTCTAATCTATCTAAGGAAGTCTTTATTGTATTATCAAAAGCTATTGATGTTTCCCATTTTTCGTTTTTTATCTTATATTTAATTAGCTTATCAAAATCATCCATTTATATTCCTCCCTCACTTTCTTCTAATATAGTCTTAAGTTTAGCTTTAGACCTACTTAATCTAGATTTTACTGTCCCCTGAGAAATACTTAATACTTCACTTATGGACTTTATACTCATATCTTCATAATAAAAAAGTATTAAAACAGTTCGAAATTCTAATTCTAATTTTTCAATCTCACACATAAGTTCATATGGAGAATTTTCTTCATAACATATGTTATAAACAGTCATATTTTCTTCAAGCTTTATTTTATTTTGTCTATTGAGTAATGCATAACATTCATTAACAAGAATTCTCATAATCCATGATTTAAAACTATCTCTACTTTTAAGCCTCTCCAAATTCTCATAAGCCTTTACTATAGCTTCACTAACAGCATCTTGTGTATCATGTTCATTTTTGACTATACTCTTTGCAAGTCTATATAACGGTAATTTATTCTCTTCAATGAGCTTAATAAATTCTATCTTATCAATCTTCTTAATTGTATCCCCTTCTATTTTGGATTTATTAAAGCTATAAAAATTTAAAACTTTAGTGCTAATACTCATCCTTTTCCCCTCCTTACACTATTAAGATAAATATCTATACCAAAAAGTTCCCTTAATATATTTTTTTGTTATAGTTGTAAAAATTCATCTAAATATATCATATAATTTCTTCAATATTCAAACAAAGTTTTCTAATTAAAAAATCCCGTAGTATAAAGCTATACTACGAGATCTTTATCAAAAAATAATCTATATTATAATTTTTAATAATATAAGTTGTTCCTATAATTTAATTATCAAATTTCAGTAAATTTCGTATTTACTTATGATACGGTTCTCCATATCGTATTGAAATGAGGTTTTTATAAATACTAATTAGATGTTATTTCCTTCTTTTATCTCTCTCTAGCTCATATATTACTTGTTCCATTTTGCTCCTTTTTATATCGCTATCCTTAAATAATTTTATAACCTCGATATCTATATCTTTTTCTAAATTAAAAAGTGCATAATTTACATATCTACTATCCTTTACAGACTTATATGCCACTCCATTATATCCGATTTGTTCACATATCATTTGAACTATATTGGTAATTATATATTTCTTTTTTAAACAGCTATCATCTACAGAATCATCATTTATAAATCCATCAAAATCATCAAATATCAAATCTACTGGAAGTACATTAATAGATTTTAGTAATCTAAACACTGCAAAATTGTATTCTTCACATTCTCTAATTTCAATTTCTTTTCTTAATATCTCTATATTATTAGAACAATATAAAACAGACTTACCATGACAATTATATCTTCCTTGATTCGGTTTACCACTTGGAGGATTCCACATTAACTCTTTTGAGAATAATTCTCCAACTGTATTTGCTCTCGTTCTAAATAACCTTTTAGAATGATATAATGAAATAAATTGTTTTCTGGTATATACTTCTTTTAATTTTGAATATATAGTTTTAAATACTTCATTATTATAAATAAATACTGGATTCTCTATATATTCATCCCTGAATTTCTTAAGTTCATCTACAGTTATTGTTTCATCAAGTAATTTTAAGTATTGCTTAATTGATGAGTAATCTCCATAAAAGTTTTTATCAAATAATTCAATATCATTTTTGGTATATACTTCTGAATATTTGTTGAATTTTTCATTATACATAGTATCTTTATTATATGCACCACCACCGTTTCCACAGCTAGGACATCTAATATTTTCTATTATCAAATCATAATATTCTTCATCTATTACACTATTATTGCATATAAGTTCTTGCAATTCTGTACACACATGGTAATCATCATATAATTCTTCCCACTCATCATCTTCTTTAAAATGAATATATAAACTCGCTTGCAAATCTCTCATGTTATTTCCATGTCCACAAGTTGAGCATGCTTTAATATTTTTTTCTATAGTTTTTGTAATTATATAGCATAAATCATCTTGAATATCATCAATCTCCGAACATTCCTCATCTAAATAATAATCACCATATAATATATCTTCATCACAATTATTACACTTTAAAATACTACTTGATTCGTTTTTACTTAATCCATATTCATCTGGATTAAAAGTAATTAGTAGATTATCTATATTATTTATTATATTATAACAACTTAAACACCTCATTAATTATCTCCCCATATAAAATACTACTTATTTAATTTAAATTATCTACATTTTCATTTAATACACAACTTACTTTAATTTTATATCATATTGTCCCAATATCATTGTTAAGTTATTCCTCTTTCTTGGGTCTCCAGTTCTAACTAATGTTAAATTTTGATTTTGTATTTGTATTAATATATTCCTTGATATATCTCCATGCTCACTTAGCTCGTTTAATGTTGTATCTGTCATTCTAACTTTTCGTATATGATGCCAAAAAGGAAGGTCAGTACCCTTTTTCTTATATTTAATTGTATTAACAAATAATTTATCCTTCTCATAGTTTATTTTTATTGGTTCATTATTTAAAATATACTCTTCCATCTTAAAATAAAAATGCTCTAACTTGTTGTTCACTAATATTTTGCCTAACATTTTTGATGGTATATCAACTAAATATTCTGTTTTTATTGTATTATTCATTATGTTTAAACTTGTAAAATAATACTCTCCATCATAACTTAAAATAACACTAAATGACAGACTATCCACATCATATGCATCAAAGTATAAATTTATATTTACCCCATTATACTTATAGTAAAACTTTAAACTAGTTAACTTCTTTTTATATTCCAACTCATCGTATTTATTAAATAAATAATCTCTAACTATTTCTCTCATATATTCTCCTATATAAATTGGAGAGAGTATTTTATAAATTATTACTCTCTCTTTAAATTAATAACTATATTATTACTATCCTTCTTTCTTAATCTACCTTTATCTAAAGATAACAACATTTCAATATCATCAGTATCCAAAGCCATTCCATAATTAGCTAGTTCATTAACTATCTCGGTTTCATTCATAACATCATTTGTTATTAACATATCTATAGATTTCTTTAATAATACTGGTTTTGGTGTAACAATTAAATCATCTAAAGGTTCCTTAAATCTCCATCCTTTTTTTGATAATTGCTTCATTAACTATTGATATTGTATTTTATATTTAAATCTTCTCTATCTTTGTTTCAGCTTTAGCATTTTACTCAGCAATCTTTTACTGATTACTTAAACTAAAAATTGGCATCCAAGTATGTGGCATCTGACCTAACATCTCTAGGTGTGGTAACAAATGTTCCGATGAAGTAAATATAAATTTTTACCCTTGTTTTTATTTCCACCTTTTAAGAAAATATCTTACAATAATCGGTAGGTGCCATGAATAGATAGGTGTTATAATACCAGGTTTCTCTCCTAGTAGTAATTCTATCTTGTAATTGTCTTCCTTTATACGCTTTGAAATTGCACTAATTGTATCATTTGTAGCATCAGCAATCCTTTTTTCTATATACTTACAGTTTCCTGTTGTAGAAAAATACAAAATCATATTTTCTTATCATCTCCTTTTAACCTAAAGCAGTAAACTTGACCATCGGCGATTGAGAAAATATTTTAGTCAACACATGATAGAATTTATAAAAAACGCCTGTCGTGTATTCAAAGTAACTATTTTTATCTATAGATCCATTATCATTTATCTTTCAGAAGTTTACTATTGAATTATAAAGTCCTGCCACTTTAGGCTATAATCATCTAAATCATTTATTTGAAAAAACTCTGAAGGTGAACCCTGTTTTTCTTGCCCACTAGAATTTGTTCTAATTGTACTTGTGACCAGAACACATAATTCCTCAGCTCTAGTGATTCCTACATAATGCAAATTTTTACATTGTTCATAATCTTTATATTGCCACACCCCATCATAGCTTCCTTCCTCTGGTAGTATGAACTTATTCAGATCCAAGTGAAATACAACTGCAAATTCAAGCCCTTTAGATTTATGTAAAGTCATAATCTGAATTTCCTCTTTTAAAGCAGGGGAAAAACTATCTAGCGAAGTTGTATCCGATAGTACTTCACGTAATTTGCTTAATGCTTGTTCATTATACGCCTTCGGGTATATTTTCTCAGCTACATCTTGATAACATTTTAATTTCACAGAGATATCAGTATTAAAATTTTCTTTTACAACTTCAATTAAACCATATAACTCTTTAAAGCATTTCTCATCAGTGAACGGATCAAAATATTCTTCGCAAAACTCATATGAACTGTAGTTATCTGCTTGAATACACATCATAATATTCTTAAAAACACCTGACCAAAGACTGGAATCTTCATCAATTGCTGTGCGCTTAAATAGCTTATGCTTTATACTTAATGCCTTAGAAATATTTTCTCCTGTTTTATTATTCTTAACTAAAATAGCAAACTTGTTATTATCTTGAATTCCAAATCTGGTTTTAAACATTGCAATGTTATTTTCAATAAACTCTGCTATCTGTTGCTCTTTTCCCTGTACCCTTAAACGTACTACTCTTTTTTCAACACTTGTATTAACCTGATAGTCAGAATTCAGTAATCTTAACGAATAATCTGATATAGATTGATGGCATCGAAAATTTTTATCCAAATAATACGGCCTGAACCTTCTATCTGAAGCTAGAGCTATTAGATATTCAGAACTTTTACCGGAAAATCCATATATTGATTGATCTTTATCTCCTACCGCTACACCAACCAACCCTTCATTTACTAGTCTTTTAAAAAGTTCATTCTGCATGTACCCACAATCCTGATACTCATCTATAAATATATGAGTATATTTATATTTAAGATATCTTCTACAAGCGTAACAATTATCAAATATAAAAACTGCAAGTGCATCTATTGCCTCTATCAGAATAAGTCCTTTTTTATATAATTCACCAAGTTTTAAAATAATATCAATTGGTGGGGAATCATAGTTCAAGTTAGTATTATGTTCTCTAAAATTAATAACCTCTAATTCTGTAGCATCCTTACTACATACTTTAAAATCATTTGAAGCCTTGCCAAATATATGAGAACCGAATGGATATATAATTTCCATCAAGTAAAATGTTGTCATAGTATCGAAAAATGATCCTTTTTTATCTACCCCACCATTTAGCACTCTATTCTTCAGCTCTTTACTGGCCTTATTTGTAAAGGAAATTGCTATAACTCCTTGAAATTCTAAACTTCTTTCAAGTATTAGTCTAATCTTTTGAGAAATAGTAAATGTTTTTCCACTACCCGGTTTTGCTAGCACTACCAAGTTTCCTTCATATTGAATAATTTCATTTTGTTGCTGAGTAGGCTCCTTTTTCTCTCGTATCCTAGTCAACGCTCTCACCTACTAATTGAACACATCTAAGTAGTGGTTTTGCTAAATCATCACCTTTTAACTTTGAAAGTGTACCCCAATGTTCCTTCAAGAAAGAATACATTGTTAAAGCCTTATTCTCTGTCATCTTTTTCACTACTTCCACCTGGGTATTACGTTCATAGAACAACTCTAACTCATTTTTAATTGCCGATGTATACATATCATTTTCAAGGTCTACATTTGCTAGGAATAATCCTATATTTTCAAATTGATTTTGAAATTTATTTACTAAATTCTGAACTTTCTTAGGAATACTATATCTTTTTAATTTCTTGATAGCTTCTTGTTTTGTCAACAACACTTCTATCTCTGGTATTGATTCGAAGTATGTACTGTATATATCTATACATCTTTGTATCCCAGCGCATCTATATCCGACACCATTTGAATTCTTAAAGATGTCATTATCAGTCCTAATTACATATTTAATTCCTAATGCTTTAAGAACAGATATATAAACTTTGAATCCTATACCATCTACTTTTAAAATACTAATATTGAATCTATCCAAATCAATTCCAAGTGAATTTGCTAAAGCCTTATAGAAAAGTTCTTCTGAAGGCCCTTCAACTAGCAAAACGACTTTACTGAAGAAAGCTTCAGCTGGAATAATGTTTAACCTATATGAGAATACATCAAAGGCATCTTCAATTGCAGCTGAACATCCATTATTCGCTGAACGGGTAGAACCATTCTCATCATAAAGCCTTATAATTGATTTAGGCTCAAACTCAGAGGCTATTTGAGGTGAGTGCGACGAAAGTATAACTTGTCCCTTCAGTTCATTTATTAAATATCGTGCAAGTTTTCTTTGCTGATGTGGGTGTAAATGTGCTTCTGGTTCTTCAATACAATATATTGTGACCGAAGTTGGTATTTCTTCTTCAATTTGATTTTTTCTTGTCCATAATGAAATAAATATCTGATTATTCCTTCCATACCCTCCAACGATTAAATCTTTTTCGTTTACCTTCGAAACAAGCTCCAAGTTGTTAAGTATATCTTCAGCAGAGTTTGTAACAACATTAAAATTAATACCAGTTTCCTTATGATGAGATGACATTTTAGAAAGTTCATTATTTACACTTTCAGTAGATTTTAAAATATATGATAAAGACTTAATTTTATTATTAGTATTTACAATATCTGTTTTAATAGTATTCATTGTACTATTATCATGCAACACTTCTGCTTCAGTTCTTATTTTCATTGCATCTTGAAGTAATCTTTTTCTTTCCTTTTTTATATAACTTCCAAGATTTCTACTACTACCTACATACTCCATATTTAAAGTTTTTATATAAAATCTACCACTTATTTCATCCAGACTTTCTCCATCCTTACCTGCATAAAATTTTGTCTCTATCTTACCGGTACTGTCTCGTTCTGCTTTTAGGCATATAATCAACTCACCAGAGTCATGAACATATCCCTTGAATTTTTCAATGACACATGCTTCTACTATATTTGAAAACCTAATTTGAATAATTATCTCATTTGTTTCTTCGTAGACATAAAAATCAGATTCATCAAGTTCTAAATCCGAGTCAGAAATATTCTTATCTAACAATAGTCTCAACGCATAAAGCAGATTAGATTTTCCAATATCATTTTGTCCAATGATTAATGTTTTCTCATTGAAATTAATGCTATCATTTTTGTAATTTCTAAAACCTTTAATTTTAACTTGTGAAATATGCATAACTTACTCCTTTATATTGTTGTTATTTCTATCCTTATTTATATTGCGAGAAAAATATAATTCACCTTTTATACTAGCTATTCTTAAACCACTCTTTAAAAACCCCTAATCTTTAATTATTTTAAATGTCTAGAAATCATGTCTTCTGAAATTTTCCTCAGTTCAATATTATAAATCCCATCAAATATTCATATCAATTCCTATAATACCAATATTCTACATATAACTTTGAAATCCTTCAAATACAGATAGCTAATTTCTAAGAAATTTCTACTTTTTTAAAAATTCTTGTTTAATTTTTACCTCACTAGAAATAAAAGGATGCATTGTTCAGCAAAACATATATTCTCAAAAATATTTAATAATCATATTATTTACTCGGATTATAATAAGAAGCCATCTTAGACTGATACTCCACTTCCACTAATTGTACTCATACATCAACTGCATCTAAAAAAAATTAGCATTTTAAGTAAAATATTGTTTATTTTGAAATTTAATCATTACTTATGATATGGTATTTTCACCTATAAAAACAGCCTTAGGCAAGTTATATCAATACCTAAGGCTAAAAACCTCATTTACTTATGATACGGCTCTCCGTATCTTACTTAAGTGAGGTTTCTCCATATTACCATATAACCCCTTGTGGAATTATTTTCATAAGGCATCTTTCATCACCCATTTTTATACTTTTTAATAGTTCCACATCAACTTTACACTGAAAAGCTTTTTCAAATAATACTTTACTATACCCAGTAGTACATTGACACCATGCATCAGAATCTAGCCTATCTACATCTGCAAGCATCGGACATGGACAAAAATTAAATTGTAAATAAAGATCTCCATTTTCATAAAATAACCCTGCATCTTTTGCTTTCTGTAAATTTCCAAACTCTTCTAAACTTGATGATAATTCCATTAGTTCTTTTACTAATTCTAATTTCTTATCCATTCCATATCCACACTGGCACTTCATTCTAATCTTCTTAGTAGTTACCTTATCAAATTTGTTTTCTAATCTCTTCATTGTAGAATTTACCCATATAGCATTATCCTCTGATTTACCACTTTCTTCTTTTCCATATACAACTTCCCTTGCAATATCTTCATTGCTCTCATTTTTTACAGCTTCATAAATAACATGCTCTTGGATTTTCCTTATATCAAACATAAGATCCCCCTCTTCCTAACTTTATCTAGTGATAGCTTTGTCACTATTTTCATAATAAAGGAAAGCTTACTTTTTTACTTCTGAATTCTTGCTCTATTTAATAGCAATACATAAATCCATAGCAACATGATTATTTTTTCTATCAATATTGTGGTAAATACCTAATCCATATCTTTCATCCCTTTTGTATCCACTAAGTGGAAGCCAAATGTTAAAAACTCCTTGGAATGTCACAAAAATATCATGTATAAATCCATTAAAACGATAAACTGCAAATTTACCGCCTTTTATCATTGTAACATTTTCTAACTCTACATCTTTACCAACAGTGATGCATAAATCATATATACATTTGTCTAATTGGGTAATAGCTGGATCATCATAAGATTTTTCAATCAAAAGTGTATCTGATTTAATATAGGCTTTGTACCGTTTCATAAAACTATCCCAATTAACCCCTATATCACTATAATTTCCGATATATCTTTCATAAATCACTTTAAAATCAGTTAGATTTTGTATAATAATATTCTCATCATAATATTCAAAAGACTTAAAAGTATTATATTCACTAGGACAAAATGGATTAGCGACACCTGTTGAATTCATAGCCTTTCTAAATTCCACTGGACAAATACTATACTGCTTACTAAAGGCTGAACTATAATTCGAAGAACTGTATCCATAATTAACTCCAATATCAGTAATAGTTTTATCTTTTTCAACCTTAAGACTTACTGCACTTTGATCCATTTTTATACGTTTGATAAAAGAATAAATACTTACTCCTGTTTCTTCTTTAAACATTCTGCTAAAATGATATTTTGAAAAATTACAGTGATTAGCAACATCTTCAATATAAATATCCTCATCTATATGCTGTAAAATATACTCAATACTTTTATTTATCAAAGATTTTTTAATTATCATTTTAATCCCACTCCCCCAAATACTTTTTACATATCTACTAATGATTCCATTTTCCTAAGAATTTTACTTCCATTTATAAAAAATATTAACAAAAATGATAACCTTCAGTAATAACATTGATAATAGAAAATACAAGCTTCTTTAAACAGCATTTTCATATTTATTTTATGCTTAAAATATTTCTTACCTCTTTTATTATAACATATTTTGTAAATATAACATTACTTATGATACGGTATTTTCAGTCGTAAAAATAGCCTTAACCAAGTAAAATCAATGGCTAATCCTAAAACCTCATTTACTTATGGTATGGTTCATTATTCTTAATTCTAAAATAATAACCATCGAAAACACTTTTTCTGCATTTTCGAGGATTTCATGGTGGCGGCGAGGCATATAGAGCCTCCATACTAATTTATACTAAAACAAAAAAGTGGATTATAAAAAACCCACTTTCAAACTTTATCTAGAATTTCGACTAAACCCTCTTCTAATCTCTTTAGAATTTAGGATTTATCTCTTCCATCTGTATTCTTTTTAAATCCTTTTGTCTTAGTCTTGTTTCTTCCATTATTTTATCCCAAGACTCACCTGCTATTATCATTTGCTTTGCTTTTTCATAAACTTGATTTTCAGTTTCTTTACTCATAGTATTCCTCCAAATAATATTTTCTTTTATATTATTTGTAAAACTTAAATTAATTATTACATATAAAAGATAAATAAGTTTAACTTATATTTATCAAGTCTAGGAATCTTACTTTTGCTAGTAAACTCAACTTGATTCCTAAATACATCTTATAATAACCAATTAATAGATTTTTAATAACTCCAGAAATGCCACTTACCTAATAATATCTGCCACTGACCTGTTAAATATGGAAAATAAATGAATAGTATTATATTATTACATTAAAGAGATAATTAATTAAAATAAACGAGCGTTATTTTTAAATACAGAGCTAGGAGGATATTATGAAAGTATTAGTTGAAGAGATAGGACATGATAAAGAGGAATTTGCATCTATATATATACATGAAAGAACTAACTCAATTAATACACTTATTGATTATATAGAAAATGAGGAATACAAAAGCATCAAATTATCATGTTATAAAAATGATCAGCTTTTTAAGATACAAAGTAATGATATATTTTATGTTGAAACAAATAAAGATACTTTATTAATTCATACAAATAAACAAACCTATGAATCAAAAAATCGACTTTACGAATTAGAAAAAATATTACCATCTAAGTTTATAAGAATTTCAAAGTCAACTATATTAAACTTAGAAAAAGTATCAATGTATAAGCCATTACTTAATGGGCTAATGGAAGCTAAATTAATAAATTCAAAAACAACTTATATTTCAAGAAAATATTTAAAAGAAGTAAGAAATCGTATAAAAGGAGGTTTATAATATAATGAAGGAAAATATAGTGAAAGGAATTAGTATAGGTTTTACCTTGCTTATAAGCTCAATTTTAACTCTAAGGTTTACTAATGATATTGAAAATACATTAAAAACATTTCAATACTTTATACCTATTTTAATTATCTATATTCTAATTGGAATAGCTATTAAATATCTTCATAACTTACCACCTAGAAAAAATACTAGTGGCATAAAAGGAATAGAATCAGTTTATTGGATTTTTATAATTTTTACTGTAGTAACAGTTTTAGCAGGTTTTATCCCAGCATATATTCGTTGTATAGTATCAGTAAATATAATAGTGATATTTATTCTTTGGCTTATTGATTATATATCACTTAGTAAAGTTGCCAAAGAGTTAAATGGTGTTACATTATTTAAAAATAGAGCATTAGTAATAGATTTAAAAAGCAAACCAAAAACAAATGAAGATTTTTTTAAAATTCTAGAAAGTCACTGTAGTACTAGTAATATTTCATTAGAGTATATTGAAAAAGATTTACCAGCTATAGTTAAAATTAATGGTGTTTTAAATAAAGCTGAAATAAGTTACTATTATGACCTTACAGGAATGTTAGTTTATGCACTTAAAATAACTGAACTATAAGAAAGCTCAGAGCCTATTGTTAAAATAGATAATGTATTATGTAAATGCATAGTATCTACTGGTGGCAGATTTGCAAACTATGTTATTAATTGTAGGGAAATATAAATTAATTGAAATTTGATTGAACTTAAAAAGGTTTATTATAAGTATAGCAGGCGTTATAGTTTTTACTAGCGTAACCAAAATACATTTAAATAAAATTAAAAGTTATGGCTATAATTTAATATAAGTCATAACTTTTCTTTTTTTAAGTCTGTCAATAATTTTGTGTAACTCTCCACAATCATGATTAGAAATTAGCACTTCTTTAATTAAATGAATTTCTCTACTTTTCTCTTCAAGTTTATATCTTTCTCCCATGTAGCATACGCCCTCTGTTGAAATAAAATTTACTAATATATTCATTCTAATTATATATACAATTCAACATTTTCTATAATCTTCCTTTTTAAATAAAAATCATATATTTATAGAATTCTTATATTTAGTAAAGTTAATTTTATTGTTTTATTGTGGGAGTGAAGGGTGACCATTAATATCCTCGACTTCTGATATTATATAGCTTGTCTCGATATAAAACTTATAAATTCTTTACCAAACTTAGTAGTTCTAGATGCATACATACCTGATTCTGTCATAGAGGTATTTAAAGACTCTATATTTATTAATCCATTAGAATAAATATCTTTAACTAATTTATTCATATATTCTTTATCATCATTCAGCATCGGATATGCTTCTAATAGTAATATACTTGGACTCCCCATATAATATGACTTTCTTTCCATTCCATTTCTAATATAGTATTCATTCGGATCATCTAAAAATTTTAGTATACTTATCTGCATACAACTTAGCTCATCTACTAAATTTAAAAACATTTTTGATTTATCATCTGATATATCAAATATAATTGTATTTACTATTGCATTTTTTAAACATTTTAATTTTTCTTCTTGATGATTCTTTATAGCTAACTGACTAGCTTCAATTAAACAAGTAACAAACTTCTCATTACTTATTAAATTATCTATACTAAAATTCTCTACTTTTTCATTTAGTTCATTTAAAATTATTGATAAATTATCTAACCATGCTTCTCTTCTACGTTCTAATGATGGTGTAATTACTTCTGAAAATACTTCTGCCGCTAATCCTCCAACCCCTGGAATTAATCCAACAATACTCTTAACTCCTGTATTTAAATAATCACTACTGTCTTTTTTTAGTTCACTATACTTCTCCAAAATAACACCGCCTATCTTATCTAATAGCTTTTTATATAATTAATTATTTTTAATTACTCTCCTTAGAATGTTTTTTTATACCTAGTACATCTACTAAACCTGGATGAACAACTAGTCTAGCACTTGAGTCAAAAATTGCCTTAGGTTTCTTATACATATATATATAATTAGAACCACCACCAACTCCACCAGCTTTATAGTAACCTATTACGGAAAAATCAAATAATAATTGCAGTACTTCATTTGGATTTTTTGTATAGCAATACTGCTCTCTTTTATCTTCATAAACCTTAATAAATTCTTCTGATGTAAATTGAGCTACACCTAATGCTTTAAATATCTCCAAATATTTTTCATATTCTGGAATATGTTTGTGTATTTCATCATCTAATTCTTCTAAAAAGTATTCACTATAATTTATTTTACCATTAATAATATCTGAATTAATAATTTTATTTGAAGAATCACCGCTCTCATCTAACCTATCTTTATATTCTTGCAAAATTATATTACAAAATTTTATTATGTCTCTTGGTCTATTGAATGTTAGGTCTAATATATATTTATATTTTTGTTGTTTTCCATTTATATTTTGTTTCTCATCAAATATATCTTCCCAAACAACTGATTCCATTTCTGTATCACCCAGAACCTTAGTAAATCTATTCTCCATTACCTTCTTTAAAGTCTTCTTTGTTCTATTAGTGTCCCATTCTATTCTAGAGAGATAATTCTCTGTTATCTTGTTTTTATCTTCAAACTTTAATTTGTCATAAATATCATCTCTTAAAAATATACATACAAATAATTTCTTTCCCTTTTCTTTAGCCTTATTATTTATATCTTTACTTGCTCTTATTAAACCTATTAGCCTATCTATATAATTTACATCATTTGGATCAAATCCTAAATCTAATTCATCGAAGCAAACATAATATTTATTTTTATCATTTAGACAATTAAATACATGGTTCATTAAGTTAATATTAACCTCTGATATTACCTGTGGTAAATTATCCATTGATACTATTTCAAAAGGAGATGATATTTTAACCCCACCTTTCTCAAATCCTAAAAATGATTTTAATTTTATCTTCTTTTGCGGTAAAAATATTTGAGATACATCTGGCTTAGTTGTACCATAAGTGTCATATATAAAATTTTCTATAACACTATAACTTTCCCTTGACTCATCATCAAAAGGCACACTATTATCATTATTTAATATTACCTTTGATATTGACATAAGAATCAAGTACTTCCAACTTTGAATAAATCTATCGTGACTTGGAACACCTATTCTTGATTGCTTATCATGATGATGCCAAGGATAATCAGAAAAACTATGTCCCACACAAAAAACATCATGTTCTTTTTCTGACATAATTTTTTTATATATAGCAGTCTTTCCACTTCCCTTTTTCCCTACTATTAAAAATTTCTTAAAATTCACCAAATCTAAATAAGCATTATGATTTTCAAAACATTCTAAAAGTAATTCATCAGTATCTGCATCAATAGCTCCAAAATTCTCAACATCATATAATAACTTCATACCCTTCCCCCTATTTCATCTATATTTACATAATAACACCAATTACATTTTATTTAAATATTTAAACTAAATAACATTTGAAAAATTCTTCTCTATTAATATTTATAACTTGTTTTGTTTTAACAATATTAAAACCCACGTTGAATACTACTTCAACGTGGGTCTTATATACTACAACATCTTTAACAAAGTCCTGTATGAAATTTTTGCACTCTGGGATATTCTTAGTTACTACATATTCCTTTAACCCAGTTAAAAGCCCTCTTATATCCTCTTCTGTAACTTTAGTAACTGATTGATTTGCTTCTAAGTAAACTTTTCGTTCCTTTAATTCTTCCATCTTAACCTTAAACTCTTCTTGGATAAATCCATTTGTTATTGCCATTACAATATTACCAATTTGTTTTTTGATATCTTTAAATTCTTTTTGAAAAACTGCTCTTTTATCCTTATCCTATTTACTCTAAATCTTTAGATTTTCATTAATACCTTCAACTAATAATGGTATAGATTTATCATTAAATATTCTTTCTTCATGCTCTGTTAAAACACACTCATTAATATATTTCCTTATTATTCATTTATTTGTAACCATATTATTTTTACGAAGCTATTGGTATATATTGTCTATCTAATATAGATATCTTATAAATATAATAATATATTCTTATAACTTATCTTTATTATAAAAAGAAGCTATTACTAATAGCTCCTTAAAATATATTACTATATCACTTCTAATTGTTTGCAACCTTTTTCATGATTACAGCTTTCGTGAGTAACTTGTATATTTTCGATTTCATCATCTCCACCTATTGCAAGTGCAACTATATGATCATTATTAGTAATATCCCCAATATACAACTTTCCTTTACATATTGGACATGTGAAATTTTGCTTTTTAATTATTTCTTCAGCTTTCTCTACCGGAAGTTTTAGTTTTCTTTGATTTATTCTATATTTTTCATTGAATTCATTAACTCTATTTAGAAAATCACTTAATGAATTTTCAGGGATTTCTTTCATAAATGTAAAAATAATTTGTAATTCTTCTTTTATTATTTCTCTATTTATTCTTATCATTTCCATATTTAATGGCTGTATAATATACCATAATGCATAGAAATCTTGTAAACTTCTTCTTGTAGAATTAGCCTTTACTTTAAAAATTAGATTTAACTCATTTTTAAGATAGTCATTAATATTATCATTACTTATATTTTCTGTTACTAAAATTAATCTTAACTTTTTAATAAATGATTCAACATTTTTTATACTAGCTAAAAAACGATTCTTACTATAATTTTCTTTTGAAGCTGATTCTAAGATTTTTGTTAAGTCTTTTTTATTTTGTATTCTGAAATTAATTCTTTGCCCTTTTTGGTAAATATCAAATATATCTTTTTCTTTAATATTTTCATAATTATTCTTATAACTTAAATATGACAAGATTGTATACATTTCTTCATTTATCATTCTACTATTGTTTTTTCTAAAGTACATCCACTCTTCATTTTTATTTACATTAGTTCTTATTTTAGTTATTATTTCTTTATCAATATAAGAATTCCACATTTCAAATGTATTTTCTCTTACAGGATAAGGTTTATTGTTTAATCTTATAAATAAATCTATTGGATTGAAATTAGGATTTCTTTCTTCATCTATTGTAACTACTGACAAGTTAAAATCATATATTTTATCCTGCAATTTAGAATCTAATGACTCAAATCTTGATCCATTTAGTTCATCTAATACTCTTAAATCTTTTAATTTAAATTGATTTTTCTTAGAATAAATACTATTTCCTCTTTCATCACAAAATCCTACTCCCATATATCCTAATATCGTTAATAATCTTTGTTGTCCATCTATTACTTCACTTACCCCATCCTTCCTTTTAAATATAAATATTGGAGGAAGCTTTATATCCAAAAGAATGCTTTCTATTATAGATGATGATTTAACTAAATTTATAACTTCTTCTCTCTGATATGAGGGTCTTACCAGAAATCTTTTTCTTAACATTTGAGAACTCAAATCTTCTATTGTGGTACTTGAAGGTTCTGCCTTATCTATTCTTAATTCCTTTAATTCATCTAGTTGTTTTGTTATATTTATATCTGAATCAACATTTTTCCTATTCTTAACTATATCCCCATGACTTGTTATATATGTATCTCTTAGATTCTTATTGAATTTATTCTCTACAAATTTTAATATATACTCATATCTTGGCTCATAACTCTTATAAAAATGACTTTCAAGATTAGAGAATTTATTCAAATCTTGTTTAACATATATTAAAAATTCATTATAAAATTGTTCGTCTTCTTTAAACTCAGGAATATCTATATTTTCTACATCACATATATATAATGCCCAAATTAAGCACTCAGATATAAGTTTATTATACTCAATTTCATATTTGTGAAATATTCCCTTTAATTTTATTAACAGTTCTATTTTTTGTATAAAATCATTATATATTATTGATGGATCTTCAGTTTCATTCATAAGTATTTCATAAAAACTTTCTATTACAAATTGCCTATTACTTGACCTCGAATAGTACTTAACCGGAATTTTATATAAAACTAAAATCTGTCTTATTTTATGCATTATAGTATCTACAGATACTTTTCTATTACTATTTGAATTAAAAAACAATCCTATTAATTTTTGATATAATGCCTCATCATCTCTTATTTTATTTTTAAAAAAATTTGTAATATTATCATTATTATACATAGCCCTATTAATATCAACACTTGTTAATGGTGTTATTCCTGAATTATATCGTCTAAATATCTCTTTCTTAATTAAATCTTCTTGTCTATCGGTTAACTTAGGCTCGTTAACTATACTAAATTCTATTATTCTTATTTTAGTATCCAAATATATATCCTGTATTTTAGGTTCTAAGTCAGCATATTTTTTCTTATGCAATGATTTTAAGTTGGTCAATCCTTTTTTAGTTAAGGATAAATTGCCACCTAAAAACTTACTTAATGTTTCATATCTTTGTCTTCCATCTATTACTTCAATTTTGCCTTGATCGGTCTTAAAGAAAACTAAAGGTGGAATTTCTGTTCCCAATAATATGCTTTCAACAAAGTACGTAGCTTTATCATTATCCCATACATAATTTCTTTGATAATATGGATCATAAACTATTTTATTCCTCATCCTAACATTTCCCAATAATGTCTCTATAGACATTACCTTTGATTCTATTTTAAGATGATTTTTTAATATTAATTCTATCTCATCTGATTGTAGTTCAAAACCTTTTCCATCCATAAACTACTTCCCCCTCCAAATCTACTATAATTCTTCTTTAGTTTACCATATTTAGTCATTTATGTAATTATAAATTTTGTAAAAAATACAAAACACGACAACATATTTCTGTATTATCGTATGTTTCATAGTGGAAGCGAGGCTTATGGAACCCCCATACTAGTTTATATTAAAACAATATTCTTTTATGCTAAAACAAAAAGTGGATTATAAAAAACCCACTTTCAAACTTTATCTAGAATTCTAATAAAATAACCCTAATAATATCTTTAGAATTTAGGATTTGTTTCTTCCATTATTTTATCCCAAGACTCACCTGCTATTATCATTTGCTTTGCTTTTTCATAAACTTGATCTTTAGTTTCTTTATTCATGGTATTCCTCCAAATAATATTTTCTTTTATATTAGGCATATGAAAAGAAATAAGAGACCAAAGATTCGAAGCATATTTGATACGAGACAAGATGAAATCCAGTCATAGTGTGGCTATGTCTGGATTTTGCTGACAAAGTATTCGTGGCAAATAGGCGAGAATACTGATCTATTATTTATTTAATTATGCCTTATTTGTGAAACTTAGATCAATTATACTAATCCTATATCTTCCCTAAAATACTTCTCCTTAAAGTCAACTTTTTCTATGGCCTTATAAGCATCTTTTCTAGCTTCTTCTATTGTTTCTCCAATTCCAACTACTGAAAGAACTCTTCCTCCATTAGTTTTTAAAATTTCATCTTCAAGCTTTGCTCCTGCTAGAAATACTTTATCCTTTATTTCATCTTCTATAGTTATTTCATATCCTTTAGGAAAACTTCCTGGATATCCTTTTGATGCTAAAACTACATTAACACAAGCTCCATTTTTCCATTTAATTTTTGTATTTTTTAAATCTTCTATTAATGCAGCTTCTATAAGTTCTAATAAATCACTTTCCATTAAATTAAGTACTGATTGAGTTTCTGGATCTCCCATTCTTACATTATACTCTAAAAGATATGAGCCTTTTTTAGTTATCATAAGCCCAAAGAATATTATCCCTTTGTAATCAAAGCCTTCTTCTCTTATCCCAACTAAGGTTTTATTCATTATGTTTTCTTCAAAATCTTTTAAAACTTCATCTGTTACATATGGATTAGGTGCTAAAACTCCCATTCCTCCAGTATTTGGACCTTTACCCCCATCAAAGATTTGCTTATGATCCTTTGCTGATATAAATGGAATTATAGTCTTTCCATCTGTTATTGAAAGTATTGAAGCTTCTACTCCATCTAAAAATTCTTCTATAACTATTTTTTGTCCCGCTCCATTGAATATATCATCAACCATAAAAGACTTTACTGCATTTACAGCTTCTTCTTTATTTTCACAAATAGCAACTCCCTTACCAGCAGCTAATCCATCAGCCTTAACTACTGTAGGATAAGGACAAGTTTCTAAATAACTTAAAGCTTTGTTTGCATCATAAAAAACTTCATACCGTGTAGTTTTTACTCCATACTTTTTCATAAAATCCTTAGAAAAACTCTTACTACCTTCAAGCCTTGCAGCCTTTTCACTAGGTCCAAATATCCTAAGCCCTTCCCTCTTAAACTTATCAACAATCCCCTTAGTTAAAGGATCCTCAGGACCGACAACAGTTAAATCAATTGAGTTTTCCAAAGCAAACTTCAAAAGTTCATCTATATCAGTAATATCTATATTTTCACACTTACTTTCCCTAGCAGTTCCCCCATTACCAGGAGCAACAAATATCTTTTTAACCCTCTCACTCTTAGCAAGCTTCCAAGCCAAAGCATGCTCCCTCCCACCAGATCCAATTAATAAAATCCTCATCCATTTACCTCCAAGTAACACTACTTACTTTATTCCATCTCTATGCTATTTACATGAACAAACTTACAAACATTAATTTTAACGTCTAGGAAACAGAAAAATTTTTACGGAAGTTTATATTGTAATGAGTAGTAAGTATTTAAATATTCTTTGAAGCATAATTGCGTTAAGAATTTAAGTTGTCTCACCGTAGGAAGTTACTTAAATTTAGCAATTATACCGATAAGAATATTAGAAATACTCTGCGAAATTTCATAATATACCGAAGTAACAATTTCTCTGTTTCCCTAGTTAATATTAATGCTTAAAGTGCCTAAATCCTGTAAATACCATGGCAATTCCATGCTCATTGCAGGCATCAATTGACTCTTGATCCCTTATTGATCCACCTGGTTGTATTATTGCTTTAATACCATTTTTAGCACACTCATCTACCACATCTCTAAATGGGAAGAAAGCATCTGAAGCTAAAACTGTTGCACCTTGTCCTCTTTGAAGAGCTTCTTCTGTTGCCCAGATTCTATTAACTTGTCCCCCACCTATTCCAACTGCTACTTTATCTTTTATAGCAACTATTGCATTAGATTTAACGTATTTAACTACTTTCATACCAAATAATAAATCTGTCATTTCTTCTTCAGTTGGTACTTTTTCTGTTACTACTTTTAATTCATCAATTAGATTTTTATCTTCTTCTTGAACTAGTATTCCACCATCTACTGTTACCATATATTTTTTATCTTTTGGAGTATTATTGCATTTAATTACTCTTAGGTTCTTTTTAGTTTTTAATACTTCTAAAGAATCTTCATCAAAATCTGGTGCTGCCACTACTTCTAAGAATATTTTCACCATTTCTTCTGCTGTAGCTTTATCTATCTTTCTATTTATTGCTACTATTCCACCAAATATTGAAGCTTTATCTGCATCATGTGCCTTTTTATAAACTTCAAAAGGAGTTTCTCCAATAGCTACTCCACAAGGGGTATTATGTTTAAGTCCACAACAAGCTACTTCATCAAATTCAGAGGCAACTTTCCAAGCTATATCTAAGTCTTTAATATTGTTGTATGATAATTCTTTACCATTTAATATTTCAAAACTATTCATAGCTCCATCAAATTCTGTTGAGCTGTAGTAAGCTGCACTTTGATGTGGATTTTCTCCATATCTTAATGTTTGCTTTTTCTTGTATGATATTGAAAGGTATTCTGGATATTCTTCATCTTCTAATAAAAAGTTTGATATTGCTGCATCATATGCGCTCATTAAGTTAAATACTTTTCCTGCTAATTTTTTTCTTAAGGCTAATGAAACATCTCCATTTTCAGATATATCTTCCATAACAGCCTTGTAATCTTCTTTATCTGAAATAACTACTACATCTTTAAAATTCTTAGCTGCTGCTCTAAGCATTGTAGGTCCACCAATATCTATAAATTCAACCTTTTCAGCAAAGCTTAAATCTTCTCTAACCTTTTGGAAGAATGGATATAAATTAACTATAACCATATCTATAGTTTCAATACTTCTTTCTCTAATAGTATCCATATGTTCTTCATTATCTCTTATAGCAAGTATTCCTGCATGTATAATAGGATGAAGAGTTTTAACCCTTCCGTCTAACATCTCTGGAAAATTAGTAACTTCGTTAACTTCAATAACATTAACTCCATTGTCCTTAAGATGTTTATAAGTACCACCTGTAGATATTATTTCAACACCTTTATCTTGTAAAAAATTAGAAAACTCTAAAATACCTTCTTTATCAAAAACACTAACTAATGCTCTTTTAATCAACCTAAAAACCCCTTTGCTATAAATTAATATTTAACAATTAATACATTGATAGTAGTTAAACATTTTTTAATTTCTCCTATAACTTGTCCATTATATAATCTGGCTTTTTCCATTTATAATTTCTACTTTATTTTTACTTATTAAATCAATTGCTTTTGGCAATATTATATGTTCTTTTTCTAACACTCTTTTTTGTAATTCCTCTTTTGTATCTTCAAAGTAAACTGGTACTACCTCTTGTAGTATTATTGCTCCACCATCTACTTCTTCATTTACAAAGTGTACTGTACAACCTGAATATTTTACTCCTGAATTTATAACAGCTTCATGAACCTTTAACCCGTACATTCTTGGTCCACAAAAGCTTGGTATTAATGATGGATGTATGTTTATTATCTTATCTTTAAATTCTTTAAGGATATCTCCTTGTAATATTGAAAGATATCCAGCAAGGACTATTAAATCAACTTTTCCCTTAGTTAATTCTAATATCTTATCTGATGTAGTACCTATATATTCTTTTTTAGATACTACATAAGTCTTTATTCCTTTTTTCTCAACTCGATCTAAAGCAAATATCCCTTCTTTACTTCCTATAACCATTTCTATTTTGCAATTTAATTTTCCATTTTCTATTGAATCTATTATTGATTGAAGGTTTGTTCCTCCACCAGATGCAAGTACTGCTATTTTAAACAAACACCTTCACCTCCAGATGTTACATAACCTATTTCATAAGCCTTTTCTCCCATTTCAATTAAAGCTTTTATAATAGGCTTAGCATCTGATTCATTAACACATAGTATAAATCCAATTCCCATGTTGAAGGTATTGTACATATGATCTTTATCTACACCTTTTTCTATTATCTTTTCAAATACTAATGGTAATGGATAACTATCTTTTTTAATAACTGCTGTAAAGTTTTCTCCATTAAACATCCTTGGTACATTTTCTATAAATCCACCGCCTGTTATATGTGCCATTCCCTTTATTTCAAAGCTTTCAAGTAGTTTTAAGATTGGCTTAACATAAATTTTTGTTGGAGTTATTAAGGTTTTCCATGCTTCTTTTCCACCTAAATCTTCATTTAAATCTTCAAATATTTTTCTAATTAATGAATAACCATTAGAGTGTAACCCTGAAGATGCAATACCTATTAACTTGTCTTCATCCTTTATATCTTTACCATTTATTATTTTATCTTTATCTACAATTCCTACTGCGAAGCCCGCCATATCGTATTCACCATCTCTATAAAATCCTGGCATCTCAGCAGTTTCTCCTCCAATTAAAGCACAATCTCCTTGAATGCATCCTTCTGATACTCCTTTTACTAAATCAGAAGCAACTTCAGCCTCTAACTTTCCACAAGCTATATAGTCTAAGAAAAATAGTGGCTTTGCTCCATGGCATAAAATATCATTAACACACATTGCAACACAATCAATTCCAACAGTATCGTATTTTTTAGTTTTAAAAGCTATATCAAGCTTAGTTCCAACTCCATCTGTTCCAGAAACTAAAACTGGTTTTTTGTATCCTTCTGGAAGTTCAACCATTCCAGCAAAGCTTCCAAGTCCATTTAGCACATATTCACTCATTGTTTTGCTTGCATATTCTTTTATAAGCTTTACTGATTTATATCCTTCTTCTATATTAACTCCAGCTTCTTTATAAGTTATCATTTAACACACTACCTTTCAGCTTTTATTTTGCTTTTTCTATAGGTGTTGCTACTGGATATATTCCATTAAAGCAACCAACACAATATCCACAATTTTCTTTAAAGCAACTATACATACCTTTTATACTTAAATATCCTAAACTGTCTGATCCTATTGCTTCTCTTATTTCTTCAATTGATTTTTTAGCTCCTATAAGCTCACTTCTATATGGAGTATCTATTCCAAAATAGCAAGGAAATTTAACTATTGGTGAAGCTACTAAAAAATGTACTTCTTTTGCTCCTGCTCTTCTTAAAGAATCTACTAAATATTTTGATGTAGTTCCCCTTACTATTGAATCATCAATTAGCACAACTCTTTTTCCATTTACATTTACTTTAAGTGGATTTAATTTAACAGTTACAGCTTTTTCTCTGATTTCTTGAGAAGGCGTTATAAAGGTTCTACCTACATATCTATTTTTTATAAAGCCTGTATCATAAGGTATTCCTGAAGCTTTTGAATAACCTATTGCTGCTGGTATTCCTGAGTCTGGAACTGCAACTACCACATCAGCTTCTATTTTATGCTCTTTAAATAATTGCTCCCCAGCTCTTACTCTTGATTCATGAACATCTAACCCATCAATTGTTGAGTCTGCTCTTGCAAAATATATATACTCAAAGGCACAAGTTTGACATTGGGTGTTTTCTGAGTATTTATAAGATTTAATTCCTTTTTCATCTATAACAATTATTTCTCCTGGCTCAATATCCCTAACTAATTCTGCTCCTATTGCATCTAAAGCACAGCTTTCTGATGATAATACATATCCTTCTTCTGTTTTTCCAAGACATAAAGGTCTAATTCCATGCGGATCTCTAACTCCTATAAGCTTATTTTCTGTTAAGATTACCATTGCAAAAGAGCCTCTTATTGCTTGAATTGCATCAAATATGGCTCTTTCAATTCCTCTTTTGGCTCCTCTTGCTATAAGATTTGCTATAACCTCTGAATCTATTGATGTATGAAAAACATGTCCTCCATCTTCTAAAAGCTCTCTTATAACATCTGCATTAACTAAGGTACCATTATGAGCCATAGCTATTGACCCAAGTTTAGTCTTACTAAGTAATGGCTGTGCATTTTCAATTCTAGTATCTCCAGATGTTGAATATCTAACATGTCCTATTGCTGCAAAACCTTTAAGTTTCTCTAAATCTATTTTAGAAAATGCTTCTGTTATAAGCCCCATACCTTTATGGATATCAACAGTTTCACCATTTGCTACAGCTATTCCTGCACTTTCTTGCCCTCTATGTTGAAGTGCATATAACCCATAATATGTCATAGAAGCAACGTCCATAGGCTTATTTACATAAACACCAAAAACACCACATTCATCCTTAAATTTATCATTACTTGGATCTAAAATTAAATCTAAGCTCAAAACAATACCCCCTACAATTAATTCACAGTTAGTAATTGATAATTAACAATTATTGATGTAATTTATTATTTCTTTATTCTGTTTAATATCTCAACATAAGCATCTTTAACATTTCCAAGGTCTCTTCTAAATCTATCTTTATCTAGTTTTTCTCCTGTTGTTGCATCCCAAAATCTACATGTATCTGGTGAAATTTCATCTGCTAAAAGAATTTCTCCGTTATATCTTCCAAATTCTAATTTAAAATCTATTAACCTTATATTTTGTTTTATAAAGAATTCTTTTAATAAATCATTTATTTTAGCTGTCATCTCGTAAATCTTATCTAATTCTTCAAAGGTAGTTGCTCCAATTCCCACCGCATGATAATCATTTATTAATGGATCTCCTAGTGAATCATCTTTATATGATAATTCAAATACTGTAGTTTTAAGTTCAAAGCCTTCATTTAGCCCTAATCTCTTAGCCATTGATCCTGCTGCTACATTTCTAACTATTACTTCTAGTGGTACTATTTCAACCTTTTTGCAAAGCTGTTCTCTTTCATTTAATTTTTCTATAAAGTGTGTTTTGATTCCATTTTCCTTTAGCATTTCAAAAATCATTGATGTTATTGCATTATTTAAAGCACCCTTATCCTCAATTTGCCCTTTCTTTTCTCCATTAAATGCTGTTGCATCATCTTTGTAATAAACTATTACTTCATCAGCCTTATCTGTAGCATATATTTTTTTTGCTTTTCCTTCATACATCATTTCTAACTTTTCCATTATAGATCTACTCCTTCTCCATTTTCTTCTATAAATTTATTTTTCATATCTATTCTAAATTTATTTAATTTTTCTCTTAAAGTACTATCTTTAATAGCAAGCATTTGAACTGCAAGCATTCCAGCATTATAACTATTGTTAATTCCAACAGTTGCAACAGGAATTGACTTTGGCATTTGAACTATTGAAAATAAAGCATCTAATCCTTCAACTGCTCCTTTTATTGGAACTCCTATTACAGGCATAGTAGTTTGTGAAGCTATAACTCCAGGTAAATGTGCTGCAAGTCCAGCTCCTGCAATAACAACTTCACATCCATTTTTCTCAGCTTCCTTTAAAGTTTCCGTTAACTTTTCAGGAACCCTATGAGCTGATAATACATAAGCTTTAAATTCAACTCCAAACTCCCTTAGGCAATTAGCAGCTCCCTTCATAACATCAGTATCAGATTTACTTCCAAAAAATATAGCTACCTTCATAAATAAACTCTCCTTTATCCATTAATCTTCATATTTTTAACATCACTTAAAGTATTTCACGCCCGCTTTAAATATCTTTTGATCAAAGTTTCCTGGAACATTTTTATATAGGTTTTCTCCTATTCTTTCTGAGTGCCCCATTTTACCAAGGATTCTTCCATCTGGACTTGTTATTCCTTCTATACCTAACATTGATCCATTTGGATTAAAAGGCATGTCCATAGATATTTCACCATTTAAATCAACATATTGTGTTGCTATTTGTCCATTTTCTCTTAATTTATCTAATAAAGAATTTGGTGCTACAAATCTTCCTTCTCCATGAGAAATTGCAACTGAATGTATGTCTCCTATATTTACTTCACTAAACCAAGGTGATTTATTTGAAGCTATTTTCGTTCTAACTATTGAACTCATATGCCTATTGATTTCATTGTAAGTTAGTGTTGCCATATCTTCTTCTATATCTACAATTTCACCATAAGGAACTAATCCTAATTTTATTAGTGCTTGGAAGCCATTGCATATACCAAGGATTAATCCATCTCTATTTTTTAATAAGTCCATTACAGCATCCTTAATTTTTTCATTTCTAAATACTGTTGCTATAAACTTACCTGAACCATCTGGTTCATCTCCAGCAGAAAATCCACCTGGTAACATTATTATTTGACTTTCTCTTATTGTCTTTTCCATTTTAAGTATTGATTCTTTTAAAGATTCCTTGTTCATATTATTTAAAACAAGTTCTGAAACTTCTGCCCCTTCATTACTGAAAGCTCTTGCACAATCATATTCACAGTTTGTCCCTGGGAAGACTGGAATAAATACTTTTGGTTTTGCAATTTTTATTGTTGGAGTTTTTATTTCCTTTTTGTCATATAAAATTGTTTCAATTCTTTCATTTTTATCTTCTGTTTTAATCTTAAATACCTTTGATAATTTTTCTTCTAATATCATTTCTAAAAATTCTATATCAAAATTAATATCATATTCCTTTGAAACTATAGCCCTATTTTCTGTTGTATTACCTATTGCTTTATAAGCGCAACCATTGAATTCTTTTTCTATTTCAACTTCATTTTTAACTTCTAAAACTAAGCTTCCATAGTTAAGGCCAAATAATTCTTCTTTATTTACGCCTTCAAATTCTACCCCAATACGATTTCCTAAACTCATTTTAGTTAAAGCCTCTGCTAATCCACCAAATTTTATTGATGATGCTGAAATTACTTTTCCATCTAAAATAAGCTGATGTAATCTTTCTAAATTCTTTTTATACTCATCTACTTTTAAAGTCATATCTTCATTTTTCTCTGCTATTAAAAGTACTATCTTAGAATCTTTATTTTTAAATTCTGGTGATATAACATCCTTTGCTCTGATAACCCCAACAGCAAAGGCTACTAATGATGGAGGTACATCCAAATCACCAAAGGTTCCTGACATTGAATCTTTACCTCCAATTGCTGGTATTCCTAAATCCATTTGTGCTTGATATGCACCAAGTAATGCTGAAAAAGGTTTGCCCCATTTATTTTTATCTTTTCCTAATCTCTCAAAATACTCTTGTAATGTAAGTCTTGCTTTTTTATAATTTCCACCCATAGCTGAAAGTTTTGTTATCGCTTCTATTACTGAATAATATGCCATATGATATGGACTCCACATTCCCATTTCAGGATTAAATCCATATGTCATTAATGTAGCATCTTTACTTTCACCATTTAGAACAGGTATTTTGGCTGCCATTCCTTCTGCTTGAGTACTTTGATATTTACCCCCAAAAGGCATAAGTACTGTACCTGCCCCTATAGTTGCATCAAACCTCTCAACTAACCCCTTTTGTGATGCTACATTTAAATTTCTTAAATTGTTAATCCATTCTTCTTTTACATCTACATCTGATACATTGAATGGATAATTCTTTGGCAATTCTACCTCTACTTCCGTTGTTTGCCTTGCCCCATTTGTATCTAAAAATTCTCTTTTTAAATCTACTATATTTTTTCCTCTCCAGAACATTCTAAGTTTCTCTGTATCTGTTACTGTTGCTACCTTTACTGCCTCTAAATTCTCTTTTGCTGCTAAGCTTATAAACTTTTCTTCATCCTCTTTATTAACTACAACAGCCATTCTTTCTTGAGATTCTGAAATAGCAATTTCTGTTCCATCTAATCCCTCATATTTCTTTGGAACTTTATCTAAATCTATATCTAATCCTCTTGTTAATTCTCCAATTGCAACTGAAACTCCACCTGCCCCAAAGTCATTACACCTTTTTATCATTATTGAAACTTCTGAATTTCTAAATAATCTTTGAATTTTCCTTTCTGTTGGTGGATTTCCCTTTTGAACTTCTGCTCCACATTCATTAATTGAATCTTCTGTATGTTCTTTAGATGACCCTGTTGCTCCACCTAATCCATCTCTTCCTGTTCTTCCACCTAAAAGTATTACAACATCTCCTGGCTTAGGTTCCTCTCTAACTATATTTTTCCTAGGTGCTGCTGCTATAACTGCTCCAATTTCCATTCTCTTTGCAACATAATTAGGATGATATATTTCTGAAACTTGTCCTGTTGCAAGTCCTATTTGATTTCCATAGGAACTATATCCATGTGCTGCCCCTAAAGTTATAGTTCTTTGTGGAAGTTTTCCTTTTAATGTTTCTTCTATGCTAACTGTTGGATCTGCCGCCCCTGTAACTCTCATAGCTTGATATACATAAGTTCTGCCTGATAATGGGTCTCTAATAGCTCCACCAAGACATGTAGCTGCTCCACCAAAAGGTTCTATTTCAGTTGGATGATTATGTGTTTCATTTTTAAACATTACTAGATATTCTTCAGTTCCATTGTTAGTTTCTATATTTACCTTAATTGAACAAGCATTTATTTCATCAGATACATCTAAGTCTTCTAATAGCCCTCTTTTTCTCATTTCCTTCATTGTTATAACAGCTATATCCATTAAGGTTTCATCTCTATTTGTTTCACCATAAACAAATTCTCTTGACTTTAAATATGCTTTATATGATTTAACTAAAGCGCTTGTATAAAGCCCCTCTTCTATATTTACTTTTTCTATTGCAGTTGAAAAAGTTGTGTGTCTACAATGATCTGACCAATATGTGTCTATGACTTTTATCTCTGTAATACTTGGATCTCTATCTTCATTTTTAAAATAATCTCTTATAAGCTTTATATCCTCTAAGCTCATAGCAATGCCCATTTTGCTATGTAGCTCTTTTATTTCTTCGTCACTTTTTTCAATGAATCCATTTAATATTTTTACTTCTTTTGGCTCTGGAAGTTTTGATGATAATTCTAAGTTATCTATATTTACTTCTCTAGAATCAACTGGATTTATATAATAATTTTTAATTTTTTCTACTTCATTCTTTGATAAATCACCTTTTAAAATTATTATTTTTGTCCATTTAACTTCTATTTTTTCTTCTGAAGTCAATAATTGATAACATTCTGAAGCTGAATCTGCTCTTTGATCATATTGTCCTGGTAAATACTCAACTCCAAAGGCAATTTCGTTATCCTTTACTTCAAATTTGTTTTCATAAACATTATCTACTGTTTTTTCTGAAAATATTGTATAAAGAGCTTTTTTATAATCTTCTTCCTTCATTTGTCCTAAAGTGTATTTATTTACAAGCCTAACCTCTTCTAAAGAACTAGCTCCTAAATTATTTTTAAAATCTTCAAGCAAACTTTTTCCTTCAACATTAAAGCCTCTTTTTTTCTCTACAAATACACATCTCACCTTCAACTTTCATACCTCCAAAGCAGTATTAGTCCCTATTTTAAAATACGAATATTTTTTTATTATTTATTTATATATTTCGTATTTATATTTTAAGGTTATCATTTAGATATATTTTTGTCAACTTTATATCAATATTTCTTTTTATAATTCGTTACATATCGAATTATATTATTGGTATCTAAAAATAATATTCGTGTATATATTTCTTAGTTATTCCGTTGGAATTTTAGGATCTGTTAGATATTTTCGTTGATATGATAGTTGCGTAAAAAATATAAGCGAACTTTTAGAATCTCATTCTTTCTGTAGTAAATATTGCATTAATAAGTTTTAATGTTTGAACATAGCGCGTTTTAAAGCTAATTAATAACATTTTAGCTATTAATTCTTTAATTAATTTTATTAATAAATGTTATTGAAATATTTTTTTTACACAAACTAATAGAGATTTAATTTAAGGTGGTGTTAATTATGAAAGGTAATTCCAAAGAAAATTTAGAAATAGCTTTAGATGAGCTTTGTTCATGCCAAACCCATCTAAATACTGCTTATTTACACGCAGAAAATGATCATAATAGAAATGAAATTCATACTGCACTTAAATCTATTGACAGTGCTATAGATTCTGCACAAAACACTTTAAACAAATTTAAGGATTAGGAGGAGATGCTTTTATGGGACATAAACCAAATGCAAAAAATGAATTGAACTTTGCTCTTTCTGACGTTACTCATGCTCAAAAATTATTGCATGATGCTATTAAATCTGTTGAAAAAGATGATAATAAACAACTTATTCAAGATACTTTATCTAATGTTAATGAAGCTCTACATGCAACTAGAACTTCAACTTATGGGTTTAAAGATTGAGAATAGAAATTCAAATTCTGCTAATTAAATAGAATACTTATAGCAGCAAATTTGGAAAAATTTCTTCACATACCTTCTAAGATGTAACTTTTACTAACTAAATCGAAGATTTAGAGCATAAATTAAAAAGACTGTAGGAAAACCTACAGTCTTTGCTAATTATCTTCTGTTGTTTTGATTTTTTCTTGCTCTTCTGCAATCCATACATCTTACTGGCTCGTTATCGAATCCTTTTTCTTTGTAGAATTCTTGCTCTCCTACTGTGAATACGAATTCCTTACCGCAGTCTTTACATATTATTTTCTTATCTTCCATTTTAAATCCTCCATTCTAAAGACCAATATAATATCAACCAATCTCTACAATGGAGAAAGCTAATTTCTATTTAATCTTTAAACAAATATTTCTTAGTCTTACGACTTACTATAACATTTTATCATACATCTATTATTTTTGCTAGTGGTTTTTAATATATTAATTAATAATTTAACATTCATTTTTCGATATATATTAATATTTTTCAGCATATTATATTATGTTTATTTTATATGTATCTTCACATAAAAATAAAAGCTATAGGAAAACCTATAGCTTAAATTACAGATAACTATCTTCTGTTGTTTTGTGCTTTTCTTGCTCTTCTGCAATCCATGCATCTTACTGGCTCGTTATCGAATCCTTTTTCTTTGTAGAATTCTTGCTCTCCTACTGTGAATACGAATTCTGAACCACAATCTTTACATACTAATTTCTTATCTTCCATTTTAAATCCTCCATTCTAAAGACTATTCAAGTAACTACTAATCTCTATAACGGAGAATGTCATTATCTTTCAAAATCTTTAAACAAAATATTGTTAGTCTTATTGACTACTCATTTATAATAACATAGTTATTTTAAAAAAGCTACTCTTTTTTTAAAATAATTTTAATTTATTAAAAATAAAAAAATACCGGCAGTTTTAACCACCGGCAAAGAAACCTACGTAACCCTATTGGGTTATTATTATTCTTATCATATTTATTTCTTTCTATTCTAAATTTTATAATAATCTCTGTTTATAAATTTTTATTATATATATGTTCTAATTAATATTCTGCATTATCTATATTTGAATTAAAACCAATAGTTAAAAGTCAAAATACAAGTTTAATATTCAATTAGAATCATATATATTTTTTAATTTTACATATATAGGTTCTTTTAAATTATCTTATAACTATATAACTTACAATAATTGAAATACTATATTAAATGTAGAAACTTTAATAGAACCTATATATCTTTAATCTAAGCTTTCTCTTTCTAATAGCATATCTAATAATTCCCTTGAAGATTTTCCCCTTTTATCTATATGGAATTCTACTTCTTCTATCCTTTTATCCATTTTGTCTATAAATATTTTTGTTTTTTCATCATAGTTTTTTTCATTTTCAATTCTTGTATCCTCTAAGCTTAGTTTTATTATATCTAAAGCTTCTATTAGTTCTTTTCTATAGTCCTCTTCTGTTTTACTATTATCTAAATTATTACTACTTTTAATTTCTAAATTTTCTGATCTATTAACACTATCTTCTTTTATATTATATATATAAAAGTTGTAATCATTTGGCTTTCCCATTAGATAATATCTTAAATTACCATCTTTCCTGAAATACTCCATAGAATTTGAATGCTGACAAAAATATATAGTTCTATTTTTTTCTATTAAGTCTGTAATAGCTTGAGAATGAAAAGCTATATTATTTTGCCTTGCATACTGAACTATGTCACCTGGTAATAGACTTTTATATATAGTATCCCAATTTTCTAGCGCATCTATTAGCTTATATTCTGTAAAGGCATAAGCTCTTTTGTATTCTTTACCAAAATGTAAAGCAAAGGGCTGAGCTGCTGTCCATGTAGATGTTCTATTAGGAAGGTTTTGAGAATAATAAAACCAGGATTTAATACTAGTGGCATTTGCTTTAGAACCTACAAACTCTAAACCACCAGCTCTTAAAACCTGTGATACAAAATTAGTACAATCTCCCCCTTCATTAACGTAGTTATAATATTTACTATTTGATGATGTGGCCCATTTTAAAGCATATTCTCTAGCTGCTTCCCTATTATAATTAATATTTTTACTTCCAGTTCCTAATGAACTTGCATCCGTACTAATTTTAAAAGTTTCTAGTATTAATAAAACTAATATAATTATTAGTTTTATTCTTTTTTTTATAAACATTTTCATATTTTATTTCTCCAAACTAATTTAAACTTCAATATATAGTCTTTGAAATAAAATTAAATTTATTATATATTTCTTATTAATTTATATAGCAAAATAAGGTACTATCTTATTTATAGTACCTTATCATAATTTAATATATTAACTTTTTAATTTCTAATACTAATTATCTTTCTTTAACATTTCACCTATAGCTGCAATGCTTCCAAGTGAAGATAAAGTCTCATTTGGTAATATAAGCTTATTAGCTGGGTTATTAGCCATTTCTTTAAGGGCTTCAACTTGCTTTAAAGCTATAACTGTTTCATTAGTACCTGATTCTATAATTGCTTGGTTTACTTTTCTTATAGCTTCTGCTTCTGCAATTGATATTTCTTCTATAGCTTTAGCTTTACCTTCTGCTTCAAGTAATTGAGATTCCTTTAAACCTTCAGCTCTTCTAATATTAGCTTCTTTTTCAGCTTCTGCTGCAAGGATTTTACCTCTCTTTTCCCCTTCAGCTTTCTCAATTTGAGATTGTCTTAAACCTTCAGCTTCAAGAATCATAGCTCTTTTATTTCTTTCTGCTTTCATTTGCTTTTCCATTGCTTCTTGAATTTCAGTTGGTGGAATTATATTTTTAATTTCAACTGAAAGTATCTTAATACCATATGCATCAGTAACTTCATCAATTATACTTAAAAGATCTTGATTTATTTTATCTCTTCCAGATAATATTTCATCTAAACTCATATTACCAAGTATATTTCTCATATTAGTTGTTGCTGAATAAACTATACCTGATCTAAAATCTTCAATATTATAAACAGCATCTCTTGCATTTAATAATTTGTAGAATATAACATTATCTACTGATATTTTAACATTATCCTTTGTAATAACTGATTGTGGCGGTACGTCTAAAATTTGTTGTTTTGTTGAAACTTTCTTTCTAACAAAATCTGCAAAAGGAATTAAGAAATGCCATCCTGGTTCTAAAGTCTTATGATATTGACCAAATCTTTCTACTACGTATAAGTATCCTGTGTTAACAATTTTAATTGATGATAAAATTACTATTAATACAAAAAGTATTACTACCCCTGTAATTATTAGTCCTAATAAGCCTTCCATCTAAATTTCCTCCTCTTTTTTTATTATTAATTTAATACCTTCTATTCCTATAATCTTAAAGCTTTCATTTTGTTTTATTTCTTCTCCTAAGTTTTGTACAGTCCAATATATTCCGTCAACTTTTATTTTAGCTCTGTCTTTAATGTCTTCTTTTGCTTTCATAACTCTTCCTATATAGTTCTCTTCCATTAACGGTGTACGCTTAACTCCAGCTTTAAACTTTCGTTTTGCCCATGGATAACCTACAGATACAGTTATTAAGTTTACAACTAAGAAAAGCACTGCTTGAACCCCAAAAGATACTCCTAACAAATCTGCTATCATAGCTGCAAATGCTCCAGCTGCAAACCAAGCAAACAAGAAATTACTAGTTGCTATATCTATGGCAATTACTACAGCAGCAACTATAATCCAAAAAATTACTGCACTCATTATTTCCCCCTCCTTTATTTCTGATAACATTATAACATATTTTAGCAAAAATTAAAATTTTGTTAACTTATGAATTGATTATACTATACACCCCACTCCTTTACAATGTCTTTTTTATCTTTTTATATAGTATTTTATAACTTATTTTAACTTTAAATTCATCTTCCTTCTATTATCATTGATTTTCTATAGTTTTCCTTTTATTATTATTTATATATGTAAAATTTAATTAAAATGCCTAAACTATTTTTAACCAAATGAATTTAAAAAGTAAAAAGAGTTAAAATAACTTATATACAAGATTATTATTAGCTTAATATAGATTGGAGAGATTTTATGGATTTTATAAAGATTGCAGCAGCATGTCCAGTAACTCGTGTAGCTGATGTTGATTATAACTTAGAAAATATATTTATTTGTTTAGATGAGGCACATAAGAATGGAGCTAAGTCAATAGTTTTTCCTGAATTATGCATCACCTCCTATACCTGCAGTGATTTATTTATGCAATTTAGTTTGTTAGATAAAGCTAATTCTGCCATAGAAAAGCTTATTGAAAAAAGTAAAGGCTTAGATATGCTAATTGCAGTTGGAGCTCCTTTAAAATTTAAAAATGCTTTATTTAATTGTGCTTACATAATTTTTGATGGAAAGATTCTTGGAATAGTTCCTAAATCATACATACCAAACTACAGTGAATTTTATGAAAAACGTTGGTTTAGTGAAGGTCTTGGAATAATTGATGAGAAAGTAGATTTTTCTTTTCAAAAAGAAGTTCCTTTTGGAACTAACTTAATATTTACTTCTGGAAACTTTAGATTTGCCTTTGAGGTTTGTGAAGATCTTTGGGTTACAATTCCCCCTAGCTCTTACCTTTCACTTCTTGGTGCAAATATAATAGGAAACCTTTCTGCTTCAAATGAGCTTGTAAGTAAGAAAGATTATAGAGAAGCACTTATTTCTAATCAAAGTGCTAGATGTATGTCAGCTTATATTTATTCTTCTGCTGGAGTACATGAATCAACTACTGACTTATTATTTAGTGGTCATATGATAATTTCTGAAAATGGAACTTTACTTAAAGAAAATGAAAGATTCCAAAGAGATAATGAAGTAATATATTCATGCATAGATGTATTTAAACTAAATAGTGAAAGACTTAAGAATATAAGCTATAGAGATGCTTCAAGGATACTTCCATTTGAAGCTGAAAATATTAACTTTAATTATAAAGACACTAAACTATCTAACTTTGATAGATTTGTGGATAAGCATCCTTTTGTTCCTTCTAATGCAAAAGTTAGAGAAGAAAGATGTAAAGAAATATTTAATATCCAAGCTTCTGCTCTTGCAAAAAGAATGGAACATACTGGTCTAAAGAGAGCAGTTATAGGTATTTCTGGAGGTCTAGACTCTACATTAGCTTTATTAGTAGTCGTTAAAACCTTTGAATTATTAGGATTAGATAATAAAAATATAGTTACAATAACTATGCCTGGATTTGGTACCACTGATAGAACCTATAACAATGCTTTAACTTTATGCAATGAACTAGGTTGTGATTTAAGAGAAATAAATATAGTTAAGGCTTCTCTTCAACATTTTGAAGATATAGGTCATGACAAAAATATTCATGATGTTACATATGAAAATGTTCAAGCAAGAGAAAGAACTCAAATTCTTATGGATTTAGCTAATAAAGAAGGTGGTTTATTAATTGGTACAGGAGACCTTTCTGAATTAGCTCTTGGATGGTGTACTTATAATGGAGATCATATGAGTATGTATTCAGTTAATCCATCAATACCAAAAACTCTTGTTAGATATTTAGTTAGATATGTTGCTGAAAAGGAATCTAATTCTCAAGTTTCAGATACTCTTTTAGATATATTAGATACGCCAGTTAGTCCTGAGCTTTTACCTAAAAGTGAAAAAGGTGAAATAACTCAAAAAACTGAGGACATAGTTGGACCTTATGAATTACATGACTTCTTCTTATATCACTTTATTAAAAATGGATCTTCAAAAGAAAGAATCCAAATGCTTGCAGAACAAGCATTTAAAGATGATTATACTTCTGAAGAAATAAGAAAATGGCTTGATAAATTTGTTTATAGATTCTTTACTCAACAATTTAAGAGAAGCGCTCTTCCAGATGGCCCTAAGGTTGGTAGCATATCATTGAGTCCTCGTGGTGATTGGAGAATGCCTTCTGATGCTTCTTTTAACTCTTTTAAATAAAAGAAAGATATTGTATTCCAAGTAGTCAGTATCATTTCACTGGGAGTTTTTATAATTCTATTTATTCAAAATACCTAAATTACTATAACTCGCATTCGCTCAGGCAATAGTAATTCTTAACGGCATTTTGAAACATAGAATTATAAAACTCCAACAGTTCATGATAATACTACTTTCCATACAATATCTTTATTTCTTATATAAACTGAATTTTGCGTCAATCCACATCTATATAGTTGAGCTTATTTAAATCTTTCTATCTTTATTACTTTTGAATGAATTATGCTACCACACTCTTTGCAAATAATGTGCTCAATAGAACTACCCATTTTAAATCCAAATGACTGTGGATAAACACTTCCTTGTGCCAACTGATAACCTTTAGCAAAATCTGTAGATTCACAATATGGACATTTCTCTATTTTTATCTCTTTCATAAAAACTCTCCTTTCAGTATTATTAGAATTACAAAATAAAAAATACCGCATATTCACTTTTTTGAATGATACGGTATTTTCACTTAATTCATTTTTTAATAATTAAGCTACTTTTAGGTCCAGTATATTTAATAAATACAATAAATACTAATAGTATTAATATAAATGTTGGTATTGCAAATAGTTTATTTATAAAAATAGATAAAATTAATCCAACAACACCAATAACTCCAATCAATAGTAATATTCTTTTTATATTATTTAGTGCTATCTCGGGATTATAGTTTTTCTTCTCTTTTCCCTCAAGTAAAAGATACCATTTTATCCAATTAACACTTTTCTTAGGATTTGCTAACGATAAAAATACAAAAATTAAGAATGATGAGATTGTTATATCTAATATTCCTTTTTGCCATTTATTAATTATTAAATCTTCCTTTCTGTTCAATACACAATATCTTACTATTATTAATCTATTATAACATATTTTCCCAACACAATATTATTCAATTTTCAAAGAATATATTTCAGTAATTATTTAATAAACATATTCTGACTTTCCTAGACAAAAATTTATAGTATTAAAACTTGTAATATCATTTACTATATAATATAATTTAATTCACCAAATGATAACCATATTCAATTACTATTACTTTAAATTAAAGGAGATTATTAATGGAAAGTATAAATAAGTTTCAAAGTTTTACTATTTTCGCGATGGTTTTATTAGGAATTCTACTAGGTCAAATAAGTCTGATCCAAACTTATTCAGAATATTTAATAATGCCATCATTAACAATAATGTTATTTTTAGTATTTCTACAAGTGCCTTTAAGAGAAATAGGAAACTCATTTTAAAATATAAAGTTTACATCAACATCAATTATCATAAATTTTGTGTGGACACCAATAATAGTATTTATCTTAGGCAGATTATTTTTAAATAATCATCCAGAACTTTTAATAGGGTTTATTATGCTTATGGTAACTCCCTGCACAGATTGGTATTTAATATTTACTGGAATTGCCAAGGGAAATGTAGCTTTAGGTTCTTCTATCCTTCCTTTAAATATAATACTTCAATTACTTTTATTACCCGTGTATATATTATTGATAGCTGGAACTAGTGTAGATATAAATGTTATAAGCTTGGGTAAAGGAGTTGTATTTAGTTTAATGATTCCTCTATTGTGCTCAATAGTCGCTAGAAAACTTATTATAAATAAAATAGGTGATAGTGTATTTGAAGATAAACTACTTCCTAAAGCGTGTGATTATCAAGGATATTTTTTAAATATAGCCATTATATCTATGTTTGCTTCACAGGGAAAAGTCTTGCTAGAAAATTATCAAGTATTATTTATTTTATTAGTACCAATATTGCTATTCTTTATAATTAACTTTATAGTTGGAAGATTAGTAGGTAAGGCTATTAAACTGAATTACCAAGATAGTGTTTCTTTAAGTTTAACTACTCTCGCTCGAAACTCTCCTATAGCATTAGCAATTGCTGTTGCATCATTTCCAGATAAGCCCTTAATTTCATTAGCTCTTATAATCGGGCCACTGATAGAATTACCAGTATTATTTTTAATATCCAAAATTTTATTAGGCATAAAATTAAAACAAGAATCATATCAGTATAATTAATATTTAAGTATATTGTTCTTAGTTTAGTATGATAAGATAAATTTATCATACTAAACTTTTTTTCTAAGAAACAGATGTTTTAATGAACACCTTAATTTATAATAAAATTTAGTTCACAATATAATCATTAAATATAGTATTATATATTAAAATCTATTCGTTTATCTGCTCTAGAATCACTCTTCTTTTGCAAAAACCATACTTTTTATAAAATTCTAATACATTTTCGTTACCTTCTGCTACTCCGATTATTTTTGTTTTTGCTTGTTTGCTATCTAGCCATTCTAATGACATATTCATTAATTTATCTCCTAAACCGTATTTACGATACTCTTTCTCAATAAAAAGAGAATCAACTTCTCCGATTAATTCTTTATCTATTGTGCTAATACAATAGCCAATATATATTCCTTTTTCTAAGTCTTTAATTAAATCTATTTTAACCTCTAAATTATTATTCTTTATAAACTTATTTTTTCTATCTTCAAATTTGAAATTTTTGAATATATCATAAAAATAGGTTGAGTTGCCTTCATGATGTTTATTTAATTTTTCCCATAAAGGTTGTACTAAATCAAGTAGCTCTATACTCCCATTTATAAATTCAAAACTATTCATCTTAACCTCTCTTTCATTGTGTAATAAATACTTACTGAAAAATATCCATTAAATTGTTAGTATAACTTAGCCATATTATTCATCAAGATACTTACCATCACGATATATAGAATTTTTTTAATTCCTTCTACCTGAAATCCACTTTCTCATATTATTATCTTAACATCTTTAGGTCTTTCATCAAGTTCAAATAACATATAATTTGTTTCTTTATCTAATGCTAATAATATTTTTAACATGTTATCTGCATCTTTCATTTCACATTTACGAATGTCCATTATAAGGTCCACCTTTTAATTTGTTAATTATGTTTATTTCATATTATAAGATACTTGCTCATTGATTTTTACTCTCTATCCAAAAAATTAAGTTTCTAAACTCCAATCATTTGTTTGATATTCTCCTAATGTTCCTTTAAACACAACTTCACCTTTATCATTAAACAATATATATTCAAAGGCTTTTGCGCTATATCCTGAATATTGAGTTTCTCTATTAAAATTTAACTCTTCACTTATAAATAAAGTTTTTTCTTCTTTTGGATGTGCTTTAAATTCATTTTCTAAGGTAATATACTCTTCCTTTACATACTCTTTTACTAAGGATGGTGCCTTAATTTTTATGTGCAACTTTTGTGTATCATTGCTACAATTTACTATATCTATTCTTCCATTTATAGTGAGTTTATCCCTATTTCCATGAAAGTTCACTAAAGTTTTCTCTCTATCAAGATATATCGAATTTAAATCCTTAGAAAAGCCTTTATAAAATTGAATACAATAAACCCACATTACAGGGAAAATACTCATTAATGCTACTGTTACAATAACTCTTCTAAACGTTGTCTTAATTAGAGAGTTTTTTTCTATTTCATTAAGTTGTTTTAAACAATAATATATTCCAACCATAACTATTAACCCAGCATAATAAATTCCCCAACCATTACCCCTAATAGGTTTAAATATTCTTTCAGCAAATATTTCTGGTACATTATTGCTATTTCCCATTAACACAAACATTATTGCTAATCCTAAATAACAAAGTATTCTTCTTTGTATTTTAGATAACTTATCCAAAATTCTCCTCCCTCTGATTATCTATCAATTTTTCCATATTTATTAATTTTATATATAGTTCTAGCTAGTCCTACTACCAAAATTGAAACCCGAACAAATTTATACTGTTATAATATAAAATTTAATAATGTAAAAAAATCACATATACCAATTAATAACTAAGTTCTGACATAGATATTAATCTTATCATAACTAAGAAACTGCCTTAAAATTTTTATTAACTTACTATAGTCATTATAATCAAAGTACATATAGCTTTCTCCTCTAGAATGAAGATATACTAATTTAATTTTATTATTATGCTTTAATAACTTAACACTATTAATTTTACTCCATTTACATGAATCACCTTTAATACCTGATAAGCCTTTTTGAGTAATTCCTTTACGCATAAATGATAATACTAAAAATAAAGCTGTATATATTATTCCATATATTAATTCATGAGTGTCTGTATGTTTTAAAAAAGTAGTTACTAATATAGAAACTGATGCTATCCACATAAAAGCACGATATATTCTATTAATTGAAGCCTTAATCAAATAATACTGTTGTCCAATTAATGCTATAAGAATTAAAGCACAAAGCAATACTATTTGAAAATAATCGCTAAGGTTCATAAGATTTTCACTACTCCTTAAAAAGTTTATATTATAATGAAATACTCTAATATTAAGTTTTATTAAGTTTTCAAAGTCTATATTTTATTAATTAAGTTTTAATAAGTTCAAGTTATAATTAATTTTTTCTCTTACTAAAAATATAAGTAACAAAAAAACCTCTATCATCTTCATTTTCTATATACTTAATTAAATCAAATGACTTCTTTATATATTCAAAATCAGTTGGTTGAATTAAATCTTCTTTTCTAATTCTAGAGTCAACTTTATGATTATGCCCAAACCCACAAACAAATAAAATTCCATTCTCAGTTATATTATTTTCTATATTTTTAAATTGATCCTTGTTTAATCTATAGTGATTAATTAATATATTATCAAATATACCTATATCATTTAATGAATCAGCTACACTTAAATCAATTTGTTTTGTGTTTATTAAATAATTATTTCTTTTAGCAAACCTACTTAAACGCTCAAGTGCCTCACTACTAAAATCAACTCCTGTTACTTTAAAGTCATTTTTAAGTAAAAATAAAGCATTTCTTCCATCACCACATGCTATATCAAGAGCAGAACCCTTTTTAAAATATATAATGTTTTCAACTAATGATTGTTCCGGATTTAATGGATTATCACTTCTATTTGCAAATTTACCATCCCAAAATTCCTTATTTCCCATGTACCTCATTTTAAATTTTCTCCTAAAATTTTATTACCCACACAACATAATACAATTATAAACTAATAAGCCATTAAATTACATATATTTCTTGATATTATACTATTTGATTCTTAAATATCATATTGAATTATCTAATTCACAATAGCTTTAAATTAAACATTATTATATAGGGTATATTACTTATGTAGTTCTCTCATTTATTGTTTAAATATAAAAATACCGCATATTCATTTTTGAATAATACGGTATTTTAATTAATATTCTATATAATTAAGTCTAATATTTATCTTTTTCCCAAAAAATGTAGTTATCTTTACATTCCAACAAACGTAGCCGATCCATTATCTCCATTATAAGGTGGAGCTCCTTTAACAGTTACATAACAAATTATTAGTTTATATTCTTCTCCTTTAGGAATATCTTGACTAAAGGTTAATACAAATGTTTTTGCTGAACCATCTTTTGAGTTAATTTTAACTAATTTGTCAGTAAGCGAATTATTTTCATTAACCTTATCATTTTTACCAAGAGTAGCTATATGTTCTGGTTTAACATTCTTTGTATCTTGAACCCAGTAATTAGTTGCTTTTGTTCCTAGATCCATATCCACATCCATATCATAGCTTATTTGAATTTGATTAGGTGAAATCTGCTGTAGTCTTACAAGCTGTGGAATATCGAATTCTCTATTATTCTCAGCACTTAAATAAGTATTAGAAAGCTCCACAACAGATTTAGCACTTACTTCACTTACCCCAAATAACTGCACTGTAATTGCAGTACATAAAATTAAAAAACAACTTAAATATTTTTTCATAATTACCTCCTGATTATATCTAATTATTGTTGCAAAATTATCTTTCCCAAAATTCATTAGATATATTAATCTAGAATAATTTATTCAATACCACATTATTCAATTTTACAAATCAATTAATTTAAATTATTATTTGTATACGAGTAATTTCTTGAATTGACCTTATTCCCTTTTGTATGAGTGGGGAAACAAAATTTTCAAATTCTTTATTTCTTGTTTCATTAAGGTTCTCTCCAGTTTTTAATGAGATCATGACATTAATTAGCCATCTTAAAGTTGAAAGCACTTTAAAATATTCAAAATTATTAATATTCCCATTTTTTAGCTCTTTATATTTTTTTAACACATTTTGACTAAAGTCTTCAAATCCACTTCTCTCCATTAGTGTATACATCCATGCTAAATCAAATCTATAGTCTCCAATTCCCCACAGCAAATCAATTACATAGATTTTTTCATTGTTATCAACTATTACGTTCCATGGATGATAATCTCTATGAATTATAGATAATTTCTCACCTATGATATTCATTTTTTCCTTCTGTAACCAATCTATTATTTGAGTAAAATATTCCAATTTATTTTCTTCTACTAATTTTTTAATCTCATTAATCTCTTTTTCAATAAAAGATATTGTAGAATCTTTTACAAGTTCCTTGTCTACTATGGAGACATCTAATTCATGGAGCTCAAAAAAAACCTTTACAAATCTTTCTAATAATTGATCCTTGTCTTCCTTAGATAAAGTCTGATAACAGTCCCATAAATTTTCTCCTTCAATTTCTTCCATAACTATATAAGGCTTTTCATTTACAAAATCACTCATTATTGGCCTTGGAACTGGATAATTTGCATTATAAAGCAAGTTTAGCCCTTTCCATTCTTGTTTTATATTTTCAAGTCCATTTTTACTACTATTATAGGTCTTAATTACATATTTTTGCGTATTGTCTTTAAATTTTAAGGAAATAATTTCTCCTGCCCACCCTGATTTTAAAACTTTAATATCTTGTATTTTAGCACCCAATCTATTTTCAATATCTTTATACATAGCTTTATCTCCTCTTCAATATGAATAGAAAAATTTTTTCTTACTATTTTTTCACCACATTATTCAATTTTCAAAGAACATTCTTCCTGTTATTAATTTTAATAGTTAGTTCGTAATAAAATCATATTAAAATTAAGATTGTTCTTATTTATACTCGTTATATTTATCAACTGCTTTTAATATTTTATATAATGCATCACATAAGAATTTAAAAATAATTATTGCTGCTATTGGTCTAGAAAGTGTTCCAATAAGTAACAAACCAACTGCTATATAATGTCCAGCAATTGAAGAAGCAGTTGAACTTTGTGCCAAAAATATTAATATATATCCTATTAAATAAATTAATCCACCTATAAGGATTCCCTTTACTATTTTTTCAGATTTACTTTCTATAAGCCTCATAAATTTCCCCCCCATATTTAGTGATGTTAACGAATAATATCTTAATATTGTGTATTTAAATTATAAAAATTTTAATATTGAAGCATTTCTTCTACATCACACCCGTTTAATGAGTACAAAGTAATATTTTTCCAAATATCACATATGCTTTTATTCTTAAATACTTTTGCATTTAGAATGTCCTCTAAGCAATCATAATCATAGCCTTGTGAACCATCTGCAACTAATCCATACCAGTAAATTTCTTTATTCACATTATTCTTATCTGGCATTTTACCCATCCAGCAATCTTCATATTCTGCATCATTATCAATGCAAAAGTTAATTTCAATACAAGAATTATTTTTTAATACATCTTCACTTAATACTTTTACTAAATCTTGTAGCTTAATTTTTGCCAATACTGTCACTCCTTAAAATATATTTAATGTTCCTTTATCCCAAAGCCTATCCATCTTCCATCAATATCTTCAATAACAAATCCCGTATCCATACAGATTTCTATTTGTAATTACTTCTTGTCCATCTGATTTAGTTAAAATAAATAGCCTCTATAAATGATTTTTCATTATATTTTTATCATCTTACAACACTTAGCCATAATTTCATCAAGCAATTCTTCGTCAATATCTTTAATTGAAAGTAATGGTTTGGGTTCACCATAATATTCGTCAACACTTTTTTCAAACCAAGTAACATCATGCCACTTTCCAAATTTATAACCAGTATTATGATATACTCCTAATTTCTTAAACTCAAAATATTCATGTAGTTTCTCACTATTTTTATTTGGATATGTAACTCCTCCATATATATTTTGAATATTTTGTAGTTTAGATATTTCAATAAGAGAACTATAAAGAGCTTTTCCCATTCCACAATGTAAATATGAATTATCAATATAAACGGAGAATTCAACATTCCATTGATAAGCAGCTCTTTCCTTATGTCTATATGAATAAGCATATCCAATTATCTTTTCATCTAAAGTACAAACTAGATAAGGATAATCTAATGATATTTTTCTAATACGATTTTTTAATTCATTGATTGTTGGTATTTCATATTCAAAAGTTATAACTGTATCCTTTATATATGGTGCATATACTCTTAATATTTCTTCTGCGTCATTTTCACTTGCCATCCTCATTTTAATATCCATAATTATGTTTTGTTATCCTCCTTAAAGTATAAATACTTTCTTATTTATGATTAAAATAAGTAAATTTATCTGAATTTCTCTAGCCTGTAATGACCCTCATCATCTAACTCCTCCACACCATTTTTATAGTTGTATCCCATTTTTTTATAAAATTCATATGCAGTAATTGATGCCGGTATTTCTATTCTTTTTGCTCTTAGAAAATACTCATCACTTTCTAAGGTTTCTATTATTGATTTGCCTATCCCTCTCCCCTGCAATTCTGGTAAAACAAATATAGTTAATAATATACTTTCCTCTTCTCTTCCCCAAAAACTTGAAATGGCACCACATCCAACAACTTCATTATCTATGCAAGCAACATACATATGAGCATAACTAGATATCTCTAATACTTTATTAGTATCATAAATTTGTGATAAAGCTTCCATTTCTTCTTTAGAATAATCTTTTATGTTTACTTCTAAAAAATTTCTGCAAATTATTTTTGATACAATAGCTGCATCATTATCATTGAATCTTCTTATATTTAAACTTTCCATAGTACTCCTTATTCTTCTATAAAGGTTAATAAAAATAAATATTTATTTTTTCTCACAATATGTTAAGATTGTTCATCTAATATAGTTATAATTTTTTTCCCATCATAACCATACCATTATAAGATTTTAGTCCTCTATTATTATAAAAGCCCTCTGTTCCATCCTCTCTTGAAGTAAATAAAATTATTTCTGTAACTCCTCTATTTTTTAATCGGTTCTCAAACTCTTTTAAAAGTATTGTTCCAATACCATTATTACGCATTTCATTCTTAATACAAAATTCCTTAATATTAAACATTAATCCGTTAAAAAACTGTTCTTCACTACCTAATATCATCCCTACAACCATTTCTTCTTTATATGCAATAAGTCCATAAAAACCTTCACAATTTATCATTTGGTATAACCTTTTAGATGCAGTTTCAATTGTCCACTCGTCATTCCATGGTGGAGAATTAAATGTTTCAACATACATACTTGAAAGTATTTCTATATCTTCTATTTTTATTTCTTTAAATTCCATTTTCCCTCCTAATTATTTAACTAAATTTACTCGGTATATACAGGCTGATTTACTTATTTTTAAGAAATAAATTAATTCTAGATAAAATGCATATAGTCTTTTGAAATAAATAGGCAGTACTCTGTAAGCACTCTCTTATAGTTGAACAACCATTCTAAATTCTTTGTAAGTTTCTCCGCCAAATTCATATTCAAATACTTCTATTTTTTTAAATCCATTCTTTTCATACAAGTCAATTGCAATAGTGTTATCAACTTCAGCACTTGTATAAAGTTTTATATGTCCATATTTTTCAATAAAAAACTCTATAAACTTTTGTAACGCTACTTTTCCAATTCCTTGATTTTGAAACTTTTCATCTATCATAAATCTACTCATTGACCAACCATTAATTTCATCATCGAAATCATATAAAATAAAACCAACCATCTCATTATTTTTATAAATTCCTAATGGATACAAATTTGGCTCGTATGCTGATTGAACTAAAGAAAAAATATTTGATGCAACAAATCTTTTTTGTTCTTCACTTATTTTTAATTCTATACATTGATTATAATTACTTCTATCTATTACTCTAAATTCTATATTCATTTTTAATATATTCTCCTAATACTATCTTAAATTATTTATATTTTATATTCCCTTTTCTTTCAGAAAGTGTTTGCAATAAAAAATTTATACTCCACAAGCTTATCTACTTATTTTTAATTGATTTGTAAATATAAAAAGCAATGGATCCAAATAAAACCATTAATTCTATTGGTAAAAAAGCCATAGATAGATTTTTATTATTTCCACTAATAGACGTAACTTGTTTTAATTGAATATAAAAAAATATTAATACTAATTCAACATTAAGCACTCTCATAAAAGTAGTTGCCATATTATATTGCTTCTCTTTGTTTACTGGGGTTATTTTTACTGCATAGTTATATATTTGTGGATATTTTGCTAAAAAATACAATCCTATATATAATATTATTACTATAGACAATAGAAAAAATATTGTATTTTTAGAGCCGTATCCATCTATTTCTCCTCGCACATTATAGTGAGTTGGTACAATATCTGGTGCATTTAACCAATACATAAAGGTGATTATGACTAAAGCTAAAATTAATATAATTCCTATAATATCGAGTATTTTATTAATATTTTTATATTTACCACTACTCTCCCACTTACTCATTTCTCTCATCTCCTGAATTTAGTACATTAAAATTGCTACTGAATTTATTAGTTTTAAGGTAAATTACTTTGTACTATTAAGCTCTCTTTTAAAATAAAACCAAGTACCATCTACACCGGCTAATTCCCAGCCATCATTTCCAAGTAAGTTTAATTTTTTTGAAATTTCGTTGTTATATTTACTTTTATCAGTCTTAATTATGCTTTTTAATTCTATTTGTATTTGTTCGATTTTATATTCATATTGTTTCATATGATATTTTCTCCTTGTAAATTATATAATATTAGATTATATCATTATCATCCAAATTATTCCACTCACATTATCTTATACTTGTTGATAATATATTTTAAAATACTTAAGGAGATCATATGAAAATTAAAAATAACGAGATAAAAAAGATTTTATATATTTTCTCTTATTTATACTTTTGTTAAGTGACTAAAATAAAAAAAATTAACTTAAGATAATAAGATAATATAATGATTTATCCTATTATTTTAAGTTAATTCTTTATACTGAAGCTTTTACGTAGTTTTTATAAAAGCTTTTATATTTATTCATTTTCTATTCTAGATTTTCTATTTATAACTCTTAGTAAAGTTAAAATTGCACCAATCAAACATATAAATCCTATACCAGTAAATACAAATCTCATTGCATATATAAATACATCTGCTCTACCTTCTATATATCCTACGACATGATATCCCATTTTGCTACTCATCATGCTGTATAAAAGACTTGTTGAAAGTGCTATCCCTGTTGTTGTTCCTATATTTCTAACTAACCCATTTATACTTCCAGCTATACCTAGCTTTGTTTTATCAACTGTTGACATTATTAATGAATTATTTGGTGATTGGAATATTCCACTTCCTAATGAAAGTAGTCCGACTACTATAGCCACTACTAATAATGAAGTGTTTTCTGTAAGTATAGTCAATGAGAATATACCAAATGTCAATATGGACAACCCTAAAAAGGATATTCTTTCACTCCCAATTTTATCTGAGAGATATCCACTTAAAGGTGCAACTACAGCTAATATAATAGGGGAAACTGTCATCATAAGTCCAGCTGCACTTGGAGTAAGCTTTAATACATCTTGATAATAAAATGGTAAAATTATATTTATTGCTCCTATAGAAACAAAAGAAATGAATCCACAAAATATACTTAATGAAAATAATTTATTTTTAAATATACTTATATCTAACATAGGGTTTTCTATTTTTTTCTCTATCTTTATAAATATAAATAGTAATAAACAGGAAATAATAAAAGCTCCTATAATTATAGGATTTGTATATCCTATACTTTGCCCAAAGTTTATAGAGGTAAACAGTAATATAACTGAAATCATAAATAATATAGTTCCTTTTATATCAAATGGAACTTTTTCTTTAACCTTTTTAAAGTTTAATACCTTAATTACTCCAATATAAACTAAAATTCCTATTGGTATATTTATTAAAAATATATATTTCCATGGTGCTACTGATACTATAAGACCTCCTAATGTGGGTCCTACCATAGTTCCTAAAGCAACTGCAGTTCCAGTCATTCCAAGGGCTCTACCTCTTTCATTAGGAGGAAATGTTTCTGTAATTATTCCTTGATTAGTTGCCATTGCAGCTCCTGCACCTATTGCTTGAACTATTCTAGATAATATAAGCATTGAAAGGCTATTAGCTACCCCACAAAGAAGGGATCCTAAAGTAAAAACTCCAATTCCAATTTTAAATACTTTACTTTTACCAATTATATCTCCAAATCTACCAAATAATAAAATAGTTGCACATATAGTTATTAAATAACTTGTAACTACCCATTCTATTCCAGCCATTGTTGTTCCAAGTTCTCTAGCCATAGTTGGCAAAGCTACGTTTACTATACTACTATCAAGGGTAGTCATAAAGGTCATAGGTAACACCGTTAATAATATTGCCCACTCTTTTTTTATCTTCATATCGTCCATCTCCTAGTCTATCTTTTGTATTCTATCATTATATAATACTCCTAGTTTTAAAAATTGAAAATACATATAAAAAAACGTAGGATTCCTCCTACGTCATTCTTGCAAAATTATCTTTAAATTTTGTATATTTCCATCAAAATTCTAATGAGCTATAATTTTCTTATAAAAAGCTTTGAAATGCTCTTCATCCTTAAGTATTTCTTGAGCTTCTATGTAAGGTTTCATTATTACATCTTTACTTTCCTCTAAATAAAATTTAGCATATCCACCCTCTCCATATTTTTCTACTAGATGATTATAAACTCTATTATAGGTTTTCTCTTCATTTAAATCCTTATAGTTTTTCTTTGAAAAGTTGTAACATCTTTCTATCATATCATATATATCTGTTGTTCTATCAGCATCTGAAACGATATATCCATATATACTTCTTGGTTCATGAGAATTTGATGCCCTATGATCCTCACATGCCTCCCCCATTAAAATTAACTCTTCTTTTTTAAACCATCTTTCTAACTCTTTATCATTTATCAGCATATCCCTTGAATGCATTTGATGAGTTTTTCTATCAATACGCATTCCTAAATCATGATATACTGCAATAGTTAACACTATATTTTTATTTACTGGGAAATATTTTGATAGTTTAATTGATGAATCTATTACTGTTGCTATATGTTTTATGCCATGTCCCTTATCAAAGACTTTATAATTTTCTAAAATATTTTCCATTAAATATTTTAATAAAGCTTTATCTACTTCATTATCAATTATATTGCTGACCTCTTTACTTATTATTTCTTTTATTTCATCTAAATTTTTCATATGTTATCTTAGTGAAAGAGCTTTAATTAAAAAATCTATCACTAAATATTCCCTCCCTCATTACTAATTCTAGTTATTTAATAAATTATATCTAATCATATTTAAGATATTTTCTGATTACAAATAATTATAATATGCAAATCATAAAATTAATATATTTATGCTAAATTTACTCAATAATTTATATTATTTAACCCTCGCTCATACACACTAAAATTTTATGATTTGTATATAAGTTTATAAACTTCTATAATATCTATATAATAATAATTTTTAAATTTATATTGGAGATATAGCGAAAATATCAATTTAATATTTTAGTAAAACTGGACATACAAAAGAAATAAATAATGTAGTTACTGAAGTCATAAAAAAAGTAACTACAATTGAAGTTGGTGTATTGGATTTAAACAATGTAGATGATATCTTTTTACTAGATAGTAAGCTGTATTCATTTAGATGCTGCTGCATTAGATGAAAACTTTTCACAAAGTAAACCCATGTTTTCAATATTTGGAGAACATAGCACTAAAAGCTAAATAATTATTTGGATAATACTATTTAAAATCAAATTAATATTGTTATAATATAAAAATAATAATTTAATTTTTCCAAAAGATATATAATATATATTAAACATAAGAAGGAGGTTCCTTAATGAAGTGTGTTTCAATTTCTGGGAGAGCAGGACATGGAAAAGATACTTTAGCTTTGAAGTTAAAAGATATACTAGAGGGAAAAGGTAAAAAAGTATTTATTATTCACTATGCCGACTATTTAAAAATGGTTGCAACACAAGTTTATGGTTGGAATGAATTAAAAGATAATAATGGTAGAACCTTACTTCAACATTTAGGAGATAAAATGAGAGAAGTAGATGAAATGTTTTTAATAAACGAATTACTAAAAATATTATCACTAGTTAGAGATGATTTTGATGTAGCCTTAATTCCTGATGCTAGATTTCCTAAAGAAATAGATTGTCTAAAATCCATTGGTGAAACTACATCAATTCATATTACTAGATTAAATTATGAAAGTAATTTAACAGAAACCCAAAATAAGCATAAAACAGAAATATCTCTTGATGATTATATTTACGATTACAATATATTCTCAAATGGGAATGATAATATATCTTCTATACCTTTAATAATAGAAGATATACTCTCTTAGGAATAACCCTTATAGGTTCTCTTTATATTAGAATATATTATTCTAAATTTAAAAAATAGAGCAAACTAAATTGTTTGCTCTATTATCATAAAAATAACTCTTCTTATGCAATCTCTTCAATATCTCTAACTTCTCTAAGCTTTTCTTCTACTAACTCTATAAGTTTTTCTTTATCTGCTTCATTATTTACAACATCCATCTTATCCATATCTATTATTAAAACCTCTGATGCATTATAACAATTTTCTACCCATTCATCGTAATCTTTCCATAAAAAGCGGTAATATTCTTTTAAGCTTTCATCAATTTCAAAATCTCTTCCTCTTAATGCTATTCTATTTAAAACAGTTTCGAAGGATCCTTTTAAATACACCATTACATCTGGAGCTTTCTTAGGAAGCTCTTCTAACTCCTCAAGCATATTATTTAAAAGATCTTCATATATTTTCATCTCTAAGTCATTTATTCTACCAAGCTCCATATTTTTCTTAGCAAAGTACCAATCTTCATAAATTGATCTATCTAAGACATTATCATTATGAACTAATGCTTCTTTTATACTTTTAAATCTAGTGTTTAAGAAATAAAGTTGTAATAAGAATGGATACCTCTTTTTTTGGATTTCTTCCTCACTCTCACTATAGAATAAAGGTAATATAGGGTTATCATCCACACTTTCATAAAATACATCTGATTTAAAGTGCTCCCCTAAAATCTCTGCTACAGAACTTTTCCCAAGCCCAATCATCCCACCAACAACTATCAACATGCTTCACCTATCCTTTACTTTTTGTCTTTCTCTATATTACATAATTTAAAATTTACTTTCAAGTCTTGACTTTTTATTTTTATACCATATATGGTATTTACATTTCCAAAATCACTATATATGGTATAATTATATAATTTCTCAAGTCTATATATTCATATTTGTTTAAATTATTAGTAACTTTCAGTTTAAACAATAACTAAAAAGTATTTATAATAAAAAAGTGGACATATGTGAGTTTGCTTATTCCGTCACTTCGCTCCAAGTCAATGCAAAATTACATATGTCCACTTGAAAACTGAAGGAAAGAAATTATCAAAAGTTATCGACAGAATAAACTTTTTTATAATTCTCTATAGAGTAAATAAAATAGAACTTATAAAATAGACATTAATAGAAAAGTCTACTTGTATAAGTTCTATTGCTAAATATTAATTCGCTTATAGTTACATAAGCTTTAATATTTCTTTTTTTATAGCTACAAATTCATCACTGGTAACTATATCTTCATTTCTTTCCTTAGGTAGGTTAACCTTTATTTCACCATTTATAACTGCTGGCTTTTCTGATATTACATATATTCTATTAGAAAGTAATATTGCCTCTTCTATATCATGAGTTATGAATAGTATAGTTGAATTCATTTCTTTAGTTAAATCTAAAAGCCACTTTTGCATCTTTCTTCTAGTTATTGAATCTAAAGCACCAAAGGGTTCATCTAAAAGCATAATATCTCTTGATGTTAAATATGTCTTTAAGAAATTGGCTCTTTGTTTCATACCACCTGACAGTTGTGATGGATACTTATATTCAAAGCCACTAAGTCCAAATTCATTTATATGCTTTTTAACTTTTTCTCTAGCTTCTTTTTTATTATTTCCTTTAAATACAAGTGGAATTCCTATATTATCAATAACTTTTTTCCAAGGAACCATCATATCTTTTTGATACATATAGCTTAAATCGCCATTTATTTTTAATTCACCACTATCACACTTTATAATATTAGTTAATATATTAAATATTGTGCTTTTTCCACTGCCTGATGGACCTAAAATTGATACTAGTTCACCTTCATTAACTTTTATACTAATATTCTTTAATATCTCCATTTCATCAAAGGACTTTGATACATTTTCAAGTAAAATCTTATTTTGATAAGAATTCATTTGTATAAGCCTCACTTGCTTTCATATCTTTATTTATAAGCTTATTATCTAATAGAAATTTAGTATAGTTATCCCATACGCTATCCTTCATTTCTCCCCAAACAGCTGCATCATCTTTATATTTATCCGCAAGATATTTTTGGCTTTCTATTGCAAGTTCTTCTCCTATTTCAGGAACTTTACTTACTAATAATTTTGCACTTTCTTCTGGATTTTTCATAGCGAACTCATATCCTTTAGTTGTTGCTTCCATAAATTTCTTAGCTAAATCTTTTTTATTATTAATAGTATCTTCAGTAGCTGCAATAATTGGTGTGTAATAATCTAATGCTGGATCTAAATCTTTAACTGGTATATAGTTTATATCAAATCCTCTTAGCTTAGCTTCCATATTAGTCCAAGCTTCAAATGTCCACTCAAAATCTAAGTTATTCTTAGTTGCTATAAAGAAATCTTCTGTTCCTACATCAACAGTTTTCAATTTACTAAAATCTGCTCCATTTTTCTCCATGACAGCTTTTAATATAGCTTGCTCTGATGGACTTCCCCATCCACCATACACTTTATTTTCAAAATCCTTAACTGTTTCTATTCCCTTTTCCTTTGGTGATGCAAAGCCTGATGTATTATGTTGTATAATTGTCGCTATTGCTTTAACAGGAAGTGGACTATCTGATGTTCTTGCATATGTTAAATCCTCTTGATAACTTACTGCAAAATCACCTTTTCCAGCAGCTAGAAGTTGCAGGGATGATCCTTCTGATGGCTGAATTATTTCAACATCTAATCCAAGATCTTTATAATACCCTTTTTCCTGAGCTACATATAATCCTGTATGATTTGTATTTGGTGTCCAATCTAATATTACGGTAACCTTTTGTAATCCTTCCGAAGTTTTTGCTTCTTCTTTTTTACTACATCCAGCTAATAGTGTCAATGCTGTTACAGATGCTAATACTACTGATATAATTTTTTTCTTTAACATTATTATTTCACCTCAAAATCTATTATTTTGTATTTTATTCCTTTATCTTTAATTTTTTATTATTCCATGGAGTACATACTCTTTCCATCAAAGTAACTATAAAAAATATTGCCATGCTTATAACTACTATTATTACTATTGATGCAAACATTTTATCTAATGCATAAGCACTTCTGGCTCTTGTCATATATACCCCAAGACCTTTTTCTCCTCCAAGCCATTCTCCAATTACAGCTCCCATAATACTATAAGTTGCTGCAATTCTCATACCTGAAAAGAAGTTTATCATTCCATAAGGTAACTTTAAATGCATAAAAACATTAAGCTTAGATGCCCCCATTAATTTAAAATGATTGATTAAATCCTTATCTACACCTTCTAACCCGTCAACTATGCTAATTACTATTGGGAAAAAGCATACTAGCACAACCACTATTATCTTTGGAAGTGAACCAAATCCAAACCAAATTATAAATAATGGCGCAAGAGCAACTGTCGGTATAGTTTGAGATATAACTAGTACTGGATATAAAGCTCTTTTTACTAGTGGAATCATATCCATAATTATTGCTAGTATTATAGATAATCCTATTGCTATTAAAAACCCTATCATACCTTCATATAATGTAGTTAAAGTATGAGGTATCATAACTTTAAAATCCTTAACTAATGTTTGCATAACATCTGTTGGTGCTGGCATTATATACTTTTCTATGCCCCCAATAGTTACTATGCACTGCCATAAAACTAATAAAATTATAATAAATACTATAGGTGCTATCTTATTCCCTATATTTTTTAATTTTTTCATCCATTGTCACGCCTTCTTTTTTATAATCTATTTTAACCATAGATACTACTCTTGATGCACCTTCTTCAGTACAAATTTCTTGAGCCTTTTTTACTATTTCTAGTAATTCACTTAATTCACCTTCCATTGTAGTTTCCATAGCTCCAACTTCATATTTAACACCAGTGGATGCTATATATTCTATAACCTTGTCTACAACAGGATAAATCCTCTCCTCACTAACTGTTGGTATAACTTGAAGACTTACATTACAAACTGACATAGTCTTTTCCTCCTCTAAATATATTTAAAAGTAAACAAATTTGATTTTATTTATATGTCCATATAGTAAAAAAATACAGTATCTCTGATTAGAAATACTGTATTATAGTTCAATTTGTATATTAAAATTCAATAACAAATAATCTCCCTACGTTGGCATTATCCAAATCAGGTTCATGGGTCAAAATAGTATCAACTTTATCTCAGGCAGTTCACCGCCCCCCCAGATATCTATTTACTTTTTATAGTTCCATTTTATTCATTTTCACTCCAAATGTCAAGCTAATCAATAATACTTATCAACTAAATAATTTTATTAATTGTATAATACTTATATATATTACACAATCCATTTCTAAGCTAAGTTTCAACGATTTACTTTGCTTAATTCTCTAAGTGATTTTCATCCCTCACTCTTATTAGCTCCAAATAATACAACTATAATCCCTAAAGATCCTATGATTATTTTTATTATAGGCATTGAAATTAAAATTCTCCTAACTAATTATTCTAATATAATTACCCTCTATATTTTTTAGTAATTCATTCAGTTCTATATTCTTATAATTTGAAACCTTTTTAGCCACATCTATTATTGCCCTTGGATATCCATATTCTCCATTAACCCATTCTAAAGCTGTTGGCCCATCAGTTTCTATAAGTAATCTATTTAATGGTATTCTATCTAAAACCTCATTAGTTTTTTCTGAATATCCTATATCTACACTTATTGTAAAATAGCATCCAAGCTCAATATATTTTTCTAAAGTGCTTATTTCACCACTATACCAATGTATAATAGCTTTATTATAATTATTCCTTTTTAGAGCATTATAAATTTCTTCTTCAGCTCCTTTTGTATGAATACTTACAAACTTATTTCTTTTAATACTTTCTTCTAGTATAAAATTAAAAATCTTTCTTTGTGCTTCATAAGTACTTTTATCTTCTACCCAGAAAAAATCTAAACCTATCTCCCCTATTAACTCACTTTCTTCTATATAAGGTATAAGACCTTCTAAATTCCCTTTATATTCTGCTGCTTTCCAGGGATGAATACCAAAGCATGGATTAATAAATTTACTCTTTTTACTGTATTCTTTATTTTTTATATAGCTCTTAATATCCATACTATTTGCTAAAGTTAATATTTCATTCTTATTTATATCTTCAATTGCTTTTTCTATATTTTCACCGAAAAAATCTAAATGAGTGTGTGCATCTATATACATAATTCCTCCATGAATTCTAATTTAAGTAGCATAATTAACTCTTTAATTTATATTCTATATTAGTAATTTCTTAATTATATCCTTTTAATGTTACTGATATAATTTCTGGTGGATTAAATATTCTTATTGGAAATAAACTATTCCCCAATCCCCTACTAACAAACATTGTAGTTTTATCACTATTATAACTTCCACTAGTATATTTAGGGAAAAACCCTTGATTTGGAGCTATAATTCCTCCTACAAATGGAATCTTAATTTGGCCTCCATGAGCATGTCCTGAAAAAACTAAATTCATATTATTTTTAGAATATAAATCAAACAGCTCTGGTCTATGTGAAAGTAGTATCTTAAAGTCTTCAATATTTGACCAATTACTTAAATATTCCTCCATATTACTTATATCCGTCCCATCTGTATAATTCGAGGTAAGAAAAGATGGATCAGATAATCCTAAAAGATATATAGTACTATTTTCTTTTCTAATCTCTAACTTAGTATCATCTATTATATTAACTCCTACTTCAATTAAGCTATCCTTTATTTCAGAATATTTTCCTGACCATGCTTCATGATTTCCTGAAACATAATAAATTGGAGCAATTTCTATTGCACCATTAATAAAGTCCATTGCTTTATCTAAATTATATCTACGCCTATCTATCAAATCACCTGTAACTATAATAATGTCTGGTGATAAATTTTCTATTTCTTCTAATATTTCTGATTGCTCTTTTCCAAACATTTTGTTATGCAAATCAGAAATATGTACAATTTTAAAGTCATTAAATTTAGATGGCACATCATAGCTTAAGTAATTAAAGTTAGAAATTGTAATACTATTATTTTGCCAAACGACAAACACATATAATGCTATAATTATTAAAACTCCTAATATCAACTTCTTCATTCTTTTATATAAACCTCTCATTTCCCATCCATAATTATATTCCTTAGTCAAATTCTATTAATTTTAACTTAACCTTTTAATTAGCTAAAGTTCTACACCTTTTAAATTTTTATTTAAATTTATCTGTAAAACCATAACTCCTATACCACTAATTAAGACCATTAAATAAAAGCTTATACCTCTACTAAGTAGCATAGCAGAACTTATTAGATGAATTGGAAATAAAGTCTTAAAAAATATTAAGAACCCTTTCTCGCCTATTCCTACTGCACCTGGCAACGGTAATGCTGCACCTGTAATGTATAAGGTAGACTGAATCAAAATGAATTGAATTAAAGACACAGATGACATTCCAATGGATTTATATATCCAAAACGGGATGCTATGCAATGCTAAAATTTGTACCGTGGTAGTAAGAATAGTTTTAATTATAAAAAATTTATCATTTTTAATATAATCTGCACCCTTTTTGTACTTCTCTATCTCTATTAATGCCTTTTCATTAAATATTATAGATTTTTGGTAATTAAAGTGTTGTAAAACTTTAACGCATAAGTTCACAACTTTAAAAATAAGCTTTTTTGAAAAAATAGATACCAATATTAATACTAATAAAATTACATTTAACCCAATCCCTAAAAATAGTAATATACTAAACTTTCCAAGAGTTCCTTTTAAAAATTCAAATTTTATTATTACTCCCATAATTGCCATTGATACGGTAACAAGTTGATATGTTGCAAGACATATTAGTAACGCAAGCATGCCATTAGAAATATCTATCTTTTTTTTATGCATATAATAAAGCTGCATTGGCTGCCCCCCAGTGGCTGACGGTGTTATAGAACTGAAAAAAATTCCCGTAAATGAATACTGTACACATTCAAGTAGTGTTGCCCTTTCTTTAAAACTCTTTAAACTACGCCTTATATTTATAGCCTCACAAAGAACCACAAGAGACATAGCAGCTATGCCAATAGCAATATATACTAAGTTTACATCTGACACTGTTTTTATAATCTCTTTAAAGTCAGCATTGAAAAAAATCATTTTGAATGTTACTATAACAATTATTATAAATAACCCACCATTTTTCAATAAATTCACTAGTTTTTTACATTTGTTCATAAAGTTCCTCCAAAGTTCCAAAGGTAATTCCTTGTGATTTCCAAATTGGAAGAACTATCTCTAATGCTTCAACAGTTCTTTTCGGAGCATCATTTTTTCCTCGACCATCGTGAAGACAGATAATATCTCCTCTTTCTGTTTCACGAAGCAATCTATCTGCTATAGTTGTTGCATCTATATTTGCCTTCCAATCTCCTACAATTACATTCCAAAGAACAATTTTTAAATTTAAATTCTTTATTTCCTTTATAGCCGCCAAGCTAAAATGCCCCCAAGGAGGTCTAAAAAACTTCGGTTTAATACCAAGTTCTTTTAATATATCCATACTTTTTGAAAAATCTTTTCTTATATTCCATGGTGTCTGAAAAATTTCATTTTTATGTTCTAATGAATGTAGTCCTATTATATGTCCATCTTCTTTTATTTCCTTAATAATTTCAGGATTATTTTTAGCAAATTCCGCTACAACAAAGAACGTTGCTTGAACTTGGTAAGTCTTTAGGACTTTAAGAACTTCTGTAGTATATTTATTGTCAACGCCATCGTCAAATGTTAAGTATATATTTTCTATTTCTTTTTCTCTCCTAAGCTTTTTTAGTTTCTTATTCCATATTCTATAAATTACTGTAGGAATTACTCCATATATTATTAAAGATATTATCGTTATAATTATCAATATAATTATCCACATCTTTTTTCACATTCCTTTCGTAAACTTCATTTAGTTTAAATTCAGAAATTTCATTCTTCAAATGTTGCATATTATATTTCATTTGTCCTAAAAGCCTATCGTTACTTATTAAAGATATAATATCTTCAGATATATTAGAGTTATTTTCCCAAGCAATTTTTCCTATAAGCATTTTTTCAATAAATTCAGCATTTCCAACCTCTTGAGATAAAAATGGTTTAATAATATATAAAGGTGTAGTAGTATAAATAGCTTCAAAAGTAGAAATTCCTCCTGGCTTAGTGATTATTAAATCTGACCTTTCCATATATTTATATACTTCATCTGTATAACCAACTGCATCTATTTTAGGGTAATCTTTTTTAATCTTTTTTAATAGTTTTTTATTTTTACCAGTTATAATTGTAATATGAACCTCGCTTGATTCATATAATTGTTCTAATATATTATCAAGGCCTCTTATTAACCCAAGCCCTCCTCCCATTATTAGGATTTTCTTTTTATCATTAATAGATTGCACTTCCATGTCATTTTTAAATGATTTCCTTACAGGTATTCCATTTATAATAATTTTCTCAGCAGGAACTCCTTTTGATAAAAGGAGTTCCATTGTGCTTCTCGCTGCTACAAAATACATATTAGTCTTATTAGCAATCCATCCATCATGAGCTGTAATATCCGTAATATGTGTATATAGTTGAATATCATCTTCATATTCCTCCTTATAAGTTGAAATAAAGCGAGAACATGCAGACCATGTAGATACTATTAAATCAGGATTATATTTTTCAATTAGAGAATTTATTTTATTTAAATTTCGTCTCTTTAAGCAAGTTTTTTCATGCTTCACAGCAAAACTATTTATAAAGTTGTACACACATGAAAATCTACATATAAAAAGATTAAAGAATCTATAAACTAGTTTATACATAATAGGGAACAATACCTTTACGATATCTACAACTTCAATAATATCATCAGTATTAGATTCAAGTAATTCTTCCTTAATAGCCTCTGCAGCACAATAATGCCCCATTCCAAAACGGCTTGTTAAAATTAATATTTTCATGTAATTATTTCCTCTCTTTAGTTTTACGCTAAATGTATATTAACGATAATTAAAACTTTATATAAATAATACTACTAAATTATTAATTTCAACTTTATAAAGCCTTAAGATTTCCTAAAGTTTAAAACATTTCTACAAACACTAAGTCCATCTATATCATTTTACATTATGTCTAGTAATATTAAGTCTGGATTAAATCTTTTTATCTCTTCCTCAGCTTGTAACCCATTAGGATTTACTTTAACTTTATATCCTTCCTTCATTAAAGCAAATCTTAAGATTTCACTTATATCTTTATCATCTTCTATAATTAATATATTCTCTCTCATATTTCTCTCCCAAAGCATTATTATTTCCTTCTCATTATAAGGCACAATTGTTAACACCTTTTACTGAGTTATTTCCAAAGTGTAAACATATAATTTTTTATATGTTTACACTTTAAATATTTATTCTTAATTTAATTATTTATATTAATAACTTTTATTTAATAAAAAGCTTATATATTATTAAAGCTACAACTATAACCCAAACAATAATTATTGGAACTCCATATATCCAGCTCTTAGGCTTTCCATTTGTCCAAAGTTCCTTTGATTTTTCTTCACATTCCCCTATGATTTCTTTCGGTATGAGTTTTATTGATATGTATATTAGTAAAGGTAGTATTAGTAAATCATCTAAATATCCTAAGATAGGAATAAAATCTGGTATTAAATCTATTGGTGATAAAGCATATGCTACAGTTATACCAGCTAATATTTTTGCAATTATTGGAGTATCTTCATGTTTATATGCTAAATAAACTACTTTTATTTTTAATTTAAATTTTCCTATAATTTCTTTGATATTCATTTTTTCTCCCTCTAATTTATTAACTTATCTACATTATATAATTAATTCCAATATAAAGAAATAAAAAAGACGACTCCCATTTAATAGAGAAATCATCTTCTACGTGCTTGATATTTACTAATTAAATATCATTTATATCTAAAGATATATTTATATTTTTATTATTAGGTTCTAACATTGTAATTCTTACTCCAGCTGCATTTAATAGTCTTTTAGAAGCTTTAACAATATCAGTATCAGCATATTTATCTGATAAATAAACAACTTCCTTTATCCCAGCTTGTATTATAGCCTTTGCGCACTCATTACAAGGGAATAGGGCAACATAAATCTTAGATCCATAAAGGTCGGTTCCTCTACTATTTAAAATAGCATTAAGCTCAGCATGAACTACATAAGGATATTTTGTTTCTAACATATCTCCTTCTCTACTCCACGGAAATTCGTCATCAGAGCAGCCTCTTGGAAGTCCATTATATCCTTGGCTTAATATTTTATTGTCATTATCAACTATACAAGCTCCAACTTGAGTGCTAGGGTCCTTACTTCTTTTTCCTGCAAGTATTGCTACCCCCATAAAATATTCATCCCATGATATGTAATCATTTCTCTTCACTTAAATTCCCCCTTATTAGTATTCTTTTTTATTATTATACTCTAAGAATGCTCTTAGTCAAATATTATTAGGATAACTAATTCCCCCTAAAATATGAAGGAGGTACTTTTATATATACCTCCTAACATTAACAATATTCAACTTATACATTCATAAAGAATCTTTTGATTAATTCTTTCTAATTTATATATATTATAATTTTAATTCAAACTATCTCTCTAACATATCTGCTGTTACTGGTAAATTTTTAGAATAGGTTGGATTAATATGATGCTCACTACCCTTCAGCATTGTTAATCCATTCTCATTTGTCGTATTTGTAGCACCTAAAGAATCCTCTGTTCCCAAGTAACCTCTATAATTATAAACTCCTTCTGGTACATTTACTCCTATTCCTAAAGAAATAAAACTTGTTTCACTATACATAGAATTTTTTCCCTCATTTTTGAGTCTGAATAATGCATTTGCTGAATCCATACTTCCTTTACTATGTCCTATAACTCTTTGTGGACGAGCGCCATCTAAGTATAGAGAATATAATTTATAAGAAGCTGAATTACTATAGTATGTCCCATCAATATTGTTAGGTCTACCTACGTAATATCCTTGAGAGCCATAATACCAGATAGTAGAGTCCCCCCAACCACTAACTATCCCTGCTACAGGCTCTCCCAATTCATTTGCTATTTGTTTTGCCATTGCTGCAGTTCCTAATGAACTACTTCCAACCCCTGCCATTACAACAGTTTGCACTGTATTATTTTTTACTAAATCATCTGCCCATAAATACGTAAATACAGTTCTATCACTGTTAGGATACATAACAATCACAGTTCCTGGCGCTAAATTATAAGTTACACTTCTTTCATACGTACTTAAAAGATGAATAGAATACATCTTTGTTTCTGTAAAGTGATTTGCCTTAGCTGTTAAAGTACTTCCAGGTAGAAAACCTCCAATCGCTAACATTAAAGCTAATACAATTGTTGATATTAACTTTGATGGTTTTAATGTGCTTCTCTTTTTGATTAACATTTTTTACCTTCCTTTATTTTTTATTTATTTCTCATTTAAATAACCTTCTTAAAATTAAATTTATTTAAGCCAATGCTAAGAGATACATTTTCTCATTAACTACACATCTTATGTTATACGTTTTCAAAATTATGTTTTTTTTACTTGGGTAACTTAGTAAGTCATGTTGTAATTTGATGTGATTTCTATTGATTTAAATTTATATGTGATTACTATATAATTTATTGTATTTTTTGTATATATAAAATATTCTTTTAAATTCATATTTTAAATAAGTATAAAGCTAACTTCTTTGTATTAAACAAAAAAGTTAGCTTATAATCTAAAAATAGTACCAAGCATTATTACTCCAATTAATGTTTTAAAATGTTAATCATTAGTAAAAGATAATTAGAAATTTCTAAACCTTAAATATCTTTCTTCTAAAAGCTTATTTCTATCTTTGCTTTCCAGCACTTTTATTTCATTTATTAATTCTTCCTTAATTGAATTTGCAACTAAGTCTACATTCTTATGTGCTCCACCTTTAGGTTCCTTTATTATTTTTTCAATAACTCCTCCTTCTAAAAGATCATAAGAAGTTATTCCCATAGTTTCTGCAACTTCTTTAGACTTTGAAGGATCTTTTAAAAGTATTGAAGCAAATCCTTCTGGTGAAAGAATTGAATAAACTGAGTTTTCAAGCATCCACACTCTATCTCCACAAGCTAAGGCTAAAGCTCCGCCGCTTCCACCTTCTCCTATTACTATAGAGATTATAGGTACTCTTATTTGAGCTATTTCTATTAAATTTTTCGCTATTGCTTCACCTTGCCCTCTTTCTTCAGCTCCAATACCGCAATAAGCTCCTGATGTATTTATAAAGCAAATAATAGGTCTATTAAACTTCTCTGCTTGTTTCATAAGCCTTAATGCCTTTCTATAGCCTTCAGGATGAGGTGACCCAAAGTTTCTTTCCATATTTTCTTTTAAGTCTTTTCCTTTTTGTATTCCTATCACAGTAACTGGATTTCCATCTAAAAGACCTATTCCACCTACTATTGATTTATCATCTTTAAAACATCTATCACCATGTAACTCAAAAAAGTTTGTAAATATTTTATCTATATAATCAAGTGTAGTTGGTCTTTCTACCATTCTTGCAATTACTAGTCTATCCCAAGCTTTAATTTTTTTAACCATAACTACACCTCCCTAATCTTATGAAATTTAAGAAGAGTTGAAAGAGTGCTCTTTAAATTTTCTCTTTTTATAATATTATCTATAAATCCATTTTGTAATAAAAACTCAGCACTTTGAAAATCTTCTGGTAATTTCTCTTTTATAGTTCCTTCTATTACTCTTCTTCCAGCAAAACCTACTAATGCATTTGGTTCTGCAAGTATAATGTCTCCAAGCATAGCAAAACTTGCTGTAACTCCACCTGTAGTTGGATCTGTTAATACAGTTATATAAAGAAGTCCTTCTTTACTATGTTTTGCAAGTGCACTACTTATTTTAGCCATTTGCATTAAGGAAAATATCCCTTCTTGCATTCTAGCTCCTCCAGAAGCTGTAAAGATTATAATAGGGAGCTTTCTTTTACTTGCTTCCTCTACTGCTAATGTTATTTTTTCTCCTACTACAGTACCCATACTTCCCATTAGAAAGTTTGAGTCCATAACTGCAATAATTGTTTTATTTCCTCCAATTTCTCCTTCTCCTGTTACCACAGCTTCAGTAACTTCGCTTTTTTCTTTATTAACTTTTAACTTTTCTTCATAATTTGGAAAATTCATTGGATTTTTTGATTCCATGTATTTATTAAATTCTTTAAAACTTCCTTTATCACAAATTTGTGATATTCTTTCATAACTACCTAGTCTAAAGTGATAACTACAATTACTGCATATATTAAGGTTTTCTTCTAAAGACTTTTTATATAAAATTTTTCCGCACTTATTGCACTTTACCCAAGTCCCATCTGGAACTACTGGTACGTCTTTTTCTTCTTCCTTAATTAAATTAATTACTGCATACTTTCTCTTTTTAAAAATCCCCATAATTTCACCAACTATAAATTATATTCTTTGCTTATGAAACTAGTATCGAAGTCCCCTAAGCGAAATTTTTCGTTATTTAAAATTTCTATTTGGAATTCTATGTTATTATCAATTCCCTCAATTACAAATTCATCTAAGGCTCTAAGCATCTTATTAATTGCTTCTTCTCTATCTTTACCATGAGCTATTAACTTTGCTATCATTGAATCGTAAGTAGGTGGAATTGTATATCCTGAATAGACTGCCGTATCTACTCTTATTCCATTACCTCCAGGTAAATTTAAAAATTCTATTTTCCCTGGAGAAGGTGCAAATCCCTTTTTAGGATTTTCTGCATTTATTCTACATTCTATTGCATGACCTTTTATTTCTACTTGCTCTTGAGAAATACTTAATTCTTCTCCATTTGCAATTTTTATTTGTTCTTTTACAATATCTACTGATGTTATCATTTCTGTAACTGGATGTTCTACTTGAATTCTTGTATTCATCTCCATAAAATAAAAGTTTCTATGCTTATCTACTAGAAACTCTATAGTTCCTGCATTTACATAATTTACAGCCCTTGCTGCATTAATTGCTACTTTCCCCATTTCTTCTCTTAGCTTATCTTCTAATATAGATGATGGGGCTTCTTCTAAGACCTTTTGATTTCTTCTTTGTATAGTACAATCTCTTTCTCCTAGGTAAATTATATTTCCATATTCATCACCTAAAATTTGAAATTCTATATGTCTTGGATTTTCTATAAATTTTTCAATATATACTGTATCATCACCAAAATTTGTTTTAGCTTCTGATTTGGCAGTAAAATAAGCATTTTCAAGTTCTTCTTCTTTATGAACTATTCTAATACCTTTACCACCACCTCCTAAGGCTGCTTTTATCATTACTGGATAACCTATTTCTTTAGCTTCTATATATGCATCCTCAATGCTTTTAACTATACCATTACTTCCTGGGATTACTGGAACATTAGCACTTTTCATAATTTCTCTTGCTCTTGATTTATCTCCCATAATGCCTATAGTCTTACTGTTTGGTCCAATAAATTTTATATTGCACTCCTCACATATAGATGCAAATTCAGCATTTTCAGATAAAAAACCAAACCCTGGATGAATTGCATTGCATTTTGTTATAACTGCTGCACTTATAATATTGCTTTCATTTAAATATGAGTCCTTTGATCTAGGCTTTCCAACACAAATAGCTTCATCTGCAAGCTGTGTATGCATAGCATCTTTATCAGCTTCTGAGTAAATAGCTACAGTTTTAATTCCAAGCTCTTTGCAAGCTCTTATTATTCTAACTGCTATCTCTCCTCTATTAGCTATTAAAACCTTTCTAATCATAAAAACACCTCTTTACTATCCTACCATAAAGGTTAATTCTGTTTCACAGACCTTTTTACCATCTACATAAGCAATTCCTTTTCCTATACCTGCTGCACCTCTTATTTTAGTAAGCTCCACTTCTAGTTTTAGAGTATCTCCAGGCACAACTTTTTTTCTAAATTTAGCGTTATTTATTCCACCAAAGTATGCAATTTTTCCTTTAAACTCTTCTCTTTTTAAAAGAGCTACTGCTCCAGCTTGTGCAAGTGCTTCTACAATTAAAACCCCTGGCATAACTGGCTCTACTGGAAAATGTCCTTGGAAAAAGTACTCATTCATAGTTACATTTTTTATTGCTACTATTTTGTTATCCTCTAAGCTTTCAACCCTATCTAATAATAAAAATGGGTATCTATGAGGAATTATTTCCATAATTTCTTTTATATCCATATCTCTATACCTACTTTACTTTAAATAATTCCATTCCAAACTCCACAATGTCTTCATCACTTCTTAAGACTTCTACTATTTCTCCATCATGTTCAGAGGTAATTTCATTCATTATTTTCATAGCCTCTACTATACAAAGAACATCGCCTTTCTTAACCTTAGTTCCTACTTCAACATAAGGTTTTCCCCCTGGAGTTCCTGATGAATAATATGTGCCTACTAAAGGTGATTTAACTACTTTTAAGTTTTCATCTTTGATAGACTCTATATTAGCTTCTTCTTTTATTTCAGTTTTGTTGTTTACTATTATTGAATTATTTTCAGAAGCTTTAAATTCTTTTTGGGTTTCTTTTTTGTTTTCTTTTGAACTTTCCTTAAAGCCTTCTTCATTTTTGCTAAGCTTTAATTTAATTCCTTCACTTTCTAATTCAAAAACTCTAAGGGAAGATGAATCTATTGACTTTATTAACTCTTTTATTTGCTCATAATTTAGCATTATTATCTTCCTCTCCATTTTTTAAATATAACTGTACCATTATGTCCACCAAAACCTAGTGAATTAGACATAGCATATTCTATCTCTTCATTCTTACCATTATTTACAACTAAATTTAAGTCACATTCTTCGTCTGGATTTAGATAATTTATATTTGCTGGTATAAAACTGTTTTCTAAAGCTTTTATAGAAATTATTGCTTCTACAGCTCCAGCTGCTCCAAGTAAGTGTCCTGTCATAGACTTAGTTGAACTTACATAGACATCTTTTGAGTAATCACCAAAAGCTTTTTTTATAGCTAATGTTTCAACTTTATCATTTATTTCTGTTGATGTACCATGAGCATTTATATATCCAATTTCACTTGGTGATAAATTGGCATCTTTCATCGCATCTCTCATTGCTCTATAAGCTCCATCTCCATCAAGAGTTGGTGAAGTTATGTGATAAGCATCACAAGTTGTTCCGTAACCTACAACTTCTCCATAAATTTTTGCTCCTCTTTGAATAGCACCTTCTAAATCTTCTAGAATTAATGCACCTGCACCTTCTCCCATTACAAAACCATTTCTGTCTTTATCAAAAGGTATAGATGCTCTATTAATATCTTCACTTTTACTTAAAGCTGTTAAAGATTGAAACCCTGCTATTCCAAATTCACAGATAGATGCTTCTGATCCACCTACAATTGCTTTATCTAAATATCCATCCTTTATGCTTCTGTATGCTTCCCCAATACAATGAGTTGAAGTTGCACAAGCTGAAGTAACACTTAAACAAGTTCCTAAAAGTCCAAATTCTATTGCTATGGATCCTGCTGCTATATTAGATATTGATGCTGGTATAGTTAAAGGCGAAACTCTATTAGGGCCTTTAGCTACTAAAGTTTTTATTTGATTTTCTATCGTAGAAAGTCCACCTATTCCTGAACCAAATATTACTCCAAATCTTTCTTTATCAACATTATCTAAATCTATCTCACTATCTTTAATACATTCTTTAGAAGCTACTAATGCTAATTGAGTATATCTATCTAGCCTCTTAGCATCTTTCTTTCCTAAGTAATCTTCAGCATTAAAGTCTTTAACCTCTGCTGCTACTTTAACCTTAAAGTCCTCTGTATTAAAAAATGTTATTTTATCTATACCATTTTTTCCTTCTTTAACAGAATTCCAAAAACTCTCTATTGAATTACCTATTGGTGTTATAGCTCCTAATCCTGTGATTACTACTCTTCTCTTCATAAAAATTCACTCCTTTTAAAGCATAACCATTCCACCATCTACATTTATTACCTGACCAGTAATGTAATCAGATAAATTAGATGATAAGAATAAAGCTAAATTAGCTACTTCTTTAGGCTCTCCTATTTTTTTCATAGGAATAGTTTTTAAAACTTCTTCTTTAACTCTATCTGGTAGTACTTTTGTCATATCTGTATTTATATATCCTGGAGCAATAACATTAACATTTATGTTTCTAGCTGCAAGCTCTCTTGCTACAGATTTTGAAAAACCTATAACTCCAGCCTTAGATGCAGCATAATTACATTGACCTGCATTTCCTGTTACTCCAACAACAGAAGATATATTTATTATTTTTCCATATCTTTGCTTAACCATTACTGCTGAAACAGCTTTTGTTGTGTTAAAGGTTCCTTTTAAGTTTACGTTTATAACATCATCAAAATCTTTTTCATTCATTCTTATAATTAATCCATCTTTAGTTATTCCAGCATTATTAATTAAGATGTCTATGCTTTCAAAGTTATCCTTAACTTCCTTTATAAAGTTATTAACTTCCTCTTCATTGCTTACATCACATTTAACTGCTAATACCTTTACTCCAAAGCTTTTTAATTCTTCTATTAGACTTTCTATTTCTTCATTATAATTTCTATAATTTATTGCAATATTAGCTCCATTTTCAGCTAATGTCTTTGCTATCTCTCTTCCTATACCTCTAGTTCCGCCTGTAACTATTGCATTTTTATTTTTAAGCATTTAACTACCTATCCCTTCTAATGTTTTTTCTAAGGATTTAATATCTTCAACATTATAAATTCTTACCTTTAAACCTTTTTCTCTACTTATTTCTTTTATAAAACTACTTAGTACTCTTCCAGGTCCAAATTCTACAAATGTATCAACACCCATATCAAGCATTTTTTCTACGCTTTCGCTCCATCTTACGGATGATTTAACTTGATTAAAAAGTAACTCTTTTATATTAGTTTTATCTTCTATAAAGTCTGCTGTAACATTAGATATAATTTTTATACTAGGATCATTAAATTTTATATTTTCAAGTTCTTTTTTTAGTTTTATTGAAGCTTCTTCTAATAAGGAAGTATGAAAAGGACCAGATACCTTTAATTCTATAGCCCTTTTAGCCCCTGCTTCTAAGCATAACTCTTTAGCTTTTTCTACTGCTTCTTTTTCTCCACCAATTACAATTTGATTATTTGTATTGTAATTTGCAATTTCTACTACGCCTTCTTCTCTTGCTTTTTCTAAAACTGACTTTAGTTTTTCTAAGGATAATCCTATTACTGCTACCATTGAACCAATTCCAACTGGAACTGCTTCTTGCATAAATTTTCCTCTCTTTTTAACTAAAGCTAAAGCTTCTTCAAAATCTAAAGCTTTAGATGCTACTAAAGCAGAATATTCTCCAAGGCTTAAGCCTGCAACAACATCTGCTTTAATGCCCTTTTCTTCAAAGGCTTCTTTAGCAGCAATTGAAGTTAATAAAATCGCTGGCTGTGTATTTTCTGTAATATCTAATTCTTCTTTACTACCATTAAATATTAATTCCTTTATATCAAAACCTAAAATATCATTTGCTTTATCAAAAATTTCTTTACATCTTGGAATGTTTTCATATAACTCTTTTCCCATTCCTATATACTGTGATCCTTGACCTGCAAAAATAAATGCTGTTTTCATACTTCCTCCTCTTTAAAGGCTCTTTCTTATCTTTTCATATTCCATAAACATTTCTTCTATAATTTCTTTAGCGCTTTGTCTTTTTGTAATCATTCCTGAAATTTGACCTGCCATAAGAGATCCTCTTTCTACATCACCATCTTTTACAGCTTTCCTAAGAGCCCCTTTTCCTAACTCACCTAATTCCTCTATCGAAGCGTTCTTACCTTCAAGGTTTAAGTATTCCCTTGCAAGTTTATTTTTTATAACTTGAACTGGGTGTCCTGTAATTCTACCTGTTACAACAGTATCTATATCTTTAGCTTTTATTACAGCTTCTTTATAGTTATCATGTATATTACATTCATCTGCAACTAAAAATCTTGTTCCAACTTGAACTCCACCTGCTCCAAATATAAATGCTGCTGCAATTCCTCTTCCATCACCTATTCCACCTGCTGCAATAACAGGAATATTTACTGCATCTACAACTTGAGGAACTAAAACCATTGTTGTTAACTTTCCTATATGACCTCCAGCTTCACAACCTTCTGCAATTATTGCATCTGCTCCTGCTCTTTCCATTCTTCTAGCTAATGCAACTGATGCAACTACAGGAATAACTTTTATTCCCGCTTCTTTCCATTTTTCAATGTACTTTCCTGGGTTTCCTGCTCCAGTTGTAATAACCTTAACTCCTTCTTCAATTGCAATTTGAGCTAACTCACCTGCATTCTCTGAAAGTAACATTATATTAAGTCCAAAAGGTTTATCAGTTAATTCTTTTGTCTTTCTAATTTCTTCTCTTACGAAACTTGCAGGAGCATTTGCTCCTGCTATTATTCCAAGTCCACCTGCATTGGATACTGCAGCTGCTAAAGAACTATCTGAAACCCACGCCATTCCCCCTTGAAAAATAGGGTATTTAATATTTAACAATTTGCAAATATTATTGTTCATGAGATTTCCTCCACTCTATTTTTCTATAGCATTCTCTATATACTTTACTGCATCTCCTACAGTTTTAATATTTTCAACATTTTCTACCTTTACATCAAATGCATCTTCAAGATCCATTACAACTTGGAATAAATCTAATGAATCTGCTCCTAAATCTTCTATGAAACTAGTTTCTAATTTTACTTCTTCCTCGTTAACTCCTAATTGTTCTACTACTATGCCTTTAATTTTTTCAAATACCATTTTAAAATCCTCCTAAAATTTAATTAATGCTCCTGCCCAGGTTAATCCTCCACCAAAGGCAGCTACAATTATTTTATCTCCTCTATTTATTAGACCTTTTTCAAGAAGCTCACTTAATGCTATTGGAATACTTGCTGCTGAAGTATTACCATATTTATCAACATTAACATAAAACTTATCTTTATCTAATTTTAATCTTCTTGCAGCCTCATCAATTATTCTTAAGTTTGCTTGATGAGGTACTATATATTTTATATTTGCTATATCTTCATTTGCCTTTTCTAATAGTTCATTCACTATTTGAGGTAATATTGATACTGCAAATTTAAAAACTTCTGCACCTTTCATTTCTATATATCTTTTTTCAGATTTTTTTTCTTTTGCAAAAGGTGTATTAAGCTCTAATTGGCCTCCAACTAAACTTTTCTCTCCTAAATTTCCGTCTGATGAAAAACAGGTGCTTATAATACCTTCTTCATCATTTGAAATTTCAATTACTGCTGCTCCAGCTCCATCTCCAAATAGTATACAGGTTCCCCTATCAGTCCAATCTACTATTCTAGATAAAACTTCTGATCCAATTACTAAAGCTCTTTTTTTATCAGTACCTTTAATTAAACTAGATGCCACAATTAGGGAATATACAAATCCTGAACACGCTGCTGACACATCAAAAGCTGCTGCATTTTTGCAACCTAGAAGACCTTGCACACTACATGCTGTAGATGGCATTATTTTATCTGGTGAAGTTGTTGCTACTACTATTAAATCAATATCATCTTTACTACAATTGCTGTTTTTTAAGGCTTCTAAAGCCGCTTTATAAGCTAATTCAACAGTTCCTTCTCCAGTAGATATTCTTCTTTCTTTTATCCCTGTTCTTTTTATTATCCATTCATCAGTAGTATCAACTATATTCTCTAAATCTTTATTACTAATAATGTTTTCTGGACAATAGTGACCTAATCCAACTACTTTTACGCCTTTCATTTAACGCCTCTTTCTAAAATTTGATATTTAAATACATAAAATTGTATTCATCAAATATTTTAATAATCAAAGTTTTTTCGTATATTAAGTTACTATTTTTTAAATTTATATTTGTATATATGATGTTAATATAAGTCCAATTAAATAACTAAAAGTTGGTTGAAATATATATTTTTGTCTCTTCGCTTCTTTCATCACCTCTCAAATATTTTGACTATCAAAGTAATACCATCATAATAATACCATTTTTTTAATTTGTCAAGATTCGTAACTTTTTTTTAATTATTGTATTTTTTAAATTTCTAGATTATACTATTAAATAATACTTTGATTATCAAAGTATTATTTAGTAAATTTAAAGGAGTAAAATTATGAATATTAAACCATTAATCATTGGTAATTTAATAGCTAAAGTCCCTGTAATTCAAGGGGGAATGGGAGTTGGAGTATCTCTATCAAATCTTGCTGGTAATGTTGCAAAGAATGGTGCCATCGGTGTTATCTCCGGTGCTCATGCAGGTTATATGGAAGATGATTTTGAAACTAATACATTAAAAGCTAACCTTAGGGGTTTATCAAAACATATAAAAAGAGCTAAAGAAATAAGCTCAAATGGAATAATAGGTGTAAACCTAATGGTTGCCATGAATAATTATGTTGATCATGTAAAAACTGCTATTGAAGCTGGAGCAGACTTAATTATATCTGGTGCTGGACTTCCACTAAATCTACCTGAAATTACAAAAGGAAGCTCTATAAAAATAGCTCCTATTGTTTCTTCTTCAAAAGCTGTAAGAGTAATTTTAGGATATTGGAAAAAGCATTTTAATAGAACTGCTGATGCAATAATCGTTGAAGGTCCAATGGCTGGAGGTCATCTTGGATTTAAAGCTAACAATCTACAAGATGAAATTAAAAACTTCGATAATAATGTTTTAAATATAATGAAAGAAGTCAAAATATTTGAAAATGAGTTTAACACAAATATACCTATTGTAGTTGCTGGTGGTGTATTTACTCATGAAGATATGATTAAATACTTAAGTCTTGGAGCTAGTGGAGTTCAAATGGCAACTAGATTTGTAGCAACTCATGAATGCGATGCTCATCCTAATTTTAAGGAAGCATATGTAAACTGCAAGAAGGAAGATATTAAAATAACTGTAAGTCCAGTGGGAATGCCAGGAAGAGCTATTTTCAATGAATTTACTCAAAGGGTTAGTAAGGGAAAAATTAAAATAACTAAATGTTATGATTGTTTAATTCCTTGTAATCCTGCAGATACTCCATATTGTATATCATTAGCTTTAATTAATGCAGTTAAAGGAGATCTTGAAAATGGATTAGTTTTCTGTGGTGCTAATGCCTATAGAATAAATAAAATAGTTTCTGTTAAAGAACTTATAAGTGAACTAATGGGTGAAGAAACTAAATAATTATGAAATAAATATATAAAAAACAAAATAATTATGGAAGTAATTCAGTATACTGAATTACTTCCATTTTTATTTCTATGGATTACAAAATGAAGACTTAAATTATTTAATATGACTACTTGTTTATATTTTCCCATTATTTTACAATGATATTTTATTATATTTTAGGAGGGAAATTTATGTCCTATGTTGAGAAAAAAACTATTAATCGTAGTAGATTAAGATTGTTTTTAGGACAAACTTACTATAAGGTGAGAAAGTATTTTTACTGGTGGTTCTCTAAAAATTCATATAGTAAAAATATTTATAAAGAACAATTAGAACATATAATTTTTAAACATAGCACTCCTCTTTATAGAAAGCTAAAGAATGTAGATATGTATTTGCAGCATAATAAGATTGAAAATTTGAAGCTTGCATTAGAAAAGCTTGATGGCGTTGTTATTATGCCTGGAGAGTATTTTTCTTACTGGAAACTTATTGGAAAGCCTACTTATAGAAAAGGTTATATGGATGGTGTAATTCTTTGCCCAAATGGAGATTTTAAACCTGGTGTTGGTGGAGGCCTTTGCCAATTATCTAACTTACTTTATTGGATTACTCTTCATACACCTCTAGCTGTTACTGAAAGATATAGACATAGTCATGATGTTTTCCCTGATATTAATAGAACTCAACCTTTTGGCTCTGGTGCCACTTGCTACTTTAATTATTTAGACTTAGAAATTAAAAACACTACAAATAATCCTTATCAGCTGAAACTGTATCTTACTAAAGATAATCTTATAGGTGAATGGCGCTCTACTGAAGTTTGCAATTATGAATATGAAGTTTATGAAAAAGAACATTCTATAACACCTGGCTTTTTTGGGCATTATATTAGAAATAATATTATATATAGAAAAGTTTTAAATCTAGATGGTGATGAAATCAGAGATGAATATATATGTGAAAATCATGCATTTATGGTGTATCAACCTTATTTAGAAAATTTATAATTTATGATTAATAAAAAGATAAATTATCTTATTTTAAAAAATATTACTGGAAATTACAATTTCCAGTAATATTTAATAAATTATATAAATTTATATATAGTCTCGTTTCTCTTATATTTAAATTTTTAACTGTATGAAATACTATATTGTTTTAGCTTCTGATTTCAATAATCTATTGTCCTTTTAAAGCCTTGTGAACTTCTATAAACTCTTCAGAAATTGTTTTAAAAGCATCTGCAACCATTAATTGGTCCTCAGCATGCATTAATAACAGTTCAAATTCTGTTTTATTTCCTGCAGCTTCTTGTTGAATTAACTCACCATGACAGTGATGTCCTTCATTGAATATTTTTTCGCCTTCATCTATTAACTCTTGTGCTTTTTGAAAGTTTCCTTTTTTCGCCTCTTGTATAGCTTCTATATACATACTTCTTGCTGTTCCTACGGCAGAAATAATTTGGAAGCTTATTAATTCTGTGCTTTGCATACTATTTATATCCCCATTTCTTTCTTTGCATCTGCAACAACCTTTGCTCCATTCATAGTTCCATAAGCTGCCATATCAATTACCATTATCTTTTTACCTGGTAACATCTCTTTAACCTTATTTAATTGGAATCTAACTTGTGGTCCAAGTAAAATAATATCGCAATCTGCTCCCTTCTCTTTAACTTCAGAAATCGGATGTGCATTTATTTGATATTCTTCACTTTCATTTGCTATAGCTTCTTTCATTTTATTTACTAGTAAGCTTGTTGACATACCTGCATTACAAACTAAAAGTATCTTTTTCATATTTAAAACTCCTCTCCATTACCTTACTATATTTAATCTATTCATTGTGTACTACATGCTATTTTTTGTCTAAAAATTCAAAATCTAAAGGTAAATTCTATTTTGCTTGACTAAATAACCAATTTATCATTTCTTGATCTTGCAGTGCAGGAACCCAAGAAAAATGTCCCATTGGCAATACAGTACCTTCTGGATATTCTGTATACTTAACTTTAGCACCACCTAATTCTTCTATTACTTTTTTAGCATCTCTACTATATCTTACATCGACTAATGGATCATCAACTGCATGGTAAATCCAAATTGGCATATTCTTTATCTTTTCAAAATTAGTAAAATCACTTACTGGCCTATACTCGTCTCTAAGGTTCATTTTACTAACATCTCCAATACCACAAATAGGAACTGCAGCAGCAAATAAGTCTGGGTTCTTTTCAATTATATTCCAAGTTCCGATACCGCCATTAGACATTCCAACAACATAAATTCTATTTTTATCTACATCATACTTATCAATAGTTTCTTTTAATAAGTTTAATACTGTTGTATAATTTGGCTCTTCTACCCAATACATTGTTAACTCTTCTTTAGCTAATGCTTGTGGAGCTAATACATATGCTGGATTTTTTGCTTGTTGTTCAGGTTCTGCCCAAGCTGTTGCACCTTGATTTCCAATTAAATGCATAAGATTGTCACTACCTCTTTCACCTGAACCATGTAAGAATAATATTAATGGATATTTCTTTCCGTCTTCTTTCTTTGGCTCGAATAATCCATAATTAATAGTATTTCCAGATGCATCCTTATAAGTTAATTTTTTAAAATCGTCTGCAACAGGAGTAACTATATTAGAATATTTAACTTTATCAGATGTATCCTTAAATTCACTGCCATTTTTTGTTTTTATATTAGATTTTAAAGTTACTGTATAGTTAATTTCATTTCTATAATTTAAAAATGCCTCTTCATTAAATCCAAGTGTTGTCGCATTAGCATCTTCTGGATTTAACTCAATTACAACATATTTTCCATCCTTTGACTCATCTGATATAGCTATTTCACTATTGGTATATACTCTTGTAATATTTCTAGTTTCAGTTTTATTGTCAACAGTTGTTTCTACACTAAAATTTTTAGGATCTAAATATTTTGAATCAACTGTATCTCCAAAATCACAAACCATAGCATATCCCACTTCACCATATGGACTAACCTTAGTTATAAGTGTTACATTTGAAGTATCCAGTGTACTTTTATTTCCTGAGCCGCATCCTGTTATCACACTACCAAGAATGCAAATTGTTAAACCAGCTAATATATTCGTAATCTTTCTTTTCTTAAACATTTTTAATTCCCCTCATTTATACTTATAATATCAAAATTTTTTATTAATTATTATTAAATTAAATTTCTAAATTATAAAATTTCTCCATTACTTTGAATGACTTTTTTATACCAATAAAAACTATCTTTTTTATAACGTTTTAATGTTCCATTCCCTTTATCATCTTTATCTACATAAATCATACCATATCTCTTAGACATTTCCCCTGTACTTGCACTTATTAAGTCAATACATCCCCAAGGAGTATATCCTATTAAGTCAACACCATCTTCATTAATAGCACGTCCCATTTCTTGTATATGTCTTCTCAAATATTCTATTCTATATTCGTCATGTACTTTACCATCTTCAGTAAGAATATCTTTCGCACCTAATCCATTTTCAACTATGAATAAAGGCTTTTCATAACGTTCATATAACTTATTTAAACTTATACGTAGTCCGACAGGATCTATTTGCCATCCCCATTGACTCTTTTCTAAATAAGGATTTTCTCCACCTTCAGTCATATTTCCGTTCACTTCTTCAACATCTATCCCAGATGTCCAAGACATATAATAGCTAAAGCCTATGAAATCTACTTTCCCTTTCATTAGAATATCTTCATCTTCTGGCTCCATTACTATTTTAATACCATTGCTTTTAAATATTTTTTTTGATTTATTAGAATACTTCCCTCTAACTTGTACATCAGAATAATGATAAGTTTCATCATCATCTTTTATAGCTTCCATAATATCTAATGGATTACATGTACGAGGATATGACGGTCCATACATAAGCATCATTCCAACTTTCATATCGCTAGATATGCTATGTGCTAATGATACTGCCTTAGCACTAGCTACAAATTGATGATGAGCCATTTGCATTATTAACTCAGTGTTGTTTGTATTAATTCCTGTTGAAAAAAATGATTTGTATCCTATTACGTTTATTTCATTGAATGTCATCCAATATTTAACTCTATCTTTATATCTTCTGAATAATGTATCACAAAAATTAACGTAGAAATCTATCATTTTTCTATTTTTCCATGATTGGTATTTTTCAACCAAATTATAAGGAACCTCATAATGAGAAATTGTTACTATCGGTTCTATTCCATACTTATCTAATTCATCTAGTAAAGAATCATAAAATTTTAACCCTTCTTCATTTGGTTCAAGTTCATCTCCATTAGGGAAAATACGTGGCCAGTTTATTGAAAATCTAAAACATTTAAAACCCATTTCTGCAAACATTGCTATATCTTCTTTATATCTATTATAAAAATCTATAGCTTCATGAGATGGATAATATTTTCCCTCTATTACTCCTTTTGTATATTCTCTTTTATGTTCGGGATTACATACTGTTGCAATATCAGCACTACTTAAGCCTTTTCCATCAACGTCATAAGCTCCTTCACACTGATTTGCAGAAATAGCTCCTCCCCATAAAAAATCCTTTGGAAAAGTCATCTGGTTAGGCCTCCCCACTTATTTCTTGAGCTTGCCCACCTACTTCTTGAGCTTGCATTCTCTCTTCTTGAAGAGCCTTTTCATCAGCCATTTTGAAAAATGGTAAATATAATAATGTTAAAGCTGCTATTACTATAACCATAACAAAAGCAAAACGGAATCCTCCTTCTACCCATTCAACAATAATTGGTGGTGTTACCCATGGTAATTCAATAGTTGGATTATAAAAGTTTAAAAATCCTATTTTATAAAATATATGAATAATACCTCCACCTAAAGCAGTTGATAATATTAAAGGTAAAAAGAATATTGGGTTTAAAACAATTGGAATACCAAAAATTAATGGTTCATTTATATTAAATATACTTGGTATAAATGTTAATTTTCTCATAGATTTAAAACGCTCTGATTTTGCAAATAACATACTAATTGCAAGTCCTAATGTATTACCAGTACCTCCAATCATAAGTATACTAAGCATAAATAACATCTCTAAATATGGTAAAGGTTCTCCTGCTAAAAATGCTCCTACATTTGCAACTAAAACTGGTGCTGCAACTGCATAAAAAATATTTATTATAGCACTTGGATGAACACCAAAAAACCATAGTATATTAGCAAAAGTAAATATTAGTACTATAGACAATGGAGTTACACCTACATTAGTAATTGGATTTGTAATTACAGCATTTACAAAATCCATAGCATTTCCATATGGTGTAAATATAAATATCGCTTTAACCGCAAATGCTAGTACAAAGATAATCATAGCAACAAAAGTTGGACTTAATGAATCTGTTACCATTGGTGGTACTGAATCTGGAAGCTTGATTTTTATATTTTTCTTCATTAAATAGCTATATAGTCGTGTAACACATATTGCCACAATCATTGCAACAAAAATCCCTTCACTTCCAATAGATGAAGTTTTAAGAAATGCTGCATACTCGCCTGGAGCTAATTCTATTTGACTTTGTGGTGCTAAAATTAAGAAAAAAGCTAAACTTAAAATTAAAGAAGTAATAGGATTTTCACCTTCAATTTTAGCCGTTTCATATGCTATTGTGCATACAATATATATAGCATATAATCCATTAGTAATATTAAGTAAATCTTGGATTACTTGCGTTAACCCTAAGTTTTCTAATAATGTTTGCCATGGACCTATTGGCAAATTTCCTACAATAGCTATAAAAGCAACACCTAAAGATACTGGTAATACTGACATCATACCATTAGTCAATGCCTGAACAACCTTATTTTCTGACATCTTTTGGGCAATAGGCCCTACAAATTTTTCTAGAAATCTTTGAAATTTTGAAAACATAATAATTCCCTCCTTTATTTGATTAAATTATAAACCTTAAAGCCACTTTAATGTAAAGCATTTCTTTCGAATTTTTTATATCTAATTTTTATTAGCTCAATTGACTATATAAAGTATAAAAGTTAAAATAATGTATGGTGATAAAAATGAGTAAAACATATACTATTGATAAAATTTCAAAACTTTTTAGTATTCCGAAATCAACATTAAGGTACTGGGAAAGTGAAGGCTTAATATCTTCTATAAGAAATGATGAAAACGATTATCGTGAATATAGTACAGATAATTTACTTGAAATTTGTGATATAAAGTTCTATAGAAGCTTAAATCTACCTATAAAAAGATTAAAAAATATATTGCAGATGGGTATTGATGATAACGAAGAATTATTAAAAGAATCGCAAACTGAAATTCAAAATAAAATAGAAGATTTAAATAAAACTTTAAATAAAATAAATTATTCTTTAGAAAAAATTCAACTATTTAGGGAATTGCAAGAAAGGCCTTATTCAATCTCCACTCCAAAATTTAATAAAATAGTACACTTACGTTTAAGTGAAACAGAAAACGTACTTGAGTACATTCAAAATCAACATGTTTTGTCCTTTGTAACAGACTTTAGCAAGTGTAGTATAAATTATTATGGTACGATTTCAGTAAATAGTTCTGATACCTCTAAAAAAGCTCTATGGGAAAATGATAATAATCCGCATACTTACATAACTTGTCTTTTACCAGTTAAAAATGATATTATTGATAAATCAACTCTAGATAAGCATCTTGATTATATTAATTCAATTAATTCTAAACCTGGGATAATTTTAGCTCAATACTTAGCTTCTGATTACCCTTATGATTATTTTCAGGCTTGGATTGAGATTATTTGATTTATATTATAGTAGTGTAGGTACTTTTGTTTAAAACAAAGTACCTACATTACTATAATACAGTGGCGAAAGGACCACCCTTTTGCCACTGTATTATTTCTATATATCTTACAATAATCTTCACAGCATAAAAAGCTAAGACTTATAATTAAGTCTTAGCTTTTTAACATATTCTAAATTTATAGTGCTATTTTTCACTTTTTCCTTTTTCTACATAGCTCATATCATTTACTGATTCTACTGTGTATTTTCCATCTTGATAAACAACTTTACATACACTGGCATTTTTTAATCCTGAAATAAGCTCCTCTGTACTTCCTGGTGCTATTTGCTCTAAGAAACTCATTATTGTAATACCATGTGATACAATTAATACCTTTCCTCCACCATTATCCTCTGTTTCCTTTGCAATTTTATCCATTGCAGGTTTTACTCTATTTGCAAGTTCTTCAGAACTCTCAGCCATATCATTTTCTGGCATTTTTGCATTCATATCTAAATTTCTTGGCATATCGAAAGTATCCATAAATTCCTCAAAAGTCATATTGTTAGCTTTTGCTACTTCTGCCCATGCAGTTTCAGTTTTTTCTCCTTCATAAATTCCAAAAGATACTTCTCTTAAATATTTACTTTGATTTACTTTTAAATCTGGCTGTCCACTTTTATCTAAGACTATATTAGCAGTTTCTATAGCACGTCCACTATCACTAGAATAAGCAGCATCGAATTTAATTCCCTCTGCATCAAGTCCTTTTCCTAGGTATTCAGCTACTTCGATACCTGCTTCTGTAAGTGGAGCATCACACCATCCTTGCATTCTATCTGTTGTATTTAACATAGTTTTACCATGTCTTGTTAAATAAATTTCAACTGGTTTTGTTCCTTTAGTTTCTTTAGCTTTATTTTGGGCACATCCTACTGGTATAAATGATAATATTCCTACTAAGCATAATGATAAAATTCTTTTTTTCATATAAATTTCCTCCTTTAAGCTTTTATAAATTTACTTTAACATTATAAACCTTAAAGCAGCTTTAATGTAAAGCATTTCATGAAGATTTTTTAAGGAACTTTAATAGAACTTTTAAATCTTTCTTTTATAGAATTACTGAAATTACTTTTTTATCTTTTACACTTAATAATTTATAAACTGTAATCCTTGTTTCAGTATTCCTTTCTAACTCTGTATTTTTTAATTAACCTATTAATCTTTAACTCTGCCATAACTTCTTTAGTCCTATATTCAATTATTTTTATTATCATAAAAAAAATCACCCTATTAAGAATATTATATATCTACTTAATAGGATGATTTTCAATTCTAAATTTCTGTTTTGTCTTTATAACTCAGTCTGACATCTTTATAAAAATATTCTAACTATAAGATTTTTTAACTGCCTTTAATAATACTTTTGGATCTTTCTTGTAAGGAGTTACTGGAATAATCCTTTTATCCTTCACATTTAATAATTTGTAAACTGCAATTCTAGCTGCACGTACTGAGTACTCTTCAGTAAATACCATGTCTTCTGGTATTTCAACAAATTGACTTATCATTGCGAAGTTAGTTGATCCTTGTGGAACTACTTGTGGTCTATCAGTCATTTTACGTGGTTGGAATTGAGCATCAATATATGGCATCATACATGGAATTACATTTACTACTGTATCCATAATTTCATCTATTTGCTCTTCGAAATGTAGGTGATGTAAAAGTTCAATTAATAATTCTTCACCAGTACATTCTCTCATTGGTTTCTTTACATAGTCTCCAATTTTATCTGTATAAAGTCCATATCCCCAGAATATAGTTGTATCCATTGGTTGATTTTTAAAGTGGGGTTGAGCTGCAACAACTATACTCATTAACCAATTTGAATCCTTAAATGTCATTAAAGCTCCACTTCCTGGTATATTTCCTGAGAATTGTTCTATAAGCTTTAATAATTTATTTCCCTTACATGTTACAGTAAAACTTTCCCAATTAGTTTCATCTGGATGACCAAAAAATGGTTCTGGGTTTCCAAGACCTGGTTTCTTTTTAGCAACCTTTGACCAAAGTTCCCCTGATATTGGCTTGTCTGGATTATACTCAGGCGCAGTATTAAGATCTCCTAGTGTTGCACTATCTGTCATGCAAGCATTAGTCATAATACATATATCTCCATCTTTAAGTTCAATTACTTTTTCTCCCTCTTCATCTTCTATATAAATAGCTGTTACTGTTATTCCTTCACCTGGTTTAAAATCTAAATCAGTTACTGTTGCATTTATGCTAAAGTCAACACCAAATCCATCTAAATATGCTTTTAATGGAACTATAACTGATTCGTATTGATTATATTGAGTACGAGTAACACCTTCTAATGTTTCTATACGTGAGAATTCAAATATCATACGTTCCATATAACGTTTGAATTCAAATAAACTAGACCATTTTTGGAAAGCAAATGTAGTTTGCCACATATACCAGAAGTTTGTTGTAAAGAAATGTGGTGTATCTTTAAACCAATCTTCAATTGTTAAATCATCTAATTTTTCTTCTTTAGTAATCATTAATTTACCAAGTGCCATACGATCAGCATTATTAAATCCCATACCTTCTACATCTTGTATAACACCAAATTTATCAATTAAACGAGCTTGTGCATGTGTTGGATGTAAATGATCAAAATTTAGTATTTCTTCAGTAACACTCATGCCAGGCATATCTAATGATGGAACACTTCTAAGTAATTCCCAGAAGTTCTCATATGTTTCTTCATTTAACATTCTACCACCACGGCATACAAAACCATTTACAGGATCACCTGCACCATCATTACTTCCACCTAAAATATGCATTCCCTCAATAATATGAATATTTTCACCTTTAAAATTACAATCTCTAACTAAGTATGCAGCTCCTGCTAATGATGCTAATCCTCCACCAACAAAGTATACTTGTCTTTCCTTATTATCATCAAAATTTTCTGTAAAAGTTACAAATGATGATTTTTTCTCTTCATTATTTTTTAATTTTTTAGCTGCTACTGTAGCTACTGCAGCTGCCCCTGCAATTGCACCTACTGCTAATAGGGGATTTATGTTAGTTCTTTTTGTTTTTTTACTCATAAAATGATCCCTCAACTTTCCTTCTAGATTGTTTGTCTTTCTAATTAATATTATAGTTTCTTAAAATTAAAATGTATTTAGACAATATTTATTATTTGTCTAAATTTCTTTAAACTTAATAATTTGTACATATTATAAAAAGTCTAATCATATATGTCCACATACAAACTAAAGGTACGGAAAGTATGAAATAAATCTACATTTCTACATTAAATTACTAAAAACTTATATAATCACATTTTCAAACTTTTATACTTTCCTCCACATAAAAAAAGTGTATAGCACTTTTTAAGTACTATACACTCAATTTAACTTTATTTATTTTTAGAGATTGAATCTAAATATTTAACTGCACTAAGTGCTGCAATATTCCCTTCACCTGCTGACTTTATATATTGATATGGCTTACCTACGCAATCTCCCGCTGCAAAGCAGCCTGGTATATTAGTTCTCATAAGTCTATCAACAGCAATGTGATTATCTTCTATTTTTAAACCTGGTACTAATTGCCCTGGAGATATGGAATCTTTTAATATAAATACAGCATCAGTTTCTAACTCTGTATTATTTAAAATTAATCTATTAACCTTTAGCTCTCCAGCAACTTCTTTAGGCTTATCTTCAATTATTTTTATATTGTTTTTTAATTTATAATTATTCTTATACATAGGAATATAATATAATTCGCCTGCTAATTCTGAAACATAGTTTGCCTCTTCTTCAGCCTCTTTATTATGCCCTATTATTGTTACTACTTTTCCTTTATATAAAGGTGCATCACAAGTTGCACAGTACCCTACACCTTTACCTAAGTACTTTTCTTCACCTTCAATAGGCCTTGTATATTCTATTCCCGTTGCTATAATAACTGATTTTGCTTCATAGGTTTTATCATTAGCCATTAAAGCAAAATACTCTCCCATTGCATAAATACTATTAATTCTTTCTTCTGTTATCTCAATATCCATAGCATTTAAATGTTCTTGAAAGATTTCTTTAATGCGTTCCCCAGTCATTCCATAAAAGCCTAAATAGTTATTAATTTTTGGGGCTTTAACTAGCTTATTAGTTAAATTACTATAACCAAAAATAATAAACTTTTTATTTCTTATTTTTGCATTTAAAGCTGCTGACAAACCAGCTGGGCCACTGCCCACTATTGCAATATCATATCTTTCGCTCACTTTTCTACCTCTTTATAATTACAGATGCTTAATAACTGCAGCTTTTAAAGAGTCCTTTGGCATAAACCCAACCAAAGTGTCTACAGGAGCACCATTTTTAAATACCATTAAAGTTGGGATACTAGATATTTGATACTTATTTGCTAAATTAGGATTTTGATCCACATCCACTTTTACAAATTTAGCATTATTTACTTCATTAGCTACTTCTTCTAGTACAGGAGCTATCATTTTACAAGGACCACACCAAGTTGCCCAAAAATCAACTAAAACAACTCCTTCATATTTTAATACCACTTCATTAAAATCTACTTCAGATATATGTTGAACCATATAAATTATCCTCCTATCATACCCATATGGGGTATTATTCCAATTAATTTTACACAATTTATCATTTTTAGTCAATAGGTTATAGGGGTGCTTTTACCCTTTTATTTTCCCCCAATTAATATATTTTATTATTTTTTTAAATGTGCAAATTGAGATTCATAAAGTTCTTTATAAATACCACCTTTTTCAAGAAGTATTTCATGACTTCCCTTTTCTTCAATTCCCTGATCTGTCAATACTAAAATTTCATCTGCATTTTTAATTGTAGATAATCTATGTGCCACTACTATAGTAGTTCTTCCATTGCAAAGCTCTTCTAAAGATTTTTGTATCATATATTCTGTTGTATTATCTAATGCAGATGTAGCTTCATCTAATATTAAAATAGGTGGATTTTTTAAGAATACTCTTGCTATTGATATTCTTTGCTTTTGTCCTCCTGATAATTTAACGCCTCTTTCTCCTATATAAGTATCATATCCTTCTGGTAAATTCATAATAAATTCATGTATATTTGCTCTTTTAGCTGCTATTATAATTTCTTCATCAGTTGCATCATGTTTTCCATATAATATATTATCTTTTATTGTACCTGTGAATAAAAATACATCTTGTTGAACTATTCCTATATTTTTTCTTAAAGACTCTAAAGTAGTATCATAAATACTTAATCCATCTATAGAAATATTTCCTTCTGTTACATCATAAAATCTAGGAATTAAATTACAAAACGTTGTTTTTCCACCACCTGATGGCCCAACTAAAGCTAACATCTTGCCCTTTTCTATTTCTAAATCTATGCCTTCTAAAATATTCTTTTCATCATAACTAAAATGTACATTTTCAAATTTTATACTTCCCTTAACATCCTTAAGTTCTAAACTTCCATCCTTTTCAACATTCTCATTTACTACTGATACAAATCTTTTAAAACCAGTCATTCCATTTTGATATTGTTCCATAAAATTAACTAGCTTTTTAATTGGTTGAGTAAATAATTTTATATATAAAAGATATGCAAAGAAATCTCCTAAGTTTATAATATTAAAGTATGTAAATATACCACCTGCTATTAATACCACATAATCTAGTATGTCTATTCCAAAACCTACTCCTGCAAAATATTCTGCCATAACCTTATATGCTCTTGCTCTAGCATTTTTAAATCTGTTGTTTCCATTTTGGAACTTATCAATTTCATGGTCATGTGATACAAAAGCCTTTGTTATTCTTATTCCTGAAAGAGAGTTTTCTAAATTAGCATTTACTGATGATGTTTCTACCCTAGTCTCCATAAAAGCACTTAGCATTTTATTTTTTTGCTTCCATGTAAATAAAACTATAAATGGTATAAATGCAAATATTATAAGTGTTAATGGTATATTTATTGTACATAATACTGTAAATGATCCAATTAACATTACAAGAGAAATAAATAAATCCTCTGGACCATGATGAGCAAGCTCTGACACTTCCATAAGATCATTTATCATCTTACTCATTAAATCTCCTGTTTTGTTATTATCAAAATAAGTATTAGGTAATTTTTGAAGATGTAAAAACATATCCTTCCTCATATCACCTTGCATATGTACACCCATAACATGTCCATAATATTGCATAAAGTATCCACAAGCTGCTTTTATTATATATATAACTAATAAAGTAACACCAAAAATAACTAGCATTCTTATATTTCTATTTGGAATACTATCATTTACTAAAGTTCTTGTCATCATAGGATAAACAAGATCACATGCTGCTGCTATAAGTGCTGCAAACATATCTAAGAAAAATAACTTTTTATATGGTTTATAATAACTAATAAATCTTTTTACCATAAATACCTCCTTTTATTGCTATGTATTATTTATATAATAGCCTTATTGATAATAATTTTCAAGTAATCTTTAAATTTTTGAAATTATCTGTCTATTACTAAATATATTATGCTTAAGAGATTTATCATTTATAGTTTTATTATTTATATTATCTATATATATCAACTATTAATCCTTGAATCTCATCTATTGATGCTGCCATGTTTAAGTTATCTACTTCTCCAGTTAAAAAAGATTTAGTTAAATCTTCAAGCTTTGCATCTATTGTATCTACTGTTATAAAATATTGAGTTTGCCAAAAGCTAATATCTTTTTTAGTATCATACATAAATCTTAAAATGGACTCTAGATATTCTTTTATCAACTTTTTATATGCTACGACATCCCCATATGTTTTAGTAATTACTAATCTATTACCCTTTTTATGTATTTCTTCAATCATTTGCTTTAATTGCTCTTCTGACTTTCTTTCCCTAGCTTGATTAAAACTTTGTGAAAAATCTTTTTTTTCTGCAACTACTCTTCTATCTTGTTTAATAGGACTTTTTCTATTTACTCTACTTATTTCCATATTCTTCACCCTTTCTCTATAGAATATTATATCATTAACAACTAGTTTTTTTCTCACTTTTTTTTCCATGTATTAATATTAATTAAAATAATTATGCTATACTTATATAAGGAATTTAATTTTACAAATTTTAGAAGGTTTGGAGGTATTTAAATGTGGTTTAATAAAGGTTCTGAAGAAATAATAAAAGAATTATCATCTAATATGATTAATGGTCTTTCTTCAGAAGAAGTAAAAACAAGATTAGAAAAAAACGGTCCAAACAAACTCCAAGGAAAAAAGAAAAAGTCTACTTTTCAACTTTTTCTGGCTCAAATTAATGATGTTATGATTTATATTTTATTAATTGCAGCAATAATTTCTGCTATAGTAGGAGAAATTAGTGATGCAATAATAATATTAATCGTAATATTCATTAATGCTATAATTGGAGTTATTCAGGAATCCAAAGCAGAAAAAGCCTTAGAAGCTCTTAAAAATATGTCTACCCCTAAGGCTTTAGTAAAAAGAAATGGTGAAATTATAGAAATCCCATCAGAAGAGGTTGTTGTTGGAGATATAGCTATAATAGATGCAGGAAGATATATCCCTGCTGACTTAAGATTAATAGAGTCTGCAAATTTAAAAATTGAGGAATCTGCCTTTACAGGAGAATCTGTTCCTTCTGAAAAAAATTCTCAAGTTATAAAAGAAGAAAAAGATGTTCCAATTGGTGATCAGCATAATATGGCATTTATGTCTACTCTCACTACTTATGGTAGAGGAACGGGCATAGTTGTAGCTACAGGTATGGATACTCAAATTGGTAAAATAGCTAAAATGTTAGATAACGAAGATGAAAATGTAACTCCTCTTCAAAAAAAATTAGCTCAACTTGGTAAAAATTTAGGATTTTTAGCTGTTGGTATCTCCATAATTATGTTTATAGTTTCTATGTTTCAAGGCAGAGATTTTATTGAAATGTTCATGACTTCTATTAGCTTAGCAGTTGCCGCTATTCCTGAGGGATTACCTGCAATAGTAGCTATCGTACTTGCTCTTGGAGTTCAAAGAATGATAAAAGAAAATGCTATAATTAGAAAGCTTCCATCAGTCGAAACATTAGGTTCTGTAACTATTATTTGTTCTGATAAAACTGGTACTCTTACTATAAACAAAATGACTGTTAAAAAATATTACGTTAACTATGAAATTAAAAACTTAGATGATATCGACATTAATAATAATGAAAGTAAACTTTTAGTTGATGGTATGGTTTTATGTAATGACTCCACTTCAAAAGATGGAGTTCAAACAGGTGATCCTACAGAAGTTGCGTTAATTGATGTTGGAAATAAAGTTAATATATTTAAAGATGAGCTAAACAATATCCACAAGAGAGTCAATGAAATTCCATTTGATTCTGATAGGAAACTTATGACCACTGTAAATACTTATGATAAAGGCTTTAATGTTTTCACCAAAGGAGCCATAGATAGCATTTTAAAAATATCAAATAAAATATTATTAAATGGGGAAATTAAAGAGTTTACAAAAGAAGAAAAAGATAAAATTCTTAAGGCTTCAAATTCAATGTCTGATGATGCATTAAGAGTTTTAGCTTTAGGATATAAAACTATAGAAAATGAACATGTTGCAATAGATGATCTAGAGAAGGACTTAATTTTTGTAGGTCTTATGGGAATGATAGACCCTCCAAGAGAAGAAGTTAAGGGATCTATTCAGGTTAGTAAAAATGCTGGAATTAGAACTATAATGATAACTGGTGATCATAAAAATACTGCTGTTGCTATTGCTAAGGAACTTGGAATAGCTAATGATATTTCAGAAGCTATGTCAGGTAGTGAAATAGATACTTATTCAGATGAAGAATTCACTAAGATAGTTAATAACTATAAAGTTTTTGCACGTGTGTCACCTGAGCATAAAGTTAAAATTGTAAAAGCATTTAAAACTCATGGAAACATCGTTTCTATGACTGGAGATGGTGTTAATGATGCTCCATCATTAAAAAGTGCTGATATAGGAGTTGCAATGGGTATTACAGGAACCGATGTTGCAAAGGGCGCTGCTGATATGGTCTTAACAGATGATAACTTTACAACAATAGTTAAAGCTGTAGAAGAAGGAAGAAATATCTTTAATAATATAAAGAAGTCTATTTTATTCTTGCTAAGTTGTAACTTAGGTGAAGTAGTTGCTTTATTCTTTGCTATACTACTTAATTGGGAATCACCACTTTTACCAATACACATTCTTTGGGTTAATTTAATTACTGATAGTTTCCCTGCTCTCTCACTAGGAGTAGACCCTGGAGATAAGGGAGTTATGGATATTCCACCGAGAAACGAAAAAGAAAGCTTATTTTCAGGAAGAATGGGTAAATTGCTAATTATAAATGGAGTTTTAATAGGGGCAACAACTCTATTTGCTTTTGTATTAGGTGAATACCTATATCCTGATTCTTTAAGACATGCACAGACTATGGCGTTTGTTGTACTTAGTGTTTCTCAATTATTTTATTCCTTCTCTGTAAGAAATGAATCTAAGTCATTATTCCAAGTTGGAGTGTTTAAAAATAAATGGTTAGTAGCCTCCTTATTATTTGGTATCTTATTACAATTTACAATAATTACAGTGCCATTTACAGCTAATATCTTTAAAGTATACTCCTTAACCTTTAAAGATTGGGGAATTGTAATATTAATATCTTTAATTCCATTTGCAATAAATGAAGTAGTAAAAATCTTTTTTAGAATGAATGATAAAAAAATTCATAGATAATTATTAATAGTGAATGCTTAACTATAAAATTAAAATAGGGTCATCTTCTTTAGATGTACCCTATTTTACTTTATCATCAAAAATTTCATGCTAATTTTAAACTTAATTTCTATCTATAATGATTAATTATAATCTCAATTCTAAAAAATGTTTCCTTCATTTAAAATGCCATTTTTCATTGAATATATTTTATCCGCAACCTTCTCTGCAAATGCCATATCGTGAGTTATTATAAGCATACTCATGCCATCTTTAGCAAGACCTCTTATTAAATTAGCAACTTCTCCTGTTAATCCTGGGTCTAAAGCTGATGTAGGTTCATCAAAACACATTAACTTAGGATTTAATGCTAAGGCCCTTCCTATTGCTACTCTTTGTTTTTGACCTCCTGATAATTCATAAGGATAATTATTTAATTTATCACTTAATCCTAAAAATTCTAAAATTTTTGAAGCATGTCTATTTGCTTTTTCTTCTGATTGTCCTAAAACTCTTTTAGGAGCTTCAATTAAGTTTTCTATAACACTCATATGTGGAAATAAATTAAAATTTTGAAATACTAGTCCTATTTCTCTTCTTGCTTCATTAAATTCTGCCTTCTCTTTATAATTTCCATCTTTACATAAAAATTTATTATCAATTTCTATTGTACCCTCGTCACAAAACTCTAAGCCATTTATACATCTTAGTAGTGTAGTTTTTCCCTCTCCTGAAGAGCCAACTATAACTACTACTTCACCACTTTTAATTTCTAAGTCTACTCCCTTTAAAACTTCTGTTTTCCCGAAAGTTTTTTTCAAGTTCTGAATTTTAAGCATAAAAACACCTCCTATTATATATTCCTCTTACTGATAGTAATTAAATTTTCTTTCTATAGCTTCTAATGCTTTAGTTAAGAAACCATTAAATATTAGATAAACAATTCCTACAACTACAAAAGGCATTATGGAAGATAATCTATTAGATGCTATCTTAGCAACTTTTAAAAGCTCGTCCAACCCAACTACATATACTAATGCTGTATCTTTTACTAAAGTAACAACTTCATTTGCTACAGGAGGGAATATTCTTTTTAATGCTTGAGGCATTATGATTCTAAAAAAAGTATCTTTTTTACTTAATCCTAGTACTTCAGCACCTTCGAATTGTCCCTTATCTATAGAAAGTATTCCTGCTCTAAATATTTCACCAAAATAAGCACCATAATTTAAAACTATTGCCAAAATTGCTGCTGGGAATCTTGGAATACTTATATTTAATAAAGGTAATCCAAAGAATATAAATAAAATTTGTAGTAATAAAGGTGTTCCTCTTAATATTAATACATATGCTCCTGTTATTGATTTTAAAATTTTTATTCTAGAAATTCTACCTAGAGCTATTATTACTCCTAGTGGAATAGATAGTATAAGAGTCATTATAAATATTTCTATAGTAACTTTAAACCCTTCTAATACTTGTGGCATAAGAGCTATGACTTCATTTAATAAATTCAAAATAAGCACCTCTTTCTTAATTAACGTCTTTAATCTTAGGCTCTGTTAGACATTTTTGTTGATATGATAGTTCCGTAATTACATATGAGTAAGTTTTTAGAATTTCATTTTAAATATTATTTAGCTATTATATCTTCTCCAAACCACTTTTTAGATATTTCTCCTGCTTTGCCTTCCTTAATTATTTCATCTAAAACTTTATTAAATGCGTCTACTAATTCTTTATCATCTTTTCTCATACCAACGGCATAAGTTTCTTTTCCAAAATCATCATTTAATATTTTATATTTTTCAGCTCCTCTTTGATTTATATAGTATTTAATTAAAATTTCATCTGCTACAACAGCATCCAATCTACCTGCTTCTAAATCCATTAAGGCTTCATTATTAGTTTCAAATGTAACTACCTTGCTATCTTTAAAACTTTTAACTATATCTTTATCTGCCTCTATTGCATCAACAGCACTTGATTGATTTTGTGCACCTACTGTTGCACCCTTTAAATCTGCTTTTGAGTTAATCTTTGAATTAGCTAATGTTATAATAACCTGTCTGTTATTTAAATATACTTTTGAAAATTCAACATTTTCTTTTCTTTCTTCTGTTACACTATATCCATTCCATATAAAATCTATATTTCCGTTATTAAGTTCAGTTTCTTTCATGCTCCAATCTATAGGTTGGAATTTTATTGTTTTACCTAATTTTTCTCCAACTTCTTTTGCTAGTTCTATATCAAAACCTGTGTATTCTCCATTTTCATCTTTAAATCCCATTGGAACAAAAGTATCATCAAACCCCAAAATTAATTCATCTTTATCTATAGAATTTTTCATTTTCTTTCCTTCACATGAAATTAATCCAAATGCCATTAATATAACTAAAGAACTTGATAATATTTTTTTTAATAAACTCATTATTAAATCCTCCTTTAATATTTATATCCGAATTCGCTTCTTTATATTAATACTTTATCATAATAAAGCGTTAAAGTCAATGATAAAATACGATAATTATATAAATTATTTATCGTATTTTATCTTATAATAGTTTTTTTATAAATATATCCTTTATGAAACTACTTACTCTTCTTTTCTTTATTTTTTATAAAGTACATAATTGTTGAAGCAGTAAAGAATATAATTATTAGGACTATAATTCCAAGTAAGCCCCTTCCAGCAGTATCTAATTTTTTTACTTTTTCATATACTGGCTTCTCTTCATCCTTCTTAAATTTAAATGTTCTTAAATCTCCGTACTCATCTATTATTGCTGAGTCTCCTATTAGCTTATCTATTTTACTAGAGTCACCTAAATAAGCTAAAGAATCTAATAGCACATCTTTATTAGGAGATGTTACTACTAGCATTGCCTTTTGATTATTATAAGGTGATGAATCTAATTGAAAAGATGCTATTTTAGAGTTAAATGGTTGGGTTAAATATAATTTCTCATTTCCAATAAAAAATTTATAATTATCTTCATATTTAAACCATAGTTTTTCATTTAAATCCTTAACTAGCTTATTTGAATCTGGAGTTCCATAAACTATTAAATTTTTATTTTTTTCTCTTCCATTTAAAGCAGAATATCTTGAAACTTCAAAACTTCCATTGTTATATCTTATGTCCTTACCTATTAAAGCAAAAACTCTACCTACAGCTATAAGTTCATTAGAGTTTAAGTTATCAGGAACTGAAAAAAGTAGTTCATTAAATTTACCATCTATTATAAAAGGTGAAGGATACTTATTAAAGAAATATCCTGTTAAATCTTTAGTTTCTAAATTAATATATGAGCTTCCATTTACTAATGCCCATGGCATTTCTTCTTGCCTTATTTCACAGTAAGATCCAATAGTTTCTAAATCAAAAGCTATCTTTACTTCTATATAATTGCTATTAATAACATCTGTAGGTATTTGAACTTCTAATTCATCTGAAGCTACATTTTCCTTTTCTAACTTTTTACTACCTATTGGTATATCATTTATGTAAATGGTAACTAAAGAACGATTAAAATCTAGGTTTTCTGAATATCTAAAATTTAATTTTATTTTTGCTCCACTTGCAATAGCTTTATTTTTAGGTAAAAAATATGAAATTGTTCCTGTCCTTCTAAAAGGTCCTTTAAATTGTATATGAGTAAATCCTAAACTTTCAAATGTTATCCTATTTTCTAGATCTTTTACTTGTGTTTCTTCTTTAATACTATCATCTATAATAAATGTATCACTACTTATTTGAGTAGTAATTTCTTTGTTCATTAAAAATTTTATAGCCTTTAAATAATAATCTTCTTTATCTGATATTATTAACATTAATTTTGAGTTTTCAGCATTTCCTTTGTAAGGAGAATCCCCTAATTTTATTAATGCTGAATTTGATAGGTCTATATTATTAATATTTTTAAATAGATTATTTATTTCAGTTGGAAGTGATCCCTTACTCCCAATAAAAATAATATTATTTTCATTATTTTGTTTTTTTAGATCTGAATACTTTAATAATTCTCCTTTGTAAAGATTACTTTTATCTTCTTTTCCTAAATAAGTTGAAATTAACAAAGCTTTTTCTAAATGATTATCACTATAATCATCTGGTATAACTATTTGAGTTATTTGCGAATCATTTTGGTTTGATTTTAAAAATGGATATGGGAAATTCATTATACTATTATCTACAAGTTTTTCCTTATAAGCTATATTTATTTGAGATTGCTTTTTTATTACTAACCAATTAGCATTATTAATATCATCAGTACATGGTTTATCTGTTATTCTAGAATATCCGTCAATTTTAAATTCATTAATTCCTTCCTTTAAGTTGTCTTTCGGAATATTAACTCTTAAACTTTGAATTTCTTCATTTGGATTATATACTATTTTGTAAGAATAAAATGGTACTCCATTTATATTAAAAGTTATATATGAATCCTTAGTTAAGTCTACTAATTGATTTATGGATAAATTAATTACTGCTTCTATCTTTTCTACGCTCCACCATTTTTCTATATTAAAATAAATGCTATGACTTGTAAAAACTCCTTTAAATATAGCATCATTATTGATAGTTTCTTTCTTTACATATGATTTTTTTCCTACACTATAGTTCTTAGGTGCTGCAAAAGTTATTAAATTAAAAATCGATACTAACAAAAAGGATAATATTAGTATATGTATTGCCTTTCTCAAACTAACCCTATAGTTTTTCATTTGTTTTCCTCCTTTAAAACCTCTCTGTTTTATACCACTTAGCTTCTCTTTTAAATATCACATCTTTTAAGTAATTATAAAACCCCAGGGCTGCTACTATTCCCCATAACTTACAATAAGTAAAATACATAAGCATTACTACAAAAGTATTTTTTATAGTTAATTCTCCTTTTTCTGTTGATATGGCAACTAATATAGATAAAACAAATACTGAATAAGCCATTATCCAAAGAATCGTATTATAACCTAGTATATTTATATGAACCAATCCAATAGCCCCTAATACAAATATTGCATCTGACACAATAGTTGCAGATAAAAAGAAAAAATAAATAAGAATATAATAAAATATATCAAATCTAGTGGCTCCTGCTGTTTTATCAAATAAATACTTAAAATTTTTAATTACCACATAAGTATTTCCCTTAGCCCATCTTGATCTTTGCTTAAACCAGACATTTAATGTTTGTGGTTCCTGTTCCCATGTTACTGCTGATGGCATAAATTTTATTTTATATCCCATCCTATATATTCTAAAGCTGAGCTCTGTATCCTCAGTTATTGCCTTTGTATCCCAGCCATTTATTTCTTCTAATATACTTCTTCTTATTACAAAGTTTGTTCCTGGTATAGTACATAACTTAAACAGTTTCCACCTACCTGCTTGTGCCATCCATTGAAATGTTAAGGTTTCTATGTTAATAAAGCTTGTAAGTATATTTACATTTTTATTTCTACATCTAAATTTACCTATAACTGCTCCAAGATTATCATCCTTTATTAGTGTCTGAGTCAAATATTTTAAAGCTTCTTTTTCTGGAGTGTTATCAGCATCATACACTGCTAATATTTCTCCTTTACTTTTTGAAAATCCAATATTTAATGCCGTTGACTTACCTTTGCCACCAGTATTTTTATCAGTATTAATAATTATGAAATTTCTATCACTATATTCTTTTTTTACTCTAGCTAATATTTCTGCTGAATTATCACTTGAATTATCATTTATTATTATTACTTCATACCTATTCTTTGGATACTCAATCTCTAATAAAGATCTTGCAGTCTTTTCTATTACTTTTCCTTCATTATGCGCAGGAACTAGTACTGAAACAAATGGGTATTCATCTAAACTTTCATCTAGCTTTGTATTCATAATATCTAAATAATAAAAGTATCCTCCTATAACAAGAATCACATTAATTAAAATTATTAACCAAATAACTATAAGAGAATATAAAATTACATAATCAAATATATTCATACCTATACTCCCTATTTTAAGAATTTCTTTCTATCTAAGTTACTATTTCTAATTACTATAATTATAAATATAAAACTAACTAATATAGTTAATAAAATAATCCACTTATTTGCATATGATAAATTTATCCTATTATTTTCTATAGGTTTAGTTTCTATCTTATTGCCCACCATATTTTCAAATTCTTCTATTGATATAAATTTTTGTGGAGTTACATTAGAATTATTTAAACTAATACTGCCATTATGTCCCTCTAAAATATTCTCTCCTAAATGAATATAAGTATTTACATATTTAAAATTATCAAAGTAAACGTCTTTATTATTTAACATTTGTATATTATTTTTAAATTCTCCTATATCCATATCTCCTTTTAGAGTAATTGCTTTATTATTAAAGTAACTATTCTTATAGTAAAAATCTTCTATAGGTATTTTTTCTATAATGTTATCTATTTTATCTATATTCTCAAAGCTATCTACATCTATTTTTTTTATTTCTTTCTTAGTATCTAAAAATATAGTATTGGAAGTGTTTAAATATTTGTGTGCTTCATTATAATATAGCAAGTCCTCTGGTACATCTATTGCACTTGGATATACTAAATAATCTAAAAAATTTTTATTAGCTTTTGTCATTTTACTCAATATATCATCTATACCTGCATTGACACTATCCTTTTGATATATATATGGAAAATGTAATATTATTGCTCCATCCTTTGCTTGGGCATATCGTAAAGCTTCTGCATATCTTCTCATTGCATTTGAATTTGTATTATTAAATACAGGCATAGCAGATATTATAAAAGGATAACCCTTATCATATAAATAATCTATTTTCTCTACTAATAGATTTAAATCATCAAATGGATAAACCTCGTCTAGCATTAAGTATATTTTTTCATTTTCTTTAGCGCATATATGATCCCTAGTGAAAAATATATTAAATATCACTAAAAATATAATTAATATTTTTATATTATTTCTCTTATAAATCATATTCTAATTCCTTCTCAGCATTTTTTAATAACTCTAAAGGTTCATCTACTTCTCCATCATATGTATAAAATCCAACTTGAATTTCTATATTTACATTTTTCTTAAACTTGCTATTTTTCATTTCTATATTAGATATATTCTTTTTTAATCTCTTCTCTATTACTTTTGCTCCTTTATTATCAGAAATTAATATGTAAACAAATGTATTATCATTTAAAATATATTTTCTGTCTTCAACTCTTAAAGACTTACTTAACACCTCTGAGGATTTTACTAATATTTTATTGAAATAATTTTTCCCAACTATAGTTTTTAATCTATCACTATATTTAAATTTCACAATCATAATTGTAATAGGTATTCCATATCTCTTACTCATACTTATGTAGATTGGCATTTCATTATCAAAAGCCTTGATATTTCTATCTCCAGTAAGTGGATCTATCATTACAAGTTCTTCATTGAGGACCTCTAAGTTCTTCACTTCATTTTGAAGTAATAATATATTTTTTGAAACTAGTGAAACAATTAATGAAGTAACCGGAATTAATATAAGCCAAATGTATACAGTATTATTTATTGTGTAACCAGTTGATATATTTTTATATAAACTATAAGTTCCATATATGAAATCTATTGCTAATGTTAATACTAATGCTATAGTTACATTAAAATAGTAGCTTACTAAAGCAATTATCATAAGAATTGTTAACATAATATAATTTTCAAAATTATCTTTAAAATTTATAAATGTCATTATTATAGAAAGTACTAAAAAATATGATATTAGTAAATTTATATAAATATCTACTTTTTTTCTTTGGCTATCTTCTTTCACCACTAAGACCTCTCCTTTTTACTTTTATCTTTTAAGAAACTACTTATTGTAAATAAAACCATCAAATCAAAACTTAAGTTATAAAGGAATACATGTTTTGCTAAATCTGCATCTCCTGCACCTATTATAGATATAAATATTTGGGATAATCCTACTAGAAATACATATATTAAACTTTCTTCAAGAATTAAAATGTTTCTATCATTATTCATAATAGAATCTCTATATCTTTTATATGCGAAGATTAAATATACTAATATATATACAACTGACATTATTAATCCTTTTGGTAGTATATTTTCCTTAAAGCTACTCCAAAGCACGAAGAAATTTGATTGCTTTCCAAAGGGCTTACCCTCTATCTTTTCATAGTTTCCCATAACTTTAGGTCTTACAGAGTAAGAATTTTCAAACGCTAAATCTGTCATTTCAGTTAATTTTTTAGGATTTTTTATATAGTATGTAAGTATGGTAAATACTGAATACTTGCTATAAAACTCATTCTTAAGCTTTTCATCATCAGGATTTATCATTGGAATTTTTTCAAAGAATATTTCATTTTGCAAAAGAGAATACTGATTATATATGCCAAATTTCTCTAAAATTTCTTCTGGGTTTGGCTCATTTAATAATACTCCTCTAGTCATAGCATGATATCTGTTTATATGATCAAAATCTCCTTGTATAGATTTATAAAAATATATAGAGCTTATTAAAAATACTGCCATTATTAATATTGAGACTGTTCTAATCTTTATATCTTTCTTAAAAAAACAAATTCTTACTAGCATTATTATTCCTAATAGCCCTATAGGAGCCAATTGTTGCTTTGATCCGAAAAACAAAAATGTAGATAGTCCAAATAATACTAGGTTCACTACATTAAACTTATTAAATTTACACATATATAAAAGCAAGCTTGCACTATATAAAAAACAGCATATATTAACAGCCTCTCCATAAAAAGAGTTATAATAAGCTATATAAGCAGTATCTGAAAATATAATAGTAATTAAACCTACAATTATCAATTTATATATGTTATTTCCTACTCCTTCTACCAATACCTTAGTCATTAAATATATAGCTGCTGCTTGTATTATTACGTATATTAGCGCAAGTATTCTTATATCGAAAATATAATCTTTTGTTACTAATTTATCTATAAATAGTGCTAATTTAATAAATTGAGATTGTGTAGATATAAGAGTTATTTCTGCTTCATTATTATACTTATATATTCCATAATTTTTATTAAAATATCCAAAGAATATATCTTCATTATCCTTTGATAAATGATATAAATCATTTTGACTTATAATTCTGTAATAATCCCCGTTATCTGCCATACCTATTACAGGCGATAGGAATAAGGTAACTAAACTTATTAATAAAAATAGACCTACTGCTAGGATAGAGTAATTTATTCTATTTAGTATATTTTTCATAAATATCATCCTTAATTTAATACTTTTATATTGTGCTTTGTTCAATAGTTATTATGTAATATCTCAACTAAAAAACCTTTTGTATCTATTTTTCTCTCAACTTCTAATTATATGCAAAAAAAATGAGACTTACTTAAGTCTCATTTTAATTTCTTTATTTATTTAACTATTTATTTTGGTTTAGTATTTATTTTAATCTAGTTCCCTCTTCTTCTTGAACTATTTTGCCACTTTTCATAAGTCCACCTAAAGCCATTTTAAAATAATTTTTACTTGTATTAAATGTAGCTTTAATATCTTCTGGCTTTGACTTATCATTAAAAGGCATAAATCCACCATTCTTAGTCATATATTTAAGAATATCCTCTTGTATTTGATCTCTTTCACTTAACCTTGTTTTTCTTGGAGTTAATCCTATAACCCCATCCTCATATATTCTTTTAACTCTTAATTTCATTTCTGTTCCAGGATAAACATCTGTATAATATTCATTTGGAAGTATTAACCCTTTATATTTAGAGTCTATTGCTAAGTAAATAGTTCCTGCTGGTGTCTTTGAATAAACCTGTGCTACAACTTCATCACCAACCTTAAACTCTTTTTCTTCTTCCATTGCATTTTGTAAGTACGCCTCTACCTCTGTAGTTGCTGCTAATCTTCCTGTTTTATCTAAGTAAACATAAAATAAATACTTACTTCCTACTTGTAATTTAAATCTTTGCTCTTTTATAGGAACAAAAATATCTCTATCTAATCCAAAATCAACGAAAGCACCAAATTCTGTTTGAAATACTACCTTTAAATAGGCAACATCTCCAACTATTACTAAAGGCTTTTTAAATGTTGCTATTGGTCTATCTTTTGAATCTCTATATACAAATACTTCTACCTTATCTCCTATTTGTATATTTTTATTTTCTGTAGCTGACTTAGGTAAAAGAACATCAATCTTATCTTCATCACCTAAGTAAAATCCGAACTCCTTTTCTCTCTTAACTTCTAAAACATTATATTGTCCTATATTAATCATTTTTCCTCCTAAATTTATAAGTATGTTTTACTTAACTCTACATAGTTATTTACCGACTTTTGTATACTTTCAATTTCTTCATCTGTTAATTTTCTTATAACCTTTGCAGGACTTCCAAGAATAAGAACTCCTTCTTCAAACTCTTTACCTTGAGGTATCAATGAACCTGCTCCTATTATAGTATTTCTACTTATTTTTGCTCCATTTAATATTATTGATCCCATTCCAACTAAAACATTTTCAGAAATTGTACAGCCATGAATTATAGCTCCATGACCTATGGTTACATTTTTTCCTATATTTGTTTCACAGTGAAAATCAACATGAACAACAGAATTCTCTTGTATATTAGTATTTTCTCCTACATATATTCTATTCATGTCTCCTCTTAATCTAGCTCCGAACCATATATTTGCATTTTTCTCAATAACAACTTCTCCTATTATATCAACACTCTCTGATATATAGCAAGTTTTATCTATTAAAGGTTTTTTACCATTAAAATCTTTTATCATTTTAAGTTTCCTCCTCTTAGTCCTAGCAAATTTACTTTATAAAGTTATTTTATCATTAGAGAATATTATTGTCATTATTTATAACTATTCAATACTATATATAGAATAAGTAATAATTTTTGAGGAGCTTATTTTGGGAAGAAAAAAACATACGAGTTTAAAAGCTTTTGATCAAGATAATTTAAAGTTTTATTATGGAATTCCACATTGTCATACTAGCTTTTCTACTGGAAGAGGCTCTCCTAGTGAAGCCTATGAGTATGGGTACAAAGCTGGATTAAATTTTATGTTTATAACAGATCATAATTCCTTCTTATCAGATGAAATATCTATTAAAGATGATAAATATTCTAAATTTCAAGGAACTAAAGTTTATGCTTCTAAGACTAAAAAGAAATATGATGAATTTTTACCTTTAGTTGGATTTGAATGTAAAACTTATCTTTATGGTGATTTAAATATAGTAAATTCTTCTACCTTTTTTACAGGAGTAGTTAAAGATTTAAATTTGCTTACATTATGGATGTTAAACAATCCTGATGCTTTTATTGCTATTAATCATCCTCATAAAAATATTAAAGCTTTACCTTATAGTCCTATACTAAATAAATTAATAACTTCTATTGAAGTTGGTAATGGAAATCCTGCTAGTAAATATACAAGACATGAAAAATATTACTTTAGCCTTTTAGATGATGGCTGGAAATTAGGTGCTATAAATGGTCAAGATAATCATAAAATAAATTTTGGTGACTCTGAAAATTTAACTGTCTATATAGGTAATGAATTATCTTCATCAGAAATTATAGATGCCTTTAGAGAAAGGAGAACTTACTCTACTGAGTCTAGGTATTTAAAACTTTATTTTACTATTAATGATTATTTTATGGGAGAAGAAATATCTATATCTTCTAATAAACTTAGATTTATGATTTTTACAGAGGATATCAAATATAAGATAAAAGAAATTCAAATAATAACTAATAAAGGATATGTTATTAGAACTATAGAAAACATTAATTTAAGTAGTATTAAATATATGTATGAACATAAAAGAGAAAATAATGAGACATGGTATATAATTAAAATTATTGAAGAAAATGATAAAATCGGTTTTAGCTCACCAATATTCATAAATGATAGTACAGCAAATATGTCTCCATAAAAAAAGTTGACATATATAAGTTTACTTATTCCGTCGCCCCACTCCAAATCAATGCAAACTTAAAGTAAGAAAAGTATAAAATAAATATGGCATACAATATTATGTCTCTCATAAATTGCATGCCATATTTAACTTCAACATATCAAAATTATTTATTTTGATTTTGCATATGTTTTGCTCTGTTTGGTTTAGCCTTAGGTCTAATTTCTATTTTCTTTTCTTTTTTCTTTGGTCCACCTGTAGTTTGAATATCCATAAACCATAAAAAGAACCAAACTATTACTAAAGTAAGTAAAATATTTAACCACATATTAATATTAGCTGTCTTAATAAAAAACTGTAATGCAAATAAAACTAGTGATATCGCTAAAGGAATCCATTTATTTATTCTCACTTTAGAAAATACATACTTCCTTCCTAAGGTAAATAGCACTATCATTAATCCAATAAGTACTGCAAAATATACTATACTCAAAAATATGCCCACGGTATTATTCCTCCTTTAAAACCTTCTATTACTATATTAAAATAAATGTTATCTATTTTCAAGAGCTATACGATTTAAATGTTTGCAATAAATTACACTAATCACTCTTAATAGTATATACTTTCTATATTCTGTTATTTATTATTGCTAAAATACTAATTTTTTTTATTTTATTTATTAAATTTATTATAAATCCCTTCTATTTTAATTAATTATTTGATAGAATATAAAAAGAAATTATAAAATGTTAATAAGAGGTGATTTTATGAGTTTAAATCCAGCCTATCAATTAGACGAATTAGATCTACAAATATTAGATTTACTAATAAAAGATTGCCGAACTCCTTACTTAGAAATAGCAAGAATTTGTCATGTAAGTGGCGGCACAATACATGTAAGAATGAAGAAAATGGAAGAGCTAGGAATAATAAAAGGAACTAGAATACTTTTAAATTTGCCTAAGTTAGGTTATGATGTATGTTGTTTTGTTGGAATATATGTAGACAAAACATCATCTTTTGATTCTGTTTTTGATGAATTGTCTAGAATAAAGGAAGTTGTTGAACTACATCTAACAACAGGAAACTATTCAATTTTTGCTAAAGTAGTTTGTAGAAATATTTCTGATCTTCAAAACATATTGCTTAATAAAATAAATTCAATTGGTGGCATTCAAAGAACAGATACTATTATATCTCTAGAGCAACCTATTGATAGAAACATAACTATTTAAAATAAAATACATAAAAACATTTCTTTAGGTAAGACTATATATTGTAAACCTATTTCAAAAGGAGTGTTTTTTATGAAAGTTTTAGATTCAATAGCACTTATATTAGTTATAATTGGTGCTGTAAACTGGGGATTAATTGGATTTTTCCAATTTAATTTAGTTGACACACTATTTGGAACAATGACTGTTTTTAGCAGAATCATTTATTCTTTAGTAGGTATATCAGGAGTGTACTCTTTATCTTTCTTTGCTAAAGATAGATTTATGAGTTCTAATTAATTACTATAATATAGTGTATTTAGTTTAAATTAAAAGAGTGTGGAAAATTCCGCACTCTTTTAATTTCTATAAATTATTAATATCTTCAAACATGTATTCTGAATCATTAATATACTTAACTAATTGTTTTAAAATAGAATCTTCATTATAATTACATATAACACGTCCATTTTTATCTAAATGTATATCTATATCTTTTAATTCTATAGTTAAATGATAAAAGAAGCTTAATTCTTCATTATTTTTTTTGTTTTTTATTCTATCAATCATAGTGCTTGCTTTATCATCATCTATATAACTTAAAGGAGTTGGGATATACTTTGTAACTCCATTTGTTTTACTAGTAATTATTTTTTTGTTGTACACTTTTATAGAAGGCTCATAAATTATTTTAAAATATTCTTCAAATATTTTTTGTTGTTCAACATTAGTTCTATAGTGAGGTGTTTCCCAATAACTAATAGGAATATTAAGCTTATTTGCAATTTTCAGTGCACTTTCTACTCGTGATCTTATTTCACTTTCTTTATTATAACCTTTATCTCCAAACTCAGATCCTGAAATACTATTACTATCCCCATATTGATGAGTGTATCCATGTAAACCTATATTTCCTCCCTTATTTAATAAATAATCAAGAGTAAATATAAAGTTTGAATTTATCATAGATTCATCTTGAGAAACGTCGTTATATATATGATTTGTATTATTTACATACTTAGGCACCCACGCTACGCTAAAACTTGCATCTTCTTCATCCATATAATCTGCTACAGCTCTTACTTTTTCTAGAGCCGATTTAGTTATGTATAAATCTCCAGCCGTGAAATCTTCAAATCTAATAAATGCTTTTCTATTCTTTTTATGTTTATTATCTTTATTTTTAAAATTCTTTATTTCTTTTTTAGATATGTATATTGATTTATTGTCATAATCCCAATAAGTATTAAGATTTAACATCTCACATAAGTCAAAGAAAGATACATAATATTCGTTATTTTCTTTAAATAACGCTCCTCTTAATTTTGTAGTTGCCTCATTTTCCGTATAAGTTTTTTCCTCTACATTTATATCTACTAAATTAGAAATTTTAATATTATCTGAATCTACTTCTTCACTTTGTCCAAAATAACGTAAAAATTCTGATAAAGGCATATAAGATCTATTATCTTTGTATAATATCTTTTTATTAAACTTTATTTTATTATTTCCAAAGTAAAAAGATAAATCATATGGCAAATCTTTAACCCGTTCTTTATCATTTTCATTTTTACTTTGTAAATTTAAGTTTTCTACAAATTTACCTCCTATGGTATCTGAATATTTAGTTCTTAATTGATACTTTTCAAATAAATTTAGACCTACAATAAATATAATTACACTAAAAAAAATTAAATATACTTTTTTCATATATACCCTTTCCTCATAAAAACAATTTTACAAATCAATTACTAACAATTAATAATTTATTAAATATTTCTAATTAGGCCTTAATACATCAACTTATATTGTACAACTAAAAAGCCTACTTTGAAAGTAGACTTTCTAATTATTAATCTTAATTTATCCTAAATTTTTTATAATATCAAATAATTCTATTGCAGCTTTCTTCGGTCCTTCTTTTTCTTGACCTTCTAATGCTAAACAAGTTTTTATTTGGCCAACTTTAATATTTCCTTTAAACATATCATCAAAGTACTTAGCTATTAGAATATCCATCTCCTCTTGTTTTTGTGCTGGTCCAAATGGATTTGCAAAATAACTTTCAACTAATCCCTTTTCAGAAGTTGTTCCTTTAGCCATTCTAGCTCCTGATTTAAATATCTTTATTGCTTCTTCAGGACTTTTAAAGTACTCAATTGAATTTTCTCCTGCTTTAACTTCTGTATAGTTATTAGCATATAAGAATAAATCTACTTCATATCCTTTTACTATCTCTTTATATGGAGCTACTGGCATAACTAGTCTTGCATTTATTTTATCTGGATTCATAAATATACTTCTATCAATTTCCTTAAAGGCATATCCTTGATCTAAGTCATCTAATCTAACAAATGCTCCAATTTCTGTACCATATCCAATAATTTTACCATCAAAATCTTTAAAGGTACCCATATCATCAAATATTATAGTCATATTACTTATATAATCTTCACTTAGAGTTCTAAATGCTTCTAAACTCTCTGACTTTCCTGCACCGCTATCCCCCATAATTACAACATTAGCTGTGTTTCCATCTTTAAGTTCAATATTAACCATAGCACCATGTATAGGTAAGTATCCTCTCTTAATCATTACTAAATTGTGTAATGTAAGAGTCATTTTCTTCATATATCCAAAGTAATCAATGTTAACAGAATGGTTTACATAACCTATCATAATATTATTTTCTTTATCATCATAGAACACAGTTTTATCTTCATTTTTATTATCTGTTGCTCCAAATACATAAACTAAATCTGGCTTTTTACCTCTATATTCTTCACATCTAGCCATTTCAAACAAGTTGCATAAAGTTATTCCATGTTGCATAAAGTCCCTATGGAAATATATAAATGCTATAAGTTCTCCTACTTTAGCTGGATAACAAAACCAATGATCTTTATTTAAAGTTGCATATGATAAAGGATTAGTCTTTATTTCTGTAAACATACCACTTCTTGTATTCTTTTTAGGATATGTTATAAATGGTGTTTCTAATAAAATACTATCAATAAATTCTATATCTTCTAAAGCTTCATAGCCCTTTGGTAATGGCCATAAAATTTTATTAATTATTATAGAAGCATTTCCACCAACCGGAATTTGTCTGAATACATTGGGTTTGTATCCTAATACATTCTTTTCTATTTTTCTATATAATTTTAATATTAAATTCGATAATGCCGTGTTCGCTTGAGTAAAGCTAACTGCTGATAAACCATCTTGAAGTTTGTTGCTATGAATTATTGTATATCTTTCTAGTCTTCTCCAGAATAAATATAAGTCTTCTATAAAAGCTATAAATCTATCTTTATCTTCAAATAAATCCTTATAATAAGAATTGGCTTCTACTATTTCTTCTACATTCATGACAGTACAATATTTAAATATCTTTGATAAATGCTTAGAAATTTCTGATATATCTTCCGTTTTTAACCCTTCTTTTAAATATCTCCAGCTTAATGTTACTTTTTTCTTTGACTTCTTTAAATAGTTCTCTATAACCCTTCTGAATCCTTCACTTTCAACTAATTCTTCGAAAGTGCTACAATATTTAGCTGTAAAATTAATTAATACTTTATCATTACTTATTGAAAACTCTTTACGCATAAATAGCCCCCCTTTTTTGAAATATACATAGGTTAAAAACTTCATTTTTCCATTAATTTTTTATATTATAACATAAATTATGCAAGTTTAGTAATAATCTTTTTTCATTCTCCAAAATTATTATGACTTTTCAATAAATTTAATTAAGGAAAACGTAATCACTCCTCTTTATTAAGTATATTTTTAAAAATTTATTAAATTCTCGAATTATTTTATGTATACAAGCATTAACATTTACAATATAAACGAATTTTATTCTCTATAATATAATAATAATATGTAAATCCTGTTAATTTTTATAAAAATAAACCATAGTATTGTTTTAAATCAATACTATGGTTTATTTATTATTCTTGTCCTAAGTTTTTTGCTATTACTTCTCTAACTTTATCCATAAGACCTTTTTCTTCTTCTCTAGTTAAATTTTCTGTATAAATAGGCTCTCCAAATGTAATAGTTATATCTATAGGTTTAAATTTTCTATCTATCTCAAATGCTCTATAAGCTCCATCTATAGAAACTGGTACTATTGGCGCTTTAGCCATAGTAGCTAATTTCAAACTACCCTTTTTAAATTCTCTTAGTTTTCCATCCTTACTTCTCGTTCCTTCTGGAAATATAGCCATGCTATAACCATTTTTTATATTCTCTGCTCCTTTTCTTATTACTTTAATAGCTTCTCTTGCATTTTCTCTATCTAATGGAACACAATTATATTGCTTCATCCAATATCCTAAAATAGGTGCTTTAGCCATTTCTTGTTTTGCAACAAATCCCATACATTTGCCTACTGAATCTATAAGAATAGGTATATCTAAAATACTAGTATGATTGCCTATATAGCAACATGGAACATTTGGAATATTCTCTTTTCCCTTTATTGTCACATTCATTCCTAGTGTCTTGTGTATTGTATATTTTGCCCACTTTTCACCAACTTGTCCACTGTACTCAACTCCAGCTTTTTTCCCTTTAGTTTTTTTTATATACCAAAGCTTTATACCTTTTAATTGCATATATATCATATATAAGCCATAATTAAACACTTTAAAAAAACTCATTATTTATTCACCACCATAATTTAATTCTTATATTATTATAAATGTATATATTTTTTTCTTCAATTATATTTTTATTTTATTATGTTTATAATATAGATATGTTATAAATTACAAACTAAATTATGCATTTAATTTAGTTATTTAAATAAGAGTTGTACTAAATTCAATTTAAGGAGATTAGAATTGAAGAAAAAATTAATTTATCTTATTTTTAACCTTTTTCTAGTAATATTCCTATTTCAATGCAGCTTTAAAAATAGTAAACCTGTATCAATAAATGATAATAAAAACATGAAAGTTCATTATATAGATGTTGGCCAAGGTGATTCCATATTAGTTCAAGTAAACTCTAAAAATCTGCTTATAGATTCCGGTTCTAGCACTTCAAAAGATAAGTTATTAAAATACTTAAAATCTTTGAATATAGATAAATTTGATTATATAGTAGCAACTCATCCACATGAAGACCATATAGGAAATATGAGCTATATAATTGATAAATTTAAGGTTTTAAACTTTTATGCTCCCAAAGTAGAAAGTTCAACAAAAGCCTTTGAAACCATGGTCGAATCACTAATTAGAAAAGATTTGAAAATTAAGGTTTTAAAAGCTAATGTAAAATCAATAGACCTTGGTGAAAATACTAAAGTAGAAGTTTTTTCTCCACTTTCAGAGAATTATGATGACTTAAATAACTACTCTCCTATAATAAAAATATCTTATGGTAGCACTTCATTTTTATTCACTGGTGATGCAGAGGAGTTTTCTGAAAAGGAGGTTCTAAATGCTAGCTTTAATTTAAAATCTGATGTGTTAAAAATAGGGCATCATGGTTCTTCTAGCTCCACATCAAAAAATTTCTTTACTGCAGTAAATCCTTCTATTACAGTAATCTCTGTTGGAAATGATAACAGCTACGGACATCCTACTAATAAAGTATTATCTATTATTGAAGAAACTTTTATTTATAGAACTGATAAAGATGGTACTATAGTAATTACCTCTGATGGAAACTCTATAAAATGATAGATGCTCCTAAAATTTTAGGAGCATCTATCATTTAAGAATTTATTCTTAAATTAATATTTAAATCTATTTTAACTCTTCTAATGCATCCTTTTGTTCACTTAATAATATATTCTCTTCTTCTTCTTTATTTAAGTCTTCTTGTTTATTTACATTATCCTCTGTATTATTAACATCAACTACTTTTTCAACTTCCTGCTTTTCACTTTGTTCTTCTTCTGAATTTACATACTCTTTCCATTTCATATATATGCTATATAAATTCGTAACATCTTGCTCATTGTATAAAAGGATTGTTTCTATCTTTTCTTTAGGCATTCTTAAAATATATTCTCTATCTTTTAACACCTTATTGAAAGTTTTTGCTAGATTAGAGCCACTAATAAGATCTCCTTCTCTATGAATCCCAAATTCTTTTTCCAAATTTTTCAATCCTATAGAGTGTCCCTTTTCCTTTTCATACTCTCTTTGAATATCTATATCTTCAAATTCCTTAGAAAAATTAAATTCTATTCTATATTTTTTAAACAAATAATTTATTACTGTATAATCGTTGTTTCCTGAGAAAGTAACAATTGCTTTTTTTCCTTTTCTTTTCATTTTCAAAAAATATCTTTTAGCCAAATCTAATATTTGTATTACTTCCCCTTTATTTTCTATCATATACTGAGTAACATATAATTTATTTTTTTCATAAATACAAGCTCCAAAAACACCTATACATTTTGGTTTTTTATAAACATAGTGTTCTAAATCAAAAAATATTAGTTCTTCAGGAGGCCTGTTAATTGTATTAGTTTTTAGCATGAAATCTCTTGCTAAAGAATCTACCTCTATTATATTTTCTCTAATAATCACGTTACCACTCTTTCTTCCTTATCATTATCACCTTTAAGTTCCTTAGTTTATCTTATAATATTATATCACCTTTTATAACAATGTAAAAACAAATAAAATTTAAAATCTTTCTACTTATATAATATTATGTAAGTTATTATATGTTCTTTTTAAGATAATTATATTTAAGTAATTTACAATTTTCTATTGATAACTTTTTTCAATTAATAACAAAAAGTATTGACTATCTTTTCACACTTTGATATTATAATATCATGATAATGATTTTCAATACGAGGTGGATGGTATGAGTCTATGTGATTTAAATTTAGGAGAAAAAGCTATAATAAAATCTATAAGTGGTGATGATAAACTTGCTAAAAGATTATTAGCACTAGGTTGCATCGAAGGAACTGAAATTGAACTTAAAAGAGTTGCTCCTTTAGGTGACCCAATAATAGTTAACCTTAGAGGATTTGATTTAGCAATTAGAAAAAGTGATGCTAAAAATATATTTTTAGCTGTATAGGGGGAATACGAATGACAACAGTAGCACTACTTGGAAATCCAAATGTAGGGAAAACTACACTTTTTAATTATTTAACTGGTTCTAACCAAAGAATTGGGAACTGGGCTGGAGTTACAGTTGATAAAAAAGAAGGTTTTTTTAGTAATATTAAAATGGTAGATTTACCTGGTATATATGCCATGGATACCTATTCTAATGAAGAGAAGATTTCTAAAGCATTTTTAGAAACTGATGAAGTCGATGTTATTTTAAATATAATTGATGCTTCTAATATAGATAGAAATCTTTATTTAACAACACAATTAAAGCAGTTTAAAAAACCTATCATATTAGCTATAAATATGATAGACGTAGCAGAAAAAAAAGGTATTAATTTAGATTACAATAAACTATCAGAACTTATGCAAGTAACAGTAATTCCAATAGTAGCTTCTAAAGCTCAAGGAATTGATGCTATAAAAAATGCATTAGAATCTGGTAATTTTTTAAGAAATATAGATGATAATGATTATCAATTCAAAAATGAAAAAGAAACTTATGCATTTATTGAAGATATACTTAGTAAATGTAACAAAACTGTAGATAAATCTAAAACTACTTTTAAAGACAAGTTAGATAATTTCTTACTAAATCCCTTCCTTGCATATCCAATATTTATAATAATAATGGCATTAATGTTTCAAATTACATTTGCATGGATAGGACAACCTTTATCTGATCTGCTAGATGGATTATTAAATGATTCACTTTTACCTTATCTATCAGATTTATTATCTAATACGTCTCCATGGTTCCAATCACTTATTGTTGATGGTATCGTGGCTGGTGTTGGAGGAATAGTTGTATTACTTCCTATAATTCTTGCACTATTTGCTTGTATTTCTGTACTTGAAGACAGTGGTTATATGGCTAGAGTTGCATTTATAATGGATAAGCTAATGAGAAAAATGGGCCTTTCAGGTAAAGCTTTTATACCTATGATTGTTGGTTTTGGTTGCACAGTTCCTGCGATAATGTCTGCTAGAACTTTAGAAAGTGAAAAGGATAGAAAGCTTACCGCATTATTAGTTCCGTTAATGAGTTGTAATGCTAGGTTACCAGTTTATGCTATATTTGCATCAGTGTTTTTCCCTAATTATGTGGGATTAGTAGTTGCTCTTTTATATTTACTAGGTGTTATATTAGCATTTATTTTAGGAATACTATTTAAAAATACTTTATTTAAAAAGGATGAAGAACCATTTATAATTGAGCTACCTGAATATAAAGCTCCTTCATTAAAAAGTGTAGGTAAGCAAGTTTATGAAAAGGCTAAAAGCTTTTTAATTAAAGCGGGAACTATAATCTTTGCAATGAGTGTAATCATTTGGTTCTTATCAAACTTTAATTTTTCTGGCATGGTTGATGTTAATGATAGTATTTTAGCTTCAATTGGAAACATAATAGCTCCAGTATTTAAACCTTTAGGTTTCGGTAACTGGCAAAGTTCAGTATCACTACTAACAGGATTATTAGCTAAGGAAACTGTTGTTGCATCTATGGGAATTATATTTGCTGGTGATTTAACCTTAATGCTTCCAGCATATTTTACAGCTGCATCTGCAATATCTTTCTTAGTATTTGTTTTACTATATACTCCTTGTATATCAGTTATAGGTGCGATGAAGAAAGAATATGGAGCAAAATTCACTTTATTTGCAAGTTCTTATCAACTAGTTCTAGCTTGGGTAGTTTCATTTATAGCATTTAACATAGCTAAATTATTTATATAAAAGAAGGTGTTTCTGTGGAAATATTAATTACTTTAATTATTGTAGCTTTCGCTGGTTTTACAATATATAAAACTGTAAGGAAATCTTCTAAGGGTGGCTGTAATTGTGGTAGTTGCTCTAATCATTGCCCAATGTATGAAGATAAGGAAAATGGAATTAAACTTGAAAAGAAAAAATAGTAAAAGGCTTAAGGGAATTTATTTTTTGTTCCCTTAAGCCTTTTTAACATTAAACTAAATTTTATCTGCAAGCTTTACTAATTCTTCATTTTTCTTCATTAATCTTTCATAATATATTTTTATAGTTGCAATTGTTGGTGATGCAAGAAGCATTCCTAAAGCTCCATAGAATCCCCCACCTACTAATACAGCTAAAATTATGAAAAATGGTCTAACACCTACTTTATCACCAATTAATTTAGGATCTAGATACCATCCATCAAATAATTGTAATACTAGTAAAACTAAAAATACAATTAATCCTTTTGTTGGTGATACAAATACATTAAATAAAAATCCTACTATTTCCCCAATAAAAGGTCCAAAATATGGAATCATATTAGTTACTCCGACGATAACAGCTAATAGAAATGCATACTCTGATTTCACTATAGTTAACAAAACCAATGCCATAGCCGCAATAATTGATGAATCTATAGCTTTAATACCTATATAAGTACCTACCATATTATGATATATTCTAGTAGCCTCAATTAATTTTATAGCTTTTTTCTCTTTTAATATTAAAAACAATACTTTTTTAGTTTCTCTTATTAGTCTGTCTTTATCAACTAAAACATAAATTGAAATTAATAACCCTAAAAATATTTTTACTAATTGACTCGAAATTGTAACTATATAATTTAATGAGCCTTCTAATAAAGCTACTGCCATTGCTCCAACTTGAGTTATAATTTGATTAATATTATCCATAGTTCCTGTAGCAGATATAATTTCTTTTATTGATTCATTATTTAAAATTTTATTTAGCCATCCTTGAGCTTCTTGGATGTAACTTGGCATATTCTTAGTTATATCTATTGCACTATTTACTATATTAGGAATAAAGTATATAGAAGTTAATGCTACTAAAGCTAATAGTAATAAATATGCACTAAGTATTGCTAATCCTTCTGTTAAATTAAACTTTCTTTTTATTAACTTTACTAAAGGATTTAAGACATATGCAAATATTAATCCGTATATGACTGGTAAAAGCAATGACCATAATTTATTTAATATATTGAAGAAATACGAATAATTTTCTATTATCTTAAATCCTACTAAACCTATCAGTAATGCTAAGACAATAGTTATTAATAAATCTTTATTTTTTATATTTTTAAAAATAGTATCTACTCCTCTCTTCAATTTTCATTGATTATATCATAATAGTACTTTAAAGTCTTCAACAATATTATTCTCTTTTATACTTTCATCGAAAATACATTAAGGGATACGACTTTACGTATCCCCTTGAAATTATCTACATTTTATCTACTACTTCTATTCCTAATAATTCTAAAGAATTTTTTATAACTTGACATGTAGCTTTAACTAAATTTAGTCTAGCTTCTTTTAATTCTTCATCCTCTAAATTTAATACTGAATGAGCATTATAGAATTTATTAAAGGATTTAGCTACTTCAATTGCATATCTTGTAACGATTGAAGGTTCTAATTTTTCTATAGCTAAATGTATTTGCTTTGAAAATCCTTCCATTACTTTTACTAACTCAAATTCTTCCTTAGATATAAGTTTAGAATAATCAGGACTTCCTTTTAATTCTCCTGCTCTTGTTAAAATACTATTTGCTCTTGCATATGAATATTGTACATAAGGACCTGTTTCTCCTTCAAAAGAAAGCATTTCCTTCCAGTCAAATACTATATCTTTTTCTCTTGAATTTTTTAAGTAAGTAAATACTACTGCTCCAACACCAATCTTTTTAGCAACTTCCTCTTTATTTTCTAAATTCGGATTTTTTTCATTTATAGTTTCTATAGTTTTATCTATAGATTCTTTTATTAAATCGTCTAATAAAATTACTTCTCCCTTTCTAGTTGAAAGCTTTCTATCTGCGAATTTTACAAGACCAAAGCCAACATGAATACAATCCTTTGCCCATTCATGTCCTGCAAGCTCTAAAACCTTAAACACTTGCTTAAAATGTAGAGCTTGAGGAGTTCCTACAACGTATATACACTTATGGAAATCATAGTTTTTCTTTCTATACATTGCTGCTGCTAAATCTCTAGTTGCATATATTGACGCCCCATCACCTTTAAGAACTATACAAGGGGGCATGTTGTACTCATCTAGCATTACAACTTGAGCTCCATTACTTTCTACTAGTAATCCCTTTTCTCTTAATTCATTAACTACTACATCCATTTTATCGTTGTAAAAGGCTTCTCCAGCATATGAATCAAACTTGACGTTAAATATCTCATAAATTCTTTCAAATTCTTTTAAGCTTAAATCTCTGAATCTTTTCCATAATTCCTCTACTTCTTTATCTCCATCCTCTAATGCTTTAAAATAAGCTCTTCCTTCATCTTCAAGGGAAGGTTCTTTCTCAGCTTCATCATGGAATTTAACATATATTCTTAAAAGCTCATCTATTGCATTTTTCTCTAATGCTTCTTCATTTCCCCATCTTTTATAAGCAGATATAAGCTTTCCAAATTGTGTTCCCCAATCGCCTAAATGGTTTATTCCTTCAACATTATATCCTTCTTTTTTAAATAATTTATATAAAGAATTACCTATTGCAGTTGTAAATAAATGTCCAACGTGGAATGGCTTTGCTATGTTAGGTGATGAGTATTCCACGCAAACAGTTTTTCCATCTCCTACATTAGAAGAACCATAATTTTCACCTTCAGTTAAAACTTTTTCAATTGTGTTCTTTGTAAAGACACTTTTATCTGCGAAAAAGTTAACATAAGGTCCTACATTTATTATTTTTTCAAACCCATTTTTATTTATTTTTTCTGCTAATTCTTCTGATATCATATTAGGTGCTTTTCTAAAAGCTTTAGCTAATTGGAAACATGGAAATGCATAATCTCCCATTTCACTTTTAGGTGGAATTTCTATAAGTTTTTCTATACTCTCAATATCCATATCAATATGTTTACTTATCGCTTCTGCAACTTTCTTTTTATAATCCATTTTTATCCTCCTTAATTTATGCTAATTTATAAAATAAAAAACCGTCTCTTAATAATTAAGAGACGGATTAAATTCCGCGGTACCACTCTGATTGCATAAAATGCCACTCAATGCTTTAACGCAGCTATACGAACTATCCTACTTATAATTTTCAGTAGCTATCTCCAAGGCTCTCTTCCTAATATTTTATCTTATAAGGCTTACACCAATTCCTTACTCGCTTAAAGAATCAAATATAGTACTCTTCTCTTCATAGATAATAAACTTATTACAATTTAATATAAACATTATACATAAATGAAACTTTTATTGTCAACCTAAAAGAGGTTTATATATAAATATATTTAGTTAACATATATATGTTTCACTTAATGATCTACATCATTATGGTGTTATAAGATTAAAAGTTAATAGTCTTATTTAAGTAAAATGGCAAAATTGAAAGCATATATATTTTTAAATTTTTTTATATAAGTTGCTGAAATACTGACTTTGCTTAAATACTATCAATTTCAAAGATAATTTAGTTAAATGTAAAATATTTATTGCAACTTATATACTTTATTAATTAAAGTGATATAATATCTATAAATAAAATAATTTTCATAGTATTTATTAAAGGAGTTTATATGGATAGGGTTGGTATTATTGATATAGGTCCGAGTTCTCTTAGACTTATGTTAACTGAAGTTAATGAAAATGGATATTTTAAAATAATAGACGAGTTAAAAACTTCTATTAGATTATGTCACGATTTAGTTACTGATTATGGCATTTGTAATGAAAATTTTAAAACTATACTTTCTACATTGCGTGCATACAAATCTCTTTGTACTGTTTCTGGAGCAAATAAAATATTTGCTGTAGCTACAGAATCTCTAAGAGAAGCTAAAAATAAAGATGTACTTCTTCCTCTTATAAAAAAAGAGTTAGATATAGATATAAGGGTTTTAAGTTGTGATGAAGAAATTTCTTATAATTTCCTTGGTATAAAAAGAAGTATTTATATTGAAAATTCTTTAATGGTCGAAGTTGCAGGGACAGATACCCACTTAGCATGGGTTCAAGGTGATAAAGTAATAAAAAAAATTACTTTACCTTTAGGAAGTGTTAATTTAACTTATAAATTTAATTTAAAAGATAGAATATCTACACAAGATTTAAATGATGCATTTAGCTTTATATCATCTCAACTAAATGATATAAGTTGGCTTACAGAAACTAAGTTTGATTCTATAATTGGAATTGCATCAACAGTTCGAAATATAGGTAAAATAGACAGAGTAAGAAAAAGATATCCTTTTGATATACCTCATAACTATGAACTTTCTGACTTAGATGTTCAAGAAATATTCAACTTATTAAAATGTAAGGATTTTAAACAAAGACAAAAATTAGAAGGAATTGAACCTGAGCTTGCTGATATTATAGTTGGTGGTACAGCAATTTTTAAGAAAATTGCAAACCTAGTTCAATGTAGTAAAATAATAATATCTGGTCGTGGACTTAGAGAAGGTTTGATGTATGAATATCTACATAGTAAATACTCTATACCAAATGATATCTTAGATTACAGTATTAATGGTATATTAGACACTCTAAACAGTGATAAAAATCATGCTTCTAATGTATTTAATCTGACTTTCAACTTATTTAATGCATTAAAGCCTTTGCATCATCTAGGAGATGAATTTTTACATATAATAAAGACATCTTCTATGCTTCATGATTGTGGAATAAGTATAAATTATTATGGTCATCATAAACATTCATTTTATATAATATTAAATTCTTATATAAATGGACTAACACAAAAAGAAGTACTTATGAGTGCTGCTATTGCTGCATCTCACAGATTTAATAGTTATCAAACTCCTTTAGCTCCATTTTCTTCAGTAATGAATCAATTAGATTTAAGGTCTGTTAAACTAATCGGAGTTCTTATTAAAATAGCAGAAGGTTTAGATAGAAGCCTTGTCGGTGCAGTTAAAAATCTTAATATTAATTTTGACCAAGAAACTGTAACACTTAAGGTTTCTTCAGATATAGATGTAGATTTTGAAATTCGTCAAGCTTTAAGAGCTAGTGAGAAATTTAAAGAAATCTATGGTAAAGAACTTATAATAGAGGCAATTTAAACTTTCAAAATATCCTTATTAATATAAAAAGTGGATTCATATGAATCCACTTTTTATATTAAAATATTATTCCTATAATTAAATATGCTATATTACTAAACAATTTATATATTAAACCCGATGGTATTCTTAATATATATTGTCCTGCTAGAACTATTCCTAAAAGTATAAACATTTGATATTGATAAAGCTTATCTGCAACTTTATAGAAATTTTTAGGACTTATCTCTCTAAATAATTCAAAGCCTGCAAGTCCAGGTATTGGAATTAAATTAAATACAAATAAATTTATATTTATTAATGATATATATTGTAATGCTATAGCAACAATATTAAATGTTGATGAAGACGTAAATTTATAACCTATATTAATCCATATAGCAAATATAAATACCCCTAAAAATCCTACTAATAAATTTGCGAGTGGTGCTGCTAAAGTTACCTTTATTGCATCCTTATGACCTCTTTTATATGCACTTGGATTAGTATCAACAGGCTTAGTCCAACCAAATCCAACTAATATTATCATAACAAACCCCATTAGATCTACGTGAGCTGCTGGATTTAAAGTTAGTCTCCCTTGAAACCTAGGTGTTTTATCTCCTAATTTATCCGCCATTTTTGCCTTTGCATAACCTTGTGCAGTAAAAGCTATTAATATTGCAGGAATACTTAATATTTTAGTTAATAAATAATTTGACATATTTCACCTCCCTATTATTTATCTTATGATTATATCATATTTATTAAATTAAATACTTGTTGTTTAGATTTTTTTAATAAAAAGAGCTTTACTGAGTGTAAAGCTCTTTTCAAATCATTTTACTAAATATTATATAAATTTCTACCTAATATTATTGTGGTTTATTTGGATCTACTGGCTTATTTGGATCTACTGGTTTATTCGGGTCTACAGGTTGACCCGGATCTACCGGCTTATTTGGCTCTACTGGTTTATTTGGATCTACTGGCTTATTTTGGTCTACCGGATTATTCGGCTCTACTGGTTTATTTGGCTCTACTGGTTTATTTGGATCTACTGGTTTATTTGGCTCTGTTACTGATGGCGTTTTATCAGTATTTTTATCATTAAAATCTTCTGGTTTTATGTTATATATAGAATTATATCTAGCCTCTTCCGCATTATATCTTGCTGCTACATTTTGAACTGCTAATAAGTCAAATTCATCTGGATTTGGTAGCTTATTATTAAATATAAAATCATGTAAAACCTTTATGTTTTGTTCAAAGTCTATTAATAAGCACCATCCCTTATCTTTATACAAGTTATCTCTTGCAATAAGATCAGCTTGTGGTATTTGTAATTGTTCAAAGTTTAAATCTGGTAACTTATAAATTGTATATGCTAAGTTTAATGCTTCTGGAATATCTATATTAGTTTTAACTTCATTAGCTAAAGCATTTGCTACACCTACATATTTTAATGGATTAACCTCTTTTAACTTAGAAGCAACTTGATATAAGACTTTAGTTTGTCTTTCTCCTCTTTCAAAGTTTCCATTTCCAACATATCTTATTCTTGCATATGATAAAGCTTGCTGTCCATTTACTTTTTGAAGCCCAGTTTCTGTTATTGGTGGTGAATGTACTCCTGTGGATTCTCCTATATATTTATTTACTTCTTCTATTTCATAATCTTTTATATCTACTTCTATTCCACCGATTTGATCTATTATAGATTCAAATCCCCAAAAATTTACTATAATATATTTATCTAACTTTAAGTTAAAATTTTCTTGTATAGTTTCCATTAATAAAGCTGCTCCACCTTCTGCTCCACGAAGATTTCCCTTTTCATCTTGCTCAGAACTACCAAAAGCAAAGGCTGCATTTATCTTATTTTCTCCATACTCTGGTATGTTAACTAACGTATCCCTCATTATTGTAGTTAACTTAACTTTTTTATTATTATTATCCAAAGTTGCTATAATAATAGAATCTGATCTAGCTGGTTCATCTAATGTTCTTCCATCAGTTCCTATTAATAATACATTTGTAATTCCATCTACTTCTTTATAACTAGCTTCATTTTTACTTTCGGGTTTATATTCAACATAAATTTTATTTCTAATATGATTATAATACCCCCATACTACTGCTATAATTATTGCCAGTACACTCAATATAGATACTAATATAATTTTCTTTTTATTCTTTTTTTTATTCTTTTTCTTTTTATTCTGGCTTTTTTTCTCTAATGAATCATTTTCGCTCATCTTAATTCCTCCCTTTACCTTACTATTATATAACCAAGGCTTATATTCTTACAACAATATTCATTCTATTATACCAAATTAATTTGTAATATTTGTTACAAATTAATAACAACCAATAATCTTCCTAATATATTATAAATTATTTGCTTTATAAACATAAAATAAACTCATATTATATACTTCTTACATAATATATATAATTTTTTAAACTCTATGGTTTAATTTAACATTTATTTGTTAATAATAGGAATAAGAGGTGATAAATATGGATAATTTAAATAAAGAAAACTCAACATCAAAATCTCAAAAACAAAAAAGAAATTATAATAAAAAACAAAAAGCTGCTATATTAGTTTCGGTTGTTTCCCTATTAGCAATCTGCTTTTGCATAAGTTATTTTATTACTGATTATTTTACTAATCCTAATAAAGGATCAAACAATAGTTTTTTAAATGAAAATGTATATAGTGAAAATGCTAAATATTTAAGTGATAATATCTACATTACCCTTAAAACCGGTGATAATATAGATATTTCAGAAACCTTACTTAACTTAAAAGATACGTTAACTTTAAATGAAAATCTTACTAAAGATGACTTGTCACAAGAACTCTCAAAACAAGGATATATACTATCCGAATGGGATAGTAATAAATTAATTTACAAACGTGATAGCGTTGCTAATGTTACTCTAGAACCAAATAAATATTATTTAGGCGAAGAAAATGGGTATATTAGTTTATTTAAAACAGATGAAACTGGTAACATAATTGAATCTCAAAAGAAAGTTTATTCAGATTCTAAACCTATATCAAATTTACCTGAAATAGATCAAAACTATATAAAAGAAAATAAATTTTCTTTTGATAAAAGAGAAGAAGCACTTCAAAAATTAAGTGAAATGATATCATAAATAAATACTCAATAAATAAAAAGGAGCATTAGCTCCTTTTTACTATCTTTAATAAAGAATAACAAAATTTATTAAGGGAATAAATAAACTATATATTAGATTTATTTAAGAGGTTATAAATAATTTAAAATTAAGATAGAAATTATAATTTTTTCTTTCTATTTTGATTTTTTTTCACATTTTAAGACAAAAAAGTATAAATATAATATATATTTATTTAATATTTTCTTCATATACTTAAAAATTATATAATTGTAATAATTTTTTTATATTTTTTTATTTACATATTGGTTTTAAGCTATTAATATATATTTATTGCCCTAAAAAATTTATTCCAAATCGGAGGTTTGTTTTATGAATATTAGTATTATTGATATGCCTATATTCTATGGATGTGATAATCCTGGAGTTGAAAATGGGCCAAAAGTTTTAAGAGAGAACAACCTTCTAGATATCTTTAATAAAAGCCACCAAGTCTGTGATATGGGCGAAGTTCATGTAAAAAATGTTTCTTCAAATGATAAATACGCAGCTAATGACAAAATGAAGTATTTAGATGAAGTTGTGAGATCAAATGTTGGACTAGCTGATAAAGTTTATGAGTCTTTAACAAATTCGTACCTTCCTTTAGTTATTGGAGGAGATCACTCATTAGCTCTTGGAAGTATTGCTGGCTCAAGTAAATTTTTTGCTGAAGATCTTGCAGTAATTTGGGTGGATGCTCATGGTGATATAAATACACACGAGACTTCCCCATCTGGAAACATTCACGGAATGCCTTTAGCTAGTTCCATGGGATTCGGTCATGAAATTTTGACTAACCTTTATTTTACTAGTGGAAAGGTTAAACCTGAAAATGTATTTTTATTAGGTTGCAGAGACTTAGATTTAGGTGAACTTGAATTAATCAAGGAATATAATCTTAATGTATGGACCATGGAAGATATTAAAATCAAGGGCATAGAATTGGTCTTAAAGGAACTTTTACAAACTATAAACAAGAAAAATATAAAAAATATTCATTTTAGCTTCGATATTGATAGTTTAGATCCTTCATGTGTTCCTGGAACTGGAACTCCTGTTGATGATGGATTATCCTTCTCTGAAGGAAAGCAAGTAATCGAAACTATTATTAATACTTCATTAGTAAGAGCAATGGATTTTGTAGAATTTAATCCAGACTTAGATGATAATAAAAGAACATTAGAAACATGTCTTGAATTATTGAAAGTTATATCTAACGCTTTTGAAGGTAAATAAATTTTAAAATAGCTAATAGTTCTCTATTGGCTATTTTTTATTATTTCAATTTCTTAATTAACTGAGGTTATACACTTTATAACTTACGACTTTTTTTTTATTTTGTGTTATTATATAATAAGTAAAACTAATCTTTGGAGGATAAAATGAAACTATTATTTTTTGATACTGAAACAACAAGTATAAAGCCAGGTAATATTTGCCAACTAAGTTATATAGTTATAGATGCTTCAACAAAACCACAAAAAACTACTGGAAAGAATTTTTTCTTTACTGTTGATAGTATGGACGAAGGTGCTGAAGCAATTCATGGATTTTCACTTGAAAAATTATATGATCTTTCAGAAGGTAAAGAATTCTTAGATTGTGTTCATGAATTTATGCCTGATTTTTTTGATGCAGATTTTATAATTGGACATAATGTTCAATTTGATATAAAATTTCTAAAGCATGAATTACAACAACTTTGGGAAGCTGGACTTATAGATGCTACATGGGAGCCTAAAAATACATTTTGCACTATGGCATACTACAAATCATTATGTAATCTACCTAGTCCATCTGGTAATATAAAAAATCCTAAACTTTCAGAAGTTATAGATTTTCTTCAAATCAATGAAGAACAAATAAGTAATAAATCAAATGAACTTTTTGAAGGTAGTGGAAATTATCATGATGCACGATTTGATACAGCTGCAACTTATTTAACTGTTATACAAGGAATGAGGAAAGGGCTAATTCCAGCTGGATATTTTTCTAACTTGATAAAAAAATAATATTTATATAAATATAGTGAAAAGCCCTCTATTTAAAATAGAGGGCTTTTCACTAAGCTAAACTAAATAAATTAATATTAGAATTCCTTAAAAAACTTTTCTTTTAAGATTTTACACTTTTCTTTATCCATTGCTGGAGTTTCTTCTAATCTATATTTTATTCCTAATGATTCATATTTATTTACACCTAATAAGTGATAAGGTAACAATTCTACTTTTTCAACATTTTCTAGTGAATTAACAAATTCCTTAAGTTCTAACATATATTCATCACTATCTGTTTTTCCTGGTACAACAACCTGTCTTATCCAAAGCTTAGTTTTAGCTTTTTTGCAATCATCTAAAAATTTATTTGTTTCATCTATTTTGTAACCAGTCATATCTTTGTAACCTTCTTCAGATAAATACTTAACATCATATAATACTAGATCCGTATATTTTAATATTTCTTCATAACTTCCAAAACCAACACCTGAAGTGTCTAAACATGTATGTATTCCTTCTGCTTTACATAACTTAAGTACTTCTAATAAAAATTCTGGTTGTCTAAGTGGATCTCCACCTGAAAATGTGACCCCACCACCAGAAGTTGTAAAATAGCTTTTAAATCTTTTTATTTTTTTTACCAATTCTTCAGCAGTATACTCTATTCCACCCTTTTCATTCCATGTATCTGGATTATGACAATAAAGACATCTTAATGCACACCCTTGAAAAAACACTACTACTCTTATCCCTGGTCCGTCAACAAGTCCCATACTTTCAACTGAATGAATCCTACCTTTTAGCATATTTATCTTCTCCTCTATTTTGGACAATTGCCAATAAAACTTATTTTGTCTTATTCATTATAATTTGTATATAATAAATTGTCTATTATTAAAAGATTCCTATCTTTTTGCACAATTCTTTACTTACTTCTTCTCCTGCAAGCTTTTTAACAATATCTACACATAATTCTATACTTCCCATAATATTAGAAGCAAACATTAGCTTTCCATTATCAACAAAAGATCTATTTACTTGGACTGTCCCCTTTATTTCCAAATTAGATTCTGGTATTAGCACTCCATCCATCCCTTGAAAGTCTCTTAAAAAATATAATCCATTAGAAAATGTCGTTATATAGTCACAATTATTATATGCTGATACTACATATCTACTCAGATTGTTAGCATTTATATAATTATCTAATTCATTTCCTCCTGGTATTACTAGTATATTAGGCTTGTCTATATCTTCATTAAAATTTTTATCAATAATTATAGACATATTATTTATATTTATATTTTTCTTATCTGATATAGAGTATATTTGAAAGTAATCTTCCTTTAATATTTCATTTACCTTACTAAAAATATTAAAGGGTATTGAGTATTCTAACATATCAATGTTATCATATGCTAAAACAGCTACTGATTTCTTATTACTTATCTTAAAGCTTAAAAAATTCTTTTTAGTTAACTTATATGTTGATTTATTTTTAAAGCTACTTATTTCCTCGAATCCTATTTTCTTTAATAATTTCTTAGATTCATTTGTTATTACTGTATCTATTATAGCTTCTCCACCAAAATCTAAAAAATAATATTCTAAGATTAACCTTAATGCCTCTTCACCATAACCATTCTTTCTATATCTATGGTGGATTTTTACATTAACCCTAGCCACCTTAGTTGCGGAATTATATCCATGAAAACTAACTTCTCCTATAGTCTTATCATCTGAAGTATAAATAAGACAATAAAAATTTTTCCCATCCGAAGGCTGCACCATTTTATTATAAAACATCTCCCACTTTTCTCTTGGAAATGAATAAGTTCCTCCAGCCTCAACCATATTTTCTTTATCACTCCATAGATTTTCCACAAAAGATAGCTCATGAAACTTAGGTTGTCTTATATAAATCTTTTTACCATTTCTTCTATACAAATTAAAGTTTTTACTCATTTTATCACCCATTGATATTTACTTTATTCTTCCAGATAATATATAGTCTACTATCTCATAAATTTATTCTTTTATCAAGTAATCTACCCCTAATGCAATAATGAAGTAATTTAAAATTAATATTTTATTAATAATATTAATTTATATCCAAATGTTACTAAATAAAATTTAAAATAAAGAACCTTTTAATTTTCAATCAAATTATTTACTTAGTATTAGTAAACTTCAAGTGTTGTTTTATTAAACTCAAATTTATTATAATCTACTGTACTTAAATAGAACCAATACTTTGAGCGAAAAAAATTTTTAAAATTTTCTATATAATTTTTATAAAAAAATATTGATTTATACACAATAAATATATATAATATCTATTGTTTGTTTAGTAATTTTAAACTTAAGGTTTAGTATTATAAAATTTAAAAAGGTAGAAGGTGTAATTGTGGAAATAGGTGAAAAGATACGAAGATTGCGTATTGAAAAACAATTAACTCAAGAAGAACTTGCTAATAGATGTGAGCTCTCAAAAGGATTTATATCCCAAGTTGAGAACGACTTAACCTCTCCATCAATAGCAACTTTAATAGATATTCTAGAAATTCTTGGAACTAATCTTACAGAATTTTTTAGTGATGCTAGTGAGGAAAAGGTTACTTATACATATGAAGATATGTTTGAAACTGAAAATGAAGATTTAAAGTACAAGCTTATGTGGCTTATACCTAATGCTCAAAAAAATGAAATGGAGCCAATTATGATAACTTTAGAACCTGGTGGTCAATATGTAGAAGAGGAACCTCATGAAGGTGAAGAGTTTGGCTTTGTTTTATCTGGAACTATAATATTACATTTAGGTAAAAAGAAATTTAAAGTAAAAAAAGGCGAAAGCTTCTACTTTAAACCTAGATCTAATCACTATATTTCAAATGGAGGAAAAACACAAGCTAAAGTAATTTGGATAAGTACTCCACCATCATTTTAAATCTATAGAAAGAGGTGTTTATTTTGGAACAAAATATAATTGAAATTAAGGGTGTTTCTAAATCTTTTGAGGATAACTGCGTTTTAGATAACCTTACATTAAACATCAAAAAGAATGAATTTTTAACATTACTTGGTCCAAGTGGATGTGGAAAAACAACAACATTAAAAATTATTGCTGGCTTTGAAGATGCTGATAAAGGTGAAGTTTTATTTAATGGAACTGATATCTCTACTTTACCTCCATATAAAAGGCAAGTAAACACCGTATTCCAAAAGTATGCATTATTTCCTCATATGAATGTATATGAAAATGTTGCATTTGGATTAAAAATTAAAAAAACTTCTAAAAATGAAATAGATAAAAAAGTTAAAGAAATGCTTAAACTAGTTTCTCTAGACGGCTTTGAAAAAAGAAGTGTAGAATCTTTAAGTGGTGGTCAACAACAAAGAGTGGCTATTGCAAGAGCCTTAGTTAATGAACCTAAAGTTCTTCTTTTAGATGAACCTCTTGGTGCTTTAGATTTAAAACTTAGAAAAGAAATGCAAATTGAACTTAAAAGAATACAACAAAGGCTTGGTATAACATTCATATTTGTAACTCATGACCAAGAAGAAGCATTAACAATGTCAGATACTATAATAGTTATGAATAAGGGCAAAATACAACAAATGGGTTCTCCTGAAGATATATATAATGAACCTGCTAATGCCTTTGTTGCTGACTTTATTGGTGAAAGTAATATATTAACGGGTACTATGCTAGAGGATTTTAAAGTTGAATTCTGTGATAAAACATTCGAATGCGTCGACAAAGGCTTTGAAAAAAATGAATTAATAGATGTAGTTATAAGACCAGAGGATATAAAAATTGTATCTTCGGATAATGGAATGTTAGAGGGTACTGTAAAATCTATAATTTTCAAAGGTGTTCACTATGAAATAGAAGTTGAAGAAGAAAATAATAAATGGATAATTCATAACACTAAGTTTGCCGAAGTAAATTCAGTTATAGGATTAGATATCTACCCAGAAGATATTCATATTATGAGAAAGGTTTCAAATAATGAGTAAAGCAAAGAAAACTAATGAAAATTTTGCTGCATCTCCTTTTATAGTTTGGAGTGCATTATTTATTGTAATCCCATTATTAATAGTTTTATTCTTCGGCTTTACTATAACTACACCTGATGGGAATTATGCATTTTCCTTAGAAAACTTTACAAGACTACTTCAACCTCAATATATAAAAGTTTTTACAAGAAGTTTGTGGCTTGCTTTACTATCTACGGTATGGTGCTTAATTTTTGGATACCCTGTAGCGTATATTATATCTAAAATGAAACCTTCTAAAGGTAATATTTTAATGCTACTATTTATAGTTCCAATGTGGATGAACTTTTTGCTTAGAACTTATGCTTGGTTACCTATCTTAGGTAAAAACGGATTTATAAATAATATTCTTGGTTATTTGGGCGTAGGTCCATTTACCTTCTTATATAATGATGGGGCTGTAATTCTTGGTATGATATATAACTTTCTACCATTTATGGTTCTTCCAATATATACTGTACTAACAAAAATGGATAAAGACTTATTAAATGCTGCTGCTGATTTAGGTGCTAATCGAAAAGAAGTTTTTAGAAAAATAGTTCTTCCACTAAGTATGCCAGGAGTAGTCTCAGGAATAACAATGGTATTTATGCCTGCTGTTTCTACCTTTGTAATTTCAAGATTACTTGGTGGTGGACAATACATGCTTTTAGGTAACTTAATAGAGCAACAATTTACTATGATGGGAGATTGGAACTTTGGTTCATCTATCTCTATATTTATGATGATAATAATATTAATTTCTATGGCTATAATGAGCAAGTTTGATAATTCAGATGCTAAAGAAGGAGGAGGTCAATTATGGTAAAAAAATTTGAAAACTTTATAAAAAAGTTTTATTTATTACTTATATTTATATTTTTATATACACCAATAGTTGCCTTAATAGTATTCTCCTTCAATGATTCTAAGACTATGGGAAAATGGTCTGGCTTTACATTAAAATGGTATGGGGAGCTTTTTAATAACGAAAGAATCATGCAAGCTTTATTCTTTACAGTTGTTATTGCAATTATTTCATCTATAGTAGCTACAATAATTGGTACACTGGCTGCAATTGGAATAAATAAAATGAGAGGCCCTAAGAAAGCTCTTTTATTAAATATAAATTATTTACCTGTATTAAATCCAGATATAGTAACTGGTATTTCTTTAATGAGCTTATTCATTTTTATTAGACCACTTACAAAATTAGATTTTGGATTTACTACTATGCTACTTGCTCATATTACATTTAACATTCCCTATGTTATATTAGCTGTATTACCTAAGCTTAGACAGCTACCTGAAAATATTGAAGAAGCTGCACTAGATTTAGGTGCAACTCCATCTTATACATTAAGAAAAATAATATTACCTCAAATTAAACCTGGAATTTTCGCTGGTATGTTAATGGCTTTTACAATGTCTATTGATGATTTTGTTATTAGTTTCTTCACAGCTGGTCCAGGAGTTACAAATCTTTCAATTGAGATATATTCTATGGCAAGAAGAGGTATCAAACCTGAAATTAATGCCCTTTCGACTTTAATGTTTGTAACTGTATTAACTCTTCTATTAATTGCTAATAGAAAAGAATTTACATCTAGAGGTGATAAAATTGAAAAAGCTTAAGAAGTCAATTGCTATTTTATCTTCATTATTTTTAATTTCTACTTCTTTTGTAGGCTGCAGTAATGAAGAAAATAGTTCAAAGAACAAAAGAACTCTTAATGTATTTAATTATGGTGACTATATAAATGAAGATTTAATAGCTAAGTTTGAAGAAGAAACTGGAATTGATGTAATATACGATACCTATGAATCAAATGAAATTATGTATCAAAAAATAAAAAATAGTCCTGGCACCTATGACTTAATTTTTCCTTCTGATTATATAGTTGAAAAAATGATAAGTGAAGATATGTTAGAAAAAATTGATTTTAATAATATTCCAAACTTTAAAAATATAGGTGAAGACTTTAAAAATCTTCCTTATGATCCTAATAACGAATATTCAGTTCCTTATATGTGGGGTACAATAGGAATAATATATGATGCTGATAAGGTTGATGAACCAGTAGATAGTTGGGATATTTTATGGAATCCTAAATATACAGGTGAAATATTTATGTTTGATTCCATAAGAGATACACTTGCTATTTCATTAGCTAGACTTGGTTATTCATTAAATTCAGTAGATAAAAATGAGCTTGATGACGCTGTAAAAGAATTAATAAAACAAAAACCTTTAGTTCAATCTTATGTTATGGACGAAGTTAAAGATAAAATGATAAATGGCGAAGCTACTTTTGCTACAGTTTACTCTGGTGATGCTATATTTATTCAAGAAGAAGCTCCAGACTTAAATTTACAATATGTAGTGCCAAAAGAAGGTTCCAATAAATGGTTTGATGTTATGGTTATTCCAAAAGGAGCTCCACATAAATCTGAAGCTGAGGAATTTATAAACTTTCTATCTTATCCTGAAAATGCAAAGGAAAATGTTGAGTATATAGGATATGCTACTCCTAATAAGGCTGCCTATGAACTATTAGACGAAGAAACTCAAGAAGATGAAACAGTTTATCCTCCTGAAGAAGTCCTTGATAAGTGTGAAATATTTAAAGATTTAGGAAATAAAATTAAGCTTTATGATGATGCATGGTTAAAAGTAAAAATAGACTAAAAGGGGTACTTTATGTAGCCCCTTTTTAATTTCTAAACCATAACTTTATTTCTCTCTTAGCACTTTCAATACTATCAGAAGCATGAACACAGTTTTCCATACTACTTGCTGCATATAGTCTTCTTATAGTTCCTTCTGCTGCTTTTTCAGGATTAGTACTTCCATTAATTTCTCTAATCTTCTGTATTGCATTCTCTCCTTCTAAAATTAATGCACATAATAGTCCTCTAGTTATAAATTTTATTAAAGATTCGAAAAACTCTTTACCAATATGCTCTTCATAATGCATGCAGGCAAAATCCTTTGATATTCTTTCCATTTTCAATGCAACTACTTTAAGCCCATTTTCCTCATATTTACTTATTATTTCCCCTATTATATTTTTCTCTATAGCATCTGGTTTTATTAATACTAGTGATCTTTCCATATAAATGCCCTCCCATATATAATTCTCATTCAAATTATACCATTTTTTTAATAAGCTTACATAATTATATTCAAAATAATCTGACATTTATGATATAATTTTTATAATTAGTTGTTAAGGAGTGATAATATGACTAGATACTATATTATTGTTGAAGGTAGAGTTCAAGGAGTCGGCTTTAGATACTTTTGTCAAATGAATGCCACTTCTCTTAATTTAACTGGTTGGGTACATAATATGGATAATGGTATGGTTGAAATGGAAGTACAAGGAGATAAAATCATAGTTAATAAATTTATTAGTATAATAAGTAAAGGAAACTTTTTTATAAGAGTAGATTCAATTTCTAAAAAAGAAATTGATTTAGTTTTAAATGAACATAAATTTAAAATAAAATAGAGCATTTAATCTAGATTCTCTATTCTCCTCTCTGTACCTTTGTATCATATATCATTAAGTTATTTTCTTGAATTACTCTAATTAATTTATCTCCATAAATTAAATTTCCATTTTCATCCTTTGCAGTACTATATCCTGCATCTTCTAGTACCTGCGCTTGTGCTCTGTAATTTTTTGCTTCAAAAAGCCCATTTTTAGCATATCTTTCATTTTCCCATAAGAATTTTCCATGATCCTCTATCGATGAGCTTATGTTGTTATAAGCTCTAAAATCGCCTACAATAACATCCTTATAATTTTCTTTAGTTTTCATATTAACTTTTTCTTCACTCCAACTTGCATCAGCTTTTATTCCAAAAATATTATTATGTCTCGAAGATAACTCTGACTCTCCCCACCCTGATTCTAATATAGCTTGACCAATAGTTATTGATGGCAATATTCCATAGTTTTTATAATTCTTATATGCACCATCTGATACTTTTTCTATAAACTGTATTTTTTCTTTATCTAATTCGCTATGAAGATAATTTTTCTTTAATTCTATTAAATAATCTTCTGCTAATTTTTCTTCTTTCTCATCTAATTTTAACTCCTTAATTGCTGAGTCAAAATTTCTTAACCCAATACTATCATTAGAAGAGTTCTTTTTAAAAAAAGCCTTGCCTATACTATTTAATTGATCTTTATTATTAATATTAAATTCGCCTTCATTAACAGCTCCATTTATTGCCGCTATCTCCTGCCAATTTAATTGATATCCTTCTTTGCTTAATTCATCAGCAACATTTATGTAACTTAACACTACTTCATGAGATAACGAAATATTTTTGCCGTTTTTATTTATAAATGTGAATACTATAAAAAATATGCTAAATATACATATTATAAAAAATATTGATTTTAAAAAAAATCTTCTTATTTTACCTTTACTCTTTTTTTTTCTGTATCCATTAACCCCATTATAAGTTCCTCTATAATTCAATTTATCACCTCCAAAATCAACTAATTTATAATATTATTTTATTTATTTAGAAGTATTTTAATATATATATGATTCTAATTTGCTATTAAACTTACATTTCCACTTTTAACTATTTATTTTAATTTAAATATAGATAATGTAGAATATTAATTAGAACATATATATTATACTTTAAATTTACATCACTTAAATATTTATCTAAAAACTTAATGAATAATTAATGAATATTTAAGAAATAAATTAGGAGCCTTAAAACTTAATTTAAAACTCCTAACTTTAATAAAGCTATTTAATTTTCAAATTTAACACAATCAACTACTTTATTATTTATAAAAAACTTTTCTGTTTCATCTACTATCACATTTCTTAATCCTATTAATCCAATTAAGTTTGGTATAGCCATAAGACCATTAACTATATCTGCTATAATAAATATCATTTCTAGAGGTAAAAATGGACCTACTGCAACTAAAATTATAAAAATAATTTTATAAGGCTTTATACCTTTTACTCCAAATAAATATTCTATACATCTTTCACCATAGTAATTCCATCCTAATATAGTTGTAAAGGCAAAAAATATTAATCCTATATTTACTATATACTTTCCTAATGTAGCTATTGGCAAACCATTTTCAAATGCAGCAGTTGTTAATGCTGCACCTTCTAAGTTTCCATTGAAACTTCCTGTAATAACTATTACAAGTCCTGTCATTGTGCATATAATAATTGTATCAATAAATGTTCCAGTCATAGAGATTAACCCTTGTCTAACAGGTGATTTAGTTCTAGCAGCAGCTGCTGCTATAGGTGCACTTCCAAGACCTGCTTCATTAGAAAATACCCCTCTACCTATTCCCCTTTGCATTGCAATTGAAATAGTTATTCCAGCAGCTCCACCTAAGGCTGCTTCAGGATTAAATGCACTTCTAATTATTAAACTAATTGATTCTGGTATTTTGTTATAATTAAATACTAAAACTAACATAACACCTAATATATATAATACAGCCATAAATGGCACTATCTTTTCTGAAACACTAGAAATTCTTTTTATTCCACCTAATGTGACTAATGCAACTAGTATGGTTACTACTACTGCTGTAACAATTAAAGGAATATTAAATCCTATTTGTGCAGCATCTGCAATAGACTTAACTTGTCCAAATGTACCTATACCAAGTAAGGCAACTCCTACTCCAAATATAGCAAATAGTTTAGCTAACCAGTTTAGACCTAAACCATTTTTAATATAATACATAGGTCCTCCAGACATCTGTCCATTTGCATCTACTTCTCTATATTTTATAGCTAATACGCCTTCTGCATATTTTGTTGCCATTCCAAAAAAAGCTGCTATCCACATCCAAAATAATGCTCCTGGTCCTCCAGCTTTAATAGCAGTTGCAACTCCAACTATATTTCCTGTTCCTATAGTTGCTGATAATGCAGTACAAAGTGCTCCAAAACTTGAAACATCTCCTCTAGCTTCATCGTCTCCTTCTTCATCCTTTGAAAAAATATACTTTAAAGCTAAAGGAAGTTTAAATATTTGTAATAATTTTAGTTTAAAGGTTAAATATATCCCTGTTCCAACTAAAAGTATAAGTAGTGGTGGACCCCATATAATATTATTTAGCCCACTTAAAATTGATTGAATTTGATTTAACATAAAAAAATCCCCCTTAAATTAAAATTTACGGAGGAGAATAGATAGGTAAACAAGCTATAATAAATATATTTATAGCCCTATCTTATCCCCTGTCCTTTTACCTGAGAGTTTCAGTAACTTAAATTAATTAAATTACCTTGCTCCTTCGGTGCTCATCTGAGTCTCTCCAGAGGTTCGTCCAGTAACGGTCCTAATACCTGAAAGATTTACTTCTTCGGTGGATTAAAAAAATCACTCTCCCGCTACCTTCAACCGAACGTTATTAAGTTATAAAGACATTATATATAATTTTTTAAAAAATCTCAACCTATTATCACATTAATCTTAATATAATATATGCTTTCAATAATTTTACAATTGTTGTAATACCATACTTATTCTTTTCCAAAGCTATTTTCATAAATGTCAAAAAATAATGATATTTCACCACATTTTTTTCTTAATTTTGGATCATCAGTGTTTACTTGCCATCCATAAGTTTTATAAGGTTCATAATAATATTTACTTACAGACATAAGATTGAATTGATCTTTTATAAGTTTTAATCCATCAGCAAAATCAATTTTTGCTTGTTTTAAAGCTTTATCAGTATCTTTAAAAATAGGTCTTCCATTTTTATCTGCACCAATTCCATATGCCTCAGGATTGCTAAGCATAACCTCCCCTCCAATTTTATCATTATATTCAGCAACCACCTTTGCAGGTTGTTTTCCATAGCGAACCAATAAAAATATTAGAAATAAGCTTAAAATTAAAACTAAAAATTTCTTCACCTTAACCGCTCCTTTTTGGTTAATACAATAAATTATATCAATTACTTTTTACATTATATGTTAATTATAACATTTATAATTAATAGTAGAAGCAGTTATAAAAAAATGGACATATATAATCACATTTTTAAAACTTTAAACTTTTATACTTTCATAGAAATTAAAATAATGCGTAAATCATCTCATATTTGAGTGACTTACGCATTATAATTAAATCTTTAAATTAACCTTAAATAAATATATACTTTCTTATAATGTTTCTCTATTTAAATTTCTACTCTTCCTCTTATTTCTCCATTATAAAAAGCTTTGATATTTTTTATAATTTCTTCAAATAATCTATTTCTTGCTTCAACACTAGCCCAAGCAATATGAGGTGTTAATATTAGATTATCTTTGTTCTTTAGAGAAACTAACGGATTATCTCCTTTTATTGGTTCTACTTCAAATACATCTAAGGCAGCCCCTGCAATTAATTCTTCATCTATAGCCTTTGCTAAATCTTCTTCAACTACTATAGGACCTCTACCCATATTAACTAAAAGAGCTGATCTTTTCATTTTGCTAAGAGCATCATAATTTATTAATCCTTGAGTATCTTTATTTAATGGTGCATGAATAGAAATTATATCTGATGCTTCTAACAATTCTTCAAAGGTAACTCTCTTATAATCTGAATTTGAATTTTTTCCTGATGTTGAGTAATATACAATATTCACTCCAAAAGCTTCTCCTATTTTAGCTACTCTTTTTCCTATAGCTCCAAATCCTATAATCCCCCAAGTCTTTCCTTCTAACTCATAAAAAGGTTTAGTTAAATCAGTAAATAAACCTGATTTTGCATACTTCCCTGATTTAACATAACTATCATAGTATGAAATTTTATCATATAAGGATAAAACTGTTGCAAAAGTATGTTGAGCAACTGTATTAGTTGAATATCCTGCTACATTAGTAACTGCTATTTTATTTTCTTTAGCATATACAATGTCTATATTATTAAAACCTGTAGCTGTTTCACAGATAAGTTCTAAATTTTTAGATTCTTTTAGATTATTTTCATTTAAAACTACTTTATTAGTTAAAATTATATTAGCATCTTTTATTCTTTCTACTACTTCTTCTGGCTTTGTAGTATCATAATAAGTTACTTCTCCAAATTCCTCTAGCTTAGTAAAATCTAAATTCCCTAAAGTCTTTCCATCTAAAATTACTATATCCTTCATTTTATCCTCCTAATTTATAGTTATATTAAATTTAAAATCTCTTCTGGTCTATCTATAAAATAATCTGGTTCTGATTTCTTTAATTTATCTATTTCTATAAATGTATAATTCACTGCACAAGTCTTACATCCTGCTGATTTACCACAGAATATATCATAGTGACTATCTCCAACCATAATCGCTTCTTTGGGTTCAATTCCTAAATCACTACATGCTTTAAGTGCTGGATCTGGATTTGGTTTATGAAGATCTGTTGATTCTGGTGTTATAATTATATCCATAAAATCATATATTCCAGCTATCTTCATACCTCTTATTGCAAGCTCAGCTCTTTTTGATGTTACTATTCCTATTTTAATTCCCTTTTCTTTAAGAGTAGTTAAAAGCTCTTTAACTCCTTCAAAAGCAAAACACATGTTGTCGTGAATACTTTCATTGTATTCTCTATAATAAGCAACTAAATCTGCTACATCTTCTTCTTTAGCATGTTTTTTAAAAGGTTCTCCTAGAGGTCTTCCAAAGAAGTCTACGATTTCTTCTCTCTTTAATTCTATTCCTAACTTATTTTTAAAAGTTTTATAAAAAGAATCATAAATAAGCTCATTTGTATCTATTAATGTTCCATCTAAATCAAATAATACTGCTTTTATCATCTTATCCTCCTAATATTATGATTATTTATAATTATAATAACATATAAAATATGCTTGTACAAAAAATTAGCTTTATGTTGTTTATTTAAAAATAAAAAGATACCTAAAATTAATTAAGGCATCCATAAAAATATTAAATATATTTGTGACTAATTTAAAATAAACTTAACTGCTCATTATTATATTCCTTTTTATAACTATAGATTATATCACTCATTTTATAAAGTAATCCTAACTTATTACACTCATTTACAAAAATTTTATACAACTTCTTAGCTTTTAAACTTGCACACATATATTCATTTCCAAAATTTTTTATATACTTTTCTTTAATGTTTGGAAAAGACTCATCTAGCCTATCAAAAAAATAATTTCTTTGATTTGCTCTTAGTGTAACTCCAAAAGCAGGATAAATAAATTTTGCTCCATTTTCTTTTGCCATTCTTACGATATTAATTATATTTTCTTCTGTATCATTAATAAATGGTAAAATAGGCATTAATAATATTCCTGTATAAATCCCAGCATTAGATAACTTTCTAATGGCTTCAAATCTCTTAGACGTAACAACAACATTAGGTTCAATTCTTTTACACAATTCATCATCAGCTGTAGTAATAGTTATCTTACAAAGTATAGGTGAATGCTTTTTAATGCTTTGTAAAATATCAATATCTCTTGTAATTAAATCACTCTTTGTTGCAATAGCTACTCCAAACCCATTGCCATTTATAATTTCTAAGGCATTGCGTGTTAAAAGAAATTTATTTTCAAATGGATTATATGGATCGCTCATTGCCCCAGTTGCAACTACTCCTTTTTTTCTTTTTGATTTTAATTCTTTTCGTATAGTATCAAGTGCATTTTCTTTTATTCTAACAATGTCGAAGTTATCAATACCATAACATTCACTTCTACTGTCACAGTAAATGCAACCATGACTACATCCTTTATAAATATTCATATTATAATTAAATCCAAACCAGTTATTATTTTCTCTATATCCTGAAATTATACTTTTTGCAGGTATATAATCCATACTCAACTCTCCTAATTCTAAACTAGACCTTTTTCTCTAAAAAGCTTATTAATTTTACTTTCAGATAAAATTTCATTAGTTATAAAGTTTCCATCATAAAATAAACTGTACGTTGTGAAAGGACAAGGTGCATTTTGTGCTTGCTCCTTAGTCTCAAACTTAATCAACTTTAACTCAACTCCATTTTCTTCCGAAATTTTCTTTATCAAATTAACATATTTATCTGTATGAGGACATTGAGCAGAATAATACAAAACTAATCCTTTTTCATTAATAGCACCATTCTTTGAACATTCATTGAATTTAGGTATATCATACTCCTTAGAAAAAGGAAAATATAACAATTCATAATATGGGTTTGCACTATCACATACTTCAAAGCCTTTATATTTTAAATAATCTGGATCTGATAAAAAAGGCATTTTCTTTTTTGATGAAAGAGCTATAATACCATTCTTTCCTTTTCTCTTGCAATTATCAATACATTCATTTAATAATCTATTAGCATATCCTTTCCCCTTAAACTTTCCAGATACCCAAAAACAATTTATAAACATATAATTATTACCTTCAATAGGTACCCATGCATTTTCTACTGGTATATATTCAATAAACACTTTACCCCTTACATTTATTTTATTAAATATTAATCCATCATTAAATCTTTCTTTTAGCCATTCCTTTTTTAAATAAACTCCACACTCACCTTTTTTATCAGATAATGAACAACATATATGTTCGTTATCAATATTACTATGGTTTAATGTAATTATATCCACTATAGATTCCTCCTGACAGGATGTCTAAGTACTGTTCTCATCCTTTCTTTATCTATTTTTCTTGGATCTGATAGATATATTTCATGATGCCTTCTAATTTTCCCATCTTCATTAATTCCATTAATATCTATAATCAAGTTATTTTCTTTAATATATTCATCAATTTTTTTAATAGTTATATCTTCACTTTCAAATGCTCCAATATGCATGGATTGTACGCATAACCCTTCCTTAAATTCTTCTAAACTTGCTATAGATGTATCAATATAAGGTCTTTTCTTTTTAACTTCATTGCAAGCAAATTCAAATATCTCTTTTGTAACGAAGTCAGGCTGACGTATCATAGAAGTCCAAAAAAATTTTTCTTTTTCAGTAAAATTCATATCTCCATCTTCTTTTAGCCACCATAAGCCTTCAAGAGGCGGCATAACATATTCAAAGTATTCATTTTTATTTTTTATTTCCTTATTCATTTTAATTGTATAAGACAAAGCATATAATATCTCAACTGCCTTTTTATACTCTCCATCCTCATCATTTGGATTACCACATCCATCAATCATTATAAATTTCATATTAGGCACAAATATTTCCACTGGTCTTTCCTTAGGTAAATATAACTCTTTAAATTCCTTTTTATAATCTAACTTATCCATAATATCTCTCCTTATTAATATTTATAGATAAATATTACGATAATTAATATGACAACATACTGTCATATTAATATTGGCCTAATGCACATTTTAATCGATTTTTTAATTCTGCTCTTACATATTCTGGTTCAATTACTTCTACATTTTCTCCAAAAGACATAATATATCCAAATGATAATTCTCCTTTAGAAAGCTTTAAATTAACTATAAAATCACCATTTTCATCAAAAGAGTAATTTGTGAATTCATCATAAACTCTAAATGCTACTTTTTTATTTATCTTTAACTTTAAATTTATTAATGCACTAACATACTCTTTATCCTCCCCTATTAAAACTTTATTTGGTGTAGCTCTTATAAAATTTTCTGAAAGAATATTTAAATTATTTATTCTCGTAAGTTTAAAAAATCTATTATCCTTTCTTTCCCTACAATAACCATATAAATACCATCCTTGCCCTTTAAATACTAATTTTAATGGCTCAACAATACGATTCAGTGATTCTCCATTTGCACCAAAGTACTTAAAACTTAATAAATTCTTATTTATTATTGAACTCTTTATAGTTGCAAACTTTTCTCCTAAATCATTATTTTTATCCCAATTTGAAAAATCAACTTCAATCCAATTTTCATTATTTCCACCTAAGAAAGTACTTAATTTAGATAATGCTCCATTAAACTCATTTTCATTAATAGCACTAAGCCCCTGCATAGCTGCTATTATCTCTCGCTTTTCTTCTTCCGATAATATAGCTTTATTTAATACAAAATTTGATAGAAGACTTATTCCGCCCCCTTTTCCTTTACTCATGTAAATAGGAATTCCTGATTGTGATAATTTTTCTATATCTCTATAAATAGTTCTTTGAGATACCTCAAAATGTTCTGAAAGCTCTTTTGCTGTGATATTCTTTTTATCTAATAAAATATATAGTATTTCAAATAATCTATTAATCTTCATATAATCACCCTATTTTAGTTTATCAGAATTAAGATTAAATAGTAAGTTATGTTAATTATTGCCATAATTATTGTTGATAAATATTTATTAATATAAAAGAGAGTATATAAATGATAAAAATATCATTTATATACTCTCTTTTGGTGCAGATGGCGGGACTTGAACCCACACGAGGATTCCTCGTCACCCCCTCAAGATGATGCGTCTGCCATTCCGCCACATCTGCATAATATGTTTTTATAATTCTATTTTAATTTATATACTATAACTTTTCAATATTTATTAAAAGTATTATATAAATTAACCTATTGTAAGATGAACAAAAGTACTATATAACTCTAAAAAACCATGCATAGCTAGATCCTAAACTCTTTTCTATACATGGTTTTTATTAATAAATCATTACAAATGTATTTTATCAAAAGCAATTTTTATTATTAAAAAGAAATTACTATACTTCCATATGGTCCTAAAAATATATTTGCTTCTTCAATTTTATTTTCATCTGAATTATTTAAAATAATACTAGTATCTATATTAATTAACTCCTTCAGAGAAGCCATAGTTTTTTCACCATAAAAATTACATGCTACTAATATTTTTTTACCTTTGTACTCTCTAATATAAGCTAATATTTTTGGATGCTCTTCTAAAACAGGTATAAAACTTCCTTCACAAATTATTTCATTATTCTTTCTTAATTCTATTAATTTCTTATAGTAATTTAATATAGAATTAGAGTTATCTTTTTCTAGCTCTACATTTACGTTCTTATAATTATCACAAACCTTTATCCAAGGTAAGCCTGTAGTAAATCCAGAACTTATTTCAGCATTCCACTGCATTGGTGTTCTTGAATTATCTCTTGATCTATTTTTTAATATATTTAAAACCTCTTCTTCATCAATTCTCTCATTTAATAATGTATTATATGCATTTAATGATTCTATATCTCTATAATCCTTAATATTATTGAAGTTTGGATCTGTCATACCTATTTCTTCACCTTGATATATATATGGAGTTCCTCTCATTAAATGTATTACTGTAGCAAGCATCTTTGCTGATTTCTCTCTATATATTCTATCATTTCCAAATCTAGATACTATTCTAGGTTGATCATGATTGCACCAAAACAAAGCATTCCAACCATTTCCTTCTTCCATCTCAACTTGCCATCTAAAGAAAATATCCTTTAACATTGCAAAATTGAATGGAGCTAATCTCCATTTTTCACCATTAGGATAGTCTACTTTTAAATGATGAAAATTAAATGTCATACTTAATTCTTCATTATTAGGATTAGTATATTTTATACAGTTATCTATAGTTGTTGAAGACATTTCTCCAACTGTCATTATCTTATCATATTTTGAAAAAACTTCTTTGTTCATTAATTTTAGATACTCATGAATTTTAGGACCATCTGTATAAAATCTTCTACCATCTCTAGTAGCTGATGTAAAATCATCATCTAAGAATCTTGTATCCTTTGATATTAGATTTATAACGTCTAATCTAAATCCATCTACTCCCATATCAAGCCAGTATCTCATCATCTTGAATATTTCTTCTCTAAGCTTTGGATTTTCCCAATTTAAATCAGCTTGAGTTATGTCAAAGAGATGAAGGTAGTATTCATTTAAACTTTCTACATATTGCCATGCTGATCCTCCAAATTTAGAGTTCCAATTATTTGCCTTTTCTCTCCATATATAAAAATCATGATATGGATTATCTTTTCCCTTAAGAGCTTCCTTAAACCAAATATGCTCTGTTGAAGTATGGTTTACTACCATATCTAAAATTAACTTCATTCCTCTTTTATGAGTTTCTTCTAATAATCTTTTAAAATCTTCAAGTGTTCCAAACATCTTATCTATATTATAATAATCTGCTATATCATAGCCATTGTCATTTTGAGGTGACACATATATAGGTGTAAGCCATAGTACCTCCACCCCTAAATCCTTTAAGTAATCTAATTCTTCTATTATTCCAACTATATCTCCAATTCCATCTCCATTACTATCCCTAAAGCTTTTAGGATAAATTTGATATACTACTGAAGATTTCCACCAATTTTGCTCTTTCATTTACTCCACCTCTTAACAACTATGGTTGTAGCAATATTACTACAACCACAATTAATTATTCTAAATTTTCAATATCTGTTCCAAATTTTTTATTAAATATAAAAGTTAGTATTATAGGAACTACTACTGCTACACCCATTGCTATTATAAATGGTACCCAATATTGAGGTTGAATTGCTAGGAATCCTGGTAATCCTCCAATTCCTATTGAGTTAGCTAATACTCCTGACATTATAGATACAACAGCTGCTAAAGCTGAACCAATTAATGCTGCTACAAATGGATACTTATATTTAAGGTTAATTCCAAACATAGCTGGCTCTGTAACTCCAAGCCATGCAGATATTCCTGCTGATGCTGCAATTGATTTAATCCTTGCATTCTTCTTATATATAATTAACATTGCCACAGCTGATGCTCCTTGAGCTATATTGCTTAAGGCTATAAGTGGCCAAATCATTGTTCCACCATTAGCAATCAATTGTAGATCTACTGCTATAAATGTATGATGTAAACCTGTTATAACTAATGGTGCATAAGTTAATCCAAATATTATTGCACCTACTATTTTAAATGGTCCTGTTAATAAATAATTAAATATAATTGCTATATAATTACCAAGTTCTCTTGAAATTGGTCCAATTAGTATATATGATAATAAAACTGTAATTAAAAGTGTTACAAATGGTATTACTATAAGCTTTAATACATCTGGTATATATTTACGTAATGTAAGTTCAATCTTAGATAAAACTATACCTGATAAAATTGCCGGTATTACCTGTGCTTGATATCCAACCTTATCTATAGTGAACCATCCAAAATTCCAAAAAGGAACTGTTCCATTTTGTACTGCTTCTGCATATCCATAAGCATTTAGAAGTTGAGGTGATACTAAAGTAATACCTAATACAATTCCCAATATCTCTGAACCGCCAAACTTTTTAACTGTTGACCAAGTTACTGCTACAGGTAAGAAATGGAATATAGCTTCTCCTAAAATCCATAAAAAACTATGGATTTCTGCTAATATCGGGTGTAATTGTGTAAGAGTTTGAGTTCCATCTCCAAAAATAGCTAAATCACCAATTACATTCCTAAATCCTAAAATTAAACCACCTGTGATTATAGCTGGCAAAATTGGAATGAATATTTCAGCTAGACCTGCTATAACTCTTTGAATCAATGACATATTATTTTGAGCTGCTTTTTTAACTTCTTCTTTTGATTGCACTTTTAATCCTGATACTTCAATTAAATCATCATAAAAAGCTTGTACACTATTTCCTATTATTACTTGGAATTGACCTGCATTTATAAATGTACCTTTAACTGATGGTAACTTTTCGATTTCCTTTGCCTTTTCCTTTGCAACCTTTTCATCTTTTAATACAAATCTTAATCTAGTTACACAATGACTTGCACTTGCAATGTTATTTTTCCCTCCAATAAGTTCTAACAAGTCTAATGCTTCTTGTTTAAACTTTCCCATAGCACACTCTCCTTACAATTTATTTTGATTACGATTACATTATATCTTGTTTAAACAAGTATGTCAACACTTGTTTAAACAAGATTATTTCCTTTTTGTATTTTATTTTTAATTCATGATGCTATAATATATTATATAATATGCTCTAAAGGAGATTTTAAGCTATATGAAACAAGTGAAGTACACGGAAATATATGAATATTTAAAAAATAAAATTTTAAATGATGAATTTAAGGCTGGTGAAAAACTTCCATCTGAAAGTGAATTAACGACATTATTTAATGTAAGTAGAAATACAGTTAGACGTGCTATTAATCAACTATCCTTTGAAGGTCTTGTTACAAGTGTTCATGGAAAAGGAGTTTTTGTTTTAGAAAAACAACAACTTAAATTTTTAGTTGGAGGACTTCAGAGTTTTAAAGAAGCCTCAGTAACAAATAAAATGCTTTATTCAACTAATGTACATACTTTTCAAGAATTAATAGTAGATGAAAAACTTTCGAAAAAGACTGGTTTTTCACTAGGTTCAAAGGTAATTTACATAGCTAGATCTAGAAAAATAGATGGAGAAGAAACTATACTAGATATTAATTATTTTTTAAAAGACATAGTTAAAGATTTAAACGAGGATATTGCAAGCAATTCAATTTATGATTACATAGAAAATATACTTTCATTAAAAATTGCAGGTGCTCAAAAAATAGTTTCTATAGAGCCTGTTTCTAAATTAGATAGTACATTTTTAAATTTAAAGAACTATAATTTAGTTGCAATAATAAAAAATTATGTTTACTTAGATGATGGATCTTTATTTGAATACACAGAATCTAGACATAGACCTGATAAATTTACATTTTCTACATATGCTAAAAGATTATAAAAAAATGTACCAAAATCAAATAATGATTTTGGTACATTTTTTTCTTAATTAAACTTATTTATTAAATTTTCTTCTAAAAGCTAATAAGGCATTTAAATTATCATAAGAATAAACTTCCTCTGTTTTTTCATTTCCAAATGATCCATATATATTACTATTTTCATTTTTCACTTGAAAATTCTTCATTTTATTTATAGCCATTGTATATAGCTCCTCATCATTTATAACTTTTGCAATTTGAGCTATGTTAGCATAAATTGATGTTGATTCAATTTTGCTTTCATCTATTTTATTAGTGTTATAAGAAGTAGATATATATCCGAAGGTTTTAAGCCTATCCTTTATCCATTTTATGCTTTCATTTACATCTTCCTTTGCTTCAGCTTTATTCAAAATAACTAAAACAGACAGCAAAGTATCTATATTCTCTTCATTATCATATTCACTAATATTACCATCATAATACTTTCTATATAAAGGCAATTCACTACTTATAAATCCATTATTTATAACTTCCATTGATTTACTATAAACATCATTCCACTTATCGTCTAAAAGAGATAAAGTCTTAATTGCAGACAGATCTAAATAGCATAAAGTTGTTACATTACTTTTACCATATCCATCATGAAAATCTATTAACCTATTTTCTTGTGTTAAGTTTTTATATATTCCATTTGATATTTTTAATCCATAATATCTATACTTTAATTTGTCAAATTCTTCTGCTGCAACTATTAAAGATTCAGATATTCTTAAATCATCTATAGTAGCAGATACTTCTGAACTTTTTCCATTTTCTATTCTCCAACTAACTAATCCATTATCTAAAATCATATTTTCTTTTAAATAATTGAAGGACCTATCAAAGTTATCTTTTTCATTTCTATATAAATAATAATTTAAAATCATTCCTTGAGATTCTGATAAAATATCATGCCCTTTCGTTAAATCTCCTTCTGTTGAAATATTAACGTAATTAGTATATATACCACTTAAATCATTCATTAGCTTTTCATTTATAAAGTCTTTTAATATTTCCTCTTCATTAGTTATTTCTTCATTAGATATAACAGAGTTTATTTCTATTTTCTTTATATATTTAAATAAATATATGTAGCTTAAATAAAAAATAAGAATTAGGAATACTAATATTATAATTCCTATTTTATACTTCTTTTTCATATAGTTTCTTCTTTCCTTTCCCTTTAATTTTTCTTGTTTGATTTCAATATTTTTAAGGTTTCATAAATTTTATCTAATTCTGAATCAGATAGTGAATCTAAATTATCTATTTTATATTTAATGAAATCTATTGTTTCATCCTTAAAATCTTTTTTTCTTTTCTTTTTTCCATCATTATTTATTATATAGGCTGCAATTGTACTAGTTGTTACACCTATAAATCCTATTCCAAAAATCATTAATAAAATAGCTACTATTCTTCCTAAATTTGTAGTAAGCAAAACATCACCATATCCAACTGTAGTAAATGTAACAAAACTCCACCATATAGCATCTCCAAAACTAATGTCTTCTAGTAATGCAATAAATACAGCTCCTAATACAATTATAATAGTAGTCAAAATTAACATATAGTTAAACTTATTTAATCTTACTGATTCCCTTATTCTATTTTTAAATTTTACTATTAATATTATAAGAATAATGACTTTAATTATTTTAAATAATATTTTTAAGTCTATTCCTTCACCTAGATTTAATATATAAATTAATTTTCCTATTCCTATAATAGGAATTATAGATATTAAATCTACAATGTTATTAATAACAAATATAATTTTCCTTTTAGTTAATGTTAATCTTACTATATAATCAATAAAAAATATACAACAAACAACTAAGTTTATATAATAAAAGGTTTCTATCACAATAGTAGGTAGTTTATACATAAGCTCTAATATTATCATTATTGCAGACATTAGTGATAGTAAGCCAATAAAAACATCATAAAATAATCTTTTATGCATATAAAAACCTCTCCTATAGTTATCTACTTATATTTTATATAGTAACTTTAGAAAAAATGATATTTATTAAAAATATAACTTAAAAGGAGATGTATCAAAAATTATTTCATTACATCTCCTTCTATTATCTAAAATATTTTTATATTACTGAAAACTTATAAACTGTTTCTTTATTGTATTCCTCACCTTTTTTTAATATTGAATATTTCGCAAAAATATTATCTTTTCCAATAGGTGGACTTTGAGTTTCTATAGCTAAAGCATCTCTTTTTCCTACCTTTTTTCCACATTCTAAAAACTCATTATCTGGAAAATTAAGAGAATATAATACAACACTATTTTGATTTGTATAAACATCCATAATTCTTCCTGATCCTTTATGATATAGTCTAAGTTTTACATCATCTCCACCATTTAATATCCATGGGTGATCATATCCTTGTCCTATTTTAAGTTGATAATCTTCTTCTTCTATATCTCTACCTATTGTTTTAGGACTTGTAAAATCAAATGGAGTGCCTTCTATATTGATAAGTTCTCCAGTTGGAACTTGATTTTCATTAAGTTCAATTAAAAAATCACTATCTATATATAAATAATGGCTTAAAATATCTTCCTTACAATTTCCACTTAAATTAAAATAGCTATGATTAGTTAAATTAACTAATGTATCTTCATCACTTATTGCATTATAAGATATTTTTAACTCATTGTTTTCTGTAATTGTATATCTTACTATAACATTTAAATTACCTGGATAACCTTCTTCCCCCGAAGGACTTAAATAGGAAAATTCAACATAAGCTTCTTTTTCATTCTTATTAATTCTAGCGTCTAAAATTTTTTTATTAAACCCTTCTTTTCCTCCATGACCTTGGTTTACTCCATAATTTTTATTAAACATTAAAACCTTATCATTTAAATCAATATGACCTTCAGCTATTCTACCCGAAGTTCTTCCTATTAAGGCTCCATAATATGATAGGTTCTCTTCATATAAATTAATATCTTTGTATTTCATAACTACATTTTCAACTTTTTCATCTTTATCTGGTACTAATATATCTGTTACTATTCCACCGTAATTTAAAACATTTATTCCAAAACCACTTGAATTTCTTAAATTGTAGCTTATTACATCTTTGTCGCTAAACCTACCAACTAGCACCCTTAAAATCTCCATAGTTTCACTCCTAAAACTTATATTTATTTTAAATATATTATCAAAATGTATTAAATTTGTTACTATCAAGGTTTAATATATAAATTAAACCTGATAAAAGCCCTTATGTATTCGAACCATTTTATTACTTATATTCATAATATATACTCATAAAACTCAATAGTCAATGTAATCAATTAAATTTTTACTAATTTTTTCTTATTTTTTACTTTAAATTTACCATTTCTTTCTCTGACACAATTTATACACAAAATCTATATATTCTTATTAATGACTATTTCAATATCATGTATATTAAATAATTAAATTTTTATTATTCTTATAGTTAATTAAAGATTAATTATTCCACTATTTCCTAGTTTATTATTGTTTATTTCCTGTACCAAAGTTATAATAGTTTTATATTTCATTATTGTAGAAGGGGGAGCTATAAAATGGGATCTTGGTCTGATAAATACTCTGTAAACATAGAAATTATTGATGAGCAACATAAAGAATTATTTAATATCCTTGATAATTGCTATGAACTATTATTAAAAAATAAAGATGATGATAAGTATGATAAAATCATTACTATACTTGAAGAGTTGAAAAATTATACAATTTATCATTTTAAGACAGAAGAAGAATTTATGAAGAAAAATGGATACTCTAAGTTTCTATCTCACAAATTTGCTCATGATGCATTTATAGAACAGATTAATGGATTTGATTTATATTCTATAGATAGCGATCAAAAAAAGTCTATTAATGACCTTTTAGATATTGTTTCTAATTGGATAAAATTTCATATATTAGAAACAGATAAGAATATACATAAATATTTAAAAGTTTAATAAACAAATAGAAAACCAATAATCTAATTATATATTATTGGTTTTCTATTTGTTTATTTTATATTTTCTAGTTTATTTTTATTAATATTTAAATAATTCAAATCTATATTTTTGACTAACCTCAGGATATTTTTCTTTATCAACTTCACTTAAAAACATATCAATAGGTCTTGCATATATCCCCTTGTCATCATAAAGAGCTTTATATAACACTAACTCTTTAGAATCATCAGTTAAGTGAAAATATAAGTCATCCATCTTATATATAGTTATTATTGAGTTTAGTTCTGTATGAAAAGCCTGCAGCTTTATTGCTTCTTTAATATGATCTTCATTTTCTATTAGCTTACTAACTCCAATAACGGCATAATAGTTACTTTTAAAATGCTTATAAATTGCTGGACATTGCAACTCTCTCATTTTATTCTCCTTATTTATTTTGTATACTTCTTGGAAATCCTAATAAATATTGTTTAGGTATGTTACTTTCCTTATTTAATTTAACTGCAGCTTGTAGTGTCCAATAAGGATTTCTAAACATTGCTCTTCCTATAGCTACAAGATCTGCTTCTTCATTTCCAATTACAGCATTAGCAATTTCAGGTTCATCTAACTTTCCAACTGCAATAACTTCTGTATTTAATGCTTCCTTAATAGCTCTTGCTAAAGGAACTTGATATGCGGCATGAGTACCAGGCTTTCCAGCAGAAGCTATTGGCCCTTCACCACCTGCGCTAATATGAAAAATATCTGCTCCTGATTTTTGATATTCTTTAGAAATCTCTATACCTGTTTCAATTTCATATCCACCTTCAACGTATTCTTTTCCTGAAACACGCATAATTAATGGCATATTCTCTGGCATTTCACTTTTTGCTGCTTTAATTACATCTACTCCAAACTTAGTTAAATCTTTTCCATATTCATCATTTCTTTTATTAGTCAATGGTGAATGGAATTGATGTATTAAGTATCCATGAGCTCCGTGAATTTCTATGGCATCAAATCCAGCCTTAACAGCACGTTTAACTGCTAATCTAAACTTTTCAATAATTTCCTTAACCTCATTTGTAGATAATTCTCTTGGAGTTTTACATTTATCATCAAAAGGAATTGGTGATGGTGCAACTGGAACTTCGGCATCAGTTGCCTTTCTACCTGCATGAGCAATTTGAATTGCCACTTTTGCTCCATATTTATGACATTCATCCACTATTCTTTTTAATGGTTCTATTTGCTCATCACACCACAATCCTAAGTCATAATCACTAATACGTCCATCTGGCTCAACATCTGTCATTTCAATAATTATTAACCCTGTGCCTCCTATAGCCCTACTTACATAATGCATATAATGCCATTCAGTAGCTACTCCATCCTTTTTTTCTACTGAATATTGGCACATAGGTGGAAAAACTATTCTATTTTTTAATTCAAGTCCCTTTAATTTATATGGTGTAAATAAATCTTTCATCTAAATGTCTCCTTTCATTAATAGCTAATTTATCTTTAGTATAGAAAAAATAAACTAATAAAACAAGTAGGCACTTTTAAGTTAGTATATATAATTGATTTTTATATTTTAAGCTATTCTATGAAATCTCCAAAAACCCTTATTAGAATATTAAAGGGTTAAGATAAAGCTATCTTAACCCTTTAATGCTTTTTTATAGTTATCTATTAGCATCGTTTATGTTTTACTAAATTGTATTACATAACTCTCTTTGGGAATATTGCATCTAGTACTCCTATAACTAAAGCTGCTATTATTGCTCCGAATATAGATACCCTCATATTAGGTACAAGGAATTGTGCTACATATAATATTATAGCAGCAATAACAAATCCTTTTAATCCTTTTCCAAAAGGAGAAGCATCAACTCCCATAAATGATTCTACCAAATAATCTAATACAGTTATTACTACTGCTGCTAATAGATATGACCATAATCCATTAATACTAAATCCTGGAGTGAAGAAAGAGGTTAATCCTAAAACAATTGCTACAATTATTAATCTTCCTATCCAGCCTAAAATACTACCATTTTTATTTTCTTTTACATTGTCATTTTGTCCCATAAGAATTCCTCCTTTGTAACATTTCATTGGTTACATATAGTATTCTCTTAAATCCAAAAAATATTTAAAAAATAAACAAAATTTTTTAAAAATAAAATATTAATATATTCTGTTTTAACTTAATTTTTTAATTGACATAAAACTTGTCTTTGATTTATTATCTGTATAAGTAGTTAATTATTTTGCCAGGTAGAATTTTAATACATACTGCTTTTCTACCTGGTGTTATTTATGTAAGATTTAATTTGTAATTATTTTTCATTGATATATAAATAATTACAAATTTTCAATTTAAAATAATTTCATTTTTTAAGTCATTAATAAAAAAATTAAAAAAGGTAGCATCTAGAATATTACTTCTAAATGCTACCTTTAAAATTAATACATTGAATATGAAGTTATTAAGTTATCCTCATCATCTGAAGCGTAAATATTAATAATTCCAAAAGTTTCAGTTTTTATAGTATAAACATCATTTTGTGGATTACCTAATATTTCATATGATAAGCCACCATATCTTGAGGGTGCTAAAAATCCTACTTCATTTCCTGTTATAGGAGCAACATTTGTAGGATATACTCTCCAACTGTTTACTTTATGATTAAGATTTATATATTGCTTATTACTTTGCTGTGGTTTCTCCTGTTGCAGATTAGATGCTCCCTTACTATAAAATTCACTGTCACCATCTTTAGGTACGTATATATTTACTATACCAAAAGATTTAGTTTTAATTGTATAAACATCTTTTTGAGGATTTCCAAATATTTTATATTCTAATCCTCCGTAATTTGAAGGTGCTAGAGTCCCACACTCATTTCCTATTGTAGGCTCAACATTTGTAGCATATACATTCCATTTATTCATGTGTGGTTTTAAAAATAAATATTGTTCTATTTCAGATGGTTGTGGTTTTGATTCAGGTTGAATAGGCGGTATATTGTTGCTACTTAATCCACCTAGTTCAGCTTGTACCATATTTAAAAACCTTTGCCATCCCATATCTAATGTTCTATGAGGACAATATTTGCCACTAAAGTCCTGATGTTTTCTAATTTTAGAAATTCCCCATCCATATTGTTTTAATAATGATGCAACTTCTTTAGCTGCTCTTTGCTCTGCTTTTATAAACCTGTCTCCGCCAGATTTAGAATAACAAATTTCAACTGCTATATAATTTCTATTACCATCACCAGCTGATCCATCTCCAGCATGCCAAGCATTGCGGTTAAATGGTATTAATTGAATAGCTTCTTTATCATCTATAACTATATGAAATGATACCTCTGAATTATTATCTACTCTATTTATATTATTTCTTTCATTTTCAGCACTAGAATCGTTAGCTGTATTATGAATACATATTCCTTTTGGTTCCATATAATATGGACATTTTTCCTTATATTTATGTTTATCTATTAACATTTGTTTCAACATATAATTTCCACCTTAAATAATAATTTTATAATAAAACTTATTCTCTACTTATTAAGCTTTATTACTTCTACTTTAGCTAATAAGTCGTGTATAAAATTTGATCCTCTACTTATTAATATACCTGTTAATATAACCCCTAAATATGGAATACTAGTTTCTATACCTAATAATGATAGTAAATCTAATTTTGTACCAATAGCTATTAATAAAGCAATCGCTAATGCCCCTATTCTGTCTATAGATAATTTTCCATTTTGCCATACCATTTTTAAAGTTTCCCAAACACTTTCTGCTAGCAAAGAAATCAAGATTAACATAATTAAATTTTCCATTTTACATCTCTACCCCTCAATCTTATTCTTTATTTCTTTAACATCTTCCTTAATGTCTTCTACAACATTAAACTTATCTGCAAGTGTATCTAATAAATCCTGATATCTCTTTTCTCTTTCTCCTGTTGTTTTAAGTACATAAAGTAATAGAAAAACAAATAATGCATATCCTAATCCTTGCCCTACTGCTGCTTGCATTAATTCATCCATCTTACACCTACTTTCTTTATTAATAAATAAACGATTATTTACTAATACTCTTATTTTAAATATTTTATCTTTTGCTAAGTCCTTATAAATATATTTATACTATCTAATACTATAAAAACTTACTTTTTATAACCATAATTCAACTAGTATTTGTACTTTATTTTCAAATTAAAAAGAGCTTAAAATATAAGCTCTTTTATAATTTATAAACCTCTAATTGACGTTGAACTTATCTTTAATTTATTATCTATATCAAGTAGTTAATTATCTTGCTAGATGGATTGCATTAACACATACATATTTCTTATTCCACCTAGTTTTTAATAAAAAAGGAACCTGTAATATATAAATTCTATTGATACTTATCTAAATTAACTCTGTATTCTCCTTTAAGAATCAGCTTCTTATCTACAATTTTAAATTTCTCTATATTATCTAATACATATTGATCTTTCTCTAATACAATAAAGTCTATAATAAGTTTATAGTCCTCTTCATGGCCTCCAAAATACTTCATGCCCTGTATTCCTGTTGAATATCTTTGTATTTCTCCTGTACGCTTCATATAAAACAAAGTCATACTGGCTTCATGCTGTTCTAATGTATAATTATTAATAACATCTATATTTAACATATTTCCTCCTTTTATGCTAACACCACATAAGTTACATTAATACCAGTTGATGATATCATGTTATGGTTATCTACCGCTCTCCAATCTACTACTCCATGGACTTTAAAAGTACCATTTGATATATTTCTTTCCGAGTAGTAACAGTTTAACCAATACATTAAAAATCCACCTTCTTTTTTAATATTCTTTGGTGCAACAATTACTTCAAAATCTTTACCTCTGAACTCAGCCGGTAATTGTATTAACACTCCATTTTGGACATTAGCGTCTGTAAACACTTCCCCTTTGTAGAACAAGCAATGATATGCTTTAGACAATCCATCCTTTTTCCAATAGAACCCTTCTCTGCCCATTCTAGCTTTGCCTTGTCCATTATCGAAAGTTACTTCAATGCCATTCCCATCTACAACAGTATTACCATCAATTATCTCATCGGAATTAGGCTGCCATGGCACAGGATACCCTTGATTTATCATTATGTTAGAGATAAATATGAAAGAATATGCTAAATTTGTATATCCATTGTGTCTTATGTGTAGTCTTATACTTGTACAATTAGCTGGAGTAACTACTGTAGACACAACTTTTTTATTTGTATTTTGTACGACTGTTTCTAAATTTGTCGTAGATATTATTGACCCGTTTGAAGCTAGGAACTGAACTATTAATGTAGCTCCTAAAGTATTCTGTTGTGCCATAACCTCAGCAGAAATAGAATAAGTAACATTACCTTTAACAGCTACATCTTGATAGAAAAGTATTTCCTTTGTATCACTACTTCTAAATCCGTACTGATAACCCCTAGTAATATAATCTTCTGCCACAACAAACGCTCCACCTGTACCACTGTGTATATTCCAAAAAGCTATCCTATTTTTAAATTGAGAGTTCTTAATAATGTTATTCCCACCAGTACTTTTAAATTCTAGTCTTAATTGACTTGCTGTAAGTTCCATACTTGCTTTCGTAGAATAACTTTGTAATTTTGTATCTGTAGCACTATTAGCACTATTTATGGCTTGTTCTTTTGCAGTGTTTATTGTAGAACTTACAGTTGCTATAATCGCACTATCTGTTATCTTCTGTTCTGCATTAGCAACTCTAGTAGTTAAATTGGTTACTTTTCCATCTACTGTATTTAATTCTGATTTAGTACTATAAGTTGAATTTACAGTAGTTTTAAATCCACTTAAATCCTGTGATAAAGAAGCTTGTTTACTTTCTACAGTTGTTACTTTTCCACTAAGAGTATTTAAATTTCCTTCCACCGTATTAGCTTTAGTATCATCTGTATATTTAGATGCTTTTTCCCAGTCGCTAGTAACATAAGATCCACTAACCCTTGCAACTTTACATTTCATAATATCTCCGGATGGTCCACTTGTCCAAATATCCCCTACTTTATATGGAGTTGTTGGAGTAGAAGTAAATGCTTTAGCTTTACTATCTGCTAAACTATTAGCGTTATTCGCTGTAGTTTGTGCATTATTTACATTAGTTCCTAAAGTGGTTATAGAAGTTGTGTGACTTGCTACTGTAGAACTAATTCCATTTACAGTTTGTTTTAATGAGCTATAGCTATCTTTTAATTTAACTATCTCTCCATCTTCTTCAATAATTGTATCTTTAATTAATGTTTCTATCTGTCCATTCATTACTCCAATTTGAGTGGTATTACTTTCTGTTTTATTCTTAGTGATATCTGCTGTAGTTTTCAAATTATTAAAAGATACTTCTAAGCTTTGCCCTATAGTATCTAACATTATCTTACTTGCTTTAAATAAACTTGTATTAGTATCCTTATTTACTTCTGTAACTAAACTACTAATATTAATTTTAGATCCAGTGATATTTGCATTATCACTTATCATATCATTTCTAATAATAGAATTCTTTATTCCATCTTCTTTAAGTCCAGTTGCATCAAACATAAGATTTCCAGAACTATCCCAAACATACATATTGTAATCATTAGATGCATCCTTACCTATTTGCACTCTGGTTCTATTTGCATCATTTATTTGTATAGTATTATCTGCTATAAGCATTTTTCCACTATCACTTACTATTCTAAATTTGTTTGTTGATATATCTCCTGCATTTAACTTAGATAAGTCTAAATTTTCTATCATAGCTGACTTAATTACTGCATTATCTATTACTACATTTTCTGATGTTAGGTGAACTAATTGCCCATTCTCTCCACTTATAAATTTAGATAAAATAGTTTGTAAGTTAGCTGTATCACCTTCAAGAATACTTACTTTTATATTTGCTGCTGTAAGATCAGTAATATTAGCTTTATTTGATTGTAAATTAACTATATTTGCATTTATAGCATCTAGTTGAGATATTTTAGCTGTTGTTGCCTCTAAAGTTCCTATTCTCCCTACTGCAGCGTTAAGACTTTTAGTATCTACCTTATCTATTGTTATTTTATCAACAGCTTCCTTTATTGCTTTTTCAGATATTTTCCCATTATTTTCAGTAATATTACTTACTGTATTAGAAGCATCTCTAAATTCCTTTTGCAGCTCCTTAAAACTAAGAATTGTATTTGCCATTTCACAATCATTTTTCGTAGGATCATCTGGGTATTCAACTATTTTTACTATACGTTGTTCTTCTTTTATTTTTAAATCCTTTGATATAAGAGTAATTATATCTCCTAGTTTATAATCTAAAATATTTTTATAATTATCACTTATACTAGCTAAATCTATAATACTAGCTCTATAACTTTTATAAGGTTTTGATAATTCATTTAACTTTAATATAGCATCTTCTCTTAAGCTATCTATATCTGTATATTTTTCATCCTTCCATATTAAAGTCTTTATTTTTTTTGAGTATTGATAGTTTTCAACTAATACCTTGATATCATTTTTACCTATTGCAAGTATTCTTGTGTAATAGTCATAAGAATTTGCTTCTACTTCTAACTCTTTTAAATTAAGGGAATCTATAAAATATGCTCCTTTTTTACTACCAAGCCTTTCATAAACCTTAACTATTTTATTTAAAGTATCAAACTCTATTTCTAATCTATATACTTTCTTAGCCTCTTGTATTAAGTCCCATGTTGAGCAATTAGTTTTTTTAACAGTTCTTTTTTTATTAGTAGGATTAATTATTTCTACTGTCCAACCAGTCCCTGCTACTGCTAAAGTCAAGCACTGTTCAATATTTTGATTAGTACAATCAAAATGTTCCCAAGCTTGTCCTTCCAAATCTTCTACATTTATAACTGCAACTACTGATTTCCAGTTACCATCATCCTTTACTTCTTTAATTACAAACTCGTCAGTCTTATTTTTTATATAACATTCCTCAATTATGCTTTTTGATAAATTACTTGGATATAAAAAAGAAAGTGTTTTATCTCCTGTATCTAAAACACTTTCTATTTTATAATCTTTATAATTTACTAATCCTTCTATCTTCTTTTTATTTAAGTCATATAAATGTAACAATTTAAGGCCTCCTTTCTTTATTTTATAAGTTTTTTTACTATTTAATCACTAATCAATCAACATTAACTCTCTTGCTGTTATATTACAATTACATTTAAATAAATCTTCTTTATCTATTGAATCTATATTCTCTTCAATTTCTAAGTCTAATAAATCTTTTATATCTTGATTCCAACTATCTATACGCTCTCCTTTTAATATAAAAATAGCCTACATCTGTAAGCTCTTAATTTTATCTTCTAATTCCTCTATCTTCTTTATAGCAATCTGTAAAGCTCCTACGACAACATTAATATAATTATTACTGTTATATGATAGAGTACTACTCTCTATATTTAGTACTTTTTCTGATATATACCTGTTGGAATAATTTAAAACATCCTGTGCTATAAATCCAAATTGATTCTTTAGTGCTTGGTCATTTCCTTTATAATCAAACTCTGCTAATTTCAAATCATTTTTTATAAAATCATAGCAATTTCTAGTAGAAATTCTTCCTATATCATTATCATTTGTATATCTTATATTCTCCTTTAGTTGACTATCAGATGGTGTATTTACATTGTAAGTATACACTGTACTCCAACGCTTGTCTGGTCTGCCTAATGTCCACTCAGCATTAGCATATGGGAATATGTAACCATATTCATCTGCCATTACCCCATTATCTACTCCTGCTTTATAAGCTGTTCTTAGATATATAGCACCACCTTGTATTACTGTATTATTGCCTTGATTTTGTGGTAATCCTAATGCTCTACCAAATACAACGTCGAAATATTTTGAAGGTGTACCTAGTCCACACTGTCCCGATACCCCAGGGTGTATATAACCACTTTTAGAGTAATAAATATTTTTACTTTCACTTTCAGTACTTTTGAAAGAAACATAATCAAAAAATTGTGTTCCACCTTCTCCAAAATATGAGTCCCCTATTTTTACTTTTCCTTTTTCAGCTAAAATTAAATTACCATTAACATCTGCTTTAAGTACATCTTGTCCTGCTTTATTTAATATTCTTATAGCACCATTTTTTACAGTAAAGCCTGTTTTATCGAGCACTGTAGTTACTGTAAATATAGAAGCAGTACCACCATTTATTGCATCACTTATACTCTGAGTGATTCTTCCTGGTTCTAATTTTAATTCTGCAGTAGCCATTCTACCAGATAAAGCATTTACACTACTATCTATGTCCTCTGGAGCAACTGTCCAATCTGTTTCTTTTGTTCCCTTTTCTAGTTTTATACTACCCTTTTTAACTTCTATCCATTGACCAGCTAAAGATGATATTCCTCCAATAAATAATTTACTTGAGATGTTATCATAGCTATAAGTAAAAGTGAATGTAATTTTTGTATAATTATTTTCATTTAGAGCTCCAAGCTTTGCGAATATTTGAAAATTTGGTAATGTCGTTGTTATAATGTAAACTTCTGTTTTATTTAAATTTCCTCTAGCTTCAAAGCTTAAAGTATACTTTTCACCTTTTGCTAACTTTTCGGTTAAGTTGCTTAATATAGCTGATTGTACTATATCATTAAACATTAATTTTTGTCCTAACTCATTTATTGTTGCTGTGCTTTTAGCGGGATTCCATATACTCCATAAACTTTTAAATCCTGTGTCTAAAACTAAATTTCTTCCACCAATTTGTATTCCATTAATAGCATTAGTTACATCAGTTTTCTCAACTTTCAAATCTATCTGATTATTAAGCTGTGTTATAGAGCTTTCTGCCGTACTCACTCTGCTATTTAGATTTGTTACTCTTCCATCTACTGAATACATTTCAGATTTAGTACTATAGTTACTTGATACGGTTGTTTTAAATCCATCAAGGCTCTGTTCTAAATTTGCTTGTTTGTTTTCCACTGTAGTTACTTTTCCACTAAGTGTATTTAAACTTCCTTCAACCGCATTAGCTTTAGTATCATCAGTGTACTTTGATGCCTTTTCCCAATCACTTGCCGTATATGCACCACTTGTTCTTGAAACTTTGCATTTCATAATTTCACTGCTTGGTCCGCTTGTCCACATATCCCCTACTTTATAAGGTGTATTTGGTGTAGATGTAAATATTTTGGCCTTACTATCTGCAAGAGAATTAGCAGTATTAGCAGTATTTTGTGCATTAGTTATCGAAGTGCTGTGGCTTTCTACTGTAGAATTAAGTCCACTTACAGTTTGTTTTAAACTACTATAACTATCTTTAAGTTTGATTGTAGATCCATCTTCATCTATTGTTGTGTCTTTAATTAAAGTATCTATTTGTCCATTAATTACTCCAATTTTTGTTATATTACTTTCAGTTTTCTTCTTAGTATCATCTGATGATGTTTTTAATAAATTAAAACTTACTTCTAAGCTTTGTCCAGTAGTATCCAAAGCAACCTTGCTTGCCTTCATTAATGTTGTATTACTATCTTTATTTACTTCTGTTACTAAAGAATTAATATCCATCTTTTTTCCATTAATATTAGCATTGTCGGAAATCATGTCATTTCTTATAATTTGATTTTTAATTCCATCTGCCTTTAGTCCAGTAGCATCAAACATTAGCTTTCCTGTAGCATCCCAAACATACATATTGTAATCATCACTAGCATCTTTTCCTATTTGTACCCTGGTTTTATTACCATCTTTTATTTGTATAGTGTTATCTCTAATTAGTAAATTTCCATTGTTACCTTGAATATTAACTAAGTTAGTATATAACACGCCTGTATTTATCTTGGCTGCACTAATAGTATCTATCATAGCATCTTTAATAACTGCATCTGCTATTGTAATATTATTACTAGTTATATTTAAGAATTGTCCATTTTCTCCTGTTACAAATTTACTTAAAAGAGTTTGTAAGTCTAAAGTATCTCCACTAGCAACATTGAACTTTATATTATTAGCAACAAGATCTTTCGTTTCAAGTTTCGTTATTAATGCATTATCTATCTCAGCAAACTTTATTTTAGCCTCATTTGCATTTAGTTTATTTACATCTAATTCTCCTATTCTAGCACTAACTGCATTAAGACTCTTAGTGTCTACTTTATCTATCGTTATTTTATCAACAGCTTCTTTTATAGCTTTTTCAGATATTTTCCCATTGTCCTCAGTAATATTACTTACTGTACTAGAAGTATCTTTAAACTCTTTTTGCAATTCCTTGAAACTAAGAATTGTATTGGACATCTCGCAATCATTTTTACTAGGATCATCTGGATACTCAGTTATCTTAACTATTCTTTGCTTATCTTTAATCTTTAAATCTTTTGAAATAAGGGTAACTACATCTCCAAGTTTATACTCTAATATATTTTTATATTTATCACTTAATCTTGCTAAATCAACAATGCTTGCTCTATAGCTTTTACGTGGTTTCGATATTTCATTTAACTTTAAAATAGCATCTTCTCGCAAAGCATCTACATCTGTATACTTCTCATCCTTCCAAATTAAGGTCTTTACTTTATTTGAGTATTGATAATTTTCTACTTCAACCTTAATGTCACTTTTTCCTATAGCTATAATTTTTGTATAATAATCATAGGAATCTGTTTCTAATTCTAATTCCTTTAAATTTAGCGTATCTATAAAATATGAACCTTTATTTGAGCCTATCTTTTCGTATACCTTAATAGTTTTGTTTAACGTATCAAACTCAATTTCAACTCTATATGACTTTTTAACTTCTTGAATTAAATCCCAGGAAGAACAATTAGTTTTCTTTACAGTTCTTTTTTTAGAAATATTATCTGATATTTCTACTTTCCAACTAGTACCTGCAACTATTAAAGTCAAACATTTCTTTACTCCTATATTGGGTAAATCAAAATGTTCCCACGCCTGGCCTTCAAGCTCCTCTACATTCATTACTGCAACTACTGATTTCCATTTACCATCATCTTTTATTTCCTTAATTACAAACTCATCAGTTTCATTTCTTATATAACATTCTTCTAAAATACTGTTTGATAAAATACTAGGATATGAAAAAGAAAGTGTTTTATCTCCTGAATCTAAAACACTTTCTATCTTATAATCTTTATATTCAGTTAATCCTTGTACTTTTATTTTATCTACATCATATAATTGTAACAATTATATACCTCCTTTCTATTTATTTATATAATTTATTTACTTAATCATAAAATCTATTAGAATTAACTCTCTTGGAGATATATCACAATTACATTTAAATAAATCTTCTTTATCTAGTTCTTCAACATTTACATCAATTTCCAGATCTAATAATTCTCTTATATCTTTATTCCAATCTTCTAAACAGTCTTGCTTTAATTGAATCGTATTATTTTCATTTAATTTTAGCTTACCATCTTCATCTTTTATTCCATATCTATTAATAAGTTTTTCTCTTTCAGAATTATATATAGATACTTCTTTCTCAATGATACTTATATTTCTTGCAATCATATAGCTTGCCTTAATATTTAAATTCATATTAATTAATTTTGATAATACTTCCACACTATTTACTAACTTTTCATTACTTAATTTCATTTATATCATCCTTCCTTAAAATATAAAAAGAGCTATAAAGCTCTTTTTATATCAGCATATTTTATATCCATCTCTCTTTATATTTAATGGTAATATTACAATTGTTTCTACTTAATGATATTGTATTATTTCCTGGTAGTAATCTTGGAAATTCCCATAAATCAATATCTTTAAATTTATTTATATTTTCCTGAGTCACTTTAGATAATTCTCCATCTATAATTACCTTTTTATTTAATTCTAAATTTTTAATAATTATAGGAAATTCACTTAATCCCTGAATATTTAGCTCTATCATAGCAATAGTTGGAGTTATCTCTAATACTATAGGTATTTCTAAATTACCCTTATTATTTATATTCTTTGATAATATACCATTCATATAATCAACTATTTCTTTAGATTCAGCTACAACTAACATATTTATATCTAATGTTTCATTTCCTTGCATTATATAATTCACTGAAATATCACCAGTTACAGATCCTCTATAATAAAAATCTATATCATCAAATTTTATAGTTGCAGTTGCTAACTCCTTAGTTAAGTTACTTTTAATAACTTCAAGTTCATTACTATCCTTACATATAAGATCTAATTTAAAGCTTAATTTTTTAAATTTGTAATTAAAATTTTTATCTATAAAGGGTTCTCTAGAATTATCTAGCCATAAGCTATTAACTTCAAAATCTGAATTTTGTATTGATCTCTCTAATAATTTTGCTTTAAATTTACTTATATCGATATTATTAATAAGCATTATCTCACCCTCTTTCCAGCTAATGCAAATTGGTTATCTACTTTTCTATAAGTATATTCAGATATTTCATCACTATCCATATAAATTGGCAATATAAAGGTACTTCCTTCTTTTATACCATCACTTGTGTTATTATCATTAAATTCTTCAATTATATGTCCATTATTTCTAAATGTTATTCCAGTAGAAATCCTAGCTGATTCAAAATTAACTGTATCCTGTATTTTTCTAACTAAAGAGGCTATATCAAAATTAGAAGCACTTAACTCATTTAAAACTCCTTTAGCTAAATCGGATGTTTTCTCATATACATTTGACTCTTCATCATCTATTCCCTTTTCTGCCCCTTCCATAACAGACCTAAATATCTTTCTTGTTTTCCTAGAAGGAGAATTAATATCAAAAGATTTTCTTAGCCTAGATAAAATTCCGCCTGCAATTCCCTCTGCTTTACGTAGTAACCCTGGTTCCGATTTCTCCATTTCAGTCAGCATTGGACTCATTGTATTTTCCATAGTCTTTCGTGTTCCTTCTGGTAACTTATCAAAGTTATCAATTATACTATTAGCCATATCCCTTGTTTTCTTAGACATTTCACCGCCATATAATTCTGTTTCGGAAACCATCTTAAGAAAAACACCAGCTTGATCTATAGCGTTCTTATCTAGATCTTCTACTTCCCTAGCCCTTATATCAGCCATTTTATTTGTATGTTCATCTTTTATTCGGCTAATCTCTGAATTGTGCCTCATATATTCTGCAGCACTATCATAGTCTGAAGTTTTGAGAGCCTCTGAATGCCTATCATTTTCTGCTTCTAAGGCTGCATTATATTTATTGTTTTCTTCTTCTTCTAATATTTTTAATTCATTTGTTTTAGTAATATAATTTTCTAATTCAGTTGCTCTGTTAGCGTATCCTTCTTGAATAATAGCTAATGTATCACCACACTCTTTATTAGCTGCTTCAACTGAGCTAATATATTTATTATTAGCTGCTTCAATTTCTGCATTATAAGCTTCATTCCCTTTTTCCCCCAGCGCCTCATATTTAGCATTAATTAAAGCAATTTCTTCAGTACATTGCTCATCTGCTTTTTGTATAACTGCTTCCCTTGTCTTTTCCGCTGAATTAATTAGTCTTTGAGAATAGGCTTCATACTCTTCAGCCGTACCTTGGTAAGTATCTGCCATAACTTTTGAACGATCTTTGACAACTTGTTGGTGTGCTTCCTGAATCTCTAATTCTTTTTGAGTCAACTTATGCATTTCCTCAAACAATTCATTCATACTTCCAATTTCTGATTCTGTCAGAGATCTACGCTCTTCCTTTGCATTTCTAGCAATCTGCGATATTTCCTCTTGCACCTGGTTCATTCTAGTTGATAAATTTTGTTGCTCTTCATTACTAACTATAATAGACTCATTAAATCCATCTAGTATATTTCCTGCACTCTTTATTCCATTATGAAACTCAACTGCTTTATCTGCCACTTTTTGGTATGAATTGCCCAGTGATTCATTAGCCTCATCTAGTCTTTTCTGACCATTGTACGCATCTTTTTGCATAAGACTATAAGCCAAAAATCCAGCTGTAAGGGCTGATATCGCTACTACTACTAAACCGATAGGACCCATAGACATATTCATTACAGCATTCCATGCACCATGAGCAGCAGTAGCTAAGGATATTTTCCCTGTTAATACGCCTATAAGTGTAGTTAATATTGGTAATCCTCCATTTATTGTTACAAGTGTTAATCTGCTAGCAGCTTCATGTGCTTTTAATACAAGGGTAGCTGAATTCCATGCATCCTTCATTTTATTTATTGATTTTGTAATATCCGACGAAATTTTAAATACTTCATTACCCTTCTTAGCTATATCAATAACTTTATCTATTGAACTTTTTGTTTCACACTTACATTTACTATCCTTATCTCCCATATTCTCACCTACTTTCTTGTAAAAAATAGCAAGCACTTATATATAAGTGCTTGTTTTTAAAATATTTATAATATTTTGCTTAAGTCTTTACCATTAAGTAAAGCCTCTTCAATTTCATTTATTTTTTCTAATTCATTTTTACTCTTAGGTATTTCATAAAGTTTTTTCATATTTTTATAATATTCTCTTTGACCTTTATCTTTTACCTTAGATAAATCAATAGATCTATAACCAATTATCTTAACTATTTCATTGTCTTCCTTTAAAGCCTTAAACATAGCTTTAAATTTCCACCAATGTAAAAATTCTATATCCTGCAAATCAATTCCATATTGATCTAAAAAAGCAGAATATATATACTCATCATCATACTCAAAGCTATAAATCTGACCTATTACTTTATTCTTTCCCCTTGATGAGCTATTATTTTCATTTTCTTTTCCGCATTCATAGAACAATAATATTTCTTCTACAGCTTTATTTATATTTTCAGGTAAAATTGGATAGTATAAGTCTAATGCATAGTAAAGCTTATCTTCCTCTGATAAGTTATCATCTTGCATTAATAGTTCAAAGAGAATTGAAGTTCGAAAGTCGCTATTAATTTCGTACTCCTTCTCTTCAATAATTACCTTATTAGGTAATAAATCTATTAAAATATTCATTATTTTTTACGCCTTTGTACTCTATTGTTAGAATACTTTGAAGAAATCTTATCTATTTCTTCATTTTTACTTTTTATTTCTTCAACTAAGGTCTCAAAGGCATTTAAGCATGTAATTAAGTTCACGGAATCTCCAAATAGTTTTTTAGAAGTTCCTTCTCCAAATAATTCATCAAATACAAAAAATACTGTTTCACATTGTTTTTTTATTATGACGGACGTCTTTAATCCTTCTAAGCCTTTTTGAGATTCAGTAACCTTCTCTAATGTTTTCTCATACTTTTCTGCTACAGTAACATCGAAAATATCTAAATCTCCTATTTCAACTCCATTTATTATCATAATATCCTCCTATTTTACTTCAGAATCTGCAGTAAATGTATTAGTAGTAATATTAAATTTACCCGTAGCCATATCACCTATACCTAATAAGTTTCCTGTTGCAGCCATTTGTCCATCATTATTAGCAAATGCTGCAACTTCTACTGCTACTCTAAATTTTCTTGCTTTGAAAGTATTTGTATTACCTTCTCCTACTACAGCCTTATCTAAATCTACAATAATATACTCTGTCTCTGCATCACTTCCAATCTTTTGCATCTCTCCAATTTCACATATAAATTCAACTGCTTTTTCGCTTCTTATCATATCTGTATTAAAGCTTGTTGTCCAATCATATCCTATTATTGCCTTTGAAGCTGACTTATTATTTATATATTTCTTTGATGCTGTTTGTGCTGCTGGTGTTTCATTTAACTCAATAAATCCAGCCCCCATTAATACATATTCTTCTGTTTCCTTTCCAACGTTTAAATAATTTGCATAACTCTTTCTTTCTTTAACTCCCATTATTTCATTTCTCCTTTTCTTAAATAAATTAATTTACATTTTATTTGATAAATAACTTTATCATTTTCGACTTTTAATACATGTCCATTATTTATAGCCTCAATGGAAATTGCTTTTTTATTCTCTCCTAGAATAGGTAAATTCCCTTTGTCAGTTTGATCCTCTAACCAATCTAAGAATTTTTCATAAAAGCTTGATATTTTTATATTCTTCATTATATCTTCACTATAATTTTCTTTGCTCATAAGAATAAAATTATATTCTCTCAAAGAGTCACCATTTACATATCTCTTTATAACAATTTCATCAGGCTCTTGATTAATGCTATATACATCGGACATATTATTTAAATAATTCACATTTACATTAATAATATTGTCTATAGCACTAAGGTGTGGACATGTCATTATAAAGTCTCTAATAGAATCTATAATCATTCGCTACCTCCAGAGAATATTAATGTTTAATAGATTTTAATATTCTCGAATTATCTTTCCACTATATTATTCTTTAGTAGCTAATGAAGTTTATTATTAATTTTTTTCATGTAATCACCTCCTCCAAATGAAAAGAGACACTTAAAGTACTGAGTACCAAGTGCCTCTTTTCATTATTTTCTACAATATCATTATAGCACCGGTATTTTCTTAATATCTTATAAATTCCTTAGAAAATACTATGAATTTAATAAGATATTATAATTAATTAACTTTTTTAAAGCCTGAGTCTTTAATGTGGAGCAATAAGTTTCTGCTAAACTTAAATCCATTGATATATACTTAATTTGATTATTATTAAAATAAAATTCCTTTATTATATAATTTTCTCTTTCACTTAAAACATCTATGGTGTCATCTATTCTTTTTACTTGTATTTCCTTTAAACGAATTTTTCTTTTAATATCTTTAATATCTTCTTCCCTTCTTACTATTTCATTTTCAACGCTACTATTAAATTTATATGTCTTGCTACTTTTCTCACCATATTCTATACTTCCAACACCTCTATAGTCATTTTCTAGTATTTCTAAATCTAAATACATATTTTTTATCTCTATTTTATTTTTCTTATAGTCATATAAATTTTTTTCTACTAACTTAATCTTTTCATTTAAACTACTCATAATTTTCTCCTTATTTATAAATAACTCTATTATCCTTTAATCTTAATCAAAGATATCACTTTCTGGAATTCTAAAGGCTTGTGAAATAGCTCTTCTACTATTTTTACGTGGATATACTTGTCCACACTCCCAAGTCCAATAGGCCTTTTGTACTGTAAAGCATTTTTCAGCAGCTTCTGCCTGAGACCACCCATTAATAACTCTTAAAACTTGGATTTTTTTATACCATGGTAAATTTTCAAATAAATCTTTCATCTTCATTTCCTCCTTGAGTAAAACTTTCACTTCTTGATATTAATATTACGTCTTTTAGACGTAATTGTCTATTTTGTATTTACGTCTTTTTTCTTCTAATTTTAAAAATATCTTATTCTATATTATTTTTCCTTTACTTTCCATAATATATTTGACAAAATGACGTAAAAGACGTATAATTTAACCATAAATTAGAAAGGTAAGTGTCTTATGAGTAATAAATTAGGTTTTAAAATTAAACAATTAAGAAGTAAATTAAGTTTGAAGGAAGGAAAAAAATTCACCCAATCTGATCTAGCTAAGGCCCTTAATATATCTAGATCATATTTAGGTGATATTGAAAGTGGAAGAACTCTTCCTAATAATATTCTTTTAACTAAAATTGCCGATTTTTTTAATATAGAAATCATAGAGCTTATTAATTTAATATCTAAAGATGAAGATTTTGAAAATACTATCGATATAAATCAACTTGAAAAATCATTACTAAATTCAGATTTAACTATGTTGATTAATAATATATTGAAACTAAATGACAATATGTCACTAAAGTTAATAAGAGATAATATAGAAGAACTTTCTGAATATGAGGAATTAGAGTTTAAAAAACTAAATAAAATACCTATAGATAACTTCTCTATAGAAAGTAATACAATAAAGACTAATTTTGTGAATTCATATTATGAATTATTAACCAAAAAAATATTATTACTATTTGATTTAGAAAAAAAGAATTCAGAAAAGTTATTAGAATTTAAACGAAATATCAATATTAAAAATAATTTTATTGATTCTTCTTCTCCTATGGCTGCCCATGATAAAGATGGTAGTTTCAATAAGGAAGATTATATTCATGATGAAAATATAATGGATAATGATGATTTCTGGAATAATTAATGGTGGTTTTATGGATTATGAATATTTACTAAAAGAAGCTGATAATTTAGGTGTAATAGTTAAAGAAGCTAATTTAATCACTAAAGATGGTTACTGTAAGGGAATTAGAATTGCTATTAATAAAAAACTAGTTACTAACAAAGAAAAAAAATGTATTCTAGCTGAGGAGCTAGGACATTACCATAAAACAGTTGGAAATATAACTGATCAAAGTAAAATAAATAATAGGAAGCAAGAAATAATTGCAAGAAGATGGGGATATGAAAAGCTAATTAGCATAGAGGATTTAATTACTTGCTATAAGAAAGGAATTCCTAATAAATATGAAATAGCAGAATTTTTTGATGTAACTGAAGAATTTTTAAATGAATCTCTATCCTATTATAGAGATAAATATGGAGCATACTATAGAATTCATAAATATATTATTAGCTTCGATCCTTTATGGATAATAGAAAAATTTGAGGACTTTTAAAATTTTATCTAAAAAGAAAAACACTAGGCATCAACCTAGTGTTTTTCATGTTACGAGATAAGCCGTAAGCGGAGTTCTGTATTAAGCAATCATCTATCTAGGCCTATTGTTACCAATAAGCTCAAGCGGTACACCCGGAAACGGGGCGGGCAACCCCTAAATGTTTCCCTATTCGACCTTGCTCCAGGTGGGGTTTACATAGCCATCATGTCACCATGATGCTGGTGAGCTCTTACCTCGCCTTTCCACCCTTACCTAAAAATTAGGCGGTATCTCTCTGTTGCACTTTCCTTCAAGTCGCCTTGACTGGACGTTATCCAGCACCCTGCCCTATGGAGCTCCGACTTTCCTCTCCTAGATCTAGTCTAGCAGCGATTGCATGTCTTACTCGCAAAGACTATATTACCATAACTTAATTAATAACACAAATGATATTTTTTACAAATTAAACAAATTGTAGTACTAATATTAACATTCCTAATATTACCCAAGAATAAAACCCCAATCCTGAAAATAGGAGAGTTACTACAATAAGTACATATATACATATTCTAGCTCCACGATTACAGCACCGTGGTCTAATTACAACTCCTCCATTAAATTTTTTTACTATTCCATCACATAAATCTTTAAAGCTATTTTGAAAGACTTTGGTCCACGATTTACTTTTTCCTCTATGATATGATTTACCCATACTTCATCTCCAAAATAATATTCTTATTATCTATTATATGATTGTAATATTAAGTTTGTGTATATAAAAAAATTTCCAAGATGCTATATAACTGCAATTTTTTCTAAAAATTTATCCATAATTTACTTATTTTTATAATTTAATACAAAGTAAAAAATCCCTACACAAATGTGTAAGGATCTTCACTTTTATTTGATATTATAATTTCTATATCTGATAATTTATTATTTAATTTTTCCATTACTGATAAAAATACAATCCATTCTGATGAAAAATGACCTGTATCTATTATCGATACTCCAATTTCCTTATAATCAGATGCATAATGATATGTAGTATCTCCTGTTATTATGCAATCTGCACCCTTTTTATAAGCTATTTCAAAAAAGCTAGAACCACTTCCATTTATAATAGCTATATTTTTTATCTTTTTACAACCTTCAACTAATTTTAAAGATTTTATATTTAGTTTTTCTTTTATATTTTTTATTAATTCTTCTATTTCTATTTCATTTTCTAATCTAACAATTCTTCCTAATCCCTCATTATTATTTCTAGCCTTTTTATTTGTTTCTATAAGCTCTTTAGAATCATATCCTAATATATTTACTATAGTTTCATTAAGACCTTCTTCTGCAGAGTCTAAATTAGTATGACTAGAATATAAGCTTATATCATTTTTTATAAGTTCTATTATCTTTTTACCTATTAAAGTATCAGTAGTTATACTACTAGGCTTTTTAAATATAAGAGGATGGTGAGTTATTATTAAATCTGCTTTTTTTTCCTTTGCTTCTTCGATTACATCTAGAGTACAATCTAAGGCTAAAAGTATTTTTTTTACTGATTTTTCTTTATCTCCTACCATAAGGCCTACATTATCAAAATCTTCTTTTAATGTAACAGGAGCAAACTCTTCCATTATATTTATAATATCTTTAACTTTCTTCATATATCATCTTCCTTATAGAAAATTAATCATATTTGAAATTACATCTATCTTTTCATTTACTAATTTTCTTCTTTCACTTGCATTAACTGTACTTTCAGTTATAAATCCAAGTATCTTTTTATAGTTTTCTACTTTTGAAATTAAATATTCCTTCATTAAAGGATGCTTACTCATAAGGAATTTAGGGCTTACTTCATAGTATATTGAATCTAATTTAGTAGCTTCCCCTTCCCTTCTTCTTACTTTAAAAAGTTCATAATATACATTATCATCTAAACAAAGATCTTCGCTTATTATTTCATAATTATTATTATAAAGATATTCTCTTAACACTTCAGGATTTTGTGCTGGTTGAAGTATTAAATAGCTCATATCATTTACTTTTTCAATATGTGCCTCAAGTATATCTCTAATTAAATTTCCTCCCATACCAGCAATAACAGTAACATCAACTTCACCTTGACCTAAAACTGCAAGTCCATCACCTAACCTAAATTCTAGTTCATCTCCCATTCCTTCTAATATAGCATTTAGTTTCGCCTTATCTAATGGCTCTTTATTTATATCTACTGCAATAGCTTTGCTGCAAATTCCATTTTTTAATGCATATAAAGGAATATAACCATGATCTGTTCCTATATCTGCTAAAACTGATGTGTTTTCAATATTTTTAACTATAAAATTTAATCTTTCGCTTAGTTCCATATTTCTTCTCCTTGCTAAATTAAAATTAGCACCTTTTGGTGCTAATCTAAATAATCCTTTAATTTTTTACTTCTTGAAGGATGTCTTAATTTTCTAAGAGCCTTTGCTTCTATTTGTCTTATTCTTTCTCTTGTAACATTAAACTCTTTACCAACTTCTTCAAGGGTTCTTGCTCTACCATCATCTAATCCAAATCTTAATCTTAATACTTTTTCTTCTCTAGGTGTTAAAGTATCTAATACATTTATTAATTGTTCTTTAAGCATTGTAAATGCAGCTGCTTCTGCTGGTGCTAAAGCATCATCATCAGGTATAAAGTCTCCAAGATGTGAATCTTCTTCTTCACCTATTGGAGTTTCTAGAGATACTGGTTCTTGAGCTATTTTTTGGATTTCTCTCACCTTATCTACAGGTAAATCCATAACTTTTGAGATTTCTTCTGGGAAAGGATCTCTTCCTAACTCTTGTAACAATTGTCTTTGAACTCTTATTAGCTTATTTATAGTTTCTACCATATGAACAGGTATTCTAATAGTTCTTGCTTGGTCAGCAATTGCTCTAGTTATCGCCTGTCTTATCCACCATGTAGCATAAGTAGAAAACTTAAATCCTTTTCTATAATCAAACTTTTCTACAGCTTTTATAAGTCCTAAATTTCCTTCTTGTATAAGGTCTAAAAATAACATTCCTCTTCCAACATACCTTTTAGCAATACTTACAACAAGTCTTAAATTTGCTTCAGCTAATTTTTTCTTAGCTCTTTGATCCCCTTGTTCTATTCTATTAGCTAACTCTATTTCTTCTTCTGAGGATAATAAAGGAACTTTTCCAATTTCTTTTAAGTACATTCTTACTGGGTCATCTATAGCAATACCTTCTGGAATAGTTAAATCTAATTCTAACTCTTCTTCAACTGCATCGGCACCATTAGCATCACCTATAACCTCTATTCCCATTGACTCTAACACTTCATAAATTTTCTCTATTTGTTCTGGACTCAAATCGATATGTTCAACTTCATCCATTATTTCCTTATATGTTAAAGTACCACTCTTCTTTCCTTTATCTAGTAGATTTTTAACTATATTCATTTTGCTATTTTTGTCCTCATTATCTTTTTTAACTTGTTTAGCTTTTGTTTTTTCATCTACCATTTTGTTACCTCCTTCCGTTATTACCAACTGCTACTTTGCACCTCTCTTTAACTGCTCATTAACTTTTTTAAGTTCAATTGCTATTTGTATAGATTCCTCAATTTTGCCCTCTGATTCTAAAAGTTTTTGCTTACGCTTTAATTCTTCTAGTTTTTGGTTTAATTTATAATTATCTAATTGCTTGATAAAATCTTGTATTAACTTTTTATTATTATTACCTATTAACACATGTTGTTCTTTTATTTTAACAACTTCTTCAATAGTTTTTACATTTGTACATCTTGATTCTAAAAAGGTAACTATATTATTTATGTTTCCCTTTTTAGCATCTTTAATAATAGAAAAAATCTCTTTATGTTCTGGAAGAATTAACTCTTCTTGGCTTATTAACTTACTAATATAATCAAAATAGTCTTCATCTAAACATAACTTCATTAAAGATCTCTCAGCTTTTAAAAAAGCTGGCTCTAAATATAATTTTGTTCCATTATCTTCCTTATTATACGTAAAATTATTTTCTTTTATATTTTTTGTCATTTTCTTTGACAATAAATCATATAATGTTTGCTCCCGTATAGATGTATTTTCTGATATCTTCTTTATGTAGACATCTTTTTCTATTGGATTAACATTTGCTAATATTTCTGTAACCCTTTTTCCATATTCAATTAAATCATTGCTATCTTTAAGATTTATTCCTTCTTCAGCCTTTTTAAGCCTATAATCGATTAAGCTTTCAGCACTATTTATTAATTTTATAAATGCCTCTTTTCCGTTACTTCTTACATATTCATCTGGATCTTTTCCTTGAGGAATACTTAAAACCCTAACATCAAAGCCTGCTTCTTTCAATATATCAAGCCCTCTCATAGTAGCTGCCTGACCTGCAAAATCAGCATCATATGATATTATAACCTTATCTGCATAGCGCTTTAATAATCTTGCTTGATTTGTAGTTAAAGCTGTTCCTAAAGAAGCTACTACATTTGTAATTCCATATTGATGTAGAGTTATTAAATCCATATAGCCCTCTACAATAATAAAATATCTTTCAGACATCTTATTTTTTATTGCAAAGTTTAATCCATACAAATTGACTCCTTTTTGAAAAACTAAGGTTTCAGGTGAATTTAAATACTTTGGCTTTGAATCATCTAGAACTCTTCCTCCGAATCCTATTACCTTCCCCCTATAGTCAAAAACTGGAAATATAACTCTATTTCTAAATCTGTCATACCTGTTCCCTGTTTTCTCAGAAATTGAAACTAACCCAGCTTCAAGTAGTAAGTCATCTTTATAACCTAACTTTCTTAAATAAAAAAGTAAGCTATTCCAGCTATCCTTTGCAAATCCTAACCCAAATCTCTTTATAGTCTCTTCTTTTATGCCCCTATTTAAAAAATATTCCTTTGCTTCTTTTGTTGACCTTAAATTTGAGTAAAAAAACCTAGCTGCTTCTACGTTGACTTTATAGAGTATTTCTCTCTTTTTTGCAGTAGGACTTATTCTTCCTCTATCATTTTCTATTGGAATATTTGCTCTATCAGCTAAATACTTAACTGCATCAACAAAGGGCATATTTCTATTTTTCATAATAAAAGTAATTACATTTCCTGATTCCCCACAACCGAAACATTTATATATTTGCTTATCTTGAGATACGGAAAATGACGGAGACTTTTCATTATGAAATGGACATAGTCCTGAAAAGTTTCTTCCAGACCTTTTAAGTCTAACTGACTCAGATATTACATCTACTATGTCATTTTGTTCTTTTATCTTTTCTAGAATCTCTTCAGAAATCTGCAAGGAGATTCACCTCCTTACCAATAATTTTCGTCAACTTATATTAATTTCGACATTTTTTCTATATTTCCTTCTTTAAAATAAAAATTTTATAAAATTTTATGAAATTTTATGAATCATCTTTATTTATATTCTTTATAAGCTTTAAAATTCCTTTTAAAATAATATTTTCTTATTTTCCAAAAACTTAGTATATTACTAATTTAGGAACAAATAGGGAGTTAAATGTATTTAAGCAATAATCATCACTCATGCCAGCTATATAATCTGCAACGGCTCTTTTTAGCCCCTCTTTTATAGCTACCTCCTTATATAAATCAGGCAATTCATTTTCATGATTATAATAGTAATTTATTAAGTTTTCTAATATAAACTTTGCTTTACTTCTTTCTACCTTTAAAATATCCCCTAAGTAAACATTTTTAAACATAAATCTTCTAAGTTCTGTCATCGCTTCCCATACTTCACTGCTAAATTTAATATCTACATCATTATTATTTAATGCATTTGTGGTATTTTTTACAACATCTACTACTAAAGTTTCAATTCTTTGAGAATGTGTTTTACCTAAAACCTTTATAATTTCTTTTGGCAATATATCTTCACTAAGTAATCCAGCTCTAATAGAATCGTCTATATCATGATTTAAGTAAGCTATTTTATCACTAACTTTTACAACTCTTCCTTCTAATGTCTTAGCTTTATTGGCTCCATTTTCAAGTCCACTATGATGTAGTATTCCATCTATTACTTCTAATGTTAAATTTAATCCTAATCCATTCTTTTCTAGCTTTTCAACAACCCTCACACTTTGCTCATTATGTCTAAACCCACCTAAAAAATCATTTAATACTTCTTCTCCATTATGTGCAAATGCTACATGGCCTAAATCGTGTCCTAATGCAATAGCTTCAATTAAAGACTCATTTAAACCAATTCCACTTCCGATTGTTCTAGCTATTTGAGATACTTCTAATGTATGAGTTAATCTAGTTCTGTAATGATCACCAAAAGTTTTTATATAGACCTGTGTTTTATGTTTTAACCTCCTGAAAGATTTACTATGAATAATTCTATCTCTATCAACCATAAAACAAGTTCTTACTGTATCATTTTCTTCTGGTCTTTTTCTACCTAAAGTTGAATTGCTAAAAGTAGCTTGAGGAACTAATGTCAACCTTTCGAAACCCTCTATTTTTTCTCTCACATTCATATATCTCACCTCTATATTACATATTCTATATTTTTCTCTATTTTCCTCTATTTAAACATATTTTATAATAATATATTTAATACCAAGTATATTTTCTTTTTTTTACTAATATCTTAATAATGAGTAATTTTATAAGGAGAGAATAATGGAAAACTTAGTATCAGATTTAAAGGATGAGTTGCTTCCTCTTAATGAAATAAAATCTAATATTTTATCTTATTACAATCTTCAAAATGCATCTATAATTAGTATTAAATTTAAAGATACAGAAAAGCAAAGAGCTGTATATAGAATAGATTTTAATAATAGAAGTTATTGCTTAAAAAAAGTTTACTATGATGAAGGTAATCTTTTATATGTATATTCAGCTATGGAATGGTGTTATAGAAATAAAATCCACGTTCCAAAGCTTTTGCCAACTATATATGGAAATAGGTATGTTAAATATAAAGATATGCTATTTATTTTAACCCCTTGGCTTAAAGGTGAAAAATGTGATTTTGATAATTTAGACAATGTTTTACTTTCCTCAAGAACTCTAGGAAAATTACATAAAGCTTCTAAAAATTTTTCTCCAATTAAAGGCAGTAGCTCTAGAGAAGGATTGGACAATTACAATGAAACTATATCAAAACATTTTAATCAACTATTAATTAGTATAAATGATGCTCATAAGTATAATGATAGATTTTCCAAAATATTCCTAAAGAATGTCAATGAAAATCTAGAACTAGCTAAGATTTCATTTGAAGTCTCTTCTTCAATTATTACTGATGAACTTTCAGTATCTCTTTGTCACGGTGATTATGTAAATAAAAATATCTTAATAGATAGTAACAATATTTCTCTTATTGATTTTGATAAATGTAAAATGGACTATTGCTCAAGAGATATTTCTTATTTTTTAAGACGATTGCTAAAAAGAGAAAATACAAATTGGCAAATTAATTTAACCCTAGATATCCTTGATAGCTATATGGAAGAAAATCCTCTCTCTTCTTCAGATTTTAAATATATATTAGCTTATATTGCTTTTCCTCAAAAATTTTGGAAACTATCTAGAGATTACTATAAGAATATAAGGAAATGTAATAAAAATTCTTTTATTGCCCTACTTGAAAAAGGATTAGATAGGACTGAAAACCAATTAGAGTTTACCTATGAACTTATGAATGCATTCACAAAATATTATGATGTAAAATTTTAAACTAAAAAAAGAGGAGGCTAAAAACCTCCTCTTAATATATTATCTCTTATTTCTAACCTGTGCTTGTGCAGCTGCAAGTCTTGCAACTGGAACTCTAAATGGTGAACATGATACATAGTTTAATCCAATATTGTGACAGAATTCTACTGATGATGGATCTCCACCATGCTCTCCACATATTCCAAGCTTGATATTTGGTCTAGCTGATTTACCCTTTTCTACTGCTATCTTAACTAGCTCTCCAACACCTGTTTGATCTAGTTTAGCAAATGGATCTTGTTCGTAAATCTTCTTATCATAGTAATCCTTTAAGAATTTAGCAGCATCATCTCTTGAGAATCCAAATGTCATTTGAGTTAAGTCATTTGTTCCAAATGAGAAGAATTCTGCTTCCTTAGCTATTGCATCAGCAGTTAATGCCGCTCTTGGTATTTCTATCATAGTACCTACTATATACTCTATTTCAACACCTTTTTCTTCCATAACTTCTTTTGCAGTTTTAACAACTACATCTTTAACATATTTTAATTCCTTTATTTCTCCGATAAGAGGAATCATTATTTCTGGAACTACATCATAGCCCTTGTTTTTTCTAACTTCTATTGCTGCTTCAATTACAGCTCTAGTTTGCATTTCAGCTATTTCTGGATATGAAACTGCTAATCTACATCCTCTATGCCCCATCATTGGGTTAAATTCATGTAATTCTTCAACAGTTGCTTTTAACTCTTCGAAAGTTATATCTAAATCTTTAGCTAATTCAGCTATATCTTCATCATTATGAGGTAAGAACTCATGTAGTGGTGGATCTAGGAATCTTATTGTTGCTGGCATTCCTTCTAAAGCTTCATAAATTCCAATAAAGTCTTCTCTTTGCATTGGAAGTAACTTTTCAAGAGCCTTTCTTCTTTGTTCTTCATTCTTAGCAACTATCATTTCTCTTACTGCCATAATTCTATCTTCTGCAAAGAACATATGCTCTGTTCTACATAATCCTATACCTTCTGCTCCAAACTCTACTGCTTGCTTAGTATCTCTTGGAGTATCAGCATTAGTTCTAACCTTTAATTTTCTAATTTCATCTGCCCATCCCATAAATGTAGCAAAATGTCCTGAAATTTCTGGTGTAACTGTTTTAACAGCTTCTCCATATATATTACCAGTTGAACCATCTATTGAAATAAAATCATTATCTGTATAAACTTTTCCGCCTACTTCTAAAGTTTTAGCTTCTTCATTAACTTTTAGTTCTCCACAACCAGCAACACAGCAGGTTCCCATTCCTCTAGCAACAACAGCTGCGTGAGATGTCATACCACCTCTAACTGTTAAAATACCTTTAGCAGCTATCATACCTTCGATATCTTCTGGTGAAGTTTCTAGTCTTACTAAAACAACAGCTTCTCCTTTTTCGTTTCTTTCTTTTGCTTCTTCAGCTGTGAAAGCTATTTTACCACAAGCTGCTCCTGGAGATGCTGGAAGTCCTTTTGCAATTGGTGTAGCATTCTTTAAGTCTTCTGTATGGAATGCTGGGTGAAGTAAAGAATCTAATTGAGCTGGATCAACTTTTAATATTGCTTGCTCTTTAGTTAACATTCCATCTTCAACTAAGTCAACTGCAATTTTCAATGCAGCTTGAGCTGTTCTCTTACCATTTCTTGTTTGTAAGAAGTATAACTTTCCTTCTTCAATAGTAATTTCCATATCTTGCATATCTCTATAGTGATTTTCTAATGTATGAACTATATCAGTAAATTGTTTGTATATTACTGGATTTTGCTCTTCTAATTTAGCTATTGGAAGTGGTGTTCTTATACCTGCAACAACGTCTTCACCTTGTGCATTCATTAAGTACTCACCATATATTTTATTTTCTCCAGTAGCTGGGTCTCTTGAGAATACAACTCCTGTACCTGAAGTTTCTCCTTTATTACCAAATACCATTTCTTGTACGTTAACTGCTGTACCCCATTCCCCTGGAATATCATTTAATCTTCTATAAACTATAGCTCTTGGATTATCCCATGATCTAAATACAGCTGTAATAGATTCAATTAATTGAGTTTTTGGATCTTGTGGAAATTCTTCTCCCATTTCTTTCTTATAAAGCTCTTTATATCTATCAACTAATACCTTTAAATCCTCAGCTGTTAAATCAGTATCAACTTCAACACCTTTTTCCTCTTTTAGCTCATCTATTAGATTTTCAAATAATCTCTTTTCAATATCCATAACAACATCTGAGAACATTTGTATAAATCTTCTATATGAATCGTATGCAAATCTTGGATTTCCTGTTAAATCCGCCATAGCGACTACTGATTTATCGTTTAAACCAAGATTTAATACTGTATCCATCATTCCTGGCATTGATACTCTTGCCCCTGATCTTACAGATACTAATAACGGTTTTGTTAAGCTACCAAATTCTTTTCCTGTTATCTTTTCTAATTCTGTTATTTTTTCGTGAATTTCTTCAATAACTTCTTGTGCGATTACCTTTCCATCCTCATAGTATTTGTTACAAGCTTCTGTTGTAACTGTGAATCCTTGTGGTACTGGAATTCCTAGTAAAATCATTTCTGATAAATTTGCCCCTTTACCTCCTAGAAGGTTCTTCATTGACCCGTTGCCTTCACTAAAAAGGTAAACATACTTCTTTTTCTCCATCTCAATACTCCTCCGTTCAATCAAATTGAATATATATACTAACAGTACTAATAGCACTGTAGTTACCCTAAATAATTAACCCATATTTTTTAATTACCTTCTCCTAATTTAACAAAAAGTTTTGTTATGTTAGTCTTAGATATTTTACCTACTATCTTAAATTTATTTTTTTCATTAATTGCTGTTTCTACTTTTTCTACTATAGGAATACTATCAATTTCATGCTCTATAATTTTTTTTGCTAAGCTATATGCACTGTCATCGCTATATCCACATATTATGTTAGGCATTCTAGTCATTATTACACCTATAGGAACCTTATGTATATCAGTTCCACCTATAGCAGTTTTTAAAAAATCTTTTCTTGAAACAGCACCAACTAATATCCCATTATTTTCTATAAATAAAGTTCCTACATCATTTAAGAATAAGAATACGATTGCATCATACACTGTAGTTTCTTCACTTACTGTAACTGGTTTAGACATTATTTCTCCAACTAGAACTTTTGAAATATTTTCTAATATTCTAGTATTATGAGCTTCTCCTAAATATACATAACCAACCTTAGGTCTAGCATCTAATATGCCTATCATTGTTAGAATAGCTAAATCAGCTCTCAATGCTGCTCTAGTTACTCCTAACTTATCAGCTAAAGTTTCACTTGTAACAGGCTGTCCCTCTTTTACTATCCTTATGATTTCCTCTTGCCTTTGTGATAATTTCAACTTTATCCCTCTTTCTGCTTTTACAAGGAATATTCAGATAATTTAGATTAGTTTGATATTTACATTCTAATTATAACATTTTATAAAAGTTTGACTATACTTAATTTTCTGAAAAATTAGTCATATTAGCTGAATATTCCTTTTCTGTTTACTTTATTCTCTTATTTCTCCTGTTTATCTCAAATTTGCTTTAATTTAGTCCTCATCTTCAAAATTAACAGTATATGTAAATACTTTTTCATCTACTTGTTCATTTTTCTCTGACTTCTTTTTATTACTTTTATTTATATCGCCTTTAAATTTTTCATTTTTAACTTCATTTACTTTATCTTTAACCTTGTAAGCCACATCTGATGCCGCATCTCTTATGTCATCTACTGCTTTTGTTATATATTTATTTACAACTTCAACACTACCATCTGCCGTAGTTATTTCTATTGTTATTTTAGTAACTACTGCAGCAATCACAACAAAAGCTAATATAGGAGGTATAATTATAGCTATTACTCCAGCTGCTATTCCTGCATTTACTGGAACATCTACAAGCTCTTTGTCATCTTTGCTAACTCTAATTCTTGTAACATTTCCTTTATTTATTAAGTCCTTTAACCATTTTTTTAGTTCATCAACAGTTTCATACTTTTCTTTACCAGTACTACCTTCTTTACCAAACTCACCTTCTATGTAATCTGGCTTTATTCCCTTCATTCCTTCTATATATATTATTGCTTCTAATACATCTCCATCATTAATTTCAAGGGCATGCTTAGCTTCTGCATAGCTAACACCAGTTCTTTCCTTTACCTTATCTACTTTTTCTAATGTTATTCCCATATCTATTCACTCCTTTATATAATTTAACATTTCTAAGCTCTTAGGCTTTTTAGAATAGTTTGATGATATAATAAAGGTTGTCACCCTACTTATATCTTTTTTTACCTCTGCATTTATATTTAGTTTATATATCTTATCCATAGGTGCCTTTAACAAAAATCTTATTGCATTATATGCTGGCCTAGATATATAAATTCCATGTTCTCTTGAACACTCCTCACAAACCCCACCATAATGTGATAAAGATATATAATTTGACACCGATATCTTCTTCCTACAACTTACGCAACTTTCTAAGTTTAATCCATATCCAGTTGCTTTTAACAATTTAAGTTCAAAGGACCTAATAAGAATTTCATAATCCAATGCATCTGTATTAAGTAAATACATACAAGTTAGAAAATCTTTAAATAACTCTCTATTCACTTCTCCTTCTTCTACACATATATCTATTAATTCACAAATATAAGATGAATAAGTTAGTTTATCTAGGTTATCTAAAAGACCTTGAAAGGAATTAATTATCTTACCTTCTTGAAGATTAAATAAGCTTTTTCCTTTAAATAAAACATATTCTCCATAGCATAGAGGTAAAGTAAGAGATAAAAATTTACTCTTACTTTTCCTAGATCCTTTTGCTATAGCTGTTATTTTCCCCAAATTCTCTGTATATAACCATACTAATTTATCATTCTCTTTAAATTCCTTAGTTTTTAAAACTACTGCATTTACTTTATGTAGTGACAGAAATACCAACCCCTTATTTTACTTAACCTTCTTATATCCTAATTCCTTTAATAGGTTTTGGTTATCTCTCCACTCTTTTCTGACTTTTACCCAAATCTTTAAGTTAACCTTACTTCTTAAAAACTTTTCAATTTCATATCTAGCACTTTCACCTATTTTCTTAAGTGATTGCCCATTCTTACCTATTATTATTCCTTTATGAGAATCTTTTTCGCAAAGCATATCAACTTCAATATGCCAAGTTCCACTTGGACTTTGTTTCATTTGAATTATATCAACTGCAATTCCATGTGGTATTTCTTCTCTTAATGTTCTTAATGCTTTTTCTCTTATTATTTCAGAAACTACAAATCTCTCTTGTACATCTGTAATCATATCATCTGGATAATATTTAGGTCCTTCTGGCATTGCTCCAATCATTAATTCTACTAATTTATCAACATTTTTTCCCTTTAATGCTGAAATTGGAATTATTTCTTTAAAATCCATCTCTGATGAATACATTTGGAGAGTTTTAGCTACTCTTTCTTGGGTAAATTCATCAACTTTATTTAGAACTAAAAAAACAGGGGCCTTTTGATTTTTTAAAGTTTCTATTATAAACTTATCTCCTCTTCCTATTTCTTCTTCTGGATTTATTAAGAATAGAACAAGATCTACTTCTTTTATAGAATCCTTTGCAGAATTCACCATGTATTCTCCTAATTTATGTTTAGGCTTATGTATTCCTGGTGTATCTACGAACACCAGTTGATGATTTTCACCAGTTAATATTGTTTGTATATTATTTCTAGTAGTTTGTGGTTTATTTGATACTATAGACAGTTTTTCTCCCATTATTTGATTTAATAAAGTTGACTTTCCTACATTTGGTCTTCCAACTATTGTTACGAATCCTGATTTAAACATCTTTCCTCCTAATTTTCTAAATCCTTTTTTGTAAATGCTCCTGGCATAATTTCTTCAAAGGTTTTAACTTTATAATCATCTTTATTCTTTATTAATATTATTGGAGTTTTTTCATTTTCTATAAATTCACTTAAAACTTGCCTGCATATTCCACAAGGAGTTGTATAAGTTTTTATATCTCCAACTAATGCAATTGCTCTTATAACTTTATTTCCTTCTGATACTCCTTTAAATATTGCAGTTCTTTCTGCACAATTTGTTGCACCGAATGATGCATTTTCTATATTACATCCTGTATATATCTTATCATCTTCAAATAATACTGCAGCTCCTACTTTAAATTTGGAATATGGAACATATGCTAGTTCTCTAGCCTCTAAAGCTTTTTCCACAAGAATTTGATAATCCATTTTAATTCCTCCATTTCAAAATTATTGTATCTTTTATTATATCATTACTTTCCTAAAATTAAAGCATTGTTGTTAAGTTTTTAATATATAAAAGTATTTGTAAATTAAATTTTGAATATAACAAATATTAATAAAGTAAGTAATGTCCCGAACAATGCTCCTACAATAACTTCCCATATTGAATGAACATTAGAATCTACTCTGCTTTGTGCTGTTATTAATGCCATTACATAACTTAAGACTATACATATAGGTTCTTCTGTTATTAAAGAAATTGCTGTGGCTATAGAAAAAGAAAGAGCACTATGTCCACTTGGCATTCCACCTCTTAATGGTGTTCCTTCTCCAAAAATAGATTTTACTATTAATGTTGCAATAATTACAAAAACTAATGCTATAAATATCATATATGGCTCTGATTCTTTCATCTTATGTATTACATCATAAGATATATATGAAATTTTATCCCAAAATATTATATAACCCACAAGTAATGCATTTATTGCTGTAACTAAAACTGCTCCTGCAGCTGCATTTTTTGCTATTTTAGCTAAAGGATGGTAATGATTAGTTGACATATCTATAGTTGCTTCTATTGCAGTGTTTATTATTTCAGCTACAAGCACTAATGTAATTGTAATTGCTAAAATAAGAAATTCCATTTTAGATATATCGATTACGAAGCATGCTAAAAGTACAGATAACGCAGCAAACAGGTGAATTTTCATATTTCTTTGAGTTCTTACAGTCTCTATTATTCCTGTTATTGCATAATTAAAGCTCTCTACCAGCTTTTTTATCTTCATATATTCCCCTCACTATATATTATTATCTTCTAATTTCTAATTTATTTAATATTTCTTCTTCTCTTTCCCTCATTTTTTTCTTATCATCTTCATCCATATGATCATACCCCAATAGATGTAATATTGAGTGAACTACTAAGTAACTAACTTCTCTCTCATATGAATGTCTATACTCCTTAGATTGTTCTAAGGCTTTTTCTAGTGATAAAACCATATCCCCTAATACTAATTCATCACCATCTTTATATGTTTCATCAAAATCATAATTTATATACATGTCACTAAATACTTTCCCCTCATTAAAATCTAACATCGGAAATGATAGTACATCAGTTTCTCTATTAATATTTCTAGTTTCATTATTTATTTCTTTTATTTCTTCATTGTCAACAAATAATAAAGAAATTTGATACTGACAATTTACCCCTTCTTCCTTTAATGCAAAATCACATACACTTGTTATTTTTTCTATAAAATCCTCTGTAACTTCTAATTTGTCCTGTCTATTTTCTGTATATAACATCACTTATCTCCTTTTAAATTAGTTTAAATTTAAAGGGAAAGGCACTATAACCCCTCCCTCTCGAATCCTTTATAAAATTACATTAATAATTATTTAACTTTCTTTTCTGTTGGATATTCAATTCTATGATGATATATCCCATCTAAAGTTTTCAAGAAATTTTTTCTTATAGTCTCTATATCTTTTAAGGTTAAATCGCAATTTATAAGTTGTCTTGAATTTAGTTTGTCATTTATTATGTTATTTACCATCTCTTCTATTTTGCCTTTTGTTGGTTCACTGATAGATCTTACAGCTGCTTCTACACTATCTGCAAGCATTATAATTCCTGACTCTTTTGTAGATGGTATTGGTCCAGGATATCTAAAATCCTCTTCTTTTATTTCCTCAGGCTTATCAGAAGAATTTTTAAGTTTATAATAAAAATATTTAACTAATGTAGTTCCATGATGCTGTTCCATTATATCCTGAATAGCCTTAGGAATGTTATGCTCCCTAGCCATCTCTAGTCCATCTTTTGGATGAGATAGTATTATTAATGTGCTTAAATTAGGAGTTATCTTATCATGAGGGTTTTCTTTCCCCATTTGATTTTCTCCAAAGAAATACGGTCTCTTTGTTTTTCCAATATCATGATAATATGCTCCAACTCTAGCCATTACTGGATTTCCTCCTACTGCTTCTGTAGCGGCTTCTGCTAGATTTGCAACCATCATGCTGTGATGGTATGTTCCTGGTGCTTCCATTAATAATTTCTTCATTAATGGCTGATTAGGATTTGATAGTTCCAATAACTTTATATTAGTAACTACATCAAATATTGATTCAAAAAATGGTAATAATCCAACTGCTAATATTCCAGAAATTAAAACACCTATAGCTGTATATCCTGTTTGTATAAATATTTCTTTTAAATCATTTGAGGCTAACATTCCTGAAGTTAATGTAACTACAGAAGATATAATAGTTATATACAGAGTTGAATATATTATATCATTTCTTTGTTGAACCTTCTTTAGTGCAGTTGAGCCAAGCACAACATTTACTATAGATAAAACTATAACTCCGGGGCTAAAGCCAACTATTATAGATATAAAAATTATATTAAGTAAGTTAATTATTAAGGATATTCTATAATCTATTAATATAGTCATTAACATCGCACTACATACCAAAGGTATTAAATATGGTGAAATTATATTAAGTCCCATAGAAATTATAAGTATTATAAGGTTAATACTGCTTATAAGTATTATCATCCTATTATTTTTAAATATATCTGGTCTTTCTCTAGATATGTAGCCATACTGAATGAATAATACTAATGATACTAATATTCCTAATGAAATAAATGATGAAAAGTAATTCTTTGTTGTACCACTATTTAAAAGACCTAATTCTTTTAATATTTCTATTTGCCTTTGAGTTACAGGTTCTCCTTCTTTTACTATAATTTGATTTTTCTTTATTATTTCTTTTTGAACACTTTTTTGAGCTTCTTTTATTGACTGTTCTATTTTATCATTATCAATAAATTTATTAGGCTTAATTTGTGTATAGCATATATTTTTTAAAACCTCTTCTAAGCCTCTATCTATATTGCTATTAGATAATTGGGCATCTGCTATTCCCTTTGCCTCTAATAAATCTTCATACTTATTTTCTTCTATCTCTTCTTTATAGACTCTTTCTAATACATTTACTACTAATTCTTGCACCTCAGAAACTTTTGCTGAATTTAATTCAACTAATGTCTTATATTCAGCATCAGTTAAGCTAAACTCTTCTATCTTTTTTACTTCAGCTATTTTATCCTTTTCTTCTTTAGTAGACGAATTTTCAGTTGCAAGCTTATTAAATAATTTCTTAACATTTTCAATTGCTTGTGTTTTAACTTCGCTTTTAACAATATATTGCTTATCTTCTCTTGCCTTAGCCATAGCTTCTTCTTCTTTTTGCTTAGTCGCAATTTCATCTATTGTATCAATAGGTGCTTTTATATCTACTGGTGCTATATCTCCAACAGATAAATTATGCTTTTTAGGTGCAATTACAGTTAATAGAAGTAAGTATATAGCTAAAAATACAGATAAATAAATAAAGATTCTTTTGTATTTTTTATCTTCTTTTTTAGTTTCATTTTTGTTTTCATTTTTGCTTTCTTTATCTAAAACCACGTCTATCACCCTCTAATCTCTATAGTTAATATTAATCCATACTAATAATCTACAGGATCATTATTAACTATATTTTGTTCTACTACAAAAACTACATTAACTATTATATTTCCATCTGAATCTTCTTTTGAATTTACTATCCTATCAACTATTTTAGCCTCTCTAGTTAAATTGTTGTAAAGAGATTCTTCAAGATTATTTAATGCTTTATTAACAGCTTCTTCTTCAGTTAATTGAACTGCAACTTCTTCTTTTTGAAAATATTTAACTTTATTTAGTATTTTCCCACTCTCTTCTATTCTATCATATTCTTTAAATTCTTTTGTAGCCTTTTTAAGATAAATTTTTTTTCCGAATATTTTTAGATATATATCACTATCTTTATTTCCATTTCTCTTTAATTCTGTACCTTCTATTTTAATTCTCATACTTTTTTCATAAAAAGTATTTGCCATAACAACACCTTCTGGTATAACTTCATAAGGTTCTTCTTCTTTTCCGTTAATACCTTCTATAACTATATCTCCTGGTTTAACTAAATCACCTATATGAACTGCAGATCTTCCTGAAAATGCATAAACCCTCCTTACTTCCCCCTCCATTTTCGCAACTAAGTTCCCATGCTTTCTTTCCTTTTCTTCTGGAGGATTAACCTTTTCTTCTATAAATATTTTTAATGTAGAACCTTCTATCCTCGCTCTTAACCACAGTATATCTGAATTCATATTCTCTAATTGTTTTTCTAATTCCTTAACCTTTATTTTCTTTTTGCTTATTCCTGGCTTTATTCCTATGTCATATAATTGTTGTCTTAATTCATAAGGAGCAACATTCTTTTTAGTATTTATCTCTATACTCCATATATAAGTGGAGAAATATAGTAGTAATATTATAAACATTCCACCACCCAAAGCTAAAAACATCTTACTCTTTAACCTACCTATAAAAAATAAAATCCCTGAACTTCCTATAATTTTACTTTTTCCATTAAGCCTTTTAACAGCTTCTACCAGAGTATTATAGTCATTATAGTTTATTGTTACTCTAATAGTTGCTATATCTATTCGCTTAACATTTATAACATTTACATTCTCACTCCATAATATGTTTAAAAGTCTTTCTGGTCTTAATATGTTAATTTCAACTACTACCTTTCCACTATCAAAAACTCCCCCCGCCATATTACACCTCGTATGATATAGATTTGAATTTGCCACTAATAGTAATTGTAGAATCTCCAATATATAATATTTCGAAGTTTTCTCCCTCAATATTAATTACTTTGACCTTGGTGTTTACTCTTATGATGTTTCTTTCAAACAATATTATTCCTTTATGATTTTCTATTGTTATTTCATCATTTCCTATAATTGTTATCTTAGGAACATTTAAAACTATATCTTTAGGTAAATCAAATTTTTCAGCTATAACTTCTCTACTTTTTTCCATTTTTCCTTGCATAATTTTCTCTCCTTATATTTTTCCTAATAGTACTTTATGATAAGAATATATAGAAAATTACACATAATTTGTTTATAAATTTTAAAAATAAAAAAGCAAAAGGAACTGCAATTATAGTTCCTTTTGCTTTTATTTATTAGTTAATATTTTTCTTATCAATTGACTTTAAAATGTCATTACTAAGTTCATTAAAACTTAGCTATATCTTCAATGTTATTAACACCTATGGTGTAGCCGTTTCTTTAATAATTTTATTTTTTCTTTTATTTAACTGCTGAGGAAGGTAATTTAACAAGATCTACATTCTCAAATAATATGATTAATTAAATCCTGTCTATTTCCCTTTAAAATTCAAGTATAATAATTTCTCACACTTATTTTTGCTAAAATATATAACCTTATGGTCCTCAACCTTAATATATTGATTCGAAATCAATACCTTCACACTTATTGGATTAAAGTGAGCCTCCAATAATAGCTTATTAAATTAAGTTTTAGTGAAATTTTAAACCAAAATAGTTCTTACTTGAACTTTCTCTTTCTAGCAGCTTCTGATTTTTTCTTTTTCTTCACGCTTGGCTTTTCATAGTGTTCTCTCTTTCTAACTTCTGAAAGAACTCCAGCTCTTGCGCATTTTCTTTTGAATCTTCTTAATGCACTTTCAAGTGTTTCATTTTCTCCAACTTTTATTTCTGACATCTATTATCCCTCCCTCCGCTAGCTCAAATTAATTAATTTAACTCAGCTACGGGCTTAATAACACACGCTATATTATACAATAGACACATATTAAAGTCAATATCTAGATTGAAACTATTTAGCCTGGTGGCCACTTTAATTCTCTTTGTCCTAAGACATGAAAATGCAAGTGGCTTACCGTTTGCCCCCCATTTTTCCCACAGTTATTTATAATTCTATAGCCTGTTTCGTCTATTTTTAGTTCTCTTACTAACTTATTAATAACAATGAAAATATGTGAAATAATATTTGAGTTTTGCTCATTTAATTCATTTGCACTTTTAATATGCTCTTTAGGTATAACTAAAAAATGAATAGGAGCTTCTGGGCTAATATCATGAAAAGCTATAACTTTATCATCTTCATATAGCTTCTTACTCGGAATTTCACCATTTGCAATTTTACAAAAAATACAATCCATAAATTCACCACCCTTCTCTTAATTATTAAGAAAATTATTTATAATTAATTTGTATAGATATAGCTAAATTAAAATTACTATACTATTTTATAAATTATAAAAGCTTTGCTATCCCTACTTCATCTTTTGACTCTGTTATTTCTATATCTACTATTTTTCCAGTAACATCTGTACATGAACACGGCACTTGAACCTTTATATAGTTTCTTGTATACCCTTCATACACACCCTCTTGCCCTTTAACCTCTGTTTCTATAAGTACATTCATTTCTTTTCCTATAAACTTTTCTATAAATTCTTTTTCATTTTTATTACTTAATTCTATTAATAGCTTACTTCTTTTTTCTTTTATGCTACCATCTATTTGATCTTGCATATCTGCTGCTTTAGTTCCTTTTCTTGGACTATATTTAAATACATGAGTCTTAGTAAGCTTAATGTTTTTTAAGAATTCATATGTTTCATTAAACTCTCCTTCTGTTTCTCCTGGGAACCCAACAATAACATCTGTTGTTATAGATACATCAGGCATAGTTTCTCTTAAAAGATTTACTGAATCAGCATATTCTTGTGCCGTATATCTTCTATTCATTCTTTTAAGTGTTGCATCACACCCGCTTTGCAATGATAAATGGAAATGTGGACATAGCTTCTTAAACTTCTTAATCTTTTCTATAACTTCAGGAGTAAAGAATGCTGGTTCAATTGATCCTATTCTTATTCTTTCTATTCCATCTACCTTTTCAATTTCTTCTATTATATCTATCAAGTTAACTTTACCTTCTAAGTCTAATCCATATGAAGCTGTATGTATCCCTGATAAAATTATTTCTTTAAAGCCATGTTCAGCAAGTTTATTAACTTCTTCTAATACTTTCTTAGGATCCTTTGAGCAAACTGATCCTCTTGAATAAGGAATTATACAATATGTACAAAATCTATTGCATCCATCTTGTATCTTTAAAAAAGCTCTAGTTTTATCTTGATATTCTTCTATATTAAGCTCTTCAAACTTTTTATTTTTAAGTACGCCTTCAACATGAACTTGTGATTTACCTTCATCTTTAGCTTTATTAACATAGTAAACTACATCACCTTTGTTCCTAGTTCCAAGAACAACATCTACACCTGGTATCTCTGAAACTTCTTTAGGCGCTATTTGTGAATAGCACCCAACAACTGCAATTATAGCGCCTTCATTTAATCTTCTTGCTCTACTTATAATTTGTCTTGATTTTTTGTCACCCATATTAGTGACAGTACAAGTGTTTATTACATATACATCAGCTGCTTCACTAGCATCTACAACTTCATAGCCTTCTCTTATAAACTTCTCAGCCATTGCTTCTGATTCATATACGTTAACTCTACAGCCTAATGTAGAAAATGCAACTTTCATTATTAATTTCCTCCTAAATCTCCTAGCTCATACTGAACTAAAGAAGTAGCTACAAAACCTGCTGTTTCAGTTCTAAGAATTCTACTTCCTAAAGTTACTATATAAGCACCATTTTCTTTTAGTTTATTTATTTCATCTAATTCAAATCCACCTTCTGGACCAACTAATATTCCAACAGTATTAATTTTAGATATATCAATATTAGTCTTATTAAATAAAGTTTTTATTCCAAAGTTTTCAGCATTTTCATATGGAACTATAACTATATCTAAATTCTTCATTTTATCTAATGCTTCTTCAAAACTTATTGGATCTACTACTTTAGGAACTAAGCTTCTTTTACTTTGCTTTGCAGCTTCTAAGGCAATTCTATTTAGTCTATCTAGCTTTTTAAAATCTCCTTTTAGCTTTATATCAACTCTTTCTGTTAAGGTTGGTATAAACTCAGTAATTCCAAGCTCTGTACCTTTTTGAACTATCAAATCCATCTTTTGAGCCTTAGGTAATCCTTGAAATAAATATATTTTTACATTGCTTTCATTGTTTACTTGAAGTTTTTCTTCTATATCAACTATTACTTCTTGCTTAGTTATTAATGATATAGTAGCTAGAAATTCTTCACCAGTACAATTGTTTAAAACTATTTTATCCCCTTCATTTAGCCTTAGTACTTTATATAAATGTTTTACATCATCACCTAAAATTTTTGCTTGCTTATCTATAAAATTTTCTTTAGGAGTAAAAAATTTATGCATTGTTCATTCTCCTTAAAACTACTTTACTTTGGCAACTATACAGTTCCATTCCCCATCTTTATTTATTTCTACCACTTCAAAGCCAGTTTCTTCAAGCTTCTTAGTAACCATATCTACCCTGTCATGTATTATTCCTGAAGTAATAAAGTATCCATTATTACTTAGAACCCTTTTAACATCTTCTGTTAAAATACATATAACTTCTGCTATTATGTTAGCGACAACTATGTCAGCTTTTCCATCAATTACTTCTACTAAATTACCATATAGTATTTGTATATTTTCTAAATTATTGTATCCAACATTTTCTTTAGCAGATTCAACAGCTACAGGATCTAAGTCAACGCCAACAGCCATTTTAGAACCAAGTTTTGCTGCAGCTATAGCAAGTATTCCTGATCCACATCCAACATCAAAAACGGTACTATCTTCTTTTACATACTTTTCTAAAGATTGAATACACATTCTTGTTGTTTCATGGGTACCTGTTCCAAAAGCCATGCCAGGATCAAGTTCTATTACTAGTTCTTCTCCCTGTGGATTATATTCTTCCCATATAGGTTTTACAACTATTTTTTCTCCAATCTTAGTTGGCTTATAATACTTTTTCCAGTTATTAGCCCAATCTTCTTCGAACATTTTTTCACTTTCTACTTTAGCTACTCCTGTATCAATTCCAAGTTCTTTAAGTTCATCCATTTTTTCATTTATATACTTTAATATTTCATCTATATTATCTTCTTCTGAAAAATAAGCTTTAACAACAGCAACCTCGCCCTTATGTTCTAATACATTTATATCTGCAAAATCCCAAGTTAATGGCCCTTGCTCTCTTTCTAATATGTCATTTGGATCTTCAATCGCAACCCCTTTACAATCTAATCCATAAAATATTCCTGAAACAGGTTCTAGTGCCTCACTTTTAGTTATAACTCTAACCTCTATCCAAGTTCCTTGCATTTAAATCAGTCCTTTCAAACATACTTTGACTAATTTATTATTTTACACTTATGTTAACTTTCTGTCTATATATTAAGCTAAAGTAATTAAGTCCTTTTAAATAAAATTATAAAAATTAAAAGTATCCGGATTAACCAAATACTTTTAATTTGCATTTTATATTATTTTGCTATTTTACTGCTTTAGCTGCTTCTAAAATTTTATCATAACTTGGTTCACTTGTAATCTCATCTAAGTATTCTACAAATGTTACATTATCATTTGAATCTACAACAAATGATGCTCTTGTTAATAAACCTAATTCTTTAATATATGTTCCTGTAGCTTCTCCAAAACTTCTGCTTTTATAATCAGATAAAGTTTTTACTTTTTCTACATCTTCTAAGCCACACCATCTTGCTTGAGCAAATGGTAAATCCATTGATACTGTATAACAAGTTACTCCATTTAAATTATCTACTTCTTTATTAAATCTTTTTACTTCCATATCACAAACTGGAGTATCAATTGATGGTACTGTTAAAAACACTCTTGCTCCCTTTGTATCTTTTAAAGTAAATTCTCCTAAATCATTTGTTGCCACTGAAAAATCTTTAAATTTATCTCCAACTGATAATATATTTCCTTCTAATGTTATAGGTGATCCTTGAAATTTAACTGTTTTCATTTTATCATTCTCCTCGCTTTAAGATTTCTATTTTATCTTTTACAAAATCTCATAAAATTATATATCTCTATTATATACGATAATAATTATTTGTAAATATTAATTATCTATAATGTAAAAATTTTTATAAAAATATTTAATATAAATTCAAATTTTTAAACTCTTTATTTTATATCCATTAAAGAAAAAAGGATTAGCAAATGCTAATCCTTTTATTTAAATAAATCTTTAAATCCTTTTTTATGGGTAGTTCCTTCCCCCATATTTTCTCCACAAGATTCCATGAATACCTTTAAAGCCTCTTTTTGCTTTTCATTTAAATTCTTAGGAATATCAACTATAACCTTAACATATTGGTCTCCTCTTCCTGATGAATTTACTCTTGGAACGCCCTTTCCTTTTAATCTAAATAAGGTTCCTGATTGTGTTCCTGCTGGAATTATATATTTTACATCTCCATCTACAGTTGCAACAGTTATTTCAGTACCTAATGCTGCTTTTCCCATAGAAATATGAGCATCTATATATATATCATTTCCTTTTCTTGTGAACTTTTTAGAAGAAGTAACATTAATTCTAACATATAAATCTCCTGCTGGGCCATCATTAGTTCCATGATCTCCTTGGCCTCTAAGTGGCATTACATTTCCTGTATCAACTCCAGCTGGAATATTCACAGTTATTTTTCTATTTTTTCTAACATTTCCCTTTCCATGACATGTTGTACATGGCTCATCTATAACTTTACCACTTCCACCACATGTACTACAAGTTGATGTGCTAACAAAGCTTCCTAATGGAGTTTGCCTTTGTACTCTAACTTGCCCTTGACCATGACATGTTGGACATGTCTTTGCAGAAGTACCTGTTTTTGCTCCACTTCCTTTACATGACTCACATTTTTCGCTTCTATTTATAGAAATTTCTTTTTCTACACCAAATATAGCTTCTTCAAATGTTAAATTAACTGTGTATTCTAAATCAGCACCTCTTTGTGGTCCATTTCTTTTTCTTCCACCACCGCCACCAAAGAAGCTATCAAATATATCTCCAAAGCCTCCCATTTCTGAGAAGTCAAAGCCACCAAATCCACCTGAACCAAATCCACTTCCATCAAAATCTACACTTCCGAATTGATCATATCTAGCTTTTTTTTCTGGATCTGAAAGCACTTGATAAGCTTCATTTATTTCTTTAAACTTATCCTCTGCTTCTGTATCACCTTGGTTTTTGTCAGGATGATATTTTATAGCTAGCTTTCTAAAGGCTCTTTTTATTTCTTCATCTGAAGCTCCCTTTTCAATTCCAAGGGATGCATAATAGTCTTTATTTGCCATCTACTTCACCACCATTTTTAATTTTAAACTTTATAAAAGGGAAGACGACTCAAGCCTTCCCTCATATATTATATATATTAGAATAATAAGTTACAACTATTTATCGTCTTTAACTTCAAAGTCTGCATCAACTACATTATCATCATGTGGAGTTTGACTTGCACCTGCTCCGCCCATATTATTTGGATCAAATCCTTCTCCTGCTGCTCCATTAGCATTTGCATCTGCATATATCTTTGATGATATAGCATAGAATTCTTGATTTAATTCATCCATAGCTTTCTTTATAGCTTCTAAATCTTCTCCATCTTTAACCTTGTTTAATTCATCAAGCTTAGCTTGTATCTTAGCCTTGTCTTCTGCTGATACCTTATCTCCAAGCTCTTCTAAAGTCTTAGCTGTTTGATAAGCTACTTGGTCAGCATTATTTTTAACTTCTATTTTTTCTTTTCTCTTCTTATCTTCTTCAGCAAATTTTTCTGCTTCCTTAACTGCTGCATCTACTTCAGAATCACTTAAGTTTGTTGAAGCTGTAATAGTTATATTTGCTTCTTTATTAGTTGCCTTATCAAGAGCTGATACTTTAACTAATCCATTTGCATCTATATCAAATGTAACTTCAATTTGAGGAATTCCTCTTGGAGCTGGAGCAATACCTGATAGAGTAAATCTACCTAATGTCTTATTGTCAGCTGCCATTTGTCTTTCACCTTGAACTACGTGAATTTCAACTGATGTTTGGCCATCTGCTGCAGTTGAGAATGTTTGGCTCTTTTTAGCTGGAATTGTAGTATTTCTTTCAATAAGTGGTGTAGCAACTCCACCTAAAGTTTCAATTCCTAATGTTAATGGAGTAACATCTAATAATAATACATCCTTAACTTCTCCTGTTAATACACCTGCTTGAATAGCTGCACCAACAGCAACACATTCATCTGGATTTACTCCCTTTGATGGTTCTTTTCCAGTAAAGTTCTTAACTGCTTCTACAACAGCTGGAATTCTTGTAGATCCACCAACTAATATTATTTTATTTATATCGCTTAATGAAAGATTTGCATCTGATAATGCTTTCTTCATTGGCTCTATTGATCTTTGAACTAAGTCATGAGTTAACTCATTAAATTTAGCTCTAGTTAAATTCATATCAATATGCTTTGGACCTGTTGCATCAGCTGTTATAAATGGTAAGTTAATGTTAGTTTGCATTGATGATGATAATTCAATCTTAGCCTTTTCAGCAGCTTCTTTTAATCTTTGAAGTGCCATCTTATCACTTCTTAAATCTATTCCATTTTCAGCCTTAAATGTATCTGCTATGTGATCCATAATTCTTTGGTCGAAGTCATCTCCACCTAGCTTGGTATCTCCGTTTGTTGATAAAACCTCAAATACTCCATCTCCTAATTCTAGGATAGATACGTCAAATGTACCACCACCTAAATCATAAACAAATATCTTTTGGTTAGTATCCATTTTATCTAAACCATATGCTAAAGCTGCAGCTGTAGGTTCATTTATTATTCTTAAAACTTCTAAACCTGCTATTTTACCAGCATCTTTAGTTGCTTGTCTTTCAGAATCATTAAAGTACGCAGGAACTGTTATAACAGCTTGAGTTACTGACTCTCCTAAATAAGCTTCTGCATCAGCTTTAATTTTTTGAAGTACCATTGCTGATATTTCTTGTGGTGAGTGATCTTTTCCATCTATATCAACTTTATAGTTTGTTCCCATATGTCTTTTAATTGATATTATTGTCTTATCAGGATTTGTAATTGCCTGTCTTTTAGCTACTTGACCTACTAATCTTTCTCCATTTGCTTGGAATGAAACTACTGAAGGTGTAGTTCTTGCTCCTTCTGAGTTGCTTATTACTACTGGTTCTCCACCTTCCATAACAGCTACACATGAGTTTGTTGTTCCTAAATCAATTCCTATTATTTTTCCCATAATTTATTTCCTCCTAAAAACTATATCTTTTCAATTTATAGACTTGTTTATATCAATATTAATTAGCTACTTTTACTACTGTATATCTAATTACTTTATCTCCTCTTTTATATCCCTTTTGGAATACTTCAGCTATAGAATTCTTTTCAAAATTTTCATCTTCTATATGCATAACCGCTTGATGAAGATTTGGATCAAACTCTCCAGTTGAATCTATTTCTTCAACACCTAATTTTTCAAAAGAGTTCTTAAATCCTTTTATAGTCATTTCAATACCCTTTTTTAAATCATCTACGTTTCCATCTACTGCTATAGCTCTCTCTAAATTATCTAATACTGGTATCATTTCTTTTAATACATCTGTACAAGCATCTGTATAAATACCTTCTTTTTCTTTAGTTGTTCTTTTTCTATAGTTTTCATATTCGGCTGATATTCTAAGCAATCTTTCTTTTAAAGAATCTAGCTCGTTACTTAGTTTTTTATTTTCGTCTTTTAATTTTCTCATAATATCTAGCTCATTTTCCTTATCATTTTTTTCTTCTAAGATTTCTTCAACTATATCATCTGAAGATTCATCTGCCTCTGCTTCAACAGTAGAATTTATATCTTCATTTTTTTCTGTTTCAATTGCTTCATCTTTTAAATCTTCTCTCACTTCTCTGTTATCTTCCACAACAACACCTCATCTCTTTTATTCTATAATTTGATTTCTTAGGCTTTTATTTAACTCTTTCATAACTTGCCCCATAATGGCAATAACCTTTGAATAATTTATTCTTTTTGGTCCAATTAGTCCTATTTTTCCTATTGGTCTACCATCTAAAGAGTATTCAGCAGATATTATAGAGCAATCTTTAGCTTCAGGAAAATAATTTTCCTCGCCTATTCTAATGGTAATATCATTACCCGGCTCTATCAAATCTATTAAACTATCCTTATCATTTATAAGAGAAAGGATTTCTTTTGCTTTCTCAATATTGTTGTATTCTGGATAGTTAAATATATTTGTTGTACCTTCAACAAATACTTCTGTATTATTTGCTTCTTTCAAGGTTTCATATAAAGCTGGCAGTATTCCATTAAAAACTTCATCAAAACCCTTCAATTCCATTCTAAGATTGTTTATTACTTCTAAGTTAATTTCTTCAATTGTTAAATTTTTTAGCCTTAAATTTAAGACTTCATTTATCATTTGAATAGTTTCAGGCCTTGGCATATTATTTACCCTTATTCTGTGATTCTTAATAACTCCACTGTCTGCTACTATAACTGAAACCAAATTATGACTGTCAATAGTAAGTAATTGAATAGATTTTATATAACTACTTCTTACAGATGGAGTTTGCACTACTGTAGTTAAATTAGTAAGCTCTGATAACAATGAGCAAGCTTTCTTAACTATCTTATCAACCTCATACATTGCTGAATTTATAATGTACTCCTTAATTTTTAGTTCCTCTTCGCGAGTTAACCTTCCAGTTTCCATTAGCTTATCTACATATAGTCTATACCCCTTATTTGAAGGTATTCTACCTGCAGATGTATGTGGTTGTTCTAGATACCCCATATCTTCTAGATCAGCCATTTCATTTCTTATTGTAGCTGACCCAACTCCTAAATCATATTTCTTAGCTATTGTTCTTGAACCAACAGGTTCACCTGTCATGATATAGTCATTAATGATAGCCTGAAGTATTTTTATTTTTCTTTCATCAATAGCCATAACATCACCTCTATCTGTTAGCACTCATTATTACTGAGTGCTAATGACTACAATATCAATATATTCCTTATTAGCTTTTTTGTCAATTTCATAAAAGTATAAATTAAATAATATAATTTCAATATATTAAATTATTATTATTTTTCTTAATTTTTCTATTACATTCTTAATTTTTCTATATAAACCATTTTATAATATAAAATCACTCATAACACCATTTGATAACTCCACTCCCTTTTCAGTGAGCCTTAATTTATTATTCTCTAATGTAAGCAGTCCTTTATTTATATTTTTATCTATAACATCTTTATATATACTGTTAATATCTATTTCAAATTCTTCTTTGAATTTAATTATATTTATTCCCTCCATCATTCTTAGTCCCATAAACATATATTCTTCCATATCATCCTTTTGTGAGTTTTGAAACTCTTCCTCAACAATAGATTCTCCTTTATTAATCTTTTCTATATAAGATTTTACATCTTCTATATTCTTTATCCTTTTTCCATTTATAAACGAACTTGAGGCTGAACCAACTCCTAAATACTCTTCACATTTCCAATAAACCTTGTTATGAATACATTCATATCTCCTTCTAGAGTAATTTGATATTTCATATTGATTATATTCATACTCTTTTAATATTTCCTTAGTAATTGAATACATACTTCTTTCTTCTTCTTCTGATGGAAGTATTAATTTATTCCTTTCCCAAAGTTTATAAAACGGTGTACCTTCTTCTACAATTAGGCTATATGACGATATATGCTCTGGTTGTAATTTTGCTATAGTTTCTAATGATTCTATCCATTCATCTACACTTTGGTTTGGTAATCCAAACATCAAGTCTACATTTATATTCTTAAATCCAACCTTTCTAACTAATTTGAAATTTTCTTCAAACTGCTTAAAATTATGTATCCTTCCTATATCTTTTAATAAAGAATTTTGAACAGCTTGTAACCCCATACTTATTCTATTTACTCCGCCATTTATCATAGTTTTTAATTTCTCTTCATCTAAGGTACCTGGATTACACTCCATTGTAAACTCTATATCTTTATTTAAGTTAAGGTTACTTATTGTTTTTAGTAAATTATATATTTGATGCGTTTCTAAATATGATGGAGTTCCTCCACCTATAAATATACTTTTTATTTTATAATCCTTTACTTTTTCATTTATTTCTTTGCACAATGCTTCTACATAATCATCCTTAAGATAATCTATTGAAGCATATGATGGAAAATCACAGTAAAAACATTTTTGTTTGCAAAAAGGTATATGTATATAAAGGGATATTTCCTTTAAATTTTTCATTTTATTATCACTCTTTCTATAACTAAATTTCTCTTTATTGCTATTATACATAACTAAACAAAAATTTAAAGCTAAAAATAGGAGAATAGATTAAACATGTTAATCTATTCTCCTATTTTCTATACTTCTACTAAATCTATATTGATTACATTATGAAATATTACATCTTTTTGAACTCTATCTATTCTTGTATTTATTATATTGTTTTCAAAATTCATTTGAATTTTTGATTTTAAACCATTTCTTAAAAGATATGTTTCTAGCTTATGTCCAATCATTGATATTAAACATATTTCTCCATTCTTTCTTTTAAGAGTACCTGTTACCATTCCTAAATTCCTTAAAGTTTTCCCTTTCTTTTTTATATCTCTTAAATTAGCCTCTAACATAAATCCACCTCACCTAAAATTTTATACAATTTATATATATTTATAATTCTAAAATTTAATTACAAAATATATTTATTAAGTAAAGAATTTTATTTATAAATATAACTAGCAATAAAAATAATTTGGAATAAATTAATTATATATTAATTTATGAGGAGCATTTATTTTGAAAACTTTTAAGATACTTGCATTTGATGGTGGTGGTATTAAAGGAGCTTTAAGCGTTGAAATTCTCTCTAGAGTTTGTCATAAATATCCTGGCTTTTTAGATGAAATAGATTTGTTTACTGGTACTTCTACAGGCTCAATAATAGCTGCTCTCTTAGCTAATAATATCTCTATTAAAGATTTAAACAACTTGTATAGCATTCCTGTAGCAAAAAAAATATTTTCACCATCTCACTTTAATTTAATTAGGCCAAAATTTAGTAATACTAACTTAAAAAATATTATTTCAAATTATTTTAGCGATAATCTTAAAATAAGTGATTTAAAGAAATATATTTTCATTCCTGCTTTTGATGTAAAGGGAGTTAATAAACCATCTTGGGAGCCAGTTTTTTTTAATAATCTTTCTAAAAATTCAACTTCTGACTTTAGTGTTAAGGATGTAATACTAGCAAGTTCAGCTGCTCCTACATACTTTCCATCATACAAGGACTTTATAGATGGTGGAGTAATTGCTAACTCACCTACTGCTATTTCATTATTAGCTACCCTTTCAGCATTTGGTAATACCTATGATTTTAAACAAATAAGACTACTTTCTATAGGTACTGGTGATAGTCCTGAAAGAATTAAGGGAAAAACAGAAAAATGGGGAATATTACAATGGTCTTTTCATCCATTTACTAAGATGAAATCACCTTTATTATCACTTCTTATGGATGGTATGTCTGATTTAGAAAATATGTATTGTAAGGAGTTTCTAAAATCTAATTATTTTAGAATAAATCCTAGAGTCTCTAAGTTTATAGAAATGGATAACTATAGATTTATTCCTTATTTAAAATCAATTGCAAGTAATTATGATTTATCAACACTATATTCTTATATAGAAAATATATATTTAAAATAGTTTTATATTTCATGAACAAACAATACTATTTTTAATATAATAAAGTATAATATTACCACCTTACTCTTATAGTTATCTACGAAAAAGGCTAAGTCTCTTTAATTGAGCTTAGCCTTTTTGATATTTAAATTTATTAATCTACTTTAAGTACTGCCATAAATGCTTCTTGTGGTATCTCAACTGATCCCACTTGCCTCATTCTCTTCTTTCCTTCTTTTTGCTTTTCTAATAGTTTCTTCTTTCTTGATATATCTCCGCCATAACATTTAGCTAGAACATCTTTTCTCATTGCCTTAACTGTTTCTCTAGCTATTATTTTTGATCCAACTGCTGCTTGAATTGGAACTTCAAACATTTGTCTTGGAATTATTTCTTTTAGCTTTTCAGCTATTCCTCTTCCTTTTTCATATGCTTTTTCTCTTGGAACTATCATAGATAAGGCATCTACAACATCTCCATTTAACATTATATCAAGCTTAACTAATTCAGTTTGTGTATATCCTTTAAATTCATAGTCTAATGATGCATATCCTCTTGTTCTAGATTTTAATGTATCAAAGAAATCATATACTATTTCATTTAAAGGTATATCATAATTAATTGAAACTCTTGTTTCTTCCAAATATTGCATATCAATGAAAGTTCCTCTTCTTTCTTGACATAATTCCATTACAGCTCCAACATAATCAGATGGTGCTATTATACTTGCTTTAACTATAGGTTCTTCCATATACTCTATTTCTGTAGCTTCTGGAAGATTGGTTGGGTTAGTAAGTTCTATTACTTCTCCATTAGTTCTTATTACCTTATATATTACTGATGGAGCTGTTGTAATAATATCTAAGTTGAATTCTCTTTCAATTCTCTCTTGAATTATCTCCATATGTAATAAACCTAAAAATCCACATCTAAAACCAAATCCTAAAGCTATAGATGTTTCTGGCTCAAAACTTAAAGCAGCGTCATTTATTTGAAGTTTTTCTAATGCGTCCTTTAATTCTTGATATTTTGCTCCATCTACAGGGTAAATACCTGAATAAACCATTGGAACTGCAGGTTTATATCCGGGTAATGCTTCTTTTATTGGTCTATCAGCTTCTGTTATAGTATCACCAACTCTTGCATCCCTTACATTTTTAATGGATGCAGCAATATACCCAACATCTCCAGCTCTTAATTCAGATATTGGTAAAGTCTTAGGAGTAAATACTCCGACTTCTGTTACTTCATAAACCTTATTAGTAGCCATTAACTTAATCTTAGTTCCAGGCTTAACTACTCCATCAAAAATTCTTACATAAGAAACAACACCTTTATAACTATCATAATAAGAGTCAAATATTAGTGCTTTAAGAGGTGCATCTTCATCTCCATCTGGTGCTGGTACTTTTGCTACTACTGTTTCTAAAACATCACCTATATTTAAACCAGTTTTTGCAGATATCATTGGAGCATCTTCTGCCTCTATTCCTATAATATCTTCTATTTCTTGTTTAACTTCATCAGGTCTTGCAGACTGTAAATCAACTTTATTTATTACTGGTGCTATTTCTAAGTCATTATTTAATGCTAAATAACAATTGGCTAAAGTTTGTGCTTGAACACCTTGAGTAGCATCAACTACTAAAACCGCGCCTTCACATGCAGCTAAGCTTCTTGAAACCTCATATGTAAAATCTACGTGTCCTGGAGTATCTATTAAATTTAATATATATTCCTCTCCATCTTCTCTTCTATATATAAGTCTTGCAGCTTGAGACTTTATAGTTATTCCTCTTTCTCTTTCTATTTCCATATTATCAAGAATTTGCTCTTCCATTTCTCTTTGTGTAAGAGTTCCTGTGGCTTCTAATAATCTATCGGCTAGGGTTGACTTCCCATGATCTATATGGGCAACTATTGAAAAATTTCTAATATGTTTTTGTCTATTACTACTCATATATAAAACTATTACCTTATTTTAAGCTAATAGTCACTTCACCCCCATTATAATTAAATCAAGGTAAATTATATCATAAAGGATATGATATATGTCAATATAAATGTGAAGTTATGAATATATGTTAATTACTATAGTTAACTTGATTTTCCAAAAAATCATCTACTATATTATCCAGCTTATCTTTATTGGTATTTATTGAACTATTTTCATTATTACTATTCTTTTCTTCACTATTTTTATTTTCATCATTATTCCCTTTTATTTTCCCATTAATTTTATTCTTTATACTAGTAAAGGAATTGTATATACTACTACCTAACATATAAAATTTATTAGTTATAGGATTATTAGTATTTATCCTAAGATCTTTTTCACCTATTTTTATAGTTGGACTTTCATTTTCATCATTTGATTTATATATTTTAACTTCTGCATTATCTTTTATAAACTCTTCAAAATCTTCTCCAAATTCTTCTTTAACTATTTCATAGTTATCTTCTCCATTACCTATTGGTGATAAAGCTCTAGTATTTACTATATTAATTTGTATAAAACCAATAAATACTACTAAAAAAAATATTACTGTTCCAATTAAAACTTTTTTATTAAACAAAAGAGCACCCCCTAGTTTTTTAATATCTATAAGGATGCTCATATTTACTAAATTTTATTCAATTATCTATTTAGATGCTCTGCTAATATTCTTGCCATATATTTTGCACTTAATCTAGCTTCTTGAGAAGCATTTACATTTGATCCAAACTCTATTAATAAAGAATTTTTACTTAATCCTTGATTAATTGAAGTTGCTGCAATTTCATAAACATAAGTAGGTTTCATAAGTCCTGGGAATAATTTATTTGCAATTCCATTTAGCTCATCTGTTAACGCTTTATTTGATTCGTAAGTCGCACTATTTTCACCTATTACAAACATCATTTTCGCTAAATTTTGATCATTTAAATTAATAGTATATGAATTTTTAAGTGTAGCTGCTTTAGCTCCATCTACACCATCTCTATGCAAATCAATTATTAGATCAAAGTCTCCATATTCATTTAAATATTTTTTTAAAGTTTCATTAGATCTCTTATAGCTATCATTATATACAACGCTATGATTTGTTTTATCATGTATTACTGATATTCCATATCCTTCTTCTAACTCTTTAGCTAAAACTTCTCCAACCCCAACAACATTGCAATCGCTCTCTGTTGTGTCTAAAGATGATTCTGAATAGTTTTCTGTTGTATGTGTATGGAATATAAGAACTCTTGTCTTACTATTATCCAAGGCTCTCTTTAAACTTGAATCATAAGCTGGGCTTACTTTATTTAACTCTGCTATCTCCTCTGATGTCATTTTAGTAATGCTAGTATCATTAAGCTTAAATGGTTTTAGTATTGGTAGATGCTTACCCATATCATTTTCTACTAGGCTACTATCATTAAATAAAGCTATTTGATTTCCTATTATATCTGCTGCATTTATATTGCTTAACCCTAAAGCTTCTAATGCAACTTTTTTAATTGATATTTTATTTTCACTATAATTTGTTTCATCATACGCTTGAGTTTTCACAAGAGGCATTCCATAATTCAAAAGTTGGACATATGCATATCCACCTCTTTCATTATATTTATTTATCACGCCAATAGATCTTGCAAAAAACACTACAACTCCTAATATGATAATTATATATCCCATATTAAAATTGAACTTTGTGGAGGAAGATTTTCCTCTAAAGCCCTTCGCTTTTTCTTTATTAGGCATAGTTTGTCTTAATGAATACAACGGCAACTCCCCCTTCTCTATAATATTTATATTAGGGGAGTTACATAATTATTAATACTTTTATTAAAATTATTTAATTAATTCATAAATTTATTTATATCTTCCATATCTAAATTGGGTTGTACAGCCATATTTATTCCATTTGCTATTATTTTAGATAATGATTCAATTACAGCATCTACATCCTTTGGAGTTACCATTAAATCTCCTACAAATGGATCTAATATTTCTTTTACTAAATTGCTTTTTTCAGCTTTGTCTACTGACTTCAACATGTTATAAAACTCTTTTCCTGTTTCGGCTTTACTTATAAGCTCATCTAATAATAAATCTATAGTATCATTTGCTATTGTTGAAGCATGAACTACAGTTGGAACTCCAATTGCAATAACTTTTACTCCTAATACTTCCTCATTTATTTTCATCCTATGGTTTCCAACTCCTGCTCCTGGTGAAATTCCTGTATCACTTATTTGTATAGTTCTATTTACTCTCTCTAACTTTCTTGATCCTAAAGCATCTATACATATAACTAAGTCTGGTTTAATTTTATCTACTAAGGATTTTACTATTTCCCCTGTTTCTATTCCTGTAATACCCAAAACACCTGGTGATATGCAACAAACAGGTCTTACAGAATCATCTATTGCATCTGGCATCACTTGTTTTAAATGCCTCGTTACCATGATCTTCTCTGTTACTTTAGGTCCTAAAGCGTCTGGAGTTACTTTCCAGTTTCCAAGACCTACAACTAGGGCTGTTTTTTCTTCTGGCATATTAACTAATCTTTTTAATACATTATCCACAACTTTTGATACCTTATCCATAGATTCTCCATCATAATGTGTGAATTCAGGAAAATCTATAGTTATGTAATTTCCCTTTGGTTTGCCAAGTTCTTTTCCTGCTTCATCGCTTTCTATTGTTACTGTAGTTATTTTTATATCCTCCTCTTGTTCTTCTTCTACAATTACTCCATCTAACTCTCTTTTATTTTCCTTTGTGTACATATCTTTTGCTTCTATAGCTAAATCTGTTCTTACATTTACCATAAAAATACCTCCAAACTTTTTTACCTCTTTCTTATTTTTCCTTAATGTTATAATTTAATACTTGAACTTATAAACTTTCAATGATATAATCTAGTATGTTAAAAACGAACTCGAACGCAGATTTCCCCAAAACTGCAAAGAGACCCTATAAAATTATTAAGGGGGTGAATTTGGAATGGCAAATATTAAATCAGCAAAAAAGAGAATTAAAGTTACAGAAGCTAAAACTTCTCAAAACAGAATGATTAAATCAGCTTTAAAAACTGCTATAAAGAAGTTTGAAACAGCTGTTACTGCAAACAATGCAGAAGAAGCTAAGGTTCTTTTCCCTAAGGCTGTTAAGGCATTAGATATGGCAGCTCAAAAAGGAGTATGTCACAAGAACATGGTAGCTAGAAAGAAATCAAGATTAGCTGCAAAGTTAAACGCTATGGCGTAATCAAATAAGAAGCCGGTCCTTTGGACCGGCTATTATTTTACATAATTACTTTACCATAAATATATTAAAAAGCATAAACTCCATTTCCATGGTCTTGTCAACTCCTGATGACTTTAATTTGTTTTCTGTTTCTAAACAAATTTCCATTAATTTTTGTAATTGATTCACAGTAAATTTATTACATTGACTAATAATCTTTTCACATACAAATGTAGGCAATTTATACTTACTAGCCAAGCTATTAACATCATATCCATTTTTACTTAGTATCTTAATCTCATATAATCTTTTAAAGTTATTTTCTATATTAGTTATAATTAGCATATGTTGATCATTCTTTAATAATAACTCATCTAACAAATCAATGGCTCTTTCGACTTTTCTTTGAGATATTAAATCTACTAAATCGAATATATCATCTTCACTGGAATTAATTATTAATTTATCTATGTCATTCTTAGTTATTTTTTTGCCTTCAGTATAAGAAATAATTTTATCTGCTTCTCTTTTAATAATATCAAAATTATTTTGAACTTTCTCTGCAAAATATCTTGCTTCTATTTTGCCTATTTCTTTTCCATATGACTTAAATACTTCTTCTACTTTTTTATAGTATCTATCTTTTTTAAGTCTATCAAAATGTACAACTTTAGATACTTTATCTAAAGACTTAATCCTATTATTTTTTCTTGGATTATCCCTCTTATCATTAAACAAATAGTACATAATAAGAACTGTATATGGAGGTATATCTTTTAAATATTTAAGTAGTTCATTATAAATTTTTGTTCCCGAACTATCTGATTTATCTTTTAGAAAAGCTGCTCTATACACAACTACTACCTTTTTCTCTCCCATAAAGGGCATAGTTTCACAAGCATTTATAATATCATCAAAACTTGTAGTTATACCATCTAATCTTATATAATTAAGATCCAAAAGTGATTTATCTACAGCATTATTTACAATTAAATTTATTCCTTCTTTTATAAGTTCTTCATCTAATCCACAAAAAATATATGAATTATCTATTTTGTTTTTCTTTATTTCCCCTTCTAGTGCATCAAAATCTATCAATATAATCTACCTTCCCTTAATCTAATACTAAAACCTTATTTTTCAGTAAAATTATTTTATTGTAATTTCCTGATTTAAAATCTATTATATCATAATCAGTAGTATTTTTCCCTGTTGATGTCTTGATTAAATAGGTCTTATATTTTCCTTTTAGCACTATATCCTTATTATATTTTAATATTTTAAATTCACTACTTATATTTATATTATTAAAATCCTTATATGCATTTTTAGATAAAGTGATTAATTTAATTTTCTCTAAATCTATACCACTTTTTAATCCAAATACAGCTCTTTCTCCTTTGTAACTTAATGAAATAGCGCCTTCTTTAAAATATTCAATTTTAGGAAACGGGCTATATATTAGCATGTAATAATACATTAGTATAACTGTAGGAAAGTATATCACCTTTTTATATCCTTTTTTATAAAAATATACTGTAATTAACATAATCATATAACTTATATTTATAATTTCATTTAGATATATATAATTAGGTGTTATATTAAGTAACCATTCAGTTGCTATATCTATAAACATAGTCACATAATAAGTTAAAAAAGCAATATAATTAAATAATATTTCAAAGTTCATTACTAAAGCTAGTATATTTCCTAATACTACAACTATATTAATTAGTGGTAATAATATTAAATTACCTAATAAAAATCCTAATGAAAATTCCCTAAAGCAACCTACCAATATTGGAAATGTAAAAACTTGTGATGATATACATATAGCTATTCCTTCTCTTAAGAATTTAGGTATTTTATATAACTTTTTATTTAGAGTCTTATTAAATAATATTATTCCAAGAGTCGCTAAAAAGCTTAACTGAAATCCTACTTCAAAGATACTATAAGGCTTAAATAAAGTTATTATGATTCCAGAAATAGATAATGCTGCAAGTGGGTTATAATTTCTTTTTAGTGGTGTTGCAAAGGTCATACACAACATCATTATATATGCTCTTACTGTCGATAAGGCTGCCCCTGTAAATATCACATATATTATTGAAATAAATGGAGCTATTTTTTCTCCAAATATTCTTTTTAATATTGAATAAACTAGTACCATATGAAGACCAGATACAGATATAGCATGAAGCACTCCTAGACTTTTCATATTTTCTTTGTCTTCTCTATCAAGAAACTCAGTATAGCCAAATGATATTGATGTTACTATAGCAGCTCTTCTATAGCCAAGTTTTTCTTTTAATATATCAAATATCTTCTCTCTTAGTTTATATATTCTAGCCTTTAAATCTATATCTAATTTTTTAAAACTCTTAACTTTATATTCCCCAATTATACCTTTTTCTCTATTTAATTCTTTTTTAAAATCACTGTTTAATATAAGCTTATCTCCTAAACTAATACCCTTTATATTGCCAGATAAATATGCTTTTCTCCCCTTTACTTCTCCTATTGCTCCGTATGAGTTTATTGATGTTATTCTAACTTCTTCATTTCCTATTATATCTATATCATTATAATGAATATTATTTACTATTGGTATAAAGAAAAATATCAGCATTATAATTGAAAAATTAAGTTCAGCTTTATATATGAGTATTATAAAAAAGCAGCTAGCAATTAATATTGCTAGCCACTTGTTTTTATATGAAAGCGTAAATATATAAGTAGATAGAATAAAGATTAAAAATATATATGGTAGTATATTTATCTTTTCTTCATAATTCAAATGGCATCACCTCATTTAATAAGTTTTACCATTTTTTTATAATTATATCTCCTAATAAGAAAATAATCATTAACCAAAATATTACAATAATTACTAAAATGGAATAAGAAAATCCCTGTAAGAAGATTAATAAGAATATAGATGCTATATAAATTAAAATAGATATTAAAAATAGTTTTATCCCTTTGTATCTTCCTCTTTTAAAGATTTTACTATTAACTAATGTATCAATTATAAGCATAATACCTATCAATAAAAATCCTATAACATCATAATTATCCTTTATAAAATAACTTGCTACTACAGGAATAATAGAAAATAAAATACCTTTTATAACTAATTTTTTACCTCTTAAATTAACATTCCCATATATCATGTTTATAAGTATTATAGGTGAAAGAAGTACGAAATTCATTAGTATTATAAAGTATTCATCTACTCCAACTCCGTTTGTAAAAAAGTACTTTGCATTAAAAAATGCTATTTCTGTTAATATTGTTAAAACATATATACTCACACCTTTATTTATTCCATTTTCTACTTCTTTATGTTCCTCTTTTAACTTAAGAAATGCTTTAATACTACTTTTCTCAGTATATATATCTCCTATTTTCTTTAAGAGCATTGATATTTTTCCTTTTACTATCCCAATTTGAGCTAGGCTTATAAGAGAAATATCGCCTAATGTTTCTCCCTCTATCGCAAACTTATATTCATCCATATTATATAAAGACACTATTTTATGTTTTTGTTCTGGATTAAGCTTACAGAAAATTCTTGTTTTAGATACAACCTTAAGTATCTCATCGTTACTTAATGAATCTAATTCAACTCCTGATGATATTTGCTCTGAAGAAGATATAAGTCCTATTTTCCTTCCTAGTACTTCTGCTGAAATTTTATTATCATCAGTGAATATTATTGGTAAAACTTCATTATCTATAAGATATTGAATTTCATCAGCAACTTCATCAACTAAAGGATTTGCTAATGCCATAATTCCAACAAAAACTAAGTTACTTTCTACATTTTCATGTTCTGACGGCTCGTAGCTAAAGCTTCTATAAGCAAAGCCTTCTGTTATTAGCCCTTCTTTAGAAAAGTTTAAATCTGCAAGCTTAATTTTTATTATATCTTCTGAAGTAAGTTCTTTTTCTATTCCATTAATAAGAATATGAGTACAAGAACTTAATATAGTTTCTAAATTTCCTCTACTATTTGCTCTATAACCATTTCTATTTTTGTTTACTGTTGTTACCATATTCTTATTAGAATCTCTTGGCATTTCAAACTTTCTTCTATTCTTATTCTCTAAATTCGCCTTAAAAATTGAGTTTTCAACTCCATATTTTACATATGAAATTTCAAACATATCTCCCTTAGACCAATTATTTTCATTATTATATTTTGCATTATTACAAAGAATAGATATATCTAAAAGCCTTTTTATATTTATATCACTTTTCTCTATTGAATTAGCATTATATATTTGTTCATTTGTATAAAGTTTATCTAAGTATAATTCCTTTTTTGTTATGGTTCCTACTTTATCTAAAAATATTATTTTTAAATTATCAACTAAATCCAAAGAGGAAAAATTAGTTAACTCAATTTCATCTTCTAACATTTTATTTTTTATATATTTTCCGTAGTATGTTATTATTAGAGGTATAAATATGCAAATTATAGCAAATATCCCCTGTGCAAATAGCTGTTTTTTCTCTATTAATTTCCCTGGAAATATAGCAGCTAAGATAGTCTGTATCAGAATTAAGCATAATCCTATTTTAAATATCATTTCTTCTATTTTATTTATAGTAATATCTTTTTTACTTTTTGAATTATCTATTATTCTAATTAATTTACCTAATTGAGTGTTATTACCTGTTTCTACAACAATACCTTTTCCAGAACCTTCTTTTACTAAAGAGCCTCTAAAAAGCATATTATTTATATCTCCTATAGATGTAACCTCACCATCTAACTTAACAGAATATTTATCTTTTAAGAATTTATCTCCAGTTATACTTCTTTCATCAACCTTAATATTTTCACTTTCTATAATTCTAATATCTGCTGCAATTAATGAATTTTTTCTAAAATATACTATATCTCCAGTAACTAAATCCTCAGCTTCTATTAATCTCTCAACACCTTCTCTTAAAACTAATACTTGTGATGTATTTAGATTTTGTAAAATCTCTATCTCTTTTTCCTTAGATAATTCATGATGAAATTTTAAACCTAAATTAAGTAATAATAATAGTATTGTTAATATTGCCATAATATTAAATTTGTTTAGTAAAAAGAAAATTATAAATGCTAAGAATACATATAGATACTTTTGTTTAAATATATCTAATATTAATTTTACTTTTCCTCTAGAATATGGTAAATAAATTTTATTATCTCCGTTCTCACTTTTTCTAATATCACAATCATATTGGTAAAGACCTTTATAAATATTGCTCTCTAATAATTCAACTACTTTTAACCAGGTATTTCCGTAGTACTTTTTCATTATTCCCCTCCCTATTTCAAAAATCCGCCATTTATTCCTATTATTTTTATACTTATTTTAATTATATCATCTTTTCTACTTAATTTTCTATAATAAAAAACCTAACATCTTATAGTATAAGTTGTTAGGTTAATTTTTTAAAGTATTAATTTGCAATATTTTCTATAATTATATATTAAGACTTTGTTTTTGGATTAAATATTAAGGCCATTATATATCCAAAGAAAATTGCTGCCGTTATACCTGCTGCTGTTCCTGTTATGCCTCCAATAAAAGCACCAATTAATCCTTTTTCATCTACAGCTTTTAACGCTCCCTTAGCAAGAGTATTCCCAAAGCCAGGTAAAGGTACTGTAGCCCCTGCTCCTCCTATAGCAACTAATTTATCATATATACCGAATGCGCCTAATATAGTTCCTACTGTTACGAAAATTACTAATATTCTTGCTGGAGTTAACTTAGTTGTATCCATAAGTATTTGACCTATTACACATATTATTCCGCCTACAATAAAGGCGCTTACATATTCCATATTAGTTTCTCCCTTCTATTCTTCTTTAAACTCTATAGCTACTGCATGTGCAATTCCTGGAATACTTTCACCTTGTAGTGATGAAGTTGTACTCATTAATGCTCCTGTAGAAATTAACAATAGATTTTTTATTTCTTTTCTCATTAACTTTTTATAGAAACACCCTGAAGAAACTACGGCAGAGCATCCACAACCACTTCCACCTGAATCTGTATTTTGAATGTCATCATCAAATATCATATCTCCACAATCTACATAATTTTCTCTTATATCATAACCATACTCTAATAATAACTTACAAGTAATTTCCTTTCCAATTTTACCCAGATCACCTGTAGCTATTATATCATAGAACTTAGGATCTCTTCCTGTATCTTTAAAATGCATTGCCATGGTATCTACAGCAGCTGGAGCCATAGCTGCTCCCATATTATTAGCATCCTTTATTCCATAATCTTTAACAACCCCTGTAGTTATATAAGTTACTTCCGGGAAATTTCCTTCTTTACCTAACACCATTGCTCCTGAGCCTGTTACTGTCCATTGAGCAAGCGGACTTCTTTGTGCTCCATATTCTAAAGGAAATCTAAACTGTCTTTCTGCAGAACTAAAATGTGAAGATGTTGAAGCTACAACATAGTCTGCAAATTCACCATCCATCATCATAGAAGCTATACTTAATGATTCTGACATTGTTGAACATGCTCCATACAATCCAAAAAACGGTATATTTAATTTTCTCGCAGCAAAAGATGAAGATGTTAATTGGTTTAATAAATCTCCAGCAAACAAATAGTCTATATCTTCTTCTTTTAAATTTGCACGATTTATTGCTCCCATTATTGCTGTGTACATCATTTCACTTTCAGCTTTTTCATAACTTTCTTTTCCAAACATATCATCATTTAATATTTCATCAAAATAACTACTTAATGGGCCAGCACCTTCTTTAGGTCCAACAATAGAGTACGTTGCTATTATTTTAGGAGGGTTTTGAAGCTTTACAGTTTGCTTTCCAACCTTTTTTATATTTAAATTTTTATCACTCATAGCAATTCACCTTTCTTATGTTAATAGTTTAATAAAGTAATAAATAATACCCACTATTACTGAACTTCCTATACCATATACTAATACCGGTCCTGCTATGGTAAACATTTTTGCAGCTACACCAAATACGAAACCTTCTTTTTTGAATTCTATAGCTGGTGCTACAATAGCATTTGAGAATCCTGTTATTGGAACTACTGTTCCCGCACCTCCAAATGAGGCTATTTTATCATATATACCAACTCCAGTTAATAAAGCTCCTAAAAATACCATTATTATCGGTAATATCATTTTTACATCATCTTCTAGAAATCCATATTTAATTAGAAGTGTTTGTAAAATCTGACCAATTGTGCAAATTGCACCTCCAACCAAAAATGCTCTTACACAATTTCTAACTAGCTTAGGTTTAGGATTAGTCTGATTAGCTATAGTTTGAAATTTATCCATTATCTGTTGTTCATTAGGTGTCTTCTTTTTAGCCATATTTATTACTCCTTTCTAAATATGTATAATTTTATTATTCCAATTATTACGAATATAACACTGGAATATCTTTGAAAAAAGTGGACATATATAAGTTTACTTATTCCGTCACTCCGCTCCAAGTCAACGCAAACTTACATATGTCCACTTCCAAGCTGAAGGTAAGGAAAGTATAAAATAAATCTACTTTTCCAAATCAAATTGATAAAAGTCTTATATATTAACATTTTCAAAGTTTTAAACTTTTATACTTTCCTAAACATTAAAAACAAAAAATCTTTTGATTTTTATTTCAAAAGATTTTTAATATACTTTATTCATTTTTTTATTCCTTTATTGTCATTAGTATTTTTATTTTTTTATTCTTGTAGCTTTTGCTTCATCAAAACTAACACTTTTTTCTCTATTCTAGATACTTGAACTTGGCTTATTCCAAGCATTTTTGCTACCTGTACTTGAGTTTTATCTTTAAAGTATCTAAGCATTATTATTTGCCTTGACTTACTATCAAGACTTCTTAAAGCTTCTTTTAGTGCAATTTTATTTATCATATCACTATCGTCTTCACCCTTTTCGCTTAGTTTGTCTATAAGTAAAACAGGCGCTCCATCATCTTGGTGAATAGTATCATATAAATATTGCATACTAGCTGAAGATTCTATTGCAAATAATATTTCTTCTTTATCAACACCTGAAAATTCAGATAATTCTTCAATTGTTGGTTCTCTATCTAATTTTTTAGTTAATTGTTCTTTATCAAAATGTAACTTCCTTGCCAAGGTTTTTACATTTCTGCTAACTTTAATTATTCCGTCATCCCTTATAAACCTCTTTATTTCACCTATTATCATAGGAACTGCATAGGTAGAAAATTTAACATTAAACTTATCATCAAAGTTATTTATAGCTTTAACTAGTCCTATAGATCCTATTTGAAAAATATCTTCGTAGTCATACCCCCTATTAAGAAATTTTTTACTAATGGATGATACAAGAGGTAAATTCATTTCAATGACTTTATTCATTGCATCTTGATTACCTGCTTTGGCTAGAGGTATCAATTGTGAATTTTCTTCATAATTATATACCCCTTTTCTTACACTTCCATTCTCCATATACTTCACCTAACTTACTATGTTGAATTTCTTCTTCATTACAACTTTAGTTCCTTTACCTTCTTCACTTTTAACTTCTAAGCTATCCATAAATGTTTCCATAACTGTAAATCCCATTCCAGATCTTTCTAATTCCGGTTTTGAAGTGTATAATGGCTCCATTGCTCTTTCTACATCTTTTATTCCTCTACCAAAATCCTCGACGCTTATAGTTATTTCATCTCTACTTATACTAGCTTCTATTTTAATTGTTCCCTCTTTTTTACTTTCGTAACCATGTATTATGCAATTTGTTACAGCTTCTGATACCGCTGTTTTTACATCTGTTAATTCTTCTAAGGTTGGGTCTAATTGGGATACAAATGCAGCAACTGCAACCCTTGCAAATCCTTCATTTTGGGATTTACTCATTAATTCTATACTAATTTTATTATCTACCATTTTAAACCCTCCATTAAATACTTATTACTGCTTCATTTAAATTACTGTATATATCAATAATTTTATACATACCTGATATTTCAAAAACTTTATTTACAGTCCTATTAATTTCTACTACACATAGCTTTCCATTTCTATTTTGCATTTTCTTATATCTTCCTATTACAACACCTATACCTGAGCTATCCATAAATGTTACGCCATTAAAATTTAATATAACTTTTTTTATGTTATCTCTATCTATTCTATCATCTATCTTAACTCTTACCTCTTCGGCACTATGGTGGTCCAATTCTCCCATTAAGCTAACAATTAGTTTGTCTTCTTTTTTGTCGAATTTTAGATACATATAAATCACCCTAAAGTTATTTACTTTAGAGTATTTCACCTCCTCAAATGTATTCTGTTTTGTTTTTCCTTCTTTTTCCATAATTTTAACATATTAGTTTATTCATAGTCAAATGAAATAATACATTTTTTACAAATTTATAATTCTTTCTATATATAAAAAAGAATTAACATATATTAATCATTGTTAATTCTTCTTTCATTAATCCTATTCTTCTTTTTTGTCTTTATTTTTTTTATATTTTTCAATTTCTAATTTTATACTTAAATAAAACTCTTCTAAGGTTTCATCTTTATTCAAGATTAAAGTTTCTATTGCATCATTTAAATCATCCATTATATAAATATGAAAATCCCCTTTTTCTATGGCTTCTTCAATTTCTGGAATTAATATTAGTTCGTTCTTATTTGATGAAGGTATTAACACACCTTTATTGTTAACCCTATCTAAAAAATTACAAACCCTGAAAAATCCTTCTATCTTTTCATTTACTCCACCTATTGCTTGGACTTCTCCTAATTGATTTATAGATCCTGTTACTGCAATATTTTGTTTAATTGGTCTTTTACTTAAAGCGGACAGAATACATATAACTTCTGCAACTGATGCACTATCACCATCTATTAAACCATAAGTTTGTTCAAAGCTTAAATAAAAGTCTATAGGAAGCTCTTCATATGGATTTAATATATTATTTAAAAGTCCCTTTAGTATATTTATTGATTTTTCATGTATTTTTCCACTTAACCTACTCTCTTTATGGATATCTATAATTCTTCCACTTCCCTTTTGGGCAATACAAGTTATTCTCATTGGCTTTCCAAAAGAATGGTAACCAGTGTCTAGAACAGCCAAAGCATTTATAACTCCAACTCGATTACCAACAACGGATATTAAGATCTTATTGTCTTTATAAAGCGTATCATATTCATCTTCTATTCTTTCTGTAGCATAAGCAATTTCTATTATATCTCTCGATTCTATCATTGATGATTTTCTAATTTTAGCATTATCGTTTGATAAAATTATTAATTTTTCTATTTCCATAGTATCTATATTTACTTTTGTCTTGCTACTTGCCATTCTGGATAAATATTTTATTACTTCATTTACTCCATCTTCTGTAATAGGCATAAGATTATTTTCTTTTATTTTTCTTAATATTGACTTATTTATATAAGAACTAGCATTTTCGTTTACTTCAACTATAGGATTAAATTCTGCTCTTAAAGGAAATAATTTTCCAAAGTCTTCATCTAAACTATACAATGTGTCATAAGTTTCTTGGTCTCCAATTAATATAACTTTAACATCTATAGATATAGGTTGTGGCTTTAATCCATTAATTGATATTAATTCAACATATGATTTTGATATATCATATGTTATTTTATTAGACATTAATGCCTTTTTTAAATGATAGTATGCGTACGCATTGTTAGCAAGAGAATTTACTCTTAATATTAAACAACCTTCATTTGCTTTTAATAAGGTACCTGCATTTATTAAAGATATATCTGTAGTATAAACTCCATTACGATTTTCGTATTCTATAAGTCCCATTAAATTATTTACATTTGGGTCTTCTTCATATATAACTGGTGGAGTATATCTTAAACTGTTATCTACTAACAAATGTATATTATATTTGTTTATAACTTCATAAAGTTGTTCTTCATCTTCATCTATATCCATTGTATAACAATTTATAATATCTTTTTCAATAGATATAAATAATTTTTCTAAATACTCATATGCATTATCATCATCTATAAATCCCATTAAAGCTTCATCCTTATAGACTTCCATTTCACTTGCTAAAAAATTACTATATATTTCTTTAAGTTTTTTAATGGATTTATTTTCTATATCCTTAAGCTTTCCTAGGACTATCTCTGCTCTTTTCTTTAAAATTGATGCTTTTGCAACTATAGCTTCTTTTTTATTTTTTTCTAAGTTATCATATTCTCTCTCACTAATCACTTTTTCATTTATTAAAGGAATAAAAGCAAATCCTTTACTTGTAACTTTAACTTCAAAATCTTCTTTTTTTGCCATCTCAATTAGTTCACTTATATAATCATTTCTTTTCCCTTGTATTTCTTCTATAATCTCGTCTTTTTCATTGTCTGTAGAAGAATTATAGAATTCTTCTACTATTTCTATATAATACTTTCTTATTTCTTCAACAGTATCTTTTAATTTTTTACCTCTTCCATTATTAACAAATAAAACTTCTGGCTTCTTATCATCCTCTACTGTAACATAACAAATATCCTTTGGAGGTTTCAGATATTTATACTGCTCCTCTATATAATCTTTTAGCTTCTTTAGTTTTTCTTTAGAAAATGAATCTATTAAATAAAGATTGTATCCTTCTTTATCTATACTAAGAGCTCTTCCGATTTTTTCATACTCACTATCTATTTCAGGAATTTTTGTTACACTCCCCTTGAAATTCCCTTCTTTAAAATTAAAATTAAATTTTACATCTTGTGAAGTCAATTCTTTTCTCATATATTTCCTATCTTACAAATTGCATAATGCAATTATTAAGAAGCAGTTTCCCCCCTTTTTTAGTATTTATTATATAGATATTCTTAATGTGTTTGTTTAGGGAATAGTTTTTTAAATTTAATTTAGTTTCTATACATTTAACCTATTAGATGTATATGAGAATTTATTTATACTAGCACTTTAATCTTATTCTAAAAATAAAGGACGTATGATTTCAAAATCATACGTCCTTAAGATTATTACATTAATTCTATAAATTTATCTACCATTTCCTCTGCATTTTTAAAATCTTGTTCTGATGGTACAAAGCAGAATGATAATCCTGGATCTACAACTTTAAGCTTTAAATCCTTTAATCTTGCAGTTAGCATCTTAACTCCTTCACCACTCCAACCATAAGATCCAAAAGCTACAGCTGCTTTTCCTCTATTTATAATTGGATTAACTAATGATAGTAAGTCCCAAGAAGGCTTTACTGCATCTTGATTAATAGTTGGAGAACCAACCATAAATCCTTTTGCTTTTTCTATTTTTGATATACTTTCTTCTAGAGGAATACTTGTTATCTCTGTAACATCAGCTTTAAATCCCTTTTCTTCTAGCTTCTCTTTCATAAAGTTAGCTATAACCTCTGTATTTCCATAAGCAGAAATATAGAAAATTTCTACTTTTTTATTATCTACAGGTGCTTCTGTTGCCCATGCTCTGTATAAGTTTAATATTTTATCTATATTTGCAACATGAACTGGTCCATGGCTTGGTGCTATAACTTCAATATTTAAATCTTTTATTTTCTCTAGTCCCATTAAAACAAATCTCTTAAATGGTCCCATAATACAATTAAAGTAATATTCCATTTCTACAAAATATTCTTCATTTAAGCTTTCAGTTATTCCACCTTCTGGGCAATAATGAGAACCTGTAAAATCACATGTAAATAATAAATTCCTTTCCTTTACATATGTGAATATAGTATCTGGCCAATGTAAGTTCGGAGCATTTATAAATTTAAGTGTTGTTTCTCCAAGAGATATTTCTTCTTTTGCTTCTAAAGTATTAAAATCTCTGTTTAATATATTCTTTAAGTAATTTAATGCTGCTTTAGATCCTACTACCTTAATTTCTGGATAATCTTCTATTAGTTTTATTAATGAACCACTATGGTCTAGCTCAGTATGTTGAACTATTACATAGTCTACTTTTTTATCTCCAATTATATCTTTTAAATTCTTTTTAAATTCATCATAGAAACCAGTCTTTACTGTATCAACTATGGCTACTTTCTCATCATTTATTACATAAGAGTTATAGGTTGTTCCTTTTTTTGTTTCCATTATTATATCAAATACTCTTAACTCTGGATCTTTTACACCTATCCAATAAATATTATTTTTTAATTTTTCTTGTAACATATACCTACCTCCGAGTTTAATCTTTTCTGTGCATGTATTCTAGAAATATTTTATCATAAAGAGTTTTGTCAAACAATTATCAAATTTGACGATTTAGTATATACTTTCGCCTAAACTTTAAACTACTCTACAAAAAACTTTCTATTTTATCATTTCTGTTATATTATCGATTTCTATTATATATTCATAATGCAATGCTCTTGTTAAAGCAACATATAATAGTCTTTGATCTAAAAGAATATCCTTATAGTTAGTATCACTTGGATTATATATAATTGTTGCATCAAATTCTAAGCCTTTTGTTAAATAGGATGGAATTATTAAAATATTATCTTTATTCTCTTTTTCATTCCCCTTTATAAGAGTTGCTTTATATGTTGAATGTTTTTTTATAAGCTTTTCTAATATTTTTCCTTCCTCTAATCCCTTTGTAATAATAGCTATACTACTTTTATCACTATTTATAATCTCTGTAATTATATTATTTATATTTTGTACTGCTTCTTTTTCATTAATACATTTAATAATTTTTGGTGCTTCTCCATGTCTTAATACAGGCTTTGCACTCTTTAAGTCTAATTTTTGTGAACTTAAAGCACCCTTTGCAAAATCTATTATTTCAACGGTTGATCTATAGCTCTGTGTTAACTGCATATAAGTTGCCTTACCATTAAAGACTTTATCTACTATATCACTCCAATTTTTTATTCCCTTATAATAGTATATTCCTTGAGCTATATCACCAACTAACGTAAGAGAATTTCCCTTAGTAAAATGATTTACTAAGTAAATTTGAAATGGGCTATAATCTTGAGCTTCATCAACTACTATATGAGTATATTTATCTTTTTCTTCGACTCCCTCTAATAGCATATTGATATATAAAAGTGGTACTAAATCATCTTCATCCATAATACCTTTTTCATAATTACCTATAACTTCATCTTTCATAAATTCAGATAGTTCTTTAGGTATTTTATTTAAAGTTGCAAGTTCAAAAAACTCTTTATTTCTAAATAAATCTATATATATATCTCTAGAAGTTATTCCTCTCCATTTTTTAAAGTACTCATTAATTTCTTTTTTTGAATTATTTCTTATGTTATTTTTTATTTCATCTCTTTTAGCATATACTTCTATTAATTTCTTTCTTCTCTCTTCCCCATCCTCTAACTTAAGCTTTATATTTTTAATTTTAGCATCCCACTCTAAATCAATTTGAAGACAAAGTATTTCTATCTTCTCTTTAAGCTTTAAACTTAGATACCTTTTAATTTCATCTTTTCTTTTATTTATTGGATAACTTTTTAAATCCTTAAGATAAAGCCTCATTATTTCCCTTTTATTAAATAATATATAATCGCATATAACTATATCTGTTATGTCAACAGAATCTCCTTCTAATAAAGCAATATATCTATCTATAATTGTTTTAAAAGTTAATGTTCCCTTTATTTTAGATGAGTTTGCTATAAACTTACATCTTTCACTATCAGTAGATTCTATAAGTTCTTTTAACTTCTCGTCTTTTCCTTTAACCTTTGTTTTAAGCTTTAAGTATTTTAATACTAATTCCTGAAAAGTTGTTTGTTTTACCTCATCTACACCTAAGTTAGGTAATATATCAGAAATATAATCTAAAAATAGTTTATTAGGTGCTAAAACTAATATATCCTTTCCTTTTATAGTTTCAGAATACCTATATATTAAATATGCTAATCTATGTAAAGCTATGGTAGTTTTCCCTGAACCAGCTGAACCTTGGACTATGATTGGCAGATTTTTAGGCCATCTTATAATATCATTTTGTTCTTTCTGTATTGTAGCAACAACTTCCTTAAGTTTTTTCCCTCTACTTTCTTCAAGATTTATTTTTAAAAATTCATCTACTAAGTCACTACCTTCATCACTACTTTTTATTATTATTTCATTTATTCCTTCGTCAAATATATCTGTTAATGAATCTTCTTTAAATAGGAATTTTCTTTTTAAAGACAATTTACCTTCTATAATTCCAACTGGAGATTTATAATATGCGTAACCTCCAGTTCCACTATAGTATAAATCTGCTACTGGTGTTCTCCAATCAACAACTATTTCCTCGCCATCTAAAGTTGAACTTACAGCTTGTTTGCCTATATATATACTTTCGTCTTCCCCTCTTAATTCTCTAAAATCAACTCTGCCAAAATAAGGAACCTTTAAAGCTTCCTCATAATTCTTTATATCTTTTTTTAATACAGAGTATATTTTTTCTGTAGTTTCTTTTTCTTCATTATAATTTCCTTTTGACTCTTTTGTTAAAGTTCTTAATTTCTTTTCTATAATTTCATGATTTTTTCTTTTCTCTAAAAGCTCATTTGTTATCTTTTCCCTTTTTCCCTTTAATATATTTTTTTCTAACTCTAAATTTTTATTCATAGCAGTACCTCTAAATTCAACTAATGCCTTAATTATAGGCTAATTAAATTTTAAATTCAATTATATAAAACCTATAAATTAATATATTTTAAAATATTTAGTCCGATCAACACTTTAAAATATATTATATTCCAATTATTTACTATAAATTTAGTATTTATTCTACTTATAGAAATAGGTTATATATATGTTCTAATTAATATTCTACATTATCTATATTTAAATTAAAATCAATAATTAAAATTCAAAATACAAGTTTAATAGTGAATTAGAATAATATAGTTTTTAATTTTGCATATATAGGTTCTTTAAACTCATCTTATAACTATATAACTTACAAAAATTGAAATACTATATTAAATTTAGAAACTTTAATAGAACTTATATACATATTTATAAATTATAACTCTCTATAAGTATTTTACTTTCTTATATTGTATGTTAGAATCTTTACTGGAAGGAGATGTTAGTATTGTCTAAGCAAACAAAAACACCTAACTATATAAAAATAGCCATGGATATAGCTTATAGAATAATTAATAATGAATTTTTAGAGGGCAGTAAAATCACAGGAAGAACAACTTTAGTTAGTATATATAATGTGTCTCCTGAAACTATCAGAAGATCCTTAGCATTATTAAAAGATATGAATGTTGTTACTATAAATGAAAAAAGTGGCATTATTATAAATGATAAATATTCAGCTAAAGAATTTTTAAATAAATTCAAAACAAAATCTGATTTTACTTACTTAAATAGTGAAACCTTTGACTTAATAAAACAAAGAAAAGAAATTGATGCGAAGCTTGAAAAAAATATTAATTCAATAATAGAATTTGCTACTCAATTAAGAAATGTAGGTTCTATTATTCCATTTGAAAGTATAGTAGAAAAAGATAGTTTTGCAGTAGATAAAAGTATAGGTGAACTTAACTTTTGGCATAATACAAAGGCAACAATAATTGCTGTAAAAAGAGATGGTGATTTATTCTTATCTCCAGGGCCTTACTTTAAAATACATTCACAAGATATAATTGTTTATGTTGGAGAAGATTCAGTTCTTGAGACAGTTAAAAATTATATTGCTTTGCCATCAGTTGATGACAAAATCAAAAACAGCTAAAGTAAATTACTTTAGCTGCTTTTTAATTAATATCTAATATATAATTAACTGCTTCTTCAAATTCTATTTTTCTAAATTTCTTTCTAAGTTTAAATTTTATACTCTCTATATATTTAATTGAAAACGGAAGATATTCTTCTATAATATTTATATATTCATTTGTAAAAAAATCTTTACTTAATACTACTGAAAATAATATAAGCATTATACAATTTGTTTTTATAAGCTCCTTTAATTCAACTATATTCTCTCCCTTGAAGCAATTAGCATCTCTTAATAGTTTTACTGTGAAATTTATTAATTTATTTGATATTTTATCTAATTTATATTTAGGTGCTAACTGTGACATTATAGTTATATGCTTACTTTTTATATCTAATTTTAAATCCTGTAAATCATCTGCAATCTGAAGTAAAAATCCATAAAAAATACAAAATGATACTTCCTCTTTATCAAGTTTTCCCTTTGTTAAAAATCCATCTACTAATACTGATGAGCCACCTTTTTCAATAGATATACCTAAAATGTCATCTTCATAAGGAATACTATTCCCTTCTTGTTGCATTAGGCTTTTTATTTGCCCTTCATGAATTAAAAGTAAAGATTCATATAACTCAGTATAAACATCTCTTTTAAATATTTCCTCTATACAACTAACTAATGTATAAACGATTCTTCATAAGAATTTTTATCTTCTATAAGCTCTCCTTTCAAGCGTTTTTTTAAATTATAATTAAATTTTTCTTTTTTATTTATATCTATTTCTATATTATCTAAATAATTATCTGTATATGGATACAGCATACTATATCCAAAGATAGCTTTAGAAAATTCTACCTTTTGCCCAAATGATGCCTGAAGAATATTTATTATCCAAACATTCCTCATAGCCTGTCCTATATCACTATAACTTAAGCTCTTGTTAAACTTTTTTGCTTCTTTTATAAAGCTTTTAGTACTATTAAAGAAATCATTCTTTAGATTTTTATTTATTATTCCAAGTTTAAAAGCATCTTCTTCACTTTCAATGAAATCATCTATTATTTTATCAAAATCATTTTTCCACTTTTCCTTTTTATTATCTTCCTGTGGAAATTCTTTTATTTTTTGAATTATTAAATCTATATATTTATCTAATTTATTTTCTTTATTTTTCTTATCTATCTTTGTATATTTCTTCATATCTAACTTGAAATTTCTATCAGCTTGCCACCATAGTTTACTACATTCTAAATATATTTCGTTTATTATATCCATTACTAAGCCCCCAAATTATACTACTTTTTATTGCTACTTCCAATAATATTATAAGTAAAGTTACCTATTACTCTTCTAAAAATTCCAATTTCAATATCTGGATGATAAACAAATTTTGAAAGCTCTGAATTCTCCCAATATCTATAATCTGCATCTCCTTCTTTAAAAGGTACTTCACTATATCTTCTCCATAAATTATACATAAAGATAGATTTTACTTTTGGCTTGTGTATTTTTTTAGATACTAAGTCTTTACTAAAATTTCTAGATATATATTTTATTTTTTCTATATTTTTATTACTTAGTTCTGTTCCCCTATATGCTATTGGTATCATTTCTACAAAATTAAATCCCCAATAATATAAAACATCCTTAATGTATTTTGCTGAAACTTTATGTCCTGCCCCTGCAGTAGTAGTAATCACTAAAGCCTTTTTTGTAAAGAATTTTGGCCTATGAAAGTTATAAGACATATGATCTATGAATGTTTTTAAAAGTCCGCTAACTTGCATTGAATAAACAGGTGAAGTCATTATAACAGCATCTGAATTTTCAATTTCCTGTACTATGTTATTTATTTTTTCATTGTGTGGACACTTATCTTCACCTTTATAAATACATGCAAAACAACCATTACAATATGGTATATTTTCTTTCCTTAATTCAATATCTACAAACTCAATTTCACTATACTTTTTCATTTCATCTCTCGCTAAGTTTAATACAGTCCAAGTATTACCTCTTCTTGGACTACCGTGTATTACAACGCACCTCATAATTTCCCCCTAAAATAAAAGAGAAAGCATTATTTATCGCCTTCTCTTTTGCTAATTATTCCCTATTAATTATACACCACATTTATCCAAATTGTAAATTTTATAGTTCAAAATAAATGATACTTGAATCATCTTTTTTCTTTAACCTTGGATAACGCGTACACTCACTATACTTTTCTTGCTCTTCACTTAAACCTTTAAATAAATCTTCTATATTATTTTCTTTTACCAATCTTATAAATTCTTTATAATCCTTTGTTAAGTTAAGTGTATCATAATACTGCGAAAATCCATCTGAAGTAATACAAATATTAAGTTCTCTATTTATAGGTACTTTACTAAATATGCCATTATCTACGATATCTTCATTTAACTCTAATATATAATATCCATTTAATTTATTTTTTAATTTTCTTACTTTAATTACCTCATCATTACAGTATTGTCTTGACTCTAAAACTGATATATTATTTATTTTACTAACTTCACACATTTTTATTAATATATTTTCTTCTAATTCTATTAATCTTTTATCGACAACCTCTTTTATCTGACCATTATCTTCAATATAAATTAAAGTACAATCACCAATTACATAATACTCTAATTCTCTATCATTAAATCTTACTAAAGCTAATGCTGCGCAAGGATAATCTACCTCATCTAAATCACTAAATCCATTATACATTGAATACCTTGCTTTTACTTCTTTGACTCCATTTTTTATTATCTCTTTAATATCCATAGAACTATTTATATTATTTCTTAAATAATCATCTAAAGCTTCAACATACCATAATGCATCAGTTTCCTTTTCAGTAATCCTTTTACCTGTCAATCCTGTTGCTCCATCTAATATCCATGCTGCACCATCAACTATAGTTAATTTATCTTCATTGGGTTTAATATTAGACCCTTGCTTTGATAAAGCCTTTAAATTTCTCATATAATATTCCCCCGTATATACCTTAAAACATTTTATTTATAATACTCCTCTATACAATTTTTAATTAGTATTATAAATTCAATTAAATAGTACTATATTTATTGATATAAGTAAAATTAATATTAATCTAACTTAAATAAAAGAGTTAAGACTATAATATTTAGTTTTTTATAATAATACATATTCAAATAACCGCTATAATCATTTTTATAAATCTATTATAGATTATTAATCTACATATTTATTAAATTCTATACAATATATTTTTAGTAAAGTTATATTTTAACTTTTAATAATAAAAAATGGATAATTATATTTTAAAATTATAATTATCCATAAATATCTATTAATTTTTAAATGAGTGAATTGGTGCAGGTATTCTTCCACCTCTTTGTATAAATAGAGAGGATGAATATTTATTTACAGGCATTACAGGAGCAGTTCCTAGTAGTCCTCCAAATTCAACTAAATCTCCTACCTTGCAACCTGGTGCTGGTATAACTCTTACTGCTGTAGTTTTATTATTAATCATTCCTATTGCTGATTCATCTGCAATCATAGCCGCTATTGTTTCTGCTGGCGTATCTCCAGGTACTGCAATCATATCTAATCCAACTGAACATATAGCAGTCATAGCTTCTAATTTTTCTAAGTTTAATGATCCATTTAAAACTGCATCTATCATTCCTGCATCCTCTGAAACTGGTATAAATGCTCCACTTAGTCCACCTACATGACTACATGCCATAACTCCACCTTTTTTAACTGCATCATTTAATAATGCAAGAGCTGCTGTGGTCCCATGAGTTCCAACTACTTCAAGTCCCATTTCTTCTAATATATGTGCAACAGAATCTCCAACAGCAGGTGTTGGTGCTAAAGATAAATCTACTATACCAAATGGCACTCCTAATCTTTGAGAGGCCTCTTGTGCAACTAATTGTCCCATTCTTGTAATTTTAAATGCAGTTTTCTTTATAGTTTCTGAAACTACATCAAAGGATTCTCCTTTAACCTTTTCTAATGCTCTTTGTACAACTCCAGGGCCACTTACACCGACGCTTATAACCTTATCAGCTTCTCCAACTCCATGAAATGCTCCAGCCATAAAAGGATTATCTTCAACAGCATTACAAAATACTACTAATTTAGCACATCCAAAACCTTTTGTATCTTTGGTGTATTCTGCAGTTTCTTTTATAATTTCTCCCATTTCTCTAACTGCATCCATATTTATTCCACATCTTGTTGATCCAACATTTACAGAAGAACAAACCTTACTAGTTTTAGCTAAAGCTTCTGGTATTGATTTTATTAAGATTTTATCACCTTTTGTATAACCTTTTTGTACTAGTGCTGAAAATCCTCCTATAAAGTCTATTCCTAAGGTTTCAGCAGCTTTATCTAGAGTTTGTGCAAACTTTACATAATCTTCTTCATCACTTGCTCCTGCAATTATTGATATCGGAGTTACAGAAACTCTTTTATTTACTATTGGAATACCAAATTCATTTTCGATTTCCTTTCCAACTCTAACTAAATCCTTAGCAGATGTAACTATTTTATTATAAATTTTTTCTCTCGCCTTATCTCCATCTGAATCTATACAATCTAATAAAGAAATTCCCATTGTTATTGTTCTAATATCAAGCTTTTCTTCCTCTATCATCTTTATAGTTTCTAATATATTATTACTCTTCATTACTTCTCCCCCAATTATAAAGTGTGCATTGAGTTAAATATTTCTTCTCTTTGAATTTTAACATCTACCCCAAGTTCTTCTCCTTTATCTAGAAGTGAACTTTTAATTTTATCAAAATCTGAATTAGCTTCCTTTAAATCCAACATCATTATCATAGTAAAATACTTATCCATTATAGTTTGATTTACATCTAAGATATTTATATTTAATCTTAGCAACTCATTGCTAACTCCTGCTACTATTCCAACTTTGTCTCTTCCTATTACTGTTAAAATGGCTTTCATTAACTTCAACTCCTATCAAAATTCATTATAATTTTTTATATAACCTAAAAAGTTATTATAATTTTATCCCTAGTACGTAAATTTGTCAATTATACATAATCATTATTCGTATTTGTTGTAAAAAATAAGATACTAAAATTATATTTAGTATCTTAATCTTAAATAATTCAATATATTTTAACAACTTATACCTGTGTTTTTTTTCTCTTTAAAATAAATATACCTTCAACTAATAATAAACTCCCTATACCTAGTAACAGACTTGAATTAATTTCACTTCCTGTTTCAGGTAAATTTTTATTAGTTCTATCATTTTTATTTGTATATCTATTTAAGTTACTATAATTTATTAAAAACTTTAAGTTTTTATATACATCTTGTGCTTCGTTACCTAAATTTTCATTTATATTAATTGTCATATTTAATTTTTTATTTTCTCCTGATAGTATTATTACATCATCATTTATCATCTCATATTTATTAAATAGATTTTCTAAACTTCCTGTATATAAAACCTTGCCATTTTCATCAGTAATTTTTATTGATGAATTTTTTACTAATATATTCTTATCATCATTTCCTTCATAATTTATGTTATTTTCAAAAGTAATCATCTCTAGCTTTATATCATTTGAAGAATTATTATATACTATAAATGAATTTGTCTTTGTATCCCCTGGAGCCCATAGCCCATCTTTTTCTTCATTAAATATGCTTTCATAACCTTCTCCAACAACTTCTAATACTACACCATCTTGTAAAGAATAAGCTTTTGTTTCATAAATATTCTTACTTAAACTAACAATAACTAAAGCTAAGCACACACTATTTAATAACTTCTTAAATAACATATTCACCCCTCTTAAATATTTATATTTTTTACCCATTTTACCAAATTATTTAATAAAGATAGATTTTATTCAAATATTGAGAAATATATTTTAGATAATAGTCTCTGTTAGATATTTTTGTTGATATAATAGTTGCGTAATCACAAGGGCTAACTTTAATAACTTATATGCTATAAATAATTTATCCACAGATTTTAAAAATATAATTTCCTATATAGTAAAATAAAGATGCAAAACCTGCATCCTTATCTTATTTATATTAATAAATTGTTTGATGAGCACCAACAACTATGAATTCTTGTGCACCTAGCTCAAAGGCTTTCCCCATCCACTCATTACTCATTGATTCTTCTACTGTAACTTTAACTGTTGCTCTTATAAATCCACCATGAGCTCCAACACCATTTTCGTACCATCTATTTGCATAATTTGGATCTATTGAGACCTTTCCAGTTTGTGAAGTAACATCTACTAATTCAACCTTTAAACCTTGTGGTAAATTCTTCTTTAATTCCACTGTAGTATCAGCTTTTAAAGAACCTTGGTTAGCTATAACTACATCTCTCTCAAATGTATCTCCAGGCTTAACATTTTCAAATGTTAGTGTTTCTGCAGTAGTTGATTTTACTTCTGTAGCTTTTGATGTTGCTTTCCATGTATCTTTTCCAGCATCTGTAGCCCAATATGCATCTACATCTAATGTACCCATAGTGATGTTTACATTATCAGTTAATGTATCACTATCTGTGAAATATGCATAAGTACCAAATCCCCCCATACCAGTTGTTAAAGCGGCAGCTAATAGTAAAGCTGCAATTTTCTTATTCATAAAACAATCCTCCATTAAAATATATTTTTTATATAATATTAATGGTGTGGATTCACTATTAACTCCACATAATCCAAGTGACCATATACAGATTATGCTTCAAAGTCCCATTAAGATTGACTTATTAATTATTTAATTGAAAATTTTTATTTTTCTTTACCTTTTTAATCTCTATTATTAATTCCTTTATTATAAAGTACATAAATACTATTCCCATAATAGCCAAAAATTTTAAATCTTGAAATTTAGCTATTATATATCCTAGATAAGGGATATTAAATTTATATTTAGAAACTAAGTTTTCTTTGGGAACTATATTAGCATCTAGTGCTTCATTTGCATCACCTTTTGTTATAAAGGCTTCGCCTCCATTTTTTACTTCAACAACTCTATGAGTTACTAGCATCCTACCATCTCTATAAGTGACTATATCTCCTACTTTTATTTCCTTTGTATCCTTAACTACTTTTCCAATTACTAAGTCATTTAATTTAAACTCTGGTACCATACTTTCACTTAATACATTTAAATAGGTATTTCCAAATAAAGTAGGTATATAATCAGTGTTAATTCTTATTTTTATACTTTGAAAAGTTAAAACAAATATTGTTGTTAATACAATAAATATTATATAATTTTTTATCATTTTCAATGATAATGCCCTCTTTAAAAAGGATTTTTCTTTATTCTTCTTACTTCTTCTTTTAAAAGTTTCACTTGCTTCTTTATCATTTACAATATTTTCATCTTCTAATTCATTTTTTTCTATAATGCTGCTCTCATTTTTGTTTTCTAAAATAATATTAATCATATATATTTATCTCCTAATAATTAAAATAAAAAAACTCCAATCTATAATATATAAATTGGAGTGGGTTCACTACTGGCTCCATCTATTCCAAGTGACCAAATTACAGAATAGACTTCTTTGCATCCATATACATATGGTACTATAGCCAAAATAGATTGTCAACCATTTTTTGTATATTTTACCATTTTATTACTTATTTACTTTTAAAAAAAGAGTAATTTTAATATTTTACTCTTTTTTTAATTTATATTATAATTATGCTTTTTTTATAGTTTTAGTCGCTACTACATCTACTCCTGTTCCTAGTAGATTTTCTAAAATTATATCCCCTATTTTTATAGGTGCTTCAAGAGTTAAACCATTAATAGCTTCCATAGCTTTAAATGTTAAAGCTTTTGGTATTGCTAATTTAGTTTTAACAGAAATAACAGGTAATTCTCCATTTAATATTTTCACAGTAGTTGTAATAATTCTAACAGGATTAGTTATTTCATCAATTCCATAAGCTTCCCCTCTTTTACAACCATTTCCAGTGACTTTCTTATTTTCTACATCCACCTTTAAATGACATCCTATAGGGCAACAAATACAAATAAGCTCCTTTTCCACTTTATTCACCCTCCTCTAAAGAAATTATTAAATCCTCTTCGATATTTTCTAATTGCTTCTTTGTTAAAATAACTTTCTCCATTTCTGATGGTGCTAAGTGTTTTCTTTTAAATTTTGATATTATCATATCTCCTGACTTAACGACTAAAACTTTATTTTTATAAACATTATTTACTCTCATAAAAATAGTTAATTTATCATCCATATCTTCTATAGAAATTTTTTGTGGTACTGTATAATTTATAGAGTTACCATTTTTTATATTTAAATATTTTTTCTTTTTTAAATTATTATTTAAATATTTTGAAACAGCCTTTCCAGCATGTTTAGATTCTTCAGTAACAAAATCGACTAAATCATGTACATGAACTACATTACCACAAGCAAAAATCCCATCTACGCTTGTTTCCATATTTTCTGTTACTATCAAACCATTAGTTCTTTTATCTAATTCAATACCTGTCTTTATAGATAAATCATTTTCTGGTATTAAACCAACTGATAATAATAATGTATCACAATCAAACTCTATTTCAGTTCCTTTAATGGGTTTTCTATTATCATCTACCTTTGATATTATTACTTTTTCTAATCTTTTATCTCCTACTATATCGACAACTGTATGAGATAAATATAATGGTATATTGTAATCTTCTAAACATTGAACTATATTTCTATTAAGTCCATTTGAATATGGCATAAGCTCAACAACTGCTTTTACTTTAGCCCCTTCTAAAGACATTCTTCTAGCCATTATTAATCCTATATCTCCAGATCCTAAAATAACTACCTCTTTACCAGGCATATATCCTTCAATATTTACATATCTTTGAGCTGCCCCTGCAGTAAATATCCCTGATGGTCTATCACCGGGTATACTCACAGCTCCTCTTGTTCTCTCTCTACAACCCATAGCCAATATAATTGCTTCTGCTTCTAATATCATATATCCATCTTTAGAATTTATTGAATGAACTCTTTTACTTTCCTCTATTTCTAATACCATAGTATCTAGTTTTATATCAATATCTACGTCCTCTACCATGTTTATAAACTTATCCGCATACTCTGGTCCTGTAAGTTCCTCCTTAAAAGTATGAAGCCCAAATCCATTATGGATACATTGATTTAATATTCCTCCAAGCTCTCTATCTCTCTCAATTATTAAAATATTTCTTACACCATTTAAGTAAGCCTCATATGCAGCTGCCAGTCCTGCTGGCCCTCCACCTATTACAATTAAATTATATCTCATACTTCTCCCCCCTATTTTGATTTCCCAGTCAAAATATATGAACCATCTTTTTCTAAAACAATATCCTCTAAAGGTAGATTAAGTTCTCTAGATATTATCTCCTGAACACGTGGACCACAAAAACCACCTTGACATCTTCCCATTCCAGGTCTGCATCTTCGCTTTATACCATCTAAGGAAACACTTCCAAAACATCTTTTAATAGCATCAATAATTTCACCTTCAGTTATTTGTTCACACCTACATATAATTTTTCCATAATTGCTATCTTTTTTAATCAACTCAATCTTTTCTTCTTCTGATAATTCCATAAATCTAATTTGTTTTCTATATGGATTAAATTCTTGTTTTTTGCTTATTTCAAGTCCACTTACTTTTAACATTTCTACTATATCTATTGCTATAGCTGGTGCCGATGATAGTCCTGGAGATTTCATACCTGCTACATCTATAAAACCCTTAACTTTTTTATTTTCTTCAATTATAAAATCCCCACTATCAGGATGAGCTCTAAGACCTGCAAAATTCCTTATTACATTTCTAAAATTAATTTTATCAGTTGTTTTTAAACACGTTTCCTTTACATATTCTAAGCCTTCATCTGTTGTTTTTACGGATTCCTTATCAATAATTGTTTCTGCATTTGGTCCAACTATTAAATTACCATGCACAGTTGGTGTAACAAGAACACCTTTACCAAGCTTTGATGGACATTGAAATACTGTGTTATTAAATAGCTTTCCTTGATTTTTATCAATTACATAATATTCTCCTCTAATTGGAGTTATTTTAAATTCTTCTTCACAAATCATATTGTGAATTTTATCTGCATAAACCCCGGCTGCATTTATTATATATTTTGTTTCTATAACTTCTCCATCATTTATTTTAATTTTAAATACATCATTTTCTAAATCATCTTTACTTATTCCTACAACTTCACTTCTTAATTTAATTTCTCCTCCATTTGCAATACCATTCTCTATTAAAGCTATAGTATATTCAAATGGTCCAACTATTCCTCCCGTTGGAGCATATAATGCTCCTAACACACTTGAATTTAAATTAGGCTCTTTTTCTAAAACTTCCTGAGTATTTAATATTTTCAATCCTCTAACTTTATTTTTACAGCCATTGTTATATAGCTCTTGTACTAAATTCATTTCATCATCATTAAAAGCCAATACTAATGAACCATTTCTTATAAAAGGAACTGATAACTCATCGCATATTTTTTCAAACATTTCATTTCCTTTCACATTATACTTAGCCATCAATGTTCCATTTTCAGGATCATATCCTGAGTGGATTATAGCTGAATTAGCTTTAGTAGTCCCCATTGCTACATCATTTTCTCTTTCAATGGCTACTACTTTTAAATTATGCCTAGTCAACTCTCTAAATATAGAAGCTCCTATTATTCCTGCTCCAATTATGGCAACATCATACATATATATACCCCCATTAAAATATATTTTAATAACAAAAAAGCACAAAAATAAGAATGCAATTCTTATTTTTGTGCTTAACTCTAGTTCTCCTTAGCACATTAAATACATTATGCTAAAATTATATCATATAGTTTTCTTTATGTATATGGAATTTTCAGAATCTTTTTGATTTAAACTCGTCAAAATTATACAAATTTTATTACTTCACTAATTTGTTATAATATTTTTTCAAAAATCGTATTTAATTACTTAAAAATTTCTATTATAATGTATTTATTACACAGGTTAATTTAAGTTATCTCTTTACAATTTATATATACCAAGCAATTAGGCAGACTTCTATAAATAGAGTCTGCCTAATTATTTTACTATTCTATAAAAAATTCATCTTCTAATCCTTCAAGATCTTTAATTATTATTTCTTTTAAAGTAAATTCTATAAGCCCCATATCTCTCATATTTATAAGTTCCCTTGAAAGAGATGGTCTAGGGATTCCTAGTTCTTCAGCCATATCTTTTTTAGATGATATTTTAAAAGAAAATGTATTATTCTTTTTATAATTATCAAGTAATATTTTGCATATTTTTCTTCTTATAGAGTCTAGTTCTATAAGATTAATCTTTTTATTTAATATAACTATCTTTTGTGATAAAAGCTCCAATATATTTTCTGTGAATTTAGTATTCTTCTGTATTATTCCTAAAACACTTTTTTTGGGAAAGGATAATACCTTACAATTCTCACCGGCCATAACAGTTGCAGGATATTCTTTTTCTTTAGAAAATAATAGAGCTTCTGCAAAAACATCACTTACATTAAAATTTGCTAATGTTAATACTTTCCCATTTTCATATATAGTTTGAATAACAGCTTTACCTTCAATAATTACAGATAAACTATTACATTTTTCTCCTTGATTTGCTATTACTTCTCCTTTTTTATATGATTTTATTATATAAGATTCACTCTTTAATATTTCCTCTATTTCCAATTCTGAAATTCCCTTAAAAAAACAGGTATTTTTTAAAACATCTATCATAAAAGTTTCCCTTCCTAAAATATATATTGCAATTTAAGAGAAATAGTTATAACTACTTCTCTTAAATTTATCTATTATATATATTTTATGCTAAAAACATCTCTAAGTCATCTTCAACGTTAGTTATTCCACCAATACCAAAGTTTTCAACAAGTACTTTAGCAACATTTGGTGATAAGAATGCTGGTAGTGTTGGTCCTAAGTGGATATTCTTAACTCCTAGGTATAATAGTGATAATAAAACTATAACAGCTTTTTGTTCATACCATGCAATGTTAAATGCTAATGGTAAATCATTAATCTCTTCTAGTTCGAATACTTCTTTAAGCTTTAATGCTATTAATGCTAATGAATATGAATCATTACATTGTCCTGCATCTAATACTCTTGGAATTCCACAAATATCACCTAAATCTAATTTGTTATATTTATATTTTGCACAACCTGCTGTTAATATTACAGTATCTTTTGGTAATGCTTTTGCAAAGTCTGTATAGTAGTTTCTTGATTTAGCTCTTCCATCACATCCTGCCATTACAAAGAATTTCTTTATAGCTCCTGATTTAACAGCATCTACTACTTTATCAGCAAGTTGCATTACTTGGTTATGAGCAAATCCTCCTATGATTTCTCCATTTTCTATTTCTACTGGTGCTTGACACTTCTTAGCATGTTCAATTATTTCTGAGAAATCTTTAGCTGCTCCATCTACACCTTCTATATGCTTACATCCAACAAAGCCAGCTGCTCCTGTTGTATAGATTCTATCTTTATAGCTATTTCTTGGTGGAACTATACAGTTAGTTGTCATTAATACTGGTCCATTAAAGCTTTCAAATTCTTCAGCTTGCTTCCACCATGCATTTCCATAGTTACCTACAAAGTGAGTATATTTTTTAAATGCAGGGTAATAGTGAGCTGGTAACATTTCTGAGTGAGTATATACATCTACTCCTGTACCTTCTGTTTGCTTTAATAATTGTTCTAAATCTTTTAAGTCATGTCCTGATACTAATATACCTGGATTATTTCCTACTCCTATATTAACCTTTGTTGCCTCTGGATGTCCATAAGTTTCTGTATTAGCTTTATCAAGTATAGCCATACCACTTACCCCAATCTTACCAGTTTCTAAAGTTAAAGCTACAAGGTCATTTACTCCCATAGTGTCATCTAACATCTTTGATAAAGTTTCTTGCATAAATGCATTTACTTCTTCATCATCATAGCTTAATTCATTAGCGTGCTTCATGTAAGCTGATAATCCTTTTAATCCATAAGTTATAAGTTCTCTTAAGCTTCTTATATCTTCATCTTGTGTTTGTAATACACCTACATTTACTGATTTTGCATCATATTCTTCTCTTGTAGTTGCTGTCCATTTCGCAGCTTCTGATAAACCTTCTTTATTTGATAATTTATTTAATAACTCTTCTTTTATTTCTAAAGTTCTTTTTACTCTTGCATAGAATATTTCATCATCAAAGTTAGCATTAGTTATAGTTGTAAATAAATTTAATGTTATAAAGTGATTAATTTCACTTGAAATTTCTTTTCCTTCTTTTCTTAATCTTGTTGTAACTTCTGATAATCCTTTTGTTGTATATACTAATAGATCTTGCATTCTAGCTAAATCTGGTGATTTACCACAAACTCCAAATTTTGTACATCCAGTACATCCTGCTGTTTCTTGACATTGGAAACAAAACATTTTATTTTCCATTGAAAAATCCTCCTTGATAATCTAAATCTTAATTTATTTCTTTTATGATTACATTATATGAGGATTTTAATCGGAATTCGGTAACAATCGTTACATATATAATAAAAAATTTAAAAATACAATTTATAAGTTATTAACGAATCCTTTCCCCTTCCATTTTCCAGTTTTCCATCTTATTAATACTAATATTCCCCTAAACCATTCATCTATAGCAAATGCTATCCATATTCCCGTAAGTCCAAAATTAAATTTTACTCCAAGGATATATGCTAGCCCAACTCCAAATGTCCACATTGAAAATATTCCTATATATACTGGGAATCTAACATCTCCTGTTGCTCTTAATCCATTAATTCCAACTATGTTTATGCATCTTCCCGGTTCTAGTATTATCTCTATTATAAATACTGTTACTGCTATTGATATTATTTCTGAGCTACTTGTTAAAAATCCTAAAATACCTTCTCCTAAAATGGCTATTAGACAACTCATAACTATTGATACTACTACTGCTTTTTTTAATGTATAAATGCATAAATTATATGCTTTATTATCTTCTTTATTTCCTACTAAATTCCCTATTAATATACTTCCACCTTGACCTACTGCTGATGCAAATATATAGCTAAAACAAACTATTGTCCCTACATAACTTTTGGCAGCCATGCTACTTACCCCTATAAGATTTATAAAACTTGTTATAACTAATTGAGATAAATTATATGAAATTTGTTCAGCAGCTGATGGAATTCCAATTTTAAGTATATTAATAAGATGAATTTTCGGGAAAGGCTTAAACATAGACATCTTAAACTTATTTAAAATTAAATTATAAGTTGCCCTTCCTAAAATTATTAATCCTATAATTTTACTTAAAGTAGTTGCTAAAGCTGCACCCGAAACTCCCATACTAGGAAAACCAAACTTACCGAATATAAGTATATAATTTAGTATTACGTTTACAATATTCATAATAATAGTTGCATTCATACATATCTTTGTTAAACTATGAGCTCTTAATATAGCTGTAAAAGTCATAGTTATTGCTTGAATAAATATAAATCCACCAACTATCTTTAAATATTGATTTCCTAAATCTATTAACTCTGGTGGACTATTTAATAATTTCATCATTCCAGTTCCACCAAAAAACATTATAAAACTTATAGTTACACCTATAATTGTATTTACACCAATAGATATTCCTGCAACTTGAATTATAGTTTTTTTCTTACTTTTAGCGCCTAAATATTGCGCAATCAAAATAGATGTCCCAGCTGTTATTATTCCAAACATAAGGTTGAGCATCCATATTATCTGATTAGCTACTCCTACAGCTGCAACAGAGTTATCAGAATATCTTCCTAACATTATTGTATCCACACTACCCAATAAAGAAAAAAGTGCACTTTCTATAAATAAAGGCCATGTTATTCTCTTTAACTCTCCTCTTAATTTCGCTTCAACTTTCATAGTCACCTCCACCATCATAAAGATGTTCTGCCATAATGAAATTTATTTCTTTTTGTATTATACTGTTATTAGAATTATTTTTCTCGTTGAAAATTGCTTATAGTTATAACAATTCTGCTGTTTTTTATTTGAAGGAGATATTATGGATAATAAAAGTTATTTGCAACTTAAAGAACAAGTCAATCATGGAAACATGCAATTACCGATGGAGGTCTATCATGTAGAGTTTACAAATTCAGCTGATTTTTATTCCCACTGGCATGATGAAATGGAGTTTATATACATACTTAATGGTTCTGCAGAAATTTGTATAGATTTTAAAATATTTAGTGTAACTAATGGAGATTTTATCATTATTCCTAAAGGAGCTATTCATTATATGATAGGTAAAGAAAATACTAAGATTTCCTATATAGCACTTGTATTTAACCTTTCTTTAATAGAAGGAAATACTTTAGACTATTCTCAAATTAATTTTGTAACACCTATAGTACAAAATAAACTATTTTTTAAAAATGTTATAAGCATATCAAATGTAGGACATGCTAAAATAGTTAATGCTTTTAATAATTTAATAGAAAGCTACGGTAATAAAGCTTATGGGTTTCAACTAGAAATTAAAGGAGAATTATTTTCAATTTTTTCTACTATCTTTAAAGAAGGTTATGTTAGCCTAAATGTAAGCTCTGAAAACTATAGTGATTTAATTAAAGTTGGAAAATTAAAAGAAGTTATTAAATATATTCAAACCAATTATAAAAACCCTATAACTATTAAAGAATTAGCTGATATAGCACAGTATAGTGAATATCATTTTTTAAGATTCTTTAAATCTCAAACAGGTAAAACTTGCACTCAATATATTAATTACTTTAGAATTCAAAAGGCAACCTTACTTTTATTTAATACAAATTTATCTATAACAGAAATTGCTTACGAAGTTGGATTTGGTGATGTATCATATTTCATTAAAACCTTTAAAAAGTTTTTATCAATATCTCCTACTAAATATAGAAAAACAAATTTATAAAAAAGCAATAAATAGATTTATATAAAACAAATCTATTTATTGCTTTTAATACTTAAACTCTAAAAACAGCTTTACTGCCTTTATTTGCTGAACTTACTTCAAGTTTAGTTTCTATTCTATCTTTTAACTCTTGAACATGAGAGATTACTCCAACAATTCTTCCATCATCTTGTAAATCTACTAAACATTCAATAGCTGAATCAAGGGATTCCGGATCTAATGTTCCGAAACCTTCATCTATAAACATAGTATCTAGTTGTATTCCTCCTGAGTAACTTTGAACTACATCTGCTAACCCTAATGCCATAGATAATGATGCTTTAAAACATTCTCCTCCAGATAGAGTCTTTACATCTCTGGATTTACCTGTATAGTTATCGAATACTTCTAAGTCCAAGCCTTGACCTTTTCTCTTATCTCCTAACTCTTCTTTTCTTAAAAGTTCAAATCTATTACATGTCATTTGTGAAAATCTAATATTAGCAGCTTCAATTATATCTTCAAAATATGCTGCCAAAACATATCTTTCAAAACTTATCTTTCTTGGATTATCTCCATTTATTATTTTAGATAACTTACCTACGGTCTTGTATTTATCCTCATCTTCTTCTATCAGTTTATTATAGTTAATACATTCTCCAATGATCTTTTTGTTTTGACTTATTCTTAAATAAATTTCTTTTTCAGCCTTTTCTAAACTAATCTTTTCTCTATTTTTAATTTCTAAAACTTCTTCTATGCTTCTTATATCAATTTTCTTTAAATTCTTACATTCTTCTAAAGACAAGCTATAAACTTTTTCAGCATTAGACAATGTCATATTAAACTTATTTATATCCTTTTCTAATACATCAATTTCTATCTCTGTCATTCTACTTGAAGAATAGTCATTATAATCTTTAAATCCTAACTGTAAAACTTTTTCTTTAAACAATTTCAAAGCTTCATCTAGTTCTACCTTTACATTTTCAGTCATTACTTCTAAAGAGCTCTTATTACCATTTTCTTTATCATAAATAGTTTTTATATTATTAAAGTCTTTCTCTACCTTTACATAATCCTCTTTTAGCTTTTCAAGATTATTATTTACTTTGCATTGTTCTTCTTCTAAATCTTTAACGCTTCTTATAGTTCCTTTAAACTCATTAACTATATTTTGTAAATTAGCTTCTTGAGCTTTTAATTCTCCCTCTTTTGCTAATAGCTCTTTATTTTTATTTTCTAACTCAACTCTTAACTCCTCAGTATATTTTTCTATTTCTTGCTTTTGCTTTAGTTTAGTTGATTCTAATGACTCTACTTTTTCAATTTCTTTTTTTCTATTAATTATTTTATCTAAATAACTATAATTATTTTTTAGTTCAGTATTAACATTTTCTATAGACCTTTCAATATCATCTTTAAAATCTTCTTCACTAAATATTTCTATAAATATAGGCCTTATCGTTCCCTCTTTAAGTGAATTTATTTCTGCTTGTATCTTAGTAAGTTCTCTATAATAAGATTCTCTTTTTTCATAGAATTTATCAGCTATTGTTTTTGCTTCTTTTACTGCTGATTCATTTATACTATCAACTTCAATAACTGCAAGCTTTGGATGATGAGTAGAACCACAAACAGGACAACTTTCACCCTCCATTAAATCTTTAGCTAGTATCCCTGCTTGATTTCTTCTAAAAGCTTCTTCTAGCTGCTCATAATTGTTTTTCTTTTCATTGAATTCTTTATCTGCACTTTCATAAAATGCTGTTCCTTTTACATGTCTTTGACTTTCTAATTTACATTTTTCCAAAGCGCTTAAAAGCTTATTAAGCTTTTCTTGTTTAGATATATACTTTATTTCTTCTATATCCAAAGTATTCTTTTCTTCTTTTAACTTATTTATATTTTCTAGCTCTTCTAACAATAATTTTATTAAATCATTATTCTTATTTCTCTCTAAATCGATTTGTTTAATTCTTTCAATAATATATTGAGATTGTCTCTTTAACTCATCAAACTTTTCTTTATTAATTTGATAGTTTGAAGCCTTTTCCTTTAATTTCTCAATCTCATCAAGCTTTTTTCTTAAATCATTTTTCAAATCTTCTTTTTCATTTTCTATTTTCAATTTTATTTCTGCATCATCAAAATTTTTTTTATATCTACTTAAATTCTCTACACTTTTTCTTAAGCTCTCTTCTGCTTTGAGTAATGATATTTTCTTTTCTTTATATTTTTCTTCAAATCCTAAAGCTGTTACAGCTTTTTTACCACTTTCTAATTTTATACTTTTAGCTTCATATTCATGCTTTAATAAATTTAATTTATCCAAATCATATTTGTAATTTTCTAAATTACCTATCTTTTTATTTATATCATTAGCTAAAACTATCTCTTTTGAAATATTATTAATTTCTATATTAATATCTTTCAACTTTTCCTTTATTAGATTTTCCTCTACTTCATCTTTATCTATGGTATCTTTAAATTTTGAAAGTATTAATTCTATATTCAAATCCTTAGCATTTATATTTCTTCTTAAATCTTCATCATCTTCTTTGCATGAAAATGCCTTGATTCTATTTTCTCTATCTCTTTGTATTTGTTCTATAGACTTTTTAAGATTATTAGCTTCTATTTTTATATTTTGTTGTATATCTGAAAAAATCTTAGTTCCAAAAATCTTTCTAAAAATTTCTTCTTTTTTATCACTATCTGAATTTAATAACTTTTTAAATTCACCTTGTGGAATCATAACTAATTGTTTAAATTGCTCACATGTAATTCCTAATATTTCTTCAACTAACCTAGTAACTTCTTTTGGTCCTGATACTGTCTTATCTCCAACTTTTATTTCAGCAGAAGGCTTACTTTCTGTAAAGCCATCACCTCTTTGCTTAGCTCTAAAATATTGTGGTGATCTCTTTATATAATAATCTTTATTTCTAAGTGAAAACCATAGTTCTACTTCTGTTGGAGTTGATTTATCAGCAAAGTCACTTCTTAAATTTTTACCATCTCTTTCACTACCACTTGCTTCTCCATACAAAGCGAAATTTATAGCATCAAAAATTGTAGTTTTTCCAGCTCCAGTATTTCCTGTTATAACAAACATATTCTTTCCATCAAGATTTGCTTCAAAATCTAATTCCTGCTTTTCAGCATATGGTCCAAAACCTGTTATTATAAGCTTTCTTATCTTCACCTTATTCTTCCCCCTTTTCTGCTACTTCTATTATCTTTTCAATGATATTTATCTCATCTTCACTACAAATTTCATCCATTATATCTTCATAAAAATTCTTAAATAAAGTTGTTTTAGATTTTTCTTTTATATTAATTGCCACACTTCTACTACTATTTCTTGAAACTCTTTCCTCTCTAGTAAGCTCCATGACATTAGGATATATGCTTCTAAGCTTTGCCATAGGATCTAAAAGCTCACCCTTATCTTTTAGTATAACTTTAATATAATCCTCATAATTTTCAGATGAATTATCAAACCCTTTAATAATTTCACCTAATGTACCAGTCTTAACCCTAAAATCTCTTCTAGGCTTTAAATCGTAAATTTCTATATCTACATCTCCATTTTCATTTATATCTACAATAGTTATTCCCTTTTTTTGATTCACTTCTGAAAATGAATATTTCATAAGAGATCCTGAATACCTTATCTTATCACTTCCTACCTTCTGAGGTCCGTGCAGATGTCCAAGAGCTGTATAATTAAACTTCTCAAAATGCTTTGAGTTAATATACTCGGTCCCCCCTATAGAAAGAGGCTTTTCTGAATCGCTTTCTTCTAAAACCTCAAAATTATCCTCCTTCATTTGAGTTACATATCCATGAGCTATTGCAATATTTCTTTCCTCTTCATTAAAATCATTTAATATCTCAGAAACTATTTTTTTCATTGCCATATCATGTGTTTTTATATTTTCATCTTCAAATAAGTCTCTAACAACTGGTACATCTGCATATGGTATTGGATAAAAATTAATTTTTCCATATTTATCTTCTAAAACTATTTTATCTATTTTTCTTTTTAGATTTCCCACTATGTATAGTCCACTATCACTTAATAATGAACTTGCAAATTCAACTCTTTCATTACTATCATGATTTCCTGCTAACGCTATTACCTTAGTATTTAAATCTTTAACTATTCTTTTCATAGTATTATTTAATAATTCAACTGCATGAACTGGTGGAACTGATCTATCATATAAATCACCTGCAATCACAACAACATCAGGTTTTTTATCTTCAATTGCTTTATAAATTTGTTCTATTATAAATTTTTGGTCTTCTGTCATATAAAATCCATTAACAAGCTTTCCTATATGCCAATCTCCCATATGAAAAATCTTCATTACATCACCTCAAAATATTTTACATAATATAGAATAATTATATCATAGTAAGGTAATTTCATTAATTTTATATATAAATAAATATAAAAGGAAAGTAATTATATAATTACTTTCCTTTTTAAATAATAATTTTATACTTTTCTTTAATTGTTATTTTTTAAGAAACTTTATTAACTCTTCTGATAATTTCTCTGCATCTTCATATCCTTTATTATAAATAGCTTCTAATTTATCTTTATTTCTTTCAAATCTACTAACATCTAGAGGACTACTTGGTCTTATAACGAAACATTTCCCTTCCTGTTCTAATTTATCTAACTTTTCTAATGTATCATTATATATTCTATATCTATTTTCCATAACATCAATAAGAGCTGGATGTTTTTTATATTTTCTCTTAATTATAGACATCATCTTTGTCTTACTCTTGGTATATCCTTTATGTTGCGTTAAAATAACTACATGTTTTTCTATTCCATCATCTATGGCTTTTTGTATTGGTATTGGTGCTGCTATTCCACCATCTAATAATTTTTTATTATCAAACTCAATTATCTTTGCTACTAATGGTAATGAAATAGAAGCTTTTAATGCATCATATCCATCACTAAAATCCTTGATATTATAAAATTCAGGTTTACCAGTTTCACAATTTGTTGCTCCTACTAAAAATTTTACTCCTGAACTCTTAAATTTTTCATAATCAAAAGGTTCTAATTGATTTGGTATAATATCAAAAAGCATATCCATCCCAAAAGCTGATCCAGTCTTAATTAGATTATTAAAGCTTAAATATCTCTTATCATTTACATAATTTATATTTACTCTATAATTTCTTTTATGCTGCTTAGATATGTATGAAACACAATTACATGCTCCTGCTGATACGCCTATACAGTATTTTATATCTATCTCTTTATCTAATAGTAAGTCTAGAACACCTGCAGTATAAACGCCTCTCATTCCCCCACCTTCTAGAATAAGTGATGTACTCTCCATGCTAATTCCTCCAAACTATATAATACTATTCCAATTATTTCCCATTAATTAAAAATTATATCACTTTATCTAAAATAAAAATATATGTTTCTTAATTATTTTAAAATAAAACTAATAGCATATAAAAACTTCATATAGTTTTTCATAATAAAAAGTCTGTTTAACTTTTATAAACAGACTTTTTATTATTACTGATTATATTAAATATATTATGCAGCTTCACTTGAAAATACCTCGTATAAATCTTTTCTTCTTGCTTTAGCTAAAGATTTAACTAAAGCATATGATATAGCACCATCTACGAAGTGATGAATTATAGTTCCTATTATTACTACAACTATAAATTGGTAGAATGAAAAACCAAATGGTATAACTATAAGCCCTTCTAATATCCCATGAATAGGCGCTGTTATAGCAATAGACTTTTTGAAATTTTTATCCTTATTTACTATTAACGCACCTACAAAACCTACTATTATATGCATAGATGCCCTTGCTGCAACCACTAATGGAGTTGTTATAAAAAAACCTAATGCCGATCCTAATCCTACAAATATTGCTACTGATGGTGATATTAGCATTGCTAAAAACATAGGTACATGTGATGCAATTGTAGCTGTAAATGGACCTATTGTTATTTTTAAAAATCCAAATTGTGTTGGAATTATAATTGCAATTGCAGTTAGAACTGCTGCAAAGACCATTTTCCTAATTTTTTCTCTGCTGTCCATATAAAATCCCCCTTAATACTAGTGTATATACACTAGTATAGTATCTTTAATTTCATTTGTAAATATTTTTTATTTTATTAATTTACAAACTTATAAAATAAAAAACTCATTAAACAATTTAATGAGTTTTTTTATTTATATCTTTATATTTTTTAATTGATTTTTTTCCTGTATCTATACTTATATTTACAGGATAAAATATTCCATCATATACTTTATTTACTCTCTTTCGAGATAAAATGTATATTATAATAAATGGACTTATTATAATTAATATATTTTTTGTAATTCCCATATTCCACTTAGGAATAAAGAAGTACACTATCATAACCAAATATATATGAAAAACATATATATTCATAGTTGCTTTTCCTATATTTGAATAGAACTTTTCTTTTTTGGGTACTAAATTTATTACACATATACTAAATATTATAGCAGACATATAAAAAAATATTCTAAATAAAGTTCCCTTAAATAAAGATATTTCAAGAGCACTATAAGAATAAGAATTATATAAAAACTTATAATCTATTAAATTACTCTTTACAATATAAACTGCAAGTACTAAAAATATTGATATTCCAACAATAGAAAATCCCTTATTAAATGTTTTAATCTTTTCTAAATGCTCTTCTTTTGTATAGTATCCCATTAAGAAAAATGGTAAAAATACTATTGTTCTAGAAAAAGATAAAACACTTCCTACACTTGGTATTAATCCTACTAAAATTCCTATTATAAAACTAACTAGTAAAATATGTTTAAATTTAATTATATATTTTAAAGTTATTCTCCAAAAAAATAGACTTAATAAATACCAAAGAGTCCATCCTGGATATAAAACAGAAAACATAGCCTTTTTTGTGCCTATATACACAGCTAAATACCAAATCATATTAAATATTATATAAGGTATTAGTAAATTTCTAATTGACTTTCTCTTCATTCTATAAAAATTCTTAGAAAAATATCCTGATATAAAAATGAAAAGTGGCATATGAAAGATATATATAAAAATATATATACTCATTAATATATCATTGTCTTTTATGTAATACTCTATCACATGACCAAAGACTACAAAAAATATTAATATAACTTTTAAATTATCTAATAGATAATTTCTTTCTTTTATTTTCTCCATACATCTTCTATAAAATCTAAAATTACTTTAGATTCTTTTTCTCCCTTATTAATTACTAATGATATAATATCAGAGTGATGCTTTCCTTTTAATATTTTTAGCTTTCCACTTCCATTTAAACTATTTATTTTATTAATAAAACTAATGGAATTATCTATATCTATTAATGGATCTTTATCCCCATGTAAACATAAAACTGGTATATCAATATTCTCATTTAATAAATTTATTGGATTACTTTCACTAAAATCAATTTCTTTTCCAACATAATTTTCGATTAATCTTATAGAATGTTTTGAAATACACTTTTCAAAATCAAGAACACCAGCTAATGTAATCATACCTTTAAAAATACTCTTATCTATTCCAAACTCTAATTGTTTTTTAGAATTAAAAACTAGATTTGTTGCAAGCTCTCCACCTGCTGAAAATCCTACAACTATAAATTTTCTACTTTCTAAACTTTCTTCACTAGATAAATAACATTTTATAGATTTAAATATATCATTTATTTGTATTGGGTATTTATATAATGGAACTAGTCTATAGGCTGGCAGAATTACTGTATAACCTAAATCATTAAAAAATTTCCCTATACAGCTAGAGGTTTTAGGACTTCCATGCCACCATCCTCCTCCATGTATAAAAAATATTATAGGCTTATCCCTATCTCCGTTATAAATTCTATAATATTGTTTTATATTTTCCCCATACTTTAAATTCTTAAAATTATTTTTTCTGCTTTTTAAATTTCCAATTAAAATCTTATACATAACAGGAATCATTTCAATTTTTTCTTCTATTCTATAGTTCCTCATCTTCTTTCTCCTAAATTAAAATATTTCTTCTATTATATATTATAAAATTTTGTATATATTGCATAGTCTATTTTCTAGTCTAATATATTTATTAATATATTTTAAACTATTAATTTTTATGAGAGGTACTTTATGTTTGATTATCACTCTTTTATTCCACTATTACTTTCACTAATGGCTGGAATGTCAACAGTTATTGGAGCTTTTATTGTATTTTTCTCTAAAGGTGAAAGCAAAAAACTTATTACATTTGCTTTAGCATTTTCTGCTGGAGTAATGATCACTGTTTCTTTTACAGATTTATTTATGTCCGCTGAAGAAACCCTTAGTAAATCTAATGGCAAACTTAACGGAGTTATTTTTTCAATAATTTTCTTATTATCTGGTGTATTTATAGCAATGTTAATAGATAAGTTCATTCCTGATGAACCAAGGCCTTCTCCTTCAGCACCCTCTGGAAAATTATATAGAGTGGGCTTTGTTTCAATGATAGCTTTAATGATACATAACTTTCCAGAAGGTATTGCAACATTTGTTTCTGGATATGAAAATACTACTCTTGGAATATCAATAGCTTTAGCTATAGCTCTTCACAATATTCCTGAAGGAATATCTGTTGCTATGCCAATATACTACTCTACTAAAAGCAAATATAAAGCATTTAAATATACTCTTTTTTCAGGGCTTGCAGAGCCAATAGGTGCTTTATTAGCTTTTTTATTTTTAAGACCATATATAAATGAGATAATACTAGCTATAATATTTGCTATGGTTTCAGGTATAATGCTTTATATTTCTTTTGCAGAACTTATCCCATCCTCAAGGCAATATGGGTATAACAAAATATATATTTTTTCAATATTTTTAGGAATATGTATAATCCCACTAAGTCATATTTATGTTCATTAAAAAATGACTGTATCTAATAAGATACAGTCATTTTTTTAGTCTGCCCCATCTTCAACCATAAGATATCCAATAGGTGGTTCGTTATTTAATAATCCTATTATATAAATTGTATAAAACTTTCCATTTCTAAGTGTTTTTTGACTTATATATTTAGCAAGACCATATATAGCGGCAAAACTTAATTTAAAATCATATATAGCTGGAGATAGAGTGTAATAACCAGTAGTTTCTAGATATTCTACATTTTCAAAAAGGGCTATGTCATTAGGCAAAGATAATGTTAACAATGGTGAATTAGGTGATAAATGAATAAACCTTAAAAAGCAATTTGTTAAACTTGCAGGCATATTTGCATCATTTAAGACAAATATATTAATATTTCCCCCTAAAGTTGTTATATTAATTGTTAAACTAGTATCAGGTAAAATATCTATATCACTTGTAAATAGCGGCATATCATAAGTGCCTGATATATATATTTGAACTTTATAATTTCCAGGTGCTATATTTTCATAACATGATATATCTGAAAAAGATAATTTTTTCCCTAATAGGATTCCACTTAAATACAAGTCTACAGCTGGTCCAGAAGGAATTGCATGTAAGAACCTTACTTTACTTTGTAAATTAGGTAAGTTCTGACGAAACAACAAATTTATTCACCTCCATCTTTCCTACAATTTTCTAAAGTCAATTTAATTATTTTTTTAACTAATAAACTACTAATTGAATAAGGAATTCTATATATTTTTAATGTTCCTAGTATAAAACCATGCTCTCCTTCTATTTTCTTGAATATTTTATTTACTTCTTTTTCCTTAACATCTCTAGAAATACTATCATGGTCATCCCCTAAATTTAATTGCCTTAATACTTCCATATGAAGTGGCTCTATTATATTATCCCTGTCACTAGTATTTTGTTTATTTTCTTCATTTACATTTGTATAACTTTTCATATATTTACTTGAATTATAAGTATAATCTATATTTTGATTACTATTAATCATATCACCTGATAAATTATACATATCGCCATAACCCATACTTATTTCACTAATAGTACCACTTGAGCTTCCTTTACCTGTTACCATTCCTCCTGGAGTCATTCCTATGCTTCCTAGACTTATTCCTATTCCTCTCGGAGGCATTCCTGTGCTTCCTGGACTTGTTCCCATTCCACTTGGAGGCATTCCTGTGCTTCCTGGACTTGTTCCCATTCCACTTGGAGGCATTCCTGTGCTTCCTGGACTTGTTCCCATTCCACTTGGAGGCATTCCTGTGCCTCCTGTGCTTGTTCCCATTCCACTTGGAGCCATTCCTGCGCCTCCTGTGCTTGTTCCCATTCCACTTGGAGCCATTCCTGGACTTCCTGGACTTGTTCCCATTCCACTTGGAGGCATATTCTTTAAATTTTTATTACAACTAATATCCTTATTATATGAATATAATTCTCCTGACTCTGTTTCTGATGGATAATTTAAATTAAAATTACTTTGATTATTATAATTATTATTTCCAGGAGTATTTTGTGGTGTAACATTGCTCATACTATTAAATGAATTTCTTGATAACATAGTGTTGGACATATATCCATCAATACTACCTTGTAAGTCATTTTGATTATAACTACTTTCTGACATATTATTTAAAGTATTGTTGAGATTATTATTTCTTCCATTCATGTTATTTGAAGTATTATTTGTATAATAAGTATTAAGTCCATCTTCATCTGTGTAGCTATATTTAATATTTGGTGTATACTCAATAGTTTTTAAAAGATTGTCGTCAATGTTTCCATTAGCCATAGGAGTTGCAAATCCTAACATAAAATTATTTGTCATGCCACCTATATTTGGTGAAGTCATATTTACTATAGGAAACCAATTAGAATCCTTATCTAAAAAAGGTTCTTTTATATTTAAAGGCATAAATTTTAAATCATCATCATCTTGCTGTCTGTTTAAATTATTATAATACATATATTTCCTCCAAAAAATATTTCATTATAAGTATATGTTTTATATTTATATATGTTACCTAATATAAGATTATAACCATCTAGTTTTTTACTTTAATATCACCATACCTCAGTCAAATGAATAGAATATATGGGAGGTAATGCTATGTGTAATTCAACAAATAATTCTTTAAGAGATTTATTTATAGGTCTTGATGAAAAAGTTCCTATATTAGATAAAAATAAAATAATACCAATAAATTTTGATAATGCTGCTACAACTCCTGTTTTTAAAAGTGTTATAAATAAAATAACTGAAGCATGTACATTATATGGTTCTATAGGTAGAGGTCTTGGACAGAAATCAGAGTATTCAACAAAACAATATTGTCAGTGTAGAGATTATATCCTAGAATTTTTAAATGCTCCAAAAGATAAGTACACTGTAATATTCGTAAACAATACTACCGAAGGGATTAATAGACTCTCAAATATATTAATAGAAAATAGAAATGATGTAATTATAACTACAAGAATGGAGCATCACTCTAATGACCTCCCATGGAGAGGAAAATGTAATTTAAAATATATAGAAGTCGATAATGATGGTAGATTAAAACTAGATGAGTTACAATACTTACTAGAAAAATATAATGGATTAGTAAAATATGTGACAATCACTGCTGCTTCAAATGTAACAGGATATGTTAATGACTTATCCTATATTTCAAAACTTGTTCATAGTTATAATGCTAAGTTGATAGTTGATGCTGCACAAATAGTAGCTCATAAAAAGATTAATATCTCCGGAAATTCTAAAGATGAGTCAATAGATTTTTTAGTATTCTCTGCCCATAAAATGTATGCACCATTTGGAAGTGGTGCAATAGTTGGACTTAAGGAAACTTTTGAAAGACTAGATACAGACTTAAAAGGTGGTGGAACTGTTGACTCTGTATTAGATGACTCAGAAATCTTATTATCTACTCCAGAAAAGAATGAAGCTGGGAGTCCTAATTTTTTTGGCGCCATTGCATTGGTTCAAGCAATGAAAGAATTGGAAAACATTAGATTTGAGGATATTGAAGATAATGAAAGATTGTTATTAAAAAGAACCTTAAATGGATTAAACTCTATAAAAGGAGTTGTAACTTATGGAGATAGTCAATATATATCAGATAGATTAGGTATAGTAATCTTTAATATAGAAGGAATGTACAATGCTGAAGTTGCAAAACTCTTAGCAAACCTTAGAGCTATTGCAGTAAGGCAAGGTGCCTTTTGTGCACATCCTTATGTAAAAAGACTATTAAAATTAAGTGATTTAGAAGCAACTAGGCATTTAGTTGATCCAAATTGTAAAATGCCAGGTATGGTAAGAGCTAGCTTCGGATTATATAATTCAGTAAAAGAAGTGGATATATTTTTAAATACAGTAGATTTAATTACTAGATTAAAAATTTAAAATAAATAAAAGAGTTAAGTGTTAATAAATAACCAAATGTTAATTATAAAAATATCCAATAATATTTTCTTTCACTTAACTCTTTCTTCTTTAATTTATCCTTTTCTTGCTATTAAGAATTTAATTTTTATTCCTTGATTACTAAACATTCTTTCATGTTCTGTTTGAACATTTCCTATAAAATCACTTTTATGTAAATCGTAAGTAATATATTCAATATTAAATCCAGCCTCTTTAAAGTATTCTATAGATTCATCAAACAATTCATCATCGTCTGTTTTAAAATAAATTTCTCCATCTTCAACTAGAAACTTCTTGTAATTTTCTAGTTGTCTAGTATGCGTAAGTCGTCTTTTTTTATGTCTTTCCTTTGGCCATGGATTACAAAAATTTATGTATATTCTATCTATTGTATCTTCTGCACTCAGCATATCACTAATTAAAGCTATTTCTTGTGCCATTAACTTTAAATTATTTATTTCTATATTTTTATCTTTATATGCCTCTTCTATATTTCTTTTCGCTAACACTAGTACTTCATCTTTAATATCAATAGCCATATAGTTTATATCTTCATTTTCTGATCCATGTACAGCTATAAAAGTACCTTTACCACATCCTAGTTCTAAATATATAGGATTATCATTGCTAAATAAGCCATTCCACTTTCCTTTATACTCACTTGGATTTATTACAAAAAAATCACAACTTTCTAATTCTGGTCTAGCCCATGTTTTTTTCCTTAATCTCATGTAATTCACTCCATCTATTATAATTCATAACTATTATACAGATTTATAGAAATTCTATCAAACTATATTTTTAAATTTATAAGATTATATATATATTAATACCTAATTCTAATGCTTATTATTTCTTAGTAACCTTAACTTTAATTATGTCTGCTGAATGATATTTTCCTACTTCATCTTTATATGAATCTAAATTTATACTTGATTTTTCCGAGTCATCTTCCTTAAATTTAACTAACCCAACTAATGTAACTTCCTCACCTAAGTTTTTACCTATTTTAGTTAATTCTGATTTTGAGTCAAAATCTATACTTTTCTCATAGATTTTAGTCATTTTATACTCTGGATTTTTTTCATCTGTTGTCTTTTCCTTATCTACTTCTGCAATTGAGTATATAGATCTATCTGCTTCACCATCATTAGCCTTAGCTGTATTCATTATTATATTAACTAGTGAATTTTTATCTATAGTATCTGTAGTATATTTAATAAGCTCCTTTGTTTCTATTAATTGTCCATTTTCATATCTTTCAATATAGAAATCTATATCATATTGCGAATCTTTTGGTAATAACATTGATGCTACAGTACTTTTATCTTTCCCATAATCAGTAGACTCTAATAGTAATTGTACTACTCCTTGAGTTTGTTGATTTACTATTTTAACATCTCCTTCAGGTAGATTTGTACTAGGTGCAGTACATCCTACTAGCCCTGCTGTTAAAGCTAAAGCTGCTAAAAGTACAGATATTTTCTTTATTTTCATATGTTTATCTCTCCTCTTGCAATTGAATATTTTAATTATATCATATGTAAATTTCTTATATATAATTTCTGTAAAATCTATGTAAATAATCATCTATAAACATCAGCTGATAGAGCTTCAAGCTTATCATAATTTAAAATAATATAAAAATCTTCTTTTTTGCAAATTATTTTTTTATCACATAATTTATTTAATGTTCTTGATAAGTGCCTATAGCTTGTACCTAAAAGTTCTGAAATTATAGTTAGTGTTTCATCAAACCTAAAAGCTTTACTTTCTTTATTAATCCCTATAGAAATAATATAACTTGCTACTCTATTTTCTAAAGGATAAAGCAAATTAATAGTTGAGTTTTTAGATGATTTCTTTAATTTTTTCCCTAAAGAATTACATAAAAAATTCAGCAGATTTATATCTTTATTATAATTATTTCTTAGAAACCTTATTGGTATTCCTATACAAACACAAGGATCCAGAGCTTCAACATTACAACTAGATATATCATTTGTTATTAATTCTAAATCTCCTAATGTATCTAGTTCTTTATAAAAGTCTAGTAGAAGTAATTTCCCACTCTTAAGCGTCATATAAACTTTAGCTTTTCCTTCAACAAAGAACATTAGATAAGTAATCTCCTCCCCCTCTTTGAATATTAACTCTCTTTTATCAAAGAGAAGAATCTCTGAGTTTTCTTTTATATAATCATTAAACAAATTACCTATATTATGAGTACATATATATTTATCTAATAAGCTTAAATCTTTTACTTTATTCATATAAACTCCTTAAATAATCAAATTAATTATATATTATATCTTAATTATGACATATGTCCTAATAAAAATTAATTCATTTATGATAAATTAATCTAAAAAGCTTAGGGGGAAAATAGTATGTATAATTTTCTATCTTTATTTACTGGAGTACTAATAACTATAATGATTAGCTTTAATGGTATTTTATCAAGTTACATTGGTAATTACACCTCCACTCTAATTATTCATATTGTTGGGTTTATCATATTAACTTTAGTCTTACTTTTTAAGAAATATAAAATTGAATTATCTAAAAACATTCCAATTATTTTATATAGTGCTGGAGTTATAGGAGTATTTACAGTTTTATTTAATACTATAAGCTTTAGTGCTTTAGGAGCATCTTTAACTATTTCACTAGGCTTGCTTGGGCAGACTGTTTCATCACTTGTTATAGATAGTTTTGGACTAATGAAAATGCAAAAAATAGAATTTCAAAGAAAAAAGATATTTGGAGTTTCTATTATTATACTTGGAATAGTCATTATGGCTGTTTTATAAAAGGAGGATTTATGTTTTATTTTTATATTTTATTAGCAATTCTTGCTGGAGTTTCAGTAGTTATATCAAGAATATTTAACTCTAGAATAGCAGAGGAAATAGGAACATTTCAGGGCACTTTCATAAATTATTTAACTGGTTTAATTACATCATTCTCGTTTTTCATACTAACTAGAGATTATATAAATATTGGAACTTCATCTTTTTCATCAGTTCCATTCTATGCATACTTAGGTGGTGCTATTGGAATATTAGTAGTTTTATTATCTAACTATACAACTCCCAAGGTATCATCTTTTTCTTTATCTCTATTAGTATTCATTGGTCAACTTTCTATAGGAATTCTTATAGATTACTTTTCTTATAGTACAGTTTCTATAGGCAAACTAATTGGTGGTTTATTAATTTTATTTGGCTTATCCTATAATATGATTCTAGATAAAAATATTGAAGATGCAAATAAAATAGAAAAGGTTTAGTACATCTTGTACTAAACCTTTTTGTTATTTATATATTAGTTTTGTCCGAAATATCTGTCTAATAATCCCTTGAATGCTTGACCATGTCTAGCTTCATCTTTACACATTTCATGAACTGTGTCATGAACTGCATCTAAGTTTAATTGCTTAGCTAATGTTGCTAAATCTTTCTTTCCTTGGCAAGCTCCGTGCTCTGCATTTACTCTAGCTTGTAAGTTAGCCTTTGTATCTGCTACTACTACTTCTCCAATTAATTCTGCAAATTTAGCTGCATGTTCTGCTTCTTCAAATGCTATTCTCTTATATGCTTCTGCTACTTCTGGGAATCCTTCTCTGTCCGCTTGTCTTGACATTGCTAAGTACATTCCTACTTCTGTACATTCTCCTACAAAGTTAGCTTGTAATCCTTCCATTACTCTTGGATCTACATCTTTTGCTACTCCAACTCTGTGCTCATCTGCCCATGCTAAGTCTCCTGATTGTTCTACGAACTTATCTGCTCCAACCTTACATACTGGACATTGTGCTGGTGCCATATCCCCTTCATGAACGTATCCACATACTGTACAAACAAATTTCTTCATAATTTAAACTCCTCCTAAATTCCACATTATTTATATATTTAATTTTATATAAACTTTATTTGATGCTTTTATTATATAATAATTATTATTAGTTGTAAATAGTTTTTTATAATTTTATAAATAATTTTTATAACTTTATAATAAAAAAGTGGACATATGTAAGTTTACTTATTCCGTCGCTCCGCTCCAAGTTAACGCAAACTTACATATGTCCACGTACAAACTGAAGGTAAGGAAAGTATAAAATAAACCTACTTTTCCACATTGAATTACTAAAAGCATTATATAATCACATTTTCAAAACTTTAAACTGTTATACTTTCCTAGATATTTAAAAATGAGAATCTACTTTTATAAATTCTCATCTCATATTAATCTAATTATATATTATTAATCTAAAATAAAACTGTTACCATATATTTTAATTTATAGGTATGTCGTTTTTCTTTTTAATTTTCTCTATAAATTTATATGGCAATAATAATATATTATCTAAATGCTTGTCTTCTATTTTTCTAGAAGCTAATATAACAACTTCACCTAAAAATATACCTGCTATTCCGTCTAAGATAAAATGTTGTTTTATAAACAAAGTGGAAAGAATTATTAGGATTCCTATAGCTTGTGTATAATAAAACCATGATTTATTATCCTTTTTACTTGTATATCTCATAATGATATAGGTATTTAATACATGTATTGAAGGAAAACAATTAAATGGCCTATCATTCTCATAAATTATACTGATAAGTTTATTTGGTAAACTATTACTTATAATAGTTGGTCTTACTATCTCAACTGGAAATAAGTAATAAATCAAATAGCATACGCACATACCTATAGATATAGCTAAAAGAGCTCTCATGTAGTTTCTACGATTTTTTAATAAAATGAATATCAATCCTACAAAAATATATATATACCAATATATATATGGAAAGATAAAAATAGATAAAAATGGTATTTTTTTATCTAGAGCTATACTCAGATTTTTACCATTTTCAGCAATTGAGCTAGCTATAACATAATTTATATTTAATAGTGGAAATAATGCACACCATATTAAATCCAATCCTTTTAAATCACTTAAATTATATTTTTCTATAAATATCCTATACCTTTCCTTCACTCTTAATACCTCCCCCATAATTTTATCTTATCTCATATAAAAATCGTCTTATTAATCATAAATACATACCTTAATATTTATTCTATAACATTTTAATTCTATTGTACTCTTAAAAAGAAAAGCTTAAGGAATTTATAAGATTCTTAAGCTTTTCTTTTTAAATTATTTATAATTATTTCTTCTACTTTTTTCATATTTATATTTCCTTCAAGTATTTTAGTAAGTTCATCATATTGTTTCAACTTATATTCCTTATAATTTAAAGTTTCTTCTTCTATATTTTCTAATTCTTTAAGTTTTATTAAGTATTTAATAAATGAATTCAAGAATTCTCCTTCATCAAATATTCCATGAATATAAGTTCCAAAAACTGTTCCTGTTTCATTAGAAACTCCTGCTATTTCATTATTGTTTAGTTCGATAAATGGAACTGAATTTCTCCCTATATTGCTAACTCCATTATGAATTTCATATCCAAAAACATCTATATTTTGCAAAGCAGGGATTATATTAGAAATTATTTTCCCATTTGATTGTCTGGTTGTTTTTTCTTTATTAAAAGTAGTATCTATATCTAAAAATCCAAACCCACCTTCTGAAGTAATATCTCCTTCCACTCCTAGACCGTCTTCTATAGTGTTACCAAGAATTTGATACCCTCCACAAATGCCAAATATTATAGTTCCATTTTCTTTTAATTCTGCAATTTTATCAAACAATCCACTTTTCTTTATATCTCTTAAGTCTTCTATTGTATTTTTACTTCCTGGGATTATTAAAAGGTGGGGATTCCCTATATCTTTAACTTCTTTTACATATCTTATAGAAACATCTTTTAATCTACCTATAGCATTAAAATCAGTAAAGTTAGACATGTAAGGAAGTCTTATAACTGCTACATCTAACTTTCCTTCTTTATTATTATTTAATCTTTCAGTTACACTATCTTCATCTTCTATATCTAAATCAAAGTAAGGCATAGCTCCAAGTACTGGTATTTTTATTATATCTTCTAACTGCTTCATTGCAGGCTTAAAAAATTCTGTATTACCTCTAAATTTATTTATTATAACACCTTTAACTCTTTTTCTTTCATCTTCATCTAAAAGCATTATTGTTCCTAATACTGAAGCAAATACCCCTCCCCTATCTATATCAGATACTAATATTACAGGTGAATCACTTGCCTCAGCCATAGACATATTTGCTATATCTTTATCTTTTAAATTTATTTCTGCACAGCTTCCTGAACCCTCAAGAACTATTAAGTCGTACTCTTTGGAAACTTTATGAAATGTCTCTTTAACTATTTCCTTCAACTCTTTATTTAAATCCTTATACTTGTAAGAATCAATATTACACTTTACTTTTCCGTTAACAATTACTTGAGTCTTCATATTTCCACTAGGTTTTAAAAGTACAGGGTTCATCCAAGCCCTTGGTTTAATTTCACAGGCTTCAGCTTGAACAACTTGTGCCCTTCCCATTTCTAATCCTTCTTCTGTTACATAGGAATTTAATGAAATATTTAAGGCTTTAAAAGGTGCTACATTTAAACCTTTATTTTTAAAGTACCTACAAAAAGCTGTAGCTATAGTGCTTTTCCCTACAGATGAAGCTGTTCCAAGTAACATTATATTATTACTCATTAATAACACCCACTATGTCTAAAAATCCATGGGTTTCGTTTGTAATTATTCCATTTTCCTTAAATCTTATAGGAAACTTAAATAGTGGACCATCAAATACAAAGGTATGATATTCTCCATTTTCTCCACAAGCATCTGATCCAGTTTTAATTATGTCTTGAACAACTTTATGAGTAAGTTCTTTTCCTAAGAACTCAGTAGATAAATCATCTAATCTAACATTTTTTATAACTGTTTTAAACCCAGTATCTATAAATTCATAAGTTAGTTCTTCTCTACCTTCAAGCCAAAGTGGGAATATAGCATCTATTTCTACTTCATTACACCTATCAGTACACCAAGTTCTATGCGCTTCTAAATCTATATCTCCAAATACGCACCCTTCTGCTCCTAATTCATTTTTCGCTTTAATCAAGGCATTTTTAAAAGCATCTGCATATTTTTCTCCTTGACACTCTACTAATAAAAGAGGAATGTTTAAAGATTTTGATACTTGATTTAATAAATCCTTTGGTACTCCATGAAACCATGATCTTAAAACCTTCTTATCAACTGTTATTAATAAAGCTACTGGTTCATGTCCTTCTTTTATCATTCTATATAAAGATAAAGTACTATCCTTTCCACAACTATAAGACATCACAAACTTCTTTTTCATTTAAATCTCCCCCTTCTAGTTCCATTTTTCTAAAGTTCTTAACATGAAGTGCTTTATATCTATTCCATAAACTTCTTTTAAATCATTGCTATTTAAAACTTCTTTTGGATTTCCTTCACCTTTAATAGTTCCATCTTTTAGCATAATAGCTCTATCCCCAAAGTTTTGAACTAAGTTTAAATCATGTAAAACAGCTACAACAATCTTATTATTTTCTCTAGCCCATTTTTTTAAATAATCTAATATTTCTATTTGGCATCTTAAATCTAAGTGATTAGTAGGCTCATCTAAAAGTATAACTTCTGGATCTTGTGCAAAAGCTCTTGCTAAAAAAACCCTTTGAAGCTGACCACCTGATAACTGACTTATTAACTTATCCTTTATGTTTAATAGTCCAACCTTTTCTATACAATTATTTACTATATCCTCATCCCTTTTATTTAATCTAGAAAAAATGCTATTTATATGGGCATATCTTCCTAGTGCTACTGTTTCAAATACAGTATAAGGAAACTGTATATTAGAAGCTTGTGTCATTAAAGCAACTTTAGTTGCTAAGTCCTTTCTTTTCAAGGTTTTTATATCTTTTCCATCTAATGATATATTCCCATTAAATAAAATTAAATTTGAAATAGCTTTTAACAAAGTACTTTTTCCACATCCATTTGGCCCAACTATGCATATATTTTCTCCTCTATTTATATTGAAGCTAACTTTCTTTATTACATCAATCCCATTGTATCCACAACTAACATTCTTTATTTCTAACATACTAAGTCACCTACTTTGATTTTTTAAAGTATAAATAAGCAAAAAATGGCGCGCCTATCATAGCTGTTACTGCTCCAACTGGGAGCTCTGAAGGAACTATAATAATTCTTGAAATTAAATCAGTTATTACCATAAATACTCCTCCAAATACAACTGACATAGGTATCACATAAGAATGCTTTGAACCAAAGATCTTTCTCACTATATGAGGCGCTATTAAGTCAACAAAGCCTATTGTACCACTTATGGCAACTGCTGCACCTGTTAATATTGCTACGAATATAAAAAGATATTTCTTTACTTTTTCTGCTTCTACTCCTATTGACTTTGCTTGCTCTTCTCCAAAAGTTAATACATCCATTTCCTTAGCATAAAACATAACGCCAATTATCCCTATTATAAAAAAAGGTAGCCCAGCCTTTACATAGCTCCATCCTCTCATTGAAAAAGAGCCCATTTGCCACATAGTTATAGCTTCAATCTTGTTTGTAAATAAAGCTGTTAATGTTGTTAATAGAGCATTAAAAAATAAAGAAAATACCATACCTGTTAAAATAATTGTATTATTAGATAACTCTTTATCTACCTTACTTGCAAAGGTTAGTACTATTCCCATAGTTGATAAACTACATATAAATCCAACTAAAGGTAATGAGAAGTTTCCTAGGAAGGGGATAGCTATTCCTGAAACTACTAAAAGTCCTACTCCAAGTGAAGCTCCTGATGATACTCCTAATGTATAAGGTGAAGCTAATGGATTTTTCAACACAGATTGCACTACAGCTCCACTTGCTGCAAGGGATCCTCCAACACAAAATGCTAGTAAAACCCTCGGTAATCTGATATTCCATATTATAGATACATCCTTTGCCTCAATACCCTGTAATAATTGAGTGTTGAAAATTTTATGAGATATTATTGATATAATATCCATAATGCTAATATTGGAACTTCCAATGGAAGTTCCAATACATATTATTAAAAATACTACAGGTATTGATAGTATCATCAATGTTTTATTCTTTTTATTTGTATTCATTTGGATAAATAGCCTTAGCCATTTCCTTTAAAGCTTTAATTACATTTTGAGACGGTCTTGCTGATGAATTCTGATCTATTGCATAAACTTGACCTTCTTTTATAGCAGTTATACTATCCCATCCATCACGACTCTTTATATCATCGACTGCTTTTATTCCATTCATATCTGGCATATTTGTTAATATAACATCTGGATTTGCTGCAACTATTGATTCTGGAGTAGGTGATATCCATGATTTTTCATTTCCAAATATATTTTCAGCTCCAACTATTTGGATCATTTCATTTAAGAAAGTATCTTGACCAAAGCTACTTAATTTTGATCCTGAACCTATTTCAAAATAAACCTTCTTCTTGTCAGTTATTTTATCTCCAATAGCTTTTATAGCATCAACTTCCTTTTTCATGTTTTCAACAATTTCTTTTCCCTTTTTTTCTGACTTAGTTACTTGTGCTATAAACTCTATATCTTTATATATTCCATCAATACTGGAACTACTTGGAATATATACTACTGGTATTCCTGCTTCTTTAACTAGAGCAAAAGGATCATTGTCACCGGTTTTATTATGACCTGATGCAATAATTATATCTGGTTGTAATGATATTATAGTTTCGGCGTCTGGATTTCTAAAGTCTATCTTAGTTAAATCATCCTTTACACCTTCTATACCTTTTGAATATTTATCTACTGCAACTAATTTATCTGCTAATCCTAATGCTGTTAATACCTCTGTATTTGATGGTGCAGTTGATACTATTTTATTAACTTCCTTTGGTAACGTAAATTCATTACCTTCTCTGTCTGTCATAGTTTTTGTAGTTTTTGTACAGCCTGCAAATAAAGCTAAAGAAAACAACATAACTAAAACTACTGAAAGAATTTTACTTCTTCTTTTCATTATTATTCCTCCTAATTTTTGTTATTAGGGCTTGCACTTCATAGAAAAAATAGCTCTAATTAGCTTATTTTTTCCACAAAATAAAAAGACATACTAAGAGTATGCCTAAAATACATATTCATTAATTCTAAATTATAAACTAATAGAAAAATAGCTTGTATAATCCATTAAATATAATTTAAAACTATAATAGTATTCCTATTATCTCACCCTCAGAAGATAACAGTTCGCATATAAAAGGCAGGTCTCCCGGCTTTACTTCATCCTACTTTCTAACCTTCCCGCTTTTGCAGTGGCATTAATAGATTTCGTCCATTTCACGGTTACTGGGGTAGCTCAGGAATAATACCTGATTCCCTATTAAGCTTTAAAAAGCACCTAATATATCTAAATATAGCCTAAATTTCAAATTGATTATATTATTAATAAAATAATATGTCAATTAAAAATATTATTTTATTAGACTTTTTAAGGTACAAATAAACTTTTCATTTTCTTTTCTTGTTCTAACAGCAATTCTATAATAGTTATCACTTAAACCTTTATAATTACCACAGCTTCTTATTACTAAATTTTCCTTCAGCATAATTTTCTTTAAATCTATATTCTCTAAAGTTTTAAACATTATAAAATTAACTGATGGTTTAAAAACCTTTATCTTATTTATTTTCATTAGCTCACTAAATAAATAGTTTTTTTCTTTTCCTATATAATTTATGGTTTCTTTTATGTATTCCTCTTCTTTTAAAGCTATTATAGCTGCTTTCTCTGCCACTACATTAACATTCCAAGGTACTGATACCTCAACTATTTTTTCTAATATCTCTTCATTTTTAGATATTCCATATCCAATTCTAATTCCTGGTATTGCAAAAATTTTAGTCATTGACTTTATTACAAATATGTTTTTATATTCCTCTATTAAATCTAAAGAAGTATAGTTATCGCTAGCTTCAATAAAATCTAAAAAAGATTCATCTACTACTACTGTTGTATTAGTTTCTAGTGCTTTTTTTGCAATATTTCTTATTAAATCTTTATTAGTTAAGACTCCTGTTGGATTATTAGGATTACATATAAATATCATATCTATATCTTCTTTTATGTAATTTAATATATCTTCACTTATGTTCCAATTATTATGTTCCTCTAAAATATAATATTCTATATCCCCATTAATACTTAAAATAGCTTCTTCGTATTCTCCAAAGGTTGGTGCTGGAATAAGTACCTTTTTAGGTTTTAGTGCTCTTACTAAATTAAATATTACCTCTGCTGCACCATTACCTAATACTAAGTCTTCAATATTTATTTTTTCAAACTCGCTTATTGATAATTTTAAATCATAATAAGTTATATCAGGATATCTTTCAACTTCTTCTAAAGCTTTTATCATTTCTAGCTTAATATTAGTATTTATTCCGATTGGATTTATATTAGCTGAAAAATCTATAAGTTTATCTTTATCTAATTTATACTGTCTTGATAGCTCCTCTATATTTCCACCATGAACTACTTTACTCATTACAAAATCCTCCCTATTACTATTAAGCTAAGTGCTAATAAATAACTAAAAAATGATACTAAGTATAAAATATTATTAGTTTTATAAACATCCCTAACTTCTATTTCCTTTAACTCATCCCCTATAGTTGGCTTTTTTACTAGTTTACCAAAATAATAATTTGCTCCACCAAGCCTAAGTCCTAAGGCTCCTGCCACTGCTGCTTCTGGATGAGCACTATTTGGACTACTATGATTATTTCTATCTCTTAAATAAATTTTAAAGCTTTCTTTATAATTAAGGTTAAGCAATAATGATACAAAAACTATAAGTAATCCTGTTAATCTAGCTGGTATATAATTAAATACATCATCTAACTTTGCAGGAAAAAAACCGAAATCTTTATATTTATCATTTTTATAGCCAAACATTGAATCCATAGTATTAATAGCTTTATATACCATTGCACCTGGAGCTCCAAAAAGTCCAGCGTAAAATATAGGTGCTACAACTCCATCTGACATATTCTCTGCAACTGTTTCTACAACTGCTCTTAAAATTGCTTTTTCATCTAAGCTTTTTGTATCTCTCCCAACTATATATGATAATTGTTTTCTAGCTCCCTCTATATCATCTTTTAAAATATAGGATACTGCCTTTAATCCTTCTACTTTTAAAGCTTTAGTTGAAATAGAAAAATAAATTATTATTCCACTTATAATTATTCCAAAAACTCTATTAATATTAAAACTGGAAATTACAATTATATAATTTATAAAAAATACTATAGCTACAGAAAAAATCCAAGTTAACCCACCTGCAACTTTTAGAGAACTTTTAAATAGCTTTCTAAATAACTTTTCAATATTCTTACAAAGACTTCCTATTAATCTTACTGGATGAATTGGATTTTGAGGATCTCCTATTATTAAATCTAATATATATCCTATTGTTAATTCAATCATGTTATTCCCTCTTTTAATTTTAAAACTTCATTTATAGTAAATTTATTGCTTTCTACTTCTATACTAAGCTTATAACCTTCACCGCAATTAGGTTGCCAGCTATAAAAATTCTTACTATTATCAAAAAATAGTTCTAAAATAGTTCCTATTGTTCCTCCATGAGAAACTACTAAAACTGATTTATATCCATTACTTATAAGCATATTTATAAAATCTTTAAACTCTTTCTTTATTCTCTTTCTATAATTAATTTTACTTTCTCCATTTGGACAACTTACATTTCCTATTTCATCTGTAATCCATTTTATATAATTTTTATTATTTTTTAGATCCTCATAGGATTTCATTTCAAAGTCACCAAAATCATATTCAAAAAAACCTCTTAACTCATTAAAGCTTTCACCAGGATACAGTATTTCAAAACTTTCATTTGCTCTCTTTGCTCCGCTTGTAAAGTATTTATCACAAATTGGGTATGAAATATCTGACTTTAATCCTTTGAGCTCCTTTATTCCATTATCACTTAATCGTATATCAGTTTTTCCACAATATAATTTTTTTTCATTACAAAGAGTTTTTCCATGCCTTATTAAGTAAACCTCTATATTATTCATCCTTAATCACCATTGGTATTCCACAAAACATTCTATATACCTTATTAGATTTTTTACTTAGATATTGAAGGCACTTACCTGTATTTTCTCTCCATAACCTTTCTTCCTTTTTAAGTGGAACTATACCTTCTGATATGTCATCACATATTATTATCTTATCATCAAAAAGTTTTTCATTATCTATAATATACTCAAGTGGATCTTTATCATCTAAAATCATTTCATAAGTAAATTTATGAAAGTTATTTATAACTTTTTTTGAAAAATCTATTTCTTTACTATTGTTTGAGCTTCCACAATAATATACTTCTGCTTCTTTTATATTAAAATTATCTTTAACCCAATGAAGTTTACCACTATAAGCCCCACCAAATACAAGTACCAAACTTAACACCTCCAAACTATAAGGCATCTTCAAAAATAGATAAGTCAGAACGCTCGTCTATTTTGTGTTATGCTGCGTCAACAGAACCCTTATATAGTGCTACTATCTGCGGAACCTGTCTCCTTGTCTAACTCAAAATATACTTCCCATCTTTGACTTGTTATTTATTTTCAGATGCCTAAAATTGCTAAAATCAATATACCTACTGCTTCTGATATAACTAGTCCATACCCAGCACTATCTCCAGACATTCCACCTAATTCCTTCGTGCTTTTATTTACTGAAACTATAGCCGAAATTATCATACTTATTGAAACTATAACTCCATTAATGCCTATAAGAAGTGCTAATGTCATACTTGATATAATTAATAAAATGTATATTATTATTATATCTATATTTCCTGTTCCCTTTTTAAAATATGATCCAAGAGAACTCTCCTTCATGGATTCCTTTTTCAAAAGCATAAGTCCCATAAGACTTCTTGAAATTATTGGTATAATAATTAAAGCAATAACATTTATTCCTTTTTCAACTAAAGTATATATTGATGCAAAATTAATTATAAAAAGTATTCCTAAAGAAATTACTGCAAAGGCACCTGTGTTTGGGTCTTTTAATATTCTTATTTTTTCTTTTTGATCCCTTCTTGATAAAAGAGCATCACATACATCCATATATCCATCTAAATGTAACATTCCAGTTATTATAAAAGGTGTTACCATTGTAATTGCGCTAATTAATATAAGTGATAGTCCTAAAAGACTACTTATCTTATAGATACTAAACCATATTAAACCAACTAAACACCCTACTAAGGGATAAAGCTTCATCATATGCCTTACCCCTTCATCATCCCAATTTTTATATGGTACAGGTATTATGGTAAACATACTTATTGCCATTATAAAAGCATTTATATACTTTTTCATAATAAATTTCCTATATAATCCTTTCCCTTATGTACTATTTTATTATTAAATGAACACTCGATAACAACATCAGATATTTCTGCTATTTCTCTATTTAACTTTCCAAGTTCCCTTCTAAAGGCTTCTGTATATTTATCATATACTATGCTATCACTAAATAAATAATCTGTTACTATAACAACATTAGATGTCTTGTTTGAAATCAATTTTACTTCATTTAAAATTTTTTCTTGAACTTCTAATACAAAATTATTATCTATAAACATTTCATTTGTTACTAGTGATGTTAAACTATCTATTAATAGAGTATCCTCTTTTTCTATATATTTTAATATATTTTCTATATTTTTATCTTGCTCTATAGTTTCAAATCCCCAGTCTTTTCTTTCAAGCAAATGATTTTCTATTCTCTTTAAATCTTCCTTATCAAAGGGTTTCATAGTTGCAACATAATATAGCTTGCCATTTATACTTTCTATTTCCTTAGCTATATGTTGTCCTAGCATTGATTTACCACTTTTAGCACCACCTACTATTAAAACAATCATTTTTCAATTCCAACTCTTGCAGGAATTTTTTTATCTACAAATGGATGCTTTATAGGATTGATTTCTGAAACATAATCAGCTAGTTCAATTAAAGCCTTATCTGGATTTCTTCCTGTTAAAACAACTTCTAAATTCTCTGGTTTATTTTTTAAGAATTCAACCACTTTATCAAGTTCTAATATTCCATAAGTTAATGATGCCATGATTTCATCCATAATTAATAAATCATAGCCTTCTTCTACGGCCTTTTTAGTAACCTTTTCAAATCTTTCTCTATGTTCCTTAATTACAGAATTCTTGTCTTCTTCACTTAAATATTTAAAAAATCTCTTCATAGGTTCTCCAAATAATACATGAAAATTCTCACCTAATTTTTCTATAGATATTAACTCACCTGTATCATTATCCTTTAAAAATTGAGTAAGTAAAACCTTATATCCCCTACCAGCTGCTCTTATTCCTAGTCCCATAGCTGCTGTAGTTTTTCCTTTTCCTTTTCCACAATATATATGAATAAGTCCTAATTTCATTTAAATTCTCCTATCTACAATATAATTTCTTTCTTCTTTAACCTTTTCTAAATAACATGGATCTATTTCTGCCTCACTAAAAGTTGCCATGTTGTTCATCATAGCACAAGCATACTGAACTATAGAAAAGGCTATTGGGCACCCGCTTCCCTCCCCTAATCTCATATCTAGATTCAGCATAGGCTCTAAATCCATATGTTTCATTGCAATATTATAACCTATTTCTTTTGAGCAATGGGATGGTATAAGATACTCTTTAACAAGTATATTTAATTTAATTGCAACCAAAGCTGCAACTGCTGATATAAATCCATCTATTACAACAGGAACTTTATAATATGCTCCTCCTAAAAATAATCCTACCATTGCCGCTAAATCAAATCCCCCTACTTTAGATACTATATCAATAGGATCATCAGTATTAGGATTATTTATTTCTATAGCTCTTTTAACAACCAATTTTTTCTTCTCAAAGGCTTCATCTGTTAAGCCACCACCTTTTCCTACAACCTCATCAATTTCGCATCCTATTAATGAAGCTAAAACAGAACTACTAGTTGTTGTGTTTCCAATTCCCATTTCCCCAACGCCAAGTATATGATATCTATTTTCTTTAGCTTCTCTAGCCATATCAATCCCTATATAAATACACTCAATACACTCATCATAAGTCATTGCTGCTTCTTTTGCTATATTATTAGTTCCTTTACGAATTTTTCTATTAATAGCTCCTGGAATTTCACCTTCACAGTTAACCCCAATATCAACTACTAATAAATCAGTATTATTTTCCTTTGCAAGAACAGCTACCCCTGTTAGCCCTTTTGAAAAATTAATAGTTTGTGCTAATGTAACATATTGTGGAGCTGAAGCAACTCCCTCCTCAACTACACCATTATCAGATGAAAATATTACTATGCATTTTTTTTCTATTTTATTTTTTACTTTTCCTGTTATTCCAGATAGCTTAATTGAAATATCTTCAAGCTTTCCTAAACTTCCTAAGGGCTTTGCTAAAGAATCGACCCTAATCCTCGCTTTTTCCTTAGCTTTATAATCTATTTCTTTTATATGTTTTATAACATTATCTACTATTTCTTTATGATTCATGCCCCTTCCCCCTTACTTCTTTCTTTTTGTTATAATATATTAATTTTTATCTAAAAGTCAATAAAGCTTATTTTTATACATGCAAAAAATCCATAGATTAAGCATACTGATCTACGGATTTACCATTAATATCTTTGCAATTCAATTGTTACTCATTTTCTCAAATATTATTTCTGAAGAATTAGGCCAAATATTCTTTTTACTTACAAGCTTTATTTTTATGTTCTTTACTAGAGCCCCATTTAAAAATATTTCAATAAAATTTTTATTATTCCCTGTATATGATCCAAATAATATTAATTTATCAATATCATTTTCTTCATCTACTATTTCATAAATTTCATAATAACTAACTTCTCTATTAAATGATGAGTATTTAATTTTATTAATTGAAATATAGTCATTGAATTTATATCTAAACTCTCTGGAAAAGCAATTTTTTACATTTTTTAAATATACTTCATTCTTCTCTAAGTCCGAATCACTGCAATAATCTTCATTATACTTACTAGCTATAGATAAAAGCTTATGTATTTTTTCCTTGGAAATTTTAAAGAATTCATTATAATTAAAAAAACCTTCATACAACACTGTAGTTGATAGAACTTCATCTATTTCAATACAACTCATACTAAGCCTCCTTTAATCTAAATTAAAAGCCCCTAAATTTACCTAAATTATAACAAAATACCCTATACTTATATTTTCATACTTTTTTCTACAACTTTAAAGTCCTATATTCTTCAAAAATAGTCATAAAAAAATAGGACTAAAGTCCTATTTTGGAAATATTTTTTTATTTTATGTGAATTAATTATACATTTAATTAAATTTGCTCAATTAATTCGTTAATTTTCTCCTTATTTATAATTCTCCATTCTCCTAATGCTAAGCCTTGTATTCCTATATTAATAATTCTTATTCTTTCTAATTTAATAACATTATATCCTAAAGCTTTACTCATTCTTCTAATTTGTCTATTTAATCCCTGAGTTAAAATTATCCTAAATACATTACCATCTATTCTTTTTACTTTACAAGGTCTTGTCACTCCCCCTAATATTTCTACCCCTAATGACATCTTTTCAATAAAATTATCATCAAAATCTTTATCTAAGGTCACAACATATTCCTTTTCGTGATAGCTATCTGAAGATAATATTTTATTTGCTGTTTCACCATCATTTGTCATTAAAATTAATCCTTGTGAATCCTTATCTAGCCTACCAACTGGGAATACATACTCGCTATAATTTAAATAACTTATTATATTATTATCTATTTCCTTTGATGCTGTACATATTATTCCTGGTGGCTTATTTAAAACTATATATATCTTCTCCTTAGGCTTTACTTTATTATCATCTAAAAATATATCATCACTTTCTTCAACCCATTGACCTTTTTCACATATATTTCCATTCACTTTTATTCTATTATCTTCAATTAATCTATTTACTTCTTTTCTAGAACAATAACCATAATTACTAAGTAATTTATTTATTCTCACAGTGTAAATATCCTTCCCTTATATTCCAACAACTTCTTTAATAGCTTCTACTACCCCATTATCATTATTGCTTTTTGCAATAAATCTAGACACTTTTTTCAAATCATCATGTGCATTTTCCATAGCATAACTATAATAAGCACTTCCCATCATTTCTAAATCATTTAGGTAGTCACCAAATACCATAGTTTCTTTATGACTTATCCCTAACATATCTTGTATTTTATTTATAGCTACACCTTTATTAACACCTTTAGCAGTTATATCAAGCCAAATTTCACCTGATACTGTAACTTGTAACTTGTCTCTATATTCATTATAGTAATTATTACTATTGAATTCAGAGCCTGAAAAATCACATATAGTTACCTTAAGTATATCATCCTCTATCTTATTTAAATCATCAACTACTTCATATCTTTCATAATATTTTTTTGTTTCCTTTACAAACCTTTCATCAGCATTTTCTATATAAGCTGATTTTTTACCACAAACTATAACATATGAATTTTTTATCTTTCTACCTATTTCTATAAGATCCATTGCAACTTTCTTCTCCAGTGAATTAACTAATATTTCCTCCCCTTTATATACAACGAAGGTTCCATTTTCAGCTATAAACATCATTTTATCTTTTATATTTTCAAATCTTTTTAGTAAATTGTAATATTGTCTTCCACTTGCTGCTGCAAATATTATCTCTTTTTCAATAAGCTTATTAAAAACATCAAAAAATTCTTTGTTTATTTCGTTTTTTTCATTTAATAATGTTCCATCCATATCTGATGCTATAAATTTTATCATATGCTTTATCACTCCCAATTATTATTTAAAATATTATTTTTACATTATGCTTATCTAAACCTTCTATTATATTATCATCTGGTTTCTTATCTGTAATTATATAATCAAATTCATCTAGTGTAGAAAATTTATATGATCCATCATTATAAAATTTCTCATTAATTGTAGTTAAATACCTATTTTTACTTGCTTTTATAAGTGCTTCCTTAGTACTTACCTCATCTAAATTAAAGTTACTAACAAAATTATCCTCTATATTAATTCCTCCAACTCCAATAAAAGCTTTATCTATTCTAAATTTTTTAATCTCCTCTACAGTAAAAGCTCCTACAGTTCCCCCTATTTTCTTATTATAAATACCACCTAGTTGTATTACTTCTACATTTGGTATTGAATCAAAAGCCATAGCAATTCTATTCATATTTGTTATTAATGTTATATTCTTTTTAAATGAATACATCATAGTTACAACAGTATAATTTGTACTAGAAATGTCCATAAATACTACATCATTTTCCTCTATTTCATTTATAACTAGCTTTGCAATTTTTTCTTTCTCTTTAATATTACTTATAATTCTTGAAGTTGTATTGTCATTATGAATTATTCTTCTTTCTAAAATTGCTCCTCCATATGTTCTTTTAATATTACCATACTTCTCTAATTTACATAAATCTTTACGAATCATTCCTTCTGATACATTAAACTTTTCGCTTAAATCCTTAACTTTAACTTTTCCATCTTTCTTTAACAATTCTAATATATCCTCTAGTCTTTCTTCCATAAACAAATCGATCACCCTCTCATAATTTCAAATAACTACATATTATCATTTATTATTATTTATTATCATTTTATATCATTGACTGCTTTTTTTCAAGTTAAAAAGCTAGTATAAATTTTCTCAAATTCATACTAGCTTTCAAAAATTAACTTAAATTGCCATAGTTATCAAAGCTTTCTATTTCATTATCATTAATAATATTTTTCTTTGTAATAAAGAAAAGTGATATTATCATACCTATACTTCCAACTACAATAAAACCTATATTAGTACCAGTTGACATAAGATACTCAGATATAAATGCTGGCAATATTACTGCAATTGTATTATTTACCATATGCATTATTATAGCTGGTATCAATGATTTAGTTTTATAGGTTGCAAATCCAAATATAATACCTAAAAACGCTGCATAAATACCTTGAATAAGATTTCCATGATAAATTCCAAATAATATTCCTTGTATTACTATTGTCCATTTTAAAGATATATTTTTACTTAAGGTTTTATATACTACCCCTCTAAATAAAAATTCTTCAGCAAATGGAGCAACTATTCCTACAGTTAATATTGCTATAAATACACTTCCCTCACTTAAAGGTGAAAGCATTTCCTCCATCTTTGCAAAATATGATGGTAAAAGTCCATTATTTTGAATTAAAGTTAATACTCCTGAATTAAAAAGCCATACAGATAGTCCTAATCCAACTGCAATAATTATATTTGTGCTATTTGTTTTTCTTAAAAGAATTTCTTCTTTTAACTTTTTCTTTCTTATTTTATAAATTAGCATAAATACTAATACAGTTGCTATAGAAGAAATTAATAACATGGTACTTGTTAATCCTACTATTTGATTAATCATCACATCCATATTGTCTAAATTACTTACTAATTCGGCTCCATCTTGTGTCAGACTTTTTACAACATAATATACTCCTATAGCTATTCCCCCAATTACAAAAACAGCTATCTGAATAACAAAAGCCAAAAGTAAATATCCTACAGCAGCAAAAAAACTTTTAAATTTTCCCTTCATCCTTTTCCCCCTTAAATAATAGCTTTATTTCTTATAAATATAATTATATACTAAAATTGCTCATTTCACTATATTTACTTTTATTCTAATATAAGGAAAAATAACTTAAAATATCATAACCTTTGGTTAAATACTCATAAAAAACTTTATTTTACCATACTTATATCTTTATTTTTTTTCTTCCTTGGTTTAAAATTAAAAGTAAAACTAAAGTGTTATTATATAGATATATACATAATTTTATTAATAATCACTAATAAATATAGTAACTGATTTAAAAGTAAAAAATAGTATATAACTAATTATATAAACCTAATAAAAAGATAAATTTGTACAGGAGAGGTATGCATATGTCAAATGAAATTAATTCATCTAATTTTATAAGAAACATAATAATTGAAGATTTAGAAGGCAAGAAACATGATAAAATTATCACTCGTTTCCCACCTGAACCAAATGGCTATTTACATATAGGTCATGCTAAATCAATAGTTTTAAATTCAGGTCTTGCAAAAGAATTTAATGGAAAGTTTAACTTGAGATTTGATGACACTAATCCAACTAAGGAAGATACTGAATATGTAGATTCAATTAAAGAGGATGTTAAATGGCTTGGTGGAAACTGGGATAATATTTACTTTGCTTCTAACTACTTTGATATTATGTACGATAAAGCAAAACTTTTAATAAAAAAAGGATTAGCTTATGTATGTGATTTAACACCTGAAGAAATAAGAGAACACAGAGGTACATTAACTCAGCCAGGTAAAGCAAGCACTTATAGAAACAGAACTGCTGAAGAAAGCCTTGATTTATTAGAAAAAATGAAAAAAGGTGAATTTAAAGATGGAGAAAAGGTATTAAGAGCTAAAATAGATATGGCTTCTCCTAATATAAATATGAGAGATCCTATTATATATAGAATAGCACATGCTACTCATCACAATACTGGTGATGAATGGTGCATATATCCTATGTATGATTTCGCTCATCCACTTGAAGATGCAATTGAAGGAATAACTCATTCTATTTGTACATTAGAATTTGAAGATCATAGACCACTTTATGATTGGTTCGTAAGAGAATGTGAAATGGAAAGTACTCCAAGACAAATAGAATTTGCAAGACTTAACATTACTAATACTGTTATGAGTAAAAGAAAACTTAAGCAATTAGTAGATGAAAAGATTGTTGATGGTTGGGATGACCCAAGAATGCCTACAGTATCAGGATTAAGAAGAAAAGGATATACTCCTGAAGCTATAAGAAACTTCTGTAGTGCTATTGGTGTTTCAAAAGCAAACTCAGTTGTAGATTCACAAATGCTTGAATACTTTATAAGAGAAGATCTTCAACTAAAAGCTAATGCTGCTATGGCTATTATGAGACCTTTAAAGGTTGTTATAACAAACTACCCAGAAGGTGAAACAGAAATGTTACCAGTTCCAAATAACGCTAAAAATGAAGAAGCTGGTACTAGAGAAGTTCCATTCTCAAGAGAAATATATATAGAGCAAGATGATTTTATGGAAGTACCTGTAAAAAAATACTTTAGATTATTCCCTGGTAATGAAGTTAGATTAATCGGTGCTTACTTTATAAAATGTAATGATGTTATAAAAGACGAAAATGGCAATGTTATAGAATTGCATTGTACTTATGATCCAGAAACTAAGAGTGGTTCAGGATTTACTGGAAGAAAAGTTAAAGGAACTATTCATTGGGTAGATGCTAACAGTGCTAAGCCTGCTGAATTTAGACTTTATGAGCCATTAATACTAGATGATGCTCCTGAAAATGAGGGTAAGCACTTCTTAGAACAAATAAATCCTAATTCATTAGAAATATTAGAGGGATTCATAGAAGCTACTACTGCTACAATAGCTAAAGCACAAGATAAATTCCAATTAGTAAGAAATGGTTTCTTTAATGTAGATCCTAAGTACACTACTGATGATAAGTTAGTATTTAATAGAATAGTTTCATTAAAAAGCTCATTTAAACTATAATTAAAGAATTTTAAATTGAAATAATAAAAAAGTGTATACTAATTGATGAAAACTAAATTAATATATTTTTGTAAAAAGGTTGCTCAAAAGCAACCTTTTTAATTTATAACTTAAATCAGAAACTTTTTATACTAATTAGTCAAATTTTCCTTGAAAAATTTATATATTGCTTATAAAATTATCTATAGGTTTTATTATTTTATTTAATGCTAAATTATTTATATATAATTTAGCATTATTGATTATAAGTTTTACATATTAGGAGGCTTACTTAAATGAATACTTTATTTACTATTTCAATGTTAACTATAGTTGGGGGATTAATTGGTTGGATAACTAATATTTTAGCAATTAAACTTTTATTTAGACCTATTACTCCAGTTAAAATTCCAATTTTAAATATTGAAATTTTAGGATTAATTCCTAAAAGAAAAAATGAAATTGCTGCTAATATAGGTGAAGTAATCTCTAATGAATTGCTCTCCATGGATGATATATTAAACCAAGCTCTTAGAAGTTCTGATGGGGAAGATTTTAATTCCTACATAACAGATAAAATAAAAAATATAATAAACGAGAAATTAAATATTATTCCTATGCCTTTTAGAATGATGGCTTCTCCTTATATTGATGAAATTTTAAATAAGGAAGTTCCAATTGCAATTAATGAAATCAGTGATGACTTATTATTAAAAGCAAAAGAAAAGGTAGATATTCAAAAAATTGTTGAAGAAAAAATTAATGAATTAGACCTAGTGCAACTTGAAGATATAATAATTAAAGTTGCAAAAAAAGAATTGAAACATATAGAAATTTTAGGACTAGTCTTAGGTGCTATTATTGGTTTACTTCAAGGGGTTTTAATTATTTTCCTTTAATAGAAATAAGGTAGTTCAATTGAACTACCTTGCTATATAATTTATAAACATTATTCTAGTTCTAATGTAAAGCTAATTTATTTTAACAATTTTTACTATTGAAATATATTTTTATGTTCACTAAAGATGCTACTTGTTTTATCTACTACATATACCTCATCAATAATAGAACTATTATCTTTCATCACCTTAAAAACCATATAATCTGTCATATCTATTGATTTATCAGCTGCTTTTAATTTATAAGACACTTCATACTCATAATGAATATAGGTATCATTTTTTGTTTCTTTAGTTTTTACTATTTTAATATCTGTTGTATCCGTAATATCATTCTCAATAATAACAGTATAATAAATATAAGGAATTCTATTAGTCATTAGAACATTAAATGCATCTTCTGTTAAATATTCTGCAAAAATTGCTTTTGATTCATCTATAAACTTATCAGAGTCCTCAGAAGAAGTAATATTTTCATAGGTCTTTGTAGATATCAATTTATTGATGAAATTATCTATAGTTTTTTCTTGTTTTGTTGAGCTACATCCTATTAGTAAAACCAATGATATTCCCATAAGTAAAATGATTTTAGTAAAATTTTTCATTTATATCCCCCCTTTTATAGTATTAGATAACTAATTATGGTTAATCAGTTTATACATCTATCATAAACAACTTCAATTAATTTTACAATATTTTGAATAAATTATTATATTTTCTATATATTTCTAATCTATTTATATTAAAATCATTGTTTAATGACATACATATAAAAACAAAATCTATATTAGGTGCTATTTATATAATATATTTTATATTAAAATTTTAGGACTAGTCTTAGAAGCTATTATTGATTTACTTCAAGGGATGTTAGTTATTTTCTTTTAATAGAAAAGCGATATTTGAATGTCATTTTAATTCAAATATCGCTACATTTTATTACTTAGATAAATTAATAGTTATTTTTTCATTTTCTAATATTTTATCTCCACTACTCATCTTAGTGATAAAATACTCTTTATTCTTATCCAATGCTGGTAATGTTAGGGTAAAGTTGTAACCATCATCTATCCCATTAAATTTAGTTTCTATAATTTCTATATCTCTTGTATCCTTATACCAATTTTCTTCTTGCCCATTATTAGAGTTTTTATATTTTTCTACTTTATCTTCATCCCAAACTTCAACTTCTATATTATCAGACCTATCTATATATTTTTTAACTTTTACATCTATTACAGTTTTATCATCCTTAAATTCAATATTTTTTATAATATACTCTTCTCCTGTTTCTAATTTCATTATTGTTTCACTATTTTTATTAATTTTCTCTATCATTAATTGTCTATTATAATTGCTTTCATTTATAATAGGTATAAGAGTTATTGATTTTGTTTCTTCAGGAACTCCTTCATATCTCCAATTATAATTCCCTTTAACTCTTTCATCATTTACATTTTTTCCCCTACCTGATCCACCTATCATACTTATAGGAAATCCCTTATCATCTTGCACACAAAATTTCAATGTGTACTTTCCCCAAAAATTCTTTGAATTATTTTCATCATCCTTTACAAGCTGTATATCTGTATCTAAATAAATAATAGTATTTAGTTTTGATGTAATTAGCTCCTTAATCTTAAATATACTATCATCATATTTTATTTCTTTATTTACTTCATATGTTTCTTTTCCCATATCCCTAGAATCTATAGAAAACTTAAATTTGAACTTTTCAGGATAATATCCAGCCCAATTTCCATATAAATCATTAACTATAAATTCTATTTTTGCCTTATCTGATAATTCATTTTCTGTAAGTGCATAAGATGCTAGTCCAACATAAGTATTTTCATCTATGAACTCACCGTCATTCTCTTCATTTTTATAATTTATATCTTTAAATCCACTTTTCATAATAGGGAATATTATAGGTTTATCATCAAATCCCTTTTCTGACTTTAGCTCATATGCTATGGCAAGTTCAACTCCATCATAGTAAATATTCTTAATCGTCATTGTAGTATCTTCGTACTTTTTTGTTATATTTATATCCTTAGATCCTTTTACATATTTATCACCAACACCTATAGCATCATTTATACTTTTAAAAGTAGGTCCTATAAGTGGTAAACTTTCTGCATATGCAGGCATAAATACATTAAAGGCTAACATACAAATTATAACTCCAGATACTAATCCAGATACTTTTCTAAATTTACTTTTTCTTTTTGCTTTTCTATCCGGTAAATTTTGTAAAGTTTTTAATATATTACTTTTAAGTGTATCTGGCATATCTATTTTAATGTCCCTTATTTTATCTTTAATAACTTTATTAAATTTATCTTTATCATACTTATTCATGATTATCACCCTCACTCATAATATTATAAATCTTTTCTCTCCCTCTATTTAATCTCGACTTTACAGTTCCCTTAGGTATTTTTAAAGTATTACTTATTTCCTCTATGGACATATCATTGAAATAAAATAGCCACATAGTTATCTTTAAATCAGAATTTAATGAATTTATTGCTTTAATTAAATCTAAATTTTTATATTTATCCTCATAAATTTCATTATTGATTTGTGAATATTCAATATAAGTAATCTTTTTATTTTTTCTTATTATGTTGTTACATTCATTTATTAAAATTCTTGTTATCCATGTTTTAAAAAATTCTTCATTTTTTAAATATAAAATTTTCTCATAAGCTTTTAATATAGTGCTTTGAATAGCATCTTCTATATCATATTCACTATTTAAAATCCCTCTAGCTACAATATATAAAGAGTTTAAGTTTTCTTTAATTAGACTATTAAACGCCTCTTTCTCTCCCTCTATAGCCAATCTAACATTACTTTTCTTAAGCTTTTCATGTTTAAATTTATTAAATACTCCTATAGGAATAATATTAGATATCCCCATTCTATTTCTCCTTCCCCATCTTACATAGCTATGTTAATTTCCCTTCACTTAATTAGACGTATATGTCACTTTAAAGGTTCAATTAAACTTTATAATAATTATTGTAAAAAAGAGTTGCTTACGCAACTCTTTTTATTTATTTTCTTATATTGTTAATTTAAATAATAATTCATCTTCTATAATTCTTCCTGTGTCTTTAAACCCAAGACTTTCATAAAGATTTTGAGCAATATTATTCTTTGGATCAAAGGAAATATATATATCTTTGCAATCCTTAAGCTTCTTCATTTCATCAATTATTTTACCTAATGAAATTTTTCCATATCCCTTGCCCTGATATTTATGATCTATCATAAACCTGCATATTTCATAAAAATCATACTCATAACAATATCCATACATGGTAAACCCAATCATTAAATCTTCATTATATATTGCTTTTACAGTCCAACCTTTTTGTATTTTAGACTGTGCAATGGAAAAAGCATTGGAAGCAACAAATTCTTCAAAAACATAATTTTTCCCATCTTTATTAGTGGTTAAGAGTGCACATTGTAATAAATAATCTTCATTAATATCTTTTAAATATATACTCATTTTATCTCTTACCCCTCATCATATTTTTTATTCTTTGCTTCTCTTGTTGCTTAGACTTTGATAAATTGTATTCTTCTTCTCTTTTAAGCTTTCTATATCGCTCTAATCTATCTGGATCTAGAGCTCTATTTTCAATTGCTTCTCTTACTGCACACTTAGGTTCATTTCTATGAGTGCAATCTGAGAATTTACATTTCCTTTCTAGCTCTTCAATGTTGCTAAAGGATTTATCTACGTCGGCAGACATTAATCCAAGTTCTCTCATTCCAGGAGTATCTATTATTACTCCCCCATCCTTTAATAAAAATAATTCTCTATGAGTAGTTGTATGTCTTCCTTTATCATTTTCATCTACTGAATTAGTTTTTAATAAATCTTTCTCTAGAAGATTATTAATTAAAGTAGATTTTCCTACTCCTGATGAACCTATAAAAGCTATTGTTATTCCACTTTTAATATATTCTTTAACTTTTTCATATCCATTTCCATTTAAACTTGAAGTTACTAATATTTCTATACCTACAGCTACTTCCTCAACTTCCCTAAGTCTTTCATCTATATCTTCGCATAAATCTGACTTAGTCAATATTATAACTGGTATTGCCATACTATCCCATGCTACAGATATATATCTTTCAAGCCTGTTGATATTGAAATCATTATTTAAAGCCATGCAAATAAATATATAATCAATATTCGCTGCAACAACTTGCGTATCAAACCTACTTCCAGCAATCTTTCTTGAAAAATAGCTTTTTCTAGATAAAACTTTATGAATTATAGCATCTCCATTTTTATTATCTGATCTATCTAATAATACCCAATCTCCTACTACAGGATAATCTAAGATACTATTTGAAGAATATGATAATTTACCAGATACCCTTGCAAATACTTCTCCTTCTTCTGTAAAGACTTTATAAATATCTTTGTATTGTACTGAAATTCTTCCTATATACAAGTTTTCATTATAAATACTTGCTTCCTTAATGTATCCTTCATTTAATCCTAATTCTAGTAAGTTTTTATTATTCATTTTTCCTCCCGAAATATAACTTATTGGGAAGGATATTTAATTTATTGCTATACTGTAGTCACCTTCCCATTAACAACAATATAATTTTTATTACTTCTTACTAAACTCATCATAAAACATCACATCCTTTCAGATAATTAATGGTTAATTTTGTTAAACCACTATAATTATAGTATTACAAAAATAGATTGTTGTATACAAAAAAGCTGAGTTTCCTCAGCTTTTTATTAGTCTCTCTTTATTTGCCAGTAACATCTTTTGGGAGAATAAATTTTTTCTTCCTTTTTAAGTTTATCCATAACTTTTGAAACTTCTTTTTTGTCTATTCCTGTTTTCTCTGCAACTGCAGTCGCATTCATTGCTTCATCATTTTTTTCAAAACATTCAAGTACTACATTATAATTATCCATAAGTTCATCTCCTTTTAATTTCGTTACTATAATTTTACATAATAATATATATCAATTTCAATAATTATTTTTAATTTTTCTATATTATTAAGTAATATTCCTTCTTATATTACTTAAAGCAAACTAGTTAATTCCTTGATTTTAATAATTGCTTATATAGTTTCATGGTATTGAGAATTAATTATTACATCTGTAGATTACATCACTTTTGAACTTGATTATTAAATAGATTTCTGTAGCATCAATTCATATTCTGATTGATATAAATATAATCAATAAATTAATTCTCAATAATATGTAAAAAGAAGAATTCATTAAGAATTCTCCTTTTCTTGTTGTAGTTATCAAAATTTATTTTAATACACTACACTATTTTTTGTATTATAGATTTATAAATGCTTCAAATCTAGCTCTTACTTTGTCTTCACCTAATATTTGCATAATAGTATAAAGATCAGGAGTATTACTTCTATGAGATAGAGCAGCTCTTACAGCTCCAGCCACATCAGAAATCATTCCCTTAAAGGCATCTGGATTTGCTTTATATTCTTTTCTATTAGCACAATATCCAAGTTCTGCTCCAATAACCTTTAAATCTTCAAACCAATTTTCTTGACTTCCTGCATTAAAGTTAAATTTATCTTTATATACTTTTATTACTTCTTTTGCATTTTCTAAGCTTAAAGTCTTTGGAAGTTCAACATTTTCTGATGTTTCTTTATTAAATAATTCATCAAAGAAATAATCAACCTTCTCTCTTACTTCATCCCACTTTGCAAAGTCTTTTCTTGGCTTTGGACCTTCTTTATCTATATTGAAGATTTCTTTTGACATCTTTTCATTTGTTGTTACTAAATCATACATTTCTTTATCGTACTCTTTAGCCCAAGCTATATAATAGTCATAAACTACATCTGCTTTCATTTTACAGATCACTTCTTTGCTTACATCATTTAATTTAACTATATCAAATAAAGCTCCTGATTTACTCATCTTATCTAAAGCAACTTGGAATTCATGATAGTCAATTGTTGGATTTTCAGCTCTCCAATCTTCAAATGTTGAATTTATTATATTTAATAAGTATTCTATTACTGATACCATTGGATATCCAACTTCTTTGTAATATGAAACTGCTGCTTCAGCATCTTTTCTCTTTGATAATTTTCTTTTTGACCCATTATCATTTTTCATTATTGTTGGTATATGTGCATAATTAGGTCTATCTAATCCTAATACATCAAATAATTGAACGTGTATAGGTAAAGATGATAACCATTCCTCTCCTCTAATAACATGAGTGGTTCTCATTAAAGCATCATCCACAGCATGTGCAAAATGATATGTAGGAAGTCCATCTCCCTTTATTATAACTATATCTTGATTATTTTCTGGAAAACTTATATCTCCTTTTATTAAATCATGGAACTCTACTCTATTTTCGATATTTCCAGGTGATTTAAATCTAATTATATAACTTTCACCATTTTTTATTTTTTCCATAGCTTCTTCAGAAGTTAAATCTCTATCCTTAGCAAATTCTCCATAATATCCTGGAGTTATTTTAGCTGCAATTTGTTTTTCTCTAAGCTCTGCTAACTCTTCTGGTGTAGCGAAAGAAGGATAAGCTAATCCTTTTTTAATTAAATCTTTTGCAAAAGCTTTATATATTTCAGCTCTTTCACTTTGTCTATATGGACCATATTCTCCCTTAGATGTTTTATCTCCAGTCATTCCTTCATTAAAATCCATTCCAAAGTTATGCATTGTTTGAATTGTATCTAATATTGCGCCTTCTACTTCTCTCTTTTGATCAGTATCTTCGATTCTTAAATAAAAAATACCATCTGTTTGACTTGCTAATCTTTCATTAATTAATGCTGCAAAAACCCCTCCAATATGTTGGAACCCTGTTGGTGATGGCGCATATCTAGAAACTACCGCACCTTCTTTTAAATTTCTTTTTGGGTATTGTGAATTATAATCTTCTATTGTCTTATCAACATTTGGAAATATTAATTCTGCTAATTTTTCAAAACTCATATTCATCTTCCTTCCGTAGTTTAAAATTTTATATAAATAAAAAAGTCTTCCATCCTAAAAACCTTAGGACGAAAGACAAAGTTCCGCGTTACCACCTAAATTGATTAATTAAAAATTAATCCACTCATTCTCTTTAAGGGGAGAATCCCATAAACCTACTTGCAAAACTATGCTTTTTCAGTTTATAGCTCCAGAGCTTCTTTCTATAGATTTAACTTCTAGGATTACACCATCCCTAGATCTCTTTAAATTAAATTTCTATATACTCTTCTCTTTCAATGCCATTTATTAATTTGTTACCAGTAACATTATAACTTTACATTTCCCCTTTGTAAATATTTTATACTTTATTCTTTGCTATTTTCTTCTTTCTTATCCTTTTTATCTTTGTTTATCTCACTAACCTCTTTATTAACTTTTCCTACTTCATTTAAAATCCTATTTTCTATACCTCTTATTCCTTTAGTTAATTTACCATATTGCTTATCAACAAAAGAATTTTCATCTCCTGTAAGCTTTAAGTACCCTCTTTCTACTTCTAGTGCTGCTTTAGTTTTACCAAAATCATTTGCATTTCTTAATTTATGTTTAGCTGCTATTAACTTCTTTAGGCTGTCTTCAATTATTATTCCATCAATATTTTCATTAAAGTTCATTTTGTTTTTAGAATTAATAATTTCATCCTTTTTATTTTTTTCTTCTAGCTTATGTTGTTTCTCTAAGGCCTCTTTTTCTTTTTCTATTAATCTCATTTGTTGTATTTCTGCTTCTATTTCAGCAATTTTTTTATTTAGTTCTTCAAGCTTCATTCTTTTTTCTTTAGGGTCCATTTCAGTTTCTTGAAGCTCTCTTTTTTGTTCTTTAAAATCTTCTTTTAGTCTCTGTAAGTTTTTTATTATTTGATTTGAGGATTTTTCTATAGTGATACTTTTTCCATCCTCTACTTTTTCTTTCTTTTGATTTTCTGAAGCTTCTTTAAGCTTATTATATATTGGATTATTCCAATTATTTAGTCTTTGAATTTGCATAAAATCTCCCCCTTAGCTTTAATTATACTATCGTTTCAATTTGGAAGTTCTTTACCATTTCATATAGTTAATAATCTTATAAATAACTTTCTAAGACTCATATTCAGATTTAAAGCTTACTACATTGAATATAAAGCAATTAATTTGGGTTATAATCATAGTATACAGAGAAATATATTAATAAAATTCTTATTTATAATATATTAAAATAACACTTGGAGAATTTAATTATGAAAAAATTTTTATTAGTTCTAATGTTTATAATCTTATCAATTTTATCAGGATTTTTAATAAATAAACTCTTAAATAATAATTATAATATAATAAATGAAGACTCTAACAATGAGTCAAATCCCTATTCTATACCTGAAAAAAATTCATTATCAAATAGAGAAAAAGCTTCTAATTTACTTAAAACAATGTCCTTAGAAGAGAAAGTTGGACAAATGTTTTTCGTTAGATGTAGAAAAGATAGTGCATTAGAAGATTTAAAAAAATATTATATTGGTGGATATATTTTATTTGATGCTAACATAAATAACGAAACAAAAGAATCTTTAACTAATACCATAAAAGAATATCAAAATTCATCTAAGATAAAGCTACTTATTGGAATAGATGAGGAAGGTGGAATAGTTAATAGATTAAGCAAATACTCTGAGTTTAGAGCTATTCCCTTCTATTCTCCTCGGGATTTATATAATGAAGGAGGATACCCTTTAATAATTAGTGACACAAAAGAAAAAGCCACTTTACTAAAAAGTTTAGGAATCAACGTTAATCTAGCTCCTGTTTGTGATGTATCTATAAATCCAGATGATTATATTTATCCAAGAACCTTTGGTAAAAATGCATTAGAAACAGCTCAATATACAAAAACAGTAGTTAGTACTATGAAAGAAAATAAAATAGGTTCTACTTTAAAGCATTTTCCTGGTTACGGTAATAATATAGATACTCATACAGGTATATCTATTGACGAAAGAAGCTATGATACATTCAAAAATTCTGATTTTCTACCATTTGAAGCAGGCATAGAAGCAGGATCTGAAAGTATATTAGTTTCTCATAATATAGTAAAATCTATGGATGAAAATCTTCCAGCATCTCTTTCACCTAATGTTCATAAAATTATTAGAAATGAATTGAATTATGATGGAATTATTATGACTGATGATTTACAAATGGATGCTATAAAGGAGTATATAGGAGATTCTACTTCGGCAGTACTTGCAATAACTGCTGGCAATGATTTAATAATTGCATCAGATTTTCATATTCAAATTTCCTCTGTATTAGAAGCTTTTAAAAATGGAGTAATTACAGAAGATCGTATAAATGAATCTGTATTAAGAATTCTTAATTGGAAATTTGATTTAGGAATACTTTAAACAAAATAAAGGAGTTCTATAAAAATAATAGAAAGATTATTTTTATAGAACTCCTTTTTATAATTTACTTATTTTATTCTTCTTTATTTTCCTTTACTGTTAAAATAGTTGTATTCATACCACTTTAATTTTTTATCAATCCTTCTATTCTTCCAATATTTATAATCTTTATCTTCTATCGTTCCTTGCTTATATCCTTCTGTTATAGAATCATATGCATCTTGTGATAATGTAATAAGATACCATACGTCTATTTCATTATTTGAATTCATAATTTCCATATTCTTTTTTGCTATATAATTATCTATATTAAAATAATTTAAACATAAATACATAGATAACCCAACAATAGATATTGGTTTAAACAAACTTTTTTTGCTCCATATAAATATCATTAATATTATTAACACTAGACATAAAAACACTGTAAAAACTTGCACTAAAATTCTTAATCTAGTGTAACCAAATGCTTCTATATATAAATTCATTTTGTATATAGCTGAAGCTCCCATGTTTATAGTTAACAATGTTATTATGCTATATAAAGAATTTAAAGATTTTTTCATAATACTACTGTTAGTAGATGTTTTAAAAATCATTAATGTTATTATAGCTAAATTTATTATTACTAAAGTACCTAATTGAAAGAAACCTTTTCTTGCATAATTTGCAAAGTCAAATCCATTTGGCAACTCCTTATTTAAATATAAATAAGAAATTTGTATTTTAGTAAATATTAAATATAAAGCAATTATGCATATCAAGACTGTTATTACAGTAACTGAATTAAAAGGCTTATTTGTAGTATTGTTATCTATTTCCTTTATTTTAGTAGAATTTAAACTATAATATAAACCAAAGATTAAAAACATTACTATTAGTGCTACGATAACTTTATATATTAATTCATAAAAATTTTCTATATTTATATATATCCATATATTTCTTAAATAATAATTAAAAATTTCATCTGCTCCAGCTAGTAAGCTTCCCAATACTATAATTAAAGGTACTGATATTAATATACCTGTTAATATTGATTTAATATTATTATTTTCTTTTTTCGAAGTATCTTTCTTCAAGGAAGCTTTAACCACTTTAGGAAGTTTAAATGAATTCTCTACAGATTGCCCTACTATTATTTCAAGAAAAACAGTTCCAAAACTTAATAGCTTAAAGGGAATATTGTTATAACTTAATAATAGAAATCCTGAAAATAATGATATTGGAACTACAAATAAATTTAATGTTCTAAATAAATCATTTGTAAAAATTGCGTAACTACAAGACAGAAGAAAGCTTGATAATATGAAAAAATATCCTAATAAATTTCTATTTTTTGCTCCAACTGTAACAAAGAAAATTTCTATCATCAAAATATTTAAAATTACTAAAGAAATACCTAAATATCCAAAAATAAATTTAGAAAATAATATTCCAAACAATAAAGAAAGTGCTATAAGCATTAATGCCTTTTTTGTATCCATATTCTCTTTTTCAATATTTAGTATGGAATTTTTTATCTTGTAATTTTTTTTCATGTTAATAGAATCTTTTAATGCTTCTACTGCAATAGAAGTATAATTATTTAGATTACACTGTAATACTATATATTTTAAAAATTCATTTTCAATTTTGTTGATATTATTTGCCCATCTACATTCTTCAAAAGTTAAATTTTCATCTACTAAATTCACATCTAAATTAGTAGCATCCATAAATATTAAACTAATATTATACTCATCTACATTAATTTTTTTGTTATAATTAATAATTTGTGCATCTTCTACTTCAATAGTTCCTTTTTTCCACCTATTTACGCACTCTTCTGGAGTTTCTTCTCCTTTCATTATTATAACTGGTAATCTATTTTTTGACCTTTTTAATAAAAGAATCTTTTCATCCTTCATTAAAACTAAACAAACAGCATTGACCATCTATGCTCCTCCTTTTTATTCATCTATATATTCTAAGATATCTCCTGGCTGACAATTAAGTTCCTTGCAAATAGCTTCTAAAGTTGAAAACCTAATTGCTTTAGCTTTATTGTTTTTTAATATAGAAAGATTTGCATTTGTTATTCCAACCTTTTCAGCTAATTCATTTAAGGATATTTTTCTCTTTGCCATCATAACATCTAAGTTCACAATTATAGCCATACTCTTCTCCTTCATCATATTGTTAAATCATTTTCTTCTTTAAAAGTAACTGCTTTATCAAAAACCTTTGCTAATATAAATATAAATGCTGATGCAAATAAGAATATGAAAACTTCCATATCTGTATGAATCCCCATATTATCAACATATATAAACTTAAATTCTTTAAGGTTAGAATTTATAAATAAATTTAAAAAATAACATAATGATATAATTAATGATGCTAATGAAATTCTTTTGAAAGCTGCTGCATTTGATCTAACAAATGGATCTCCTTTTATTAAAGTTTTTATTATACCTCTAAGTTGAAAGACTATATAAAATAAACTACTTATTCCTATCACTAATAGTGCTATTATTAATCCCTTATTTATAATAGAATCTTGTATTCCTCCTTTATAAAAAATTGTATAAAACAAAATAATTGTAAGGATTATTCCAAATAAAATACTAATATTAAGAACTATTGATAATATCTTAGATAAAAATTTCTCTTCTTTTAATTCCACTTTAATCTCTCCTTCCTCAATTAAATATATATTATCATTTCAAAATTTATTTATCAAGAGTTTCTTATTGAAAAACAATATTTTTTTATTCTTTATTAATGAAACATTTCATTATAATACTTTTATTCAATTATTTTACATAAAAATTTCGAAGAATTATTATTAATTATGTATATAAGAAAAATTTAATTAATGGGGAGCTAGATTGAATAAAAGTTAGAATATAAAAAGAGGTGCTTGATACACCCCTTTTTATATTTTAACTTTTATCTTACTAATTTTTTAACTAATGCCCCTATTCCAATTCCCATCATAAGTACGCCCAATAACATTTCTATATTGCTAAGCATATAGGACATAGGAGCTGGCTGTGCTTCGTTAAGTCCTACTCCTGCAAACATTCCAGTACTTAAATTTAAGGATTCGTTATAGTCTTTTAAAAACTCTGTTAATGTAGGTTTATTTCCTAAGCTATATCTTATTATTTCTTCATCTACTTTAATTCCAAATATTAAGTATAAAATTGAAAATACAAATATTATAAATAACGAAAAATATGCAGCATATGAAGGTCTTTCACCATATCCACATGATACTAAGCTAATAAATGAACCTATTTTAGGTAATGGCTTTAAAGTCTTCATCTGTGTTTTTTTACATAGATAATAATACTCACCAAAGTTATTATTTAAAGTATTTTCTTTAAATTTATTTGCTATAGTTTCATATACAGTATAAATTCCTTCATATTCATCTCTTGTTTTCTTTTTTGGTCGTATCTTGTCTATAAAAGATTTTTCATCTAATTTACTTTTATATTTATCTCTAAACTCTAAATCCTCTATATATGAATCTACTATTTTGGCTCCTGATAGATCGACATCTATAATTATTATCATTTTTAAATCTGAATAGAAAATCATAACACCTGTCATATCACTTAATTCAAAATTAGTATCATTTAAATCACATTTGTTAAACACTAAATGGCTTAAGTTGCAACTTAAGAATTTTGCATATATTTTACATTGATTAAACTCACATGAAAAATTATCTTCTTTATTAAGATTTGGTATTACATCACTTTCCTCTTTGATAAAAATACATTCTTCAAAAACTGCCCCTCCACCAATAAAATCACAATTAATAAATTGACATCCAATAAATCTACAGGATTTAAATTTTATATTAGAAAATCTACAATTAATAAATTTAGAACACACTATATCAGTATTACTTATTTCTTCAAATTCATCTTCCGATTTTGGATGTCCACCACCAAAAACTGATTCATTAAAATCCTTATAACTGTACTTTTCATTTGGAACATATTCTTTTGGTAAGTTTTTGTTTAATCTAATTTCATTAAACAATTTTTCATTATTTTTAATTCTTTTTTCTAGTTGTATATTTGAAACATTTACTTCTTCTTTAAAGTTAATATAAGACATAATATAAACTCCTTCTAGTTGCTATTATTACTTATATTATTATTCCTAATTATATTTTAATTAAACATATATATATATTATAAATTCCATGCTTCTTTTAATTGGATTATAGCTTCTTTTATTTCCTCACAAGTTAAACTTGCGTATCCTAAAAAAACTGTAGCCGTATCAACTTTAACATTAAAATACGACCTTGATAAACCTAAAATATTAATTCCCTTTTCTTCTGCTCTTTTTATTAATTCTTCTTCATTCATACCATTATTAACTCTTAATAGTAAATGTAGCCCAGAGTTTGTTCCTATTATTTCTGTTCCTAATAAATATCTTTTTATTGATGCTACTAAAAACTCTCTTTTTTTCTTATATATATTTCTCATTTTATTTAAATGTCTTTCAAAATGCCCTTCTTCTATAAACCTATATAATGCTTGTTGATTTATTCTAGAAACTGTGCAAGCATAAAAACTAAAATTTTCTCTATATATTTTTATTAACTCATCTGGCAATACCATATACCCTATTCTAATAGAAGGAGCAAAGGATTTTGAAAAAGTACCTAAATATATAACTTTTCCGTCTGTATCTAAACTTTGAAGTGCAGGAATTGGTTTTCCTTCAAACCTAAACTCACTATCATAATCATCTTCTATAATATATCTATTTTCTTTTCCTTTAGCCCAAGCTAATACTTGCATCCTTCTACTTATAGGCATAATAACTCCTGTTGGAAACTGATGAGAAGGTGTTATATGAACTATATCAGCTTTACTATTACATAGTTCTTCTACATTAATCCCTTGATTATCTATTTTTATAGCTTTAGCATCTATATTATGACTCTTTAATATTTTTCTTATTTTATAATATCCTGGTTCTTCCATTCCATATATTTTGCTATTTCCTAAAATATTTATTAAAAGTTGTACTAAATATTCAGTTCCAGCCCCAATAACTATATTATCTGCAGTTGAATTAACTCCTCTAGAAAATCTCAAATAATTAGAAATAACTTCTCGTAAGTTTCTATCTCCTTGAGAATGACCTATTTGTAATAAATTTCTGTTTTCTTCATTAATAATATCCTTATTTATTTTTCTCCATATCGTATAAGGAAAGCTTTCTAAATCTACTCTACTTGAAAAAAATTCATACTTATATTTTTTTCTAAATGTACTTTTGTTATCTTTTCTTTTAATATTATTATTTATATTAATAACTCCTTGCAATTCTGATACATAATAACCCTTCTTTGGAATAGATATGATATACCCTTCTGCAATAAGCTGCTCATAAGCTGATTCTATTGTATTTTGACTAATTTCTAAATGCTTAGATAACTTTCTTTTTGAAGGTAGCTTACTTTTAGATTCTATATTCCCATTTTGTATTTCGTTTTTTATAAAATTATATAATTGTATATATAAAGGAACACTATTATTGTTATCTAAAGCTATAGTTAAAATATCCATTTTCATTCTCCATCTGATACTATTAATTATACAAAAACTGATACTTACCAAAGAACCAGTCTGTGATATAATAATATCAACAGTATTGCTAATAAGTCAAATAATAGTAAGGAGTTTTAGATATGAATTTATTACATCCAATTTGGGCAGAAATTAATTTAAATAATTTTATATATAATATAGAGCAAATAAAAAATAAATCACATGGTAGTGAGATAATTGGAGTTGTTAAAGCTAATGCCTATGGTCATGGAGCTGTAGAAATATCTAAAGTTTTAATTAATAATGGTATTAAAAGGCTTGCTGTTGCAAATATAGTTGAAGCTATAGAGCTTAGAGAAAATGATATAAAATCTCCTATAATGCTACTTGGAATTAGCGAAAATTATGCTATAGACGCTTTACTTGAATGTGATGTAGAACCAACTGTATCATCCTATGAATTTGCTATAAACCTTAATAATAAAGCAAAAGCCTTAAACAAAATAATACCTATACACATAGCCATAGATTCTGGAATGGGTAGAATTGGTTTTAGAAAAAATGATGCTAGTATAAATGATATACTAAATATTTCTAATTTAAGCAATTTAAAAATTGAAAGTATTTTTTCTCATTTCTCTACTGCTGATTCTAAAGATAAAAGTTATTCATTAAATCAAATTGAAATTTATAACTCATTCTTAGATAAGTTATTTGAAAATGGTGTTAATATTAATAAGAAAAATTTATCTAATAGCGCAGCAATAATTGATTTACCTCAAAGTCATTATGATTGTGTAAGACCTGGAATAATTCAATATGGTTACTACCCTTCAAATGATGTAGATAAAGAACACTTTAATATAAAGCCTGTTTTAACATGGAAAACAAAAATTATTCATATTAAAGAAGTTGAGGAAAATGAATATATAGGATATGGTCAGGCTTTTAAAACTAAAAGAAAAACTACAGTTGCAACTTTGCCTGTTGGTTATGCTGATGGATATTCAAGAGATCTTTCTAATAAAGGAAAAGTTATTATAAATGGAAAACTTGCTCCTATTATAGGAAATGTTTGCATGGATCAATTTATGGTGGATATAACTGATATAGAAAATGTTTCTCTTGGAGATGAAGTTATATTATTAGGATCAGATGGTGATGTTAAGTTTGATGCTGAGGATATGGCAAGTTTATTAAATACAATTAGCTATGAAGTTCTTTGCCTTATAGGAAGAAGAGCTCCAAGAATATATATTAAAGATTATAAAACAATAGGAATTAGATATTTAATGTAATATAAAAATTAAAGAAAGCATATGCTAGTTATATTTAGTATATGCTTATTATCTTTATAAATATTTCTTTCCTTTAAAATATATTATTTCTAAGATTATAATCACTAATGTAAGTCCCATAGAAATATAAAAACCATTATTACTATATAGCAATGGCATATTTGAAAAATTCATTCCAAATATTCCTGACACTACTGTTAGTGGTAAAGTTGATACTGTTATTACAGTTAATAATTGCATAGTTTTATTCATCTTATTTGATAATTCTGAGTTATATATATCTATGCAGGAATATATAGAGCTTTGAATATTATCAACTAAGCTTAGTGTATTATCTAAAACTAATAAAACTTTATCATAAAGATCTAATCCGCTAAATTCATCATCTAAATAAGTTATCATAGATTTGTAATATAAAGTAAATCTTTTTATTAATGAAACTATTCGTTTCATTTCTAGTATTTCCTTATTATCTACATTTCCTTTATAAACTGCTTCTTCAAATAAATTATCTATTCTCTCTTCTATACTTAATAATTCTTCTGTATATGCATATGAAAAATATTGGAATAAAAATAAGCAAAGCATATTCTTATCGACCTTTTTATGTAAAGATATTTTTTCATTTAAAAACTCTATTAAGGTATCATCTTCATAATTTACTATAAACTCATCATTTTCTATAACTGCATCTATTAAAACCTTATTTCCTTCCACTATAAATGGTATTTTTAAAAATATCATATCCTTACTTTTTATTATTATATCTTTATGAATATTTGTTAAAACTTCTTCACTTATTTTTTTAAAATTACTTGAATTATATAAATAACCAACTACATTTTCTGATTTTTCATTTATATCTATATTTTCTTTTATAATTCCATTTTTATAAATTGCTGTTGCCATAATATCATCCTAACTAAATTATTTATATATATTATAATTCTGATAAATTAAACATACAACAACTGAATTTTAATTATAAAATTTCCTCTAAATTAATTATTAATGAATCTAAGTGCAATAATAAATCTTTATTTAAACTACTTGAAGCTTTTAAAATATTATTTATATCTTCTTCAAAGTTCATTGGTATTTTAGTACAGGAATTTTTTATAATACTCACTAGTCTCTTCTCACCAGGATGAGGAATTTCATTAATAGCAAATATTATATCAAAATAACTTGCTAAAAATCCTGCTAATCTATGATTAACACTATTTAAATCTCCTCTACTTACTGCTTTACTTATTTGATTATAATAAGAAGAAATATTTTTCTTTAATAATGGATAATTCTTTTTAATAATATTTTCCTTAAGTGTCTTAGGATAATTAATATTTGTCATATCCTTTAATTTATTCAATCTTCCTTCTCTATCAAAAATAATCTTTGCATTTTTTATATTATGCCAAAAGCATGTTGTATATCCTGTTGAAGCATTATATTTGACTAAGATATTTTCTATTGTATCTTCTATCCAATCAATTCCAAAATAAGCTATATCAATAGGAGTATTTTTATCGCTTAATATAAATTCATCTCCTTGTCCCCAATAATCATTGCCCACTTCTTTGTAACCAGCATATTTACTAATTATTTTTTCTCTCACTTCCACTGAAATATCTGAATAAGTAAAGATATCTATATCCACATCTGACAGTTTATCATCCCTTTTTGAAGTTGATGAACCTGCGAAACTTATTCCAGCTATCTCATCTATACTTTTAAAATCATTTATTATTTCTTGTAAAATTAAATCTAATTCTTTTCCCATAAGTCTTTCCCCCTTTATTCCTTATTAAATTTTACTCCTTATATAAATATAAATAAATTGGCAAAGTATCCAAAAAATAGTCCTTTTATATGTAGATTTAATTAAATGTCTCTATTATAGGAAAATGTCTAACAGAACCAATTAAATAAGATCATATAATTAAAATAAATTACATGATCCTATAAAAAACTATATCAATTTTACATTATAAGTCTCTAACCAGTTATTTACTTGTATTAAATAAGCAATCATTTGTGGTCCAGTCATTAATTGTCCATACCAAGGAGTCTTATATGACTCTCCCTTTGTATTAACTATTTCTCTTACTTTATTTTCATCTATTATATTTAATATTGGAGATGACTTATCATTTAAAACTTTAGTCATTATATTACAAACCATATCTGTATATATAGGATTATGTGTCTTTGGATATGGACTCTTTTTTCTATATATTATATTATCAGGTAATATTCCTTCTAATGATTTTCTTAATAGTCCCTTCTCTCTTCCATCTAATAGCTTTATATTTGATGGTATATTAAATGCATACTCTACTAATCTATAATCAGCAAATGGCACTCTAACTTCTAAACTATTTGCCATACTCATTCTATCTTTTCTGTTTAATAAATTAACCATAAACCATCTTAAATTTAAGTAAAATAATTCTCTCATTCTATGCTCTAGTTTATTTTCTCCACTTAAATGAGGAACTTCTTTTAAAGTATCTGAATAAGCTTGATTTGCAACTTCTTCTATCTTTAAATCTTTAAGCTCTGGACTTAATATTGCTTTTCTTTCACCTATAAATCTAGACCAAGGAAATGTATTAGCATTTATCATATCTTCATTAGTAAACCATGGATATCCAGCAAATAACTCATCTGCACATTCTCCAGATAGAGCTATAACAAAGTCTTTTTTTACTTCTCTGCAAAATAAATATAAAGAGGAGTCTACATCTGCCATTCCCGGCAAATCTCTTCCTAAAACTGCATTATTTAATGAATTTACTAAATCCCTATGATTTAATACAACATTTTTATGATTGCTACCTATATATTCTGCCATAATCTCTGCAAAGTGTTGATCAGAAGTTGGTTGAAATAATGATGATTTAAAGTACTTTTCATTATCCTCATAATCTATTGAATAAGTAGTCAAAATTTTATTTTTCTTTCTATATTCCTCTGCTGCAATAGCTGATATAGCTGATGAATCTAATCCTCCTGATAAAAATGTACATAATGGAACATCTCCAACTAATTGTCTTTTTATAGAATCAATAAGCAAATCTCTTACATGCTCTACCGCTTCCTCTTTACTTTCATTAAACTCTTCTGCTTTAAGTTCCCAATACATATCTTTAGTTATACTATCTTCCCTAACAAGTATATACTGAGCTGGTTTAACTTCCTCTATTCCTTTATATACTGTTGTTCCTGGAATAACCGCTGGTCCTAATGCAAATAATTCTGTTAATCCATCTTTATCTACTATTGGCTCTACATATGGATGTTTAAATAAAGCCTTTATTTCTGATCCAAATATAAATGTTCCATTTTTAACTGTATAAAATAATGGTTTAACTCCCATTGCATCTCTTGCTAGTACAACTCTCTTTTCCTTCTCATCATATATAGCAAATGCAAAAATACCATTAAATTTCTTAATACAATCCATTCCCCATCTAATATATGAAAGTAATAACACCTCAGTATCAGAATATGCCTCAAAAATAAATCCATCTTTGATAAGCTCTTTTCTTAAATCTTCAGTATTATATAATTCTCCATTATATACAATTACATATTCTTTACCATTAACAACCTTCTTCATAGGCTGTTTTCCACCTTCTGGATCAACTACAACTAATCTTCTATGTCCAAACATTACATTATTAGATATATAAGTTCCTTCTGCATTTGGTCCTCTATTAATTAGTGTATCAGTCATAGATTTTAATATTCCAATATTATCTTTAATGTTTTCCTTAAAATTCACAAATCCTGTTATTCCACACATAATCATCCTTCTTTCTGTATTTATCTATTATATATACTTATATGATTATATTTTGACAATAGTTCATTAAAAATACTTAAAAGCAATTAGAAAAATGAAATAGGTTATATTATAGTTCAATTTACGTAAAATTTTTTTAAAAACTATAGATTTCTGCATATTTAAACAGTAGATAGATATTTTTTATCTGATAAAACCCTTAATAAACCTAGTAAAATCAAGGATTTACAAGGGGCTAACGTTTCGTGAGGTCCTTTGAAAATAGAAAAATAATAATTTATAAAGAGAGGTTTATATTATTGAGAAACTAGAAATATTCAAAAATGACACTTTGAGAGAAAATTCATATAAATTTAAATAAAACAAAAACGGAGCCGTCGACCAACGATTTAAAAATCATTGGTCGACAGCTCCTTTAATACTAATTATTTTATTCTAAGATAAATTTTTCTATTACTTTTGCAACACCATCATTTTCATTGGTATCAGTAATATAATCAGCAATTTCTTTTATTTCATCGAAGGCATTACCCATTGCAACTCCAAGCCCTGCATATTCTATCATATGCAAATCATTCCCTGCATCACCTAAAGTTATTACTTCTTCTCTTTTTATTCCTAAATGTTTAGCTAATAATTCTACTCCTACACCTTTATTAGCGTCTTTATTTAAAAATTCTAAAAAGTATGGTGTACTTCTTACAACTGTGTACTTTTCATATACATCTTTAGGTAATTTTTCTATAGCTGGTCCTAATATTTCAGCTTCATCTATCATCATTATTTTTATCATAACTTCATCATCTGCTATAGGATCTATATCAATTTCATGAATATTTATATTATTAATTTGTGCCTCAACTTCTGTATATTTACTATTCTTAGGAGCAATCAAGCCCTTATTCTCCCAAAATGCATGAATATTTACACCTAATTCATCACTAAGCTTCTTTAAATAATGTAAATCGGCTCCTCTTAATGCAACCTTAGTTATTATTTCTTTACTTTTCGTCTTTTGAACTAAAGCTCCATTATAACTAAGTACGTAATCATTATCTGTAAACATTTCTAATTCTTCTAAATATCTCAAAACACCTTCTATTGGTCTTCCTGTAGCTAAAACTACTGTAACACCTTTTTCTCTTGCTCCTTGAATGGCTTTCTTAGTTCTTTCTGATATACTCTTATCTTCTCTAAGTAAAGTCCCATCCATATCTATTGCTACTAACTTATACATTCTTAATCCTCCGTTTATAATTAAAGCTAATTAGATTATAACATAACATTAATTATAAATGAATTTATTGTGTTAATGTATCAAATTAGTTACTCTATTTATCAAATTCTAAATAAGATCTTAAAATAGAATTAAATCCGTCTCTTTTTAATATGTCAAAAATTACTCCTATTACTTCATAACTTGAAGTAATTAAAGAATCCTTCCTTGTCTTTAGTAAAGTTTTTTCAGCATCATTAACTAGTATTTTCAAATCTGATTCATTTAACATTGTTCCTGAATCTCTTGCCGCATTTTCTATGCTGGTTTTTATCTTTTTAACATTAAATTCTTCTAGTCTTCCATCTTTTTTTATTATCTTCATAAAAAACCCTTCTTTCTATCTAGATTATTTTAACTTTATTTAAATCTTAAAAATTTATACTAGTTTGCTTATTAACATCTATATCTTTTATATCTATATTATTAAATTCCAGTAAAAATTCATCGAAATCCTTTAAATTCAAAGGTCTACTTATATAAAACCCTTGTATCCTATCACAATTTATATTTTTAAGTAAATCTACTTGACTTTTTAGCTCTACTCCTTCACATACTACATCTAACTCTAAACTATGAGATAAATTAATTAAGGTTTCTATAATAGAAAATGTTTTAGCATCTTTCTCTAAGCTAATTAATAAACTTCTATCTATTTTTATTGTATCTAATGGTAATGTTTTTATGTGATTAAATGAAGAATATCCAATTCCAAAATCATCTAAAGCTATCCTAAAACCTAGCTTTCTAAGTTTATTTAAGATATTAACTGTAAATTCAGTATCATCTATTATTTCATCCTCAGTAATTTCTAATTTTATAGATGTAGGGTTTACATTGGCTTCATTTACTATACTAATAATTTTATCTACAAAATCAGTTTTATTTAACAATCCATGGGAAATATTCACTGACATTTTGAAGTCTTTTTCTCCAAGGCTTATTATTTTATTGCAATATTTACAAGCTTCCTTTAATACAAATTCATCTATTCTTACTATATCTCCATTCTTCTTTGCTATAGGTATAAACTTAATAGGGGGAATTATACCACTTGGACTCATCCATCTAATCAAGGCTTCAGCACCTACTATTTTGTCTTTTTTCACATCATAAATAGGTTGATAATAAACTTCAAACTCATTATTATCTATTGCTAAGCTTAATCTACTCTCAAGGTTTAGCTTCTCTAACATTTCCTCTGAAAATATTTTGAATGTATTTCCGCCTTCTTCTTTACCCTCATACATAGATATATCTGCATATTTTAATAAAGTAAATACATCTTTTGCATGATTAGGATAATTGCTTATACCTATGCTTGCTTTTAAATTAAAACTATATCTACTAAATTGAAAAGGTTTATTTAAAAGGTCTAGTGTATTTCTAGCTAAATTTTCTATATTATTTATATCATTTTGTCCTTTTTTAACTATTATAAACTCATCTCCACCTAATCTTCCAACCTTTATATTATCTGAATATAATTCTGTTAATCTATCAGCAGCAATCCTTAAAACTTCATCTCCTGTATTATGACCTAAAGTATCATTTATGTTTTTAAAGTTATCCAAATCTATAAAATATATACTAAACTCTTCTTCTTGACTTACTAACCCCATTAAATATTCTAATAAATTATGTCTATTTAATAACTTTGTTAAAGTATCATAGTTCGCTAAATAAGTCATATCTTCAGCATACTTTTTTATTTCCGTTACATTATTTATTATTATAGAAAAATATCCCTTTTTAAGTGAGTATATCGATACTACTCCCCACTTATCATTTCCAATATTTATTTCTTTTGCAACACATTCAGATTTTGATTCTTTTATTCTTTTTAATATTTGCAATATCTGCATTTTATACCTAGAGAAGTTTTTATATACTTCTGAAAACTTATTATTTATAATTTCCTTTTTTGAAAGCCCTAAAAGCTCTACCCCTGCTAAGTTAACATCAACAATTATTCCATCTATATATTCCCCATCATCATCAACTATTGCTTTTAAATGGAAAAAGGAATTTGACATTGCATCTAATATATTTGTATAATTTTTTTCTTCTTGCTGCAAATAACTTTCTGTATGTATAAGTTTATTCATTACTGTATTCATTTCATTATAAAGTTTACTTATTTCATCTACTTCTAAGCTTTCATCATGTATATCTGTAGAGGTTATTAGCTTTTTTATGGATTTTTCTATTAATCCTAATCTTTTTATAATTTTTTCATTTATAAATATATAAACTCCTATATTAGCAAAAGATATCAAACTAATAATAGCGAAAAGTATTAACTTATAGTTTATAATAACCTGGTTTGAGTTATTTTTAAAATGATATGTTATGAATATAAACATCATGCTAATAATAATAGATATTGTTACCGTGGAATATAGTAAAAGTGTAGCTATTTTTTTTGAAAGCTTCAAATTGCTCACCATCCCCACATTTATAAAGATTTTCCTTATCATAATTATACATTTTTTTCAACATATCATTCAAGTAATTTAAATACCTATTTTAATTATTCTTTGCCTTGCTTATTTTAACTGATTTTCCTTTTAATTTTATCTCTTTATATTTCTTTAATATTAAATTTCCCTTTCCATTAAGAATATCAACAAATGAATGTCCATCTTGAACATCTATTATTCCTATGTCTTCTCCACTTAATTCATCTAAATTACTTAGAGCTCCAAGGATATCAATATTTCTAATTTTTTTCTTTTTCCCAGCCGTTATATGAATCTTAGTTACTTCATTATGAATATTCTTTTTAGATTTTATTTTGTTTCCATAATCATTTTTTTGATTTTCAAAGAACTCTTTTCTACCATTTATCGTTTCATCATAAGAAGGAAGTTTTGCTTCTTCTATTTTATAATTTATATATTCTTCTATTTCATCTAAAAATCTCTTTTCAGAATTTGAAACTAAAGATATTGCAAGACCTTTTTTTTCCCCTCTCCCACTTCTTCCTATTCTATGTACATAGCTCTCTTTTTCCATAGGAATATCATAATTAAAAACATTTGTTATATGGCTTATATGAATTCCCCTTGCTGCTATGTCAGTAGCAACTAAAACCTTAAACTCCTTATTTTTAAAGTCGTTCATAGTTGTTAGTCTTTCTTTTTGCTCCATATCTCCATGCAATTCTTTAACATTAATTTTTTCTTTTTTTAATAATGAGCTTAAGCTTCTTACTGAATCCTTAGTATTGCAAAATATTATTGCGGATTCATCAGTCCAAGAATAAAGGGTTTTTAATAAATATTTAAATTTATCTTCTTTTTCTACTCTCAGATATCTTTCAGATATTTTATCTCTATTAAACACCTTAGATTTTATATCAAGTACAGTTGGATTACTCATATAATTTAAATATAATTCTTCTATTTCCTTAGGTATCGTTGCTGAAAATAATGATGTATTTTTAGACTTTGGTAGCTTACTTAAAACCTCTGATATTTGATCTATGAATCCCATATTCAACATTTTATCTGCTTCATCTATTACCACAAACTCTATATTGTCTATATTCAGGTTTCCTCTTTCTATATGATCTATTACTCTTCCTGGAGTTCCACATACTATATGGACTCTCTGTTTAAGCTCTCTTATCTGTTCATTAAATGGTTGCTTACCAAATATAGCTGCACATCTTACTTTTTTTAATCTCCCTATATCAGATATATCTTCCTTTACTTGCATTGCAAGTTCTCTAGTTGGAACTAGTATTAATGCCTTAATTTTATTTTCCTCAACATTTGTTAATTCACATAATGGAATACCAAAACTTGCAGTTTTTCCACTACCAGTTTGTGATTTTACAACTAAATTTTTTCTATCTAATATATGTGGAATAACCTCTTCTTGAACCTCTGAAGGATTTTCAAAACCTAAGTTATTTAAAGCCTTAAGAATTTCTTTGCTTAAATTCATATTTTCAAATTTATTTATATTCATTAGTTTACCTCGTTTCTTCAAAATATCATCTACTAAAGCATGAAAACTTATATTATAGTAATATTATTTTACCCTATGACATTGTATTTAACAATTAACATTAAAAATAGAGATTGTATTTAAATACAATCTCTAAGTAATTTATTAAATATTTATATTTAATTCTCTCAAATCATTCTTTAAATTCTCTGGTGTACTGAATAATAAGGTGTTTATACCTACCTTTTCTGCTCCCTCTAGATTTATTTTAGTATCATCAATAAAAATTGATTCCTTTGCTATTAATTTATATCTACTTAAAATCAAATTATATATATCTTCTTCTGGTTTAATAATCTTTTCTTCAAAGGAAACTACTCCTCCATCAAAAAGATTAAAAAATTCATTTTTCATTTTCACATGATTAAAGGCTAAATCATGAAAATTAGATAAGTAAAATATATTGTACCCATTATTTTTTAAATCCTGCAAAATTTCTATAGTTTTATCAATTGGCTTTAATATATCATACCAATCCTTAAAGGCTAACTTTATATCATTACTATAATCTGTATTTCTTTTTATTATATTATTAATTGCCTCTTCTTCTTTAATTGTACCTCTATCCAACATAACCCATTCTTCACTCTGAAAAATTTCCTTATATAAATTTTCTAATTTCTCTTCTTGAATTTTTTCTTTAAGATATTCTTTGGGATTAAAGCTTAACAATACATTCCCAATATCAAATATTATATTTTTATACATAAATTCTCTGCTCCCCTGTATTATTTGTTAACATTTTTATATATTTAAAGTCAAGATATGAAAAATCCACATTATTAATGATAGTTTTTAAATAAATAAATTTCCAAAGTCATATCCTGCATATATGAAAACAGCGTTCCAAATTGCTATACCTATAGTTGAATATATAGAAAACTTTATTATATTCTAAAATATACTAATCTCTTAAATATTCTATTAGTAATTTTATTGTATTTTCTAATGCTTCATAATGAGTTCTTTCCATTCCATGTGATGCATGAACTCCTGGCCCTATAAGAGCTCCTCTTATATCATTGCCACCTCTTAATGCTGCTCCAACGTCAGATCCATACATAGGATAAATATCTACTGCATACTTTATATCATTATTCTTTGCTAGATCTATAAGCTTTGTTACCATATTATAATCATAAGGTCCACCTGAATCCTTAGCACAAATTGAAACATCATATTCTGTGCAACTTAAATCATCACCAATACATCCCATATCTACAGCTATCATTTCAGTTATATCTTTTGGAATATATGATGCTCCATGTCCAACTTCTTCATATGTAGATATAAATATTTTCGTTGTATAGTTAGGTATTATATTTTCTCTATTAAAAATTTCTAATAGCCCCATTAAAGCTGCTACACTACCTTTATCATCTATAAATCTTGATTTTACAAATCCACTTTCTGTTATAGTGGTCTTCGGATCAATAAATATAAAGTCCCCTGGACATATCCCAAGATTTTCAACATCCTTCTTTGAAAGTACTTTTTCATCAATCCTTACTTCCATATTTTCTGGATCACGCTTTTTTTCCTTACTATCAGGATAAACATGTGCTGCTGGGCTAGTGCTTAAAAAAGTCCCTGTATATATTTTTCCGTCCCTAGTTCTTATTTTACAATATTCACTATCTAAAGTTGCTGGAATTGGCCCTCCTAATAATGTGAACTTCAATGTTCCTGAATTAGTTATTGACCTAACCATTGCACCTAATGTATCAACATGGGCTGAAAGACCTATAACCTTTTCATCTTTTTCTCCTGGAATTGTTATTATTCCACACCCTTTGTTTGTAGTTTCAAACTTATAACCAAAATTAGTTGAGATTTCTTCTATTACTTTAATAATATCAAAGCAAAATCCTGTTGGACTATCAAATTCTAATATTCTTTTAGCAGTACTTAATACAAATTCTTTATTAACTTTATATTTCATTTTTTTCACTCCTTTTATAAAAAATTTATATATTTTTTATTTTACATATTGATTATTTTACTATATTTACTAATAACATTTCTATAGATATATTTTAGGTATAGTATTTGCATAAAATAAAAATACCTTATTATGTTATTATTATAATTTTAACATAATAAGATACTTTTACTATTTAAAATAAATTAATATTATTTACTCTATTAATTCTAATAAACTTAATATTTCCTTGGCAATTTCTCTTTCAGCACCTTTGTATGGGTATGAATGTATATGAATTGCAGGATTAAAATTTAATTCTATTATTGAATAATTTGAATTTTCATCATTGTAATCTTCAATCATCATATCAACTCCACAAATATTAGCTCCTACTGCTTTAGCTGATTCAACAGCTATGTCTTTAAATCTTTGTGGAATTAAATCCGTATAATCTATACTATCTCCGCCAGTACTAATATTTGAATTTTCTCTAAGATATACTATTTCATATTGCTTAGGAATATAATCAAAGTCTTTATTTTCTTGCTTTAAGAATAACTTAGCATTATTATCTAAATTTATTTTTTCTAATGGGGTTTTGTATCCTTTTCCTCTAAGAGAGCTAGTGTTTTTTATTTCTACTAGTTCTTTAATTGTACTATTTCCATCACCTATAACATTAGCTGGAACTCTATGAAGAATTCCTGGCACCTTATCTCCTACAACTAAAAATCTATATTCTTTTCCTTTAATAAACTCTTCGACTAAAACTGTGTTGTCATTTGCAAAAGCTATTTCAAAAGCCTCTTTAATATCTTCTTCCTTTGCTCCCTCTTTAAATATAGATATACCAATTCCAAAATTAGTTGATTTTGGCTTTACTACTATAGGTGTATCAATAAATTTATGGATGTTTTCTAAAGCATCTTCTAAAGAAAAGAACTCAAATCCATTAGGAACATTTATTTTATTTTTATTTAAAATTTCTTTTGTGACAACTTTATTCTCCATCATTAAAACAGATATATAACTATCTTTAGATGTTTTAGTAGCCTGCTTTACATACTCTATATGATTATTCTTCTTAAGAGAAATAAAATTCTCACTTCTATCTATTATATCTACCTTAACTCCTCTTTTTATAGCTTCCTTCATTAATATTTGTGTTGAAAGTTCTAAATCTTCGAAACCTTCTAATTTAAATCTATTTTTATAAGCATCTTCACGATACTTTTTAGCTAGCTTAATGTGACTTTCAATAAATCCTTCTTCTTTCACCATTTCTGATATTCTATTTGCGTAAGTTAATTTAGGATTTAATATTTTTTCTATCATATTATTTATTATTTCTTCTTTTCCTAAACACAGATCATCATTCATGTTCTTAATTTCATTTAATATTTTCATAGCCCAATCATTTTTAGATATAGTTTTTCCGTCTTTATATAAAGTTACATCCATTTGACCATACATAGAAATTATATTTTGATTATTTTGAGCTTCTTCTTGCCAGTTCTTATAATCGCTTTCTTCTTTAGCAAGTAAGTATATAGTAAATATATTTATAAAGTTTAAATCATCTAATGATATTCCAGCTTTACTAAATGGATTTATATCAATACTTCTTATTTCAAGATAATTTATTCCATCCTCTAATAAAGATTCTAAAAATCTATTATTATCTATTGCTTTTAATCTTATTTGTGTATATAGTTCCTTATGACTATCTATTAGCCTATCATCTATAAATCTATACACACTTGAAACATAATCCTTAACCGAATTGTAATCTGGATATAAATCTATTGGATTCTTATACCCACATTCGCTATTCCTATAAGATATAGCTCCATCATTAGTAAAGCTATCATTTGATATTTTATCTAAATTTACTACACACTTTTCACCAAATGTCTCATGCATTATAGTTGTGCCACCTAAAAGGTATATAAGTAACCATCTATATCTTAAGTAATTTCTAACTACTTTTAAATATATTCCATCTCTAAACTCTCTATATTCCTTACCATTTCCAATTAATTTGTACAAGTCCATTATTAGTTCTTCATTAAATGAAAAGTTATAATGTATTCCTGATATTAGTTGCTTTTTACCACCATACTTTTTCAATAGCTTTTTTCTATAATCACTTGCCCCTGCACCACTATCACATTTTCCGTAATCTGCAATAGGAATTAAATCATCTTCTGGTATGCTACAAGGCATTGATTGTGGCCAAAGATATTCATCTTTAAGCTCTAATGCTGTTATATCATAAAGAGAATTCAAAAAACTATAAACTTCCTCTAATGTATTTAATGTTGGTGTTATAAGTTCTATTTGACTTTCTGAAAAGTCAGTTGTTATATATGGATGACTAATTTTACATTCAAATACTTCAGGATGTTTTGTTAAAGCTAGTTCTCCATTTTCTATTACTCTTAAGGTCTCCCTCTCAACTCCGAAGTTCCCTCTCAATAATCTCTTTTTATATTCAAGTGATTTAATCACATCTAACATCTTTATACTCCTTCCATATTTTCAATTTATAAATCAAATATGCTGTAGTTCCCTTCAAAATACTTGAAATTGATATGCTCCACCATATTCCATCTTCATTTAAATAATTTATAAGCACTAATGCTATTGGAATTCTAAGTATAGTAAAAATAATACTTATAAGTGCAGGTATCTTAGGATATCCCATTCCTGTAAACACTCCGTTAGATACCATTTCCATAGTGGCAAAAATTTGAGAAAATCCTATTATTCTTAAATAATTACTTGCAATAAATATAGTATTATATTCTCTAATAAACATTTTAACTAATATTTCAGGCATAAATATAAATATAATACTTATAATTGAAGCATAAACCATACCTATTCCAACAGCTGTATTATAACCCTTATTTATTCTATCATATCTTTTAGCTCCATAATTCTGTCCAACAAAGCCAGCAATAGCACCATTTAATCCACCTACCACCATATAAACTACAGATTCTATTTGTAGTCCTATTTTTTGTGCTGCTATAGCATCTGATCCAAATCCACCTATTATTCTAGCTAATATTATATTAACTAAAGTAAACAAAACTCTTTGAAAGGTCATAGGAAGACCTAATATTGTAATTTCCTTAATCTTAATATAATCTATACCACTTTTGAAGTTAAAATTAAATATAGACTTTGCTTTTATAATAAATAGTAAAAACATTATTGTGTTTGCTAATAATGTTGCAAGTGCTGCCCCTGTAACTCCAAGTTTAAAAGTATATATAAATATAGGATCTAAAATTATATTTATTATTATTCCAATAGCACTTATCTTAAAAGCACTTTTATTATTACCAAAACTATTAAAAATTCTAATAAATAATGTATTAAAAAATGAAAAGAAAAGCATTGGTGCGCTTATAGCTAAATATATATAAGATTCTTTTTCAACTATAGCATTATCTAAGTTTAAGAACTGTATAAAGTTCTTACCAAAAAATATTAATACTAAACAGTATACTCCACCTATAATTGCATTTAATATAACTCCTGATGCTATATATTCTTCTACAGCTTTATCATCTTTTCTTCCTATAGAGTGGGCAACCTTTATTCCTGTTCCTATAACTACTAAGGAACCAATTGAATAACCTAATCCTATAAAAAAGCTAGAAGATCCTATGCTTGCTACAGCATTACTTCCTAATCCTCCAACCCATAACATATCTACTAAGTTATAAGTAAATTGTAAAAAAGAACTTCCCATTATTGGTAATGCTAGAGTTATTAACACCTTTAGTACATTACCTTGAGTTAAATCTACCTTCTTCATTTATACTCCCCTATTTGAAAGTCATTATTTTTATCTATACATTTTGAACTACATATACATTTTTTCTCATTAGTTAAAATACTATTTAAAAACCTCATTAGTTCATCAGCTAAATCAATATCTAAACTATAATAGATCCAAGTACCTTCTTTTCTACACTTTACTAACCCACAATCCATTAAGACCTTCATATGGTGAGAAAGTGTTGGCTGAGTAAAATGAAAACTTTCTAATATTAAACAAGCACATTTTTCCCCTGTAGCTAACATATCAACTATTTTTACTCTATTTATTTCCCCTAATGCTTTAAATATTTTTATATTCTTCTCATAGTTCTTAATCATAACACCCTCCTTATATAGATAATTGTCTATATATGAAACATAAATTATATAGATAGTTATCTATTTATAACACATTTTAATATAGATTATTATCTATATTTAGTCAATATATAATTTGTAATAAATGAAAAAATACCTATTTAATATTAAATAAACTTCATACACTTCTTTCATAACATAGTAATATATTATTAAAAAATAAGCAGATTTGATAATTCAAATCTGCTTATTTTTTTACTTTAAACTTTTTAGTTTATCTATCTCTTCTTTTTGCTTTTTTATTATTTTTAAAAATTCTTCTTCTTTATTAAACCATTCTTTACTAAGATCATTAATTAAAGATGCCATTTCATCAGCACTTCCTGCAATTCTATTAAATAAAAGAAGATTCGATTTTAATATTTCTGGTATCTCCACATGAGAATATCTAAGTCTATGATCTATTTCCCCGTATCCCTCTTCAAATATTGTTCTAACTTGAATTTCAGCTATAACTTTTTCGTTAGTTGGATAAAACTCAACTAAATAATGAACTGATCTATATCCTGATATTCTTGATCTAACCTCAATATTAAGTTCTTCAAACTTCTTAGTATTATCTCCTTCTCTAACATTTGCAGTAACCTCAATAACCTTCCAAGTCTTAGTTATAAATTCATGAATATCCTGCCACTGATCTTTAAATATATGTATAACTCTAATCCCAATTAAATCATTTATTTGATTTTTATAATTCTCTAAAGCAAATTGGAAGTCTTCACCATATTTTAATTTTCTATCTTCAGTTTTTCTTATAATTTTTTCTATTAATCTATCTGGTTCCTTTATTCTTGATTTTACTGAATGAATCATTGGCTGAGAACGTAAAATATTAGATATAAAATCTGCTTGATTCTCATAAGACATCTCATAATCTACAAAGTCATTATAAATATCTTTTAAAACTTCAACATCTATATTATTATCTTTAATTTTTTCCTCTACATGTGGATATTTCAATATAAATTCATCTATTCTAAAACTCTTCTTCATTTACTTATTCTCCTTTGGCTATAGGATTATTATAATATGTTTTAATTTTTATCTTCCTTTTCTACTATTGCTATTGCTACTTCTTGACTTTGATCCTTTTCCTTTAAAATCTCCATACTTAGCTTTTGAGTTTGGTTTTGAAGATGAACTTGATTTTGAATTCGATTTTGTATTTTGTTTTGAATTTGAATTTCTTGATTTTGAATTTCCTCTAGATATTGCTTCTTCTTTTTTCATTTTAGCCATATATCTATCAGCTTTTGATTTTATTAAGCACTTAGGACCATTTCCTATTAAGTCTTCTCTACCTGCTTTTACTAAAGCATCATAAACTAAGTTATAGTTCTTAGGATTTTTAAATTGAAGAAGCGCTCTTTGCATAGCTTTTTCTTCTCTTGTTTTTGGAACATATACTTCTTCACCAGTTATCGGATTTATACCTGTATAGAACATAGCCGTTGATAATGTTCCTGGTGTTGGATAAAAATCTTGAACTTGTTCTGGCTGATATTTTGTATCTCTTAAATATTCAGCTAATTCTATAGCTTCATTTAATCCACTACCTGGATGGCTTGACATTAGGTATGGAATTAAATATTGCTCTTTACCTAACTGCTTGTTAATCTTAAAGAACTTTTCTCTAAATCTATCGTAAGTATCACCTGAAGGCTTACCCATATATTTTAAAGTATTATCTGCAACATGCTCTGGAGCAACTTTTAATTGTCCACTAACATGGTGTTCAACAAGCTCTCTAAAGAATGTATCATTTTTATCTGCCATTATGTAATCATATCTTAATCCTGAACGAACAAATGCCTTCTTTACTTTAGGAAGCTTCCTTATCTTTCTTAGTAGTCCTAAGAATTCACTATGATCAACTATTAAATTCTTACATGGCTTTGGAGTTAAACATTGCTTACTCTTACACGCACCTATAGTAAGCTGAGTTTTACAAGCTGGTTTTCTAAAATTTGCAGTTGGGCCTCCAACATCATGTATATATCCCTTAAAATCCTTAAGATTAGTTATTTCAACAGCCTCATCTAATATAGATGATTCACTTCTACTTTGAACAGCTCTCCCTTGATGGAAAGTAATTGCACAAAATGAACAGTTACCAAAGCATCCTCTTGAGCTTACTATACTAAATTTAACTTCTTCTAAAGCTGCAATTCCACCAAATTCATCATATATAGGATGGCATTCTTTAGTATATGGAAGAGCATAAACCTTGTCTAACTCTTCTCTTGTAAGCGGCATTTCTGGAGTATTACAAACTACATATCTATCCCCATGCTTTTGTACAAGAACTTTTCCTCTTACAGGATCTTGCTCTTCATATTGTATTTTAAAAGCTTCAGCATATTTCATTTTATCTTTTGTAACTTCATCTCTTGAAGGTAATAATTTATAATCACCATAAATTTCATCTAGTGAATCTATAGTATATGTAGTTCCATTTATATGCCTTATGTATTTTGCTTCAAATCCATCATTTAAAGCATTTGCAACTTCTACAATTTGCTTTTCACTCATTCCATATATTAAAAGGTCAGCACCACTATCTATAAGCATTGAATTTCTTACATTATTATCCCAATAATCATAGTGAGCTAATCTTCTTAAACTTGCTTCTAATCCACCTATAACAATATCTATATTTTTATAAGCTTCTTTTATTTTATTACAATAAACTATTGTCGCTCTATCTGGTCTTGCTCCCATTTTTCCACCAGGAGTATAAAGATCTTTCTCTCTTCTTCGCTTGCTTACAGTATAGTGGTTAACCATAGGATCCATATTTCCACCATTAACTAAGAAAGCAAGCCTTGGTCTTCCAAGCTTCATAAAATCGTCTGTACTATGCCAATCTGGCTGTGGGATTATACCAACTTTATATCCTGCATCTTCTAATACTCTTGAAATAATTGCTGTTCCAAAACTATGATGATCTATATAGGCATCCCCTGTAACTATAATGAAATCACATTGTTCCCATCCACGTTCTTGCATATCTTCTTTACTGATTGGTAAAAATCTGTTATTTGACATTTAAACACCCACTTTTTAAAAATTGACAATTGATACTTGAAATCTTCGTATTAATCCCCTACATATCAATATTAACATTACGTCTAATGATTATAACATTTTAAAACAATTAAATCATTTATTTTTTTGCATTTTATCAAATTACATAATATTACTAGAGAATTAACATTTATATTTTTATATATAATTAAATAAACTAAAGAGAAGTGAGTAATTAAAACAATTATCCACTTCTCTTCAAACTTTATTAACATAAATTATCTTTATATATTTATCTAATAAATAAAACCTTTTTTAGTTTCATTTAAATTTTCATACTATAAAGTAAAGTCATCATTATTTACTAACTGAAACTTTATCTCCATGGCTATATCTTGAATCATGATTTATAGCTAAAAATAAAATTATTAAAGCTATAGCAGTAAATAATACTAATGATTGTATATATGGCATGAAATTATAACTACCCTTTTGCCAAAAATCTATGAACTCACCACATATATAAGTTGTTGGAAATAAATATGCTACCTTCATTAATGGAGCTGGAAAATCCTTTGCTTGAACTCCAAACATTCCACTTAGTATCATTATTGCAAAATAAAGTATCATAGTTATAGCATAGGTTGGACCAAACTTTTTAAAAAATAAAGATATTCCATGTGCCAATGCAAAAAACACCGTAGCAAGAAAATATAATGAAACTATTAAAATCAATGCTGAGCTTAATGATGGAACTTGTATTTTTAATGCTAAAAATGTTGCTATTGTATATATGGCTAATGCTATAGTCATAAAAATTAAATACGCCAATACTTTGGAAGCAACTAAGCTTTTTTCACTATATCCAAACAACCTAAAACGAAGAGGAATACTTTTTTCAAGCTCTTGTGAAAATGTTGCTGAATATCCTATAAATACAGTAGCTAAAGGAATCATTAAACTGTTACTTATAAAAATATTAGTCATTATAATTTCTCTAAATTCTTCTGGAGCTTTTCCACCAATTATATTTCCTAAAAAAATAGACATAAATATTGGAAAGATAACTCCAAATATTACTGCAAATATATTTCCTACTAAATTTCTAAATTCATATTTAACTAAATTATATCTAACTAATTTTGCTTTCAAGTTTTTCATCCTCCTCACTATAAACCTCATTTTTATTCTTTGCATTAATACTCATTATTTCTATATCTGAATTACTTCTTTTAAAGCTTATATCTTTTTCAATTAAAAGCTTTGATACTTCTAATTCTTCTTCTACACTTAAACAAGAAATTGCTATTAAATGCTTTGGTGATTTTATTTTTCTAAAATCTTTTGTAATCTCAATATTTTCTCTTGTATTAGCCAAAATTATTATTGATTTACCACAATACTTTTTAAACAATTCTTCTTTACTTCCGAAATCAATAACTCGTCCTTTTTCTAATATTAATATTTTATTAGTTAATTGTTCTAGTTCCTCATAATAATGAGATACTACACAAATTGTTGTTTTTTTATTTCTATACCATTCTTCAATTTTATTCATTAATTGCTGTCTTGTCTCAAAATCAAGGCCTGATGTAACTTCATCAAAGAAAACTAAAGGTGAATCTTGAATTAAAACTAATATTATAGTAAGCCTTTGCTTTTGTCCTCCAGAAAGTACGCTATACTTTTTATTTAAGCACTCATTAAAATTGAAGAAGTCAATTAAGTCCTGCAACTTTTTATTATTCTTAATTTTTGTATCTAAAATAGCTTCAATAATATGCTTAACTGGCATTGTATCTACATAATTATTACTTTGCATATGTGCAGACATTTCTTCTGGTTTTATACTTGTATGAATAGTTCCGTTATAGTTTATAAGTCCTAATATAGATTTTACTAAAGTAGTTTTTCCAGCTCCATTTGAACCTATTATTCCTATTCTATCTCCTTCTTCAAATTTAATAGGAGATTTTATTAACAAAGCTACCTCTTTTCCATATTTAACTTCTAAATTATTTATAGTAAGCATTATCGCTCCCCCTTTTTCCTGACTTCTATACTATAAGTATATTATCTTGGTATGAATTTCCTATGAATTTAATATGCAAATGTTTTGTAGCTTTATTTTATATTTAAATAAAATGTACTATTGCTTCAACTCCACTATTTATATTATTAATCTCTATTTTATATCCTAATAAATTTGAGTAGTAATATGCTATATAAAGCCCTAAGCCACTTCCCCTACTTTCTGAATTACTTGATACAAAAGCATCAAATATATTAGGTAAAAGTTCTTCGTCTATATGAGCTCCATAATTTATAATTTTAATATTATTTTCATTTAATATTATTTCTATAGCATTTTTTTCATTTGTATAATTTATAGCATTGGTAATTAAATTGTCTATAATCTTATAAATTAAATGATAATCTGTCTCTAAAGTAATGTTTTTAATATCCTTTTCTATACTTATAAATTTTGATTTCATCTGAATTTCATTCTGACTTAAAATCTCATCTACTAATTCTTTAATATTTATCATTTTCTTATTCATCTCTTTATTATTAAGATTCAATATCTCATCTATAATTTTTCTAATTGATTGAAGCTGAACCTTAACCTTTGGTAAGTGCTCTTTTGTATTTTTATATTTACCAACTTCATCTATCATACTTTCTACTAGTAATAATGCTGCTGCAACCGGTGTCTTTAGTTGATGTGATGAAGCTCTTAAAAATACATCCTGTCTTTTATTTTCATCAATTAATAATTTATTTTTTTCCTCTAAACTTTTAAAGCTTTCATTTAACTTACTATATAATTCATTTAACGTATTTCCTAAAATAGCTATCTCATCTTCACCCTTAATATCTATAGGATAAACATTCTCTATATTATTGTTCTTAATAAATTCAGCATGATTTGCTAGCTTCTTAATAGGTATTATAATCTTTCTGGAGAAATAATAAGTCGATACTAATATTATTAATAATGATACAGATATAATCATTGGTAAACTTTGAAATACTATAGCTCTAACTTCCTCTATCTTAGGTGTCATCACAGATAATATTGAAAGTACAATATCTCCACTGTTAAGACTTATAGCAGAATATGTTGTATAATAATTTATTCCGTCAAAGCTATTGAATTCATATATAATAGTATCTTCTGAAACAACATTTATTTTATATGATCCATCTTTAAATATATTGTTATTATTACTTTTAGTAAATTCAACTTCTATAGGAAACTCTTCATTAAAAACTTTTTTATTAAAACTTTCCTTTATGACATCAAAAAATTTAAAATCATAACTTTCAAGTTCTTTAGCTTCATCAATATTATTTGAATAGTATCTGACTTTATCTATTAGTTTAACTAACTCATCATCTTTAATAGTAAGCTTTGCTGTGCCAAAACCATTAGATGCATATATATAATTTCCATCTTTAGGAATGTTAATACTCATTGTTCCAGATGGATTAGGAGAATACACATTATTATAATTTTTATCTTTAATGTAGCTTTCCTGAATTTTTTGCATAGATTTAAAATTGCTCTTTTTTATATAATCCACATATAATGAAGGCAACATAAGTACAAAATAAACTATTATTAATGTTATAATTATTCCCGAAAGTATTGCACTATAAGTAAATGTTTTTTTAGATAAATTCATCAAATGCCTCCTTGTTAAACTGATACCCAATACCTATTACTGTTTTAATATAATTGTGTGGTAATTTTTTTCTTAAGTTCTTAACATGGGCATCTATTATTCTATCATTTGAAATATAATCCTCATTGAATATTTTCATTATTAATTGTTCTCTATTAAAAACTCTATTAGGCTCTTTCATTAAAGCTTGTAGCAACAAAAACTCACTTAATGTTAAATTTAAACTTTCATTATTATAATAAGCTTGATAAGTATCCTCATCTATATAAAATCCATTTTTTTCTTTATCAGTAGTATTTTCTGTAAAACTTCTTCTTAAAACTGCTTCAATTCTCTTTAATAATAATAATGGAGAAAATGGTTTAATTACATAATCATCAGTCTTAAGATTAAAGGCTTTAAGTTGAGTTTGTTCATCTCCAAGTGCAGTTAGCATAATTGTTGCCATGTTTTTTTTGCTTTTATTTATATATTCAAGCACTTCTAAACCAGTAACTTTAGGAACCATTATATCTAATATCGCTAAATTAAAATCTTCCTTATTTAAAATTTCTAATGCTTCTTCTCCATTACATACACAGGTAACTTCATATCCTTGCATCTTCATATATTCAGTTGTAACTTCTAATATATTAGGTTCATCTTCTAAAAATAATATTCTAATCATATTTACCTCCAGTGTATCTAAACAAAATTATATACAATCATTATACAGTAAATGGAATAATTCTCATATAAAAATAACCTTTATATAGTTTATTATCGAAATTTTTTAACTTATAAGTTCTATTTTATTAGTTCATTTCTTCTTAATTTAATTAACTAATAATTTTTGTTAATCTCCTAATACTATAAAGGTAATATTAAATAATATATATGATTTCAATTTTCCTATTTTACTTAAATAAGTATATCGACTATTTAATATACTACTATTTTTAATTATATAAATTATTAATTGAAACATATATATTTTAGGAGGCAAAAATATGAAAAACCATAATAAAAAAGTTCATTCTAAAGAAAATTACTTGAAAAACGGTACTAAAACTCAAAATCAATTTGCTAATAATCATTATAATTTTACTGTTGAAGAACCAGCTCTTAATGAAAGTGGTGTTGACGCTAAGAAAAAAGGATTTTAATATAAAATCCCTAGATTAATACCTATTTATATTATGTTAAGTAAATTAAAATAAGTATTAACTCTAATTTGAGCTAATACTTATTTTAATGCTTGAATATTAAATTATCTTCTACTTCTATGATGCCTACTACTTGAAGAATGTCTTTTACTATTATTTGCATTAGAATTAACATTATTATTCGTACCGCCACCATTCATAGCATTAAAAAGCATAGCTAATGGATCCATTTGTGAATTCCCACTATTCCCCATATTATTAGCCCCGTTTCCACTATTACCCATATTGTTAGCACTATTATTTGAAGTGGAACTATTAGGACTACCTCCACCCATTAGCATACTCATTAATTGGTTCATATCTACGCTACCATTTCCAGAATTTCTTTGCTGAGCACCTGCTGAATTCATTCCACCCATTCCATTCATAAGCGCTGCTAAAGGATTATTATTATTTATATTGTTTGGGTTATTGCTATTATTTCTGTTATTAATATTCCCTCTATTTTGATTTGGCATATTCATACCATTTCCACCCATTAACATTCCTAACAATTGATTCATTCCATTACCTTGTCCATTCATACCATTGCCTGAACCGTTCATTCCTCCCATTCCATTCATTAACATGGATAATGGGTTATTGCCTCCATTCATTTGATTTTGACCTCCCATAGGTCCGCCCATTATAGATCCTAATAGCATATTCATAAGTGGGTTTCCTCCGCCTAAGCCACCTAGTGGATTTCCTCCACCCATATTAGGCATTCCGCCTCCCATAAGCCCTTTAAAAAGCATGTCCATCATTTGCATATGGTTTTCTCCTATTAAATTATTGTTACTATATAAGTATTTATAACAATAGTATTTTGATACACCAATAGCAACTATTTAAAAATTATTTTTAAATTTGTTGAAGTTTAAACTCATTAATTAATTTATCACAATCAAGTTTATTATATATACTCTTATTTATATAAAAACATCTCCTATTTTAACATATACCCTTTAATATATTTACATATTTTTGTAAGTGTGTTATTCTACTATTTGTTATTATTTTACATATCTTTTAAGCGTTAATGAGTTTGGAGATAAATTAAATGTAAGATAATTTAATGAACTAGAATTATATAAGAGGTGGTAATAATTGATAAATATTTTTTCCAAGCTAAAAACAACTATTAGTTGTGCTATAAATATATTTAAATATTTCTTTACCTTTTTTATAAGCTTAATATTTATATTCTTTTTACAAGATACTATTGGATTTAATGATCACATTGGATTTTCTCTAGTATTATTACTATCTACATTTAGTTTTCTTTTGCTACTAAAAAGAGGAAATAAATCACCACTGAAATTTTTAAATTTACACAAGATAAATTTAAATTGCATTATATTAATACTACTTTTTAGTATTAGTATCACATTCTTTGACTTAAGTCTTGGTAAATTACTAGAACTATTTATTACAACTGATGTTTATGACAATACTTCGCTATATTTTTGGAGTATCCTTCATATAGTTCTTTTAGCACCTATCTGCGAAGAAATATTCTTTAGAGGTATATTATTCTCAAAACTCAAAGAAGTAATGCCACTATACCTAGCCCTTATTATTCAAGGCTTTCTATTTGGTATTGTTCATGGAGCATTTTCTGGACATCTTATTCAAAGCTTACTAGCTATGTTTTCAGGAATAATTTATGCTTTAATATATAACTATACAAATAATTTAACAATATCAATTTTAATTCATAGCTTTTATAACCTTTTATTAGTTATATTAAATTTCTTACCTTTTATTTTTGATATTAATCCAATTATCTTTATAATAATATCTTTATTATTCTTTCTATCATTTATAGTACTTTTTAAAAATAAAAATAGGAAGTGAGATTTTACTCTAACTTCCTATTTTCAACTCCAAGGCTAAATTTCTTCTAAACTTTCTTTCTATCACTTTTCTTCTTTAAAAGTTCACTAGTATCTAAAGTTTCCTTTTTACTTTCTTTTAATTTATTCTCTTTCTTAAGATTATCCACTTTAATAACAGGTTTAGCTTCATTAACTACTTTATTTTCAAGGCTTTGATTTTTAATTTTAGTAACTATTTTTTTAGATTTTTTATCTTTTAAACCTCTTAAAATGTTACTATTTTCATTAAGCTCCTGAGCATTGATTTTTTTCTTTTGCTCTTTATTTTTAGATGTATTTTTCTTTTTTCTTTTGAAGAATCTAACTAAGTCTATATTTAACCTTCTGTAAGCTATATCAATCATAAATAGTAAAATACTCATTATTATTAATGGAGTAGTTAAATTTATTTTTTTATATTCCCTTTGAAGCTTTCCTTCAAAAACTTCTTCTGGCTTATTTATAAAGCTTCCCTTTGTTTCCTTAACTACTACATCTAACTTTTCTCCATTAGTATTAAACTTATACTCATCTGAATATTGAAGTGCAAATGCTCCTTTATAGTTATTTTTTATTTCTTCACTTTCTTCTTCTCTTATATTAAAATTATAGAATCCTAATGAATTTAAAGGTATCCTTGCTTCAAATTTTCCTGGTTCAACTTGACTTAATTCGAATTCCCCTTCTTCTCCATTTTCCCCATTGTATATCCCTTTAACCTTAGCATCCTTAGATATCTTATCATTATAAAACTCTACTTTTGCTTCATTTCCTTCTTGGCTAATATTAAGTTTTCCCTCTTCTCCGTATTTCGGAATAGTGAAGTAAACCATGTTTTTTATAAGTTGTGGTCCATGCTCCCATGTCAAATAATTTTTACTCCACTGCCCACTAACATCTGATGTAAAACTTACTGTTCTTCCTATTCCATATTGCATCGCTGCAAGTATTGGCTCATCATGATTAGAACTTAATATTTCAACTGCATTTTCTTTTATAGAGGTTCCTATATATCCAAGTAAACTTGGAATTCCATCTGATGTTTTTACTCCTGCTAATATTTCATGGTTACTTAATATCTTAGGAGTAAATTCTTCGTTTATTATATATGTCCCTGCTGATAAAAGAACTTCCTTTGCAAATATTCTAGGAATATCAGTATATATATCTGTATAATAACTTCTTCCTTTTCCTATTGAAGCTAATTGATTTAATAAATCTGCATTAGCTCCTTCCCCAACTGCTACTGTTGAAAGAGTAATATTATTATCATTAAAGTTTTTAAGAAGATTAGCATAATTATCAAATCCATATCCATCTTGCCCATCTGTTAATAATATTGTGTGCTTTATCTTTGCACTACTTTGCATTTGCATATTATAACCTTGTTCAAGTGCAGGATAGATTGAAGTTCCTCCTCTTATTTGAATACCTGAAATAAGCTCCTTTATAGCTTCTTTATCTCCAACCTTTTGTAATGGTACAACTTCGTCATAAGTATCATCAAAAGCTATTACTGATATCTCATCCACTTCTCTTAAATTTTCTAATGCCTTCATTGCAGCTTCCTTAGCTAACGTTAATTTACTAACTCCACCACCTTCAGCGCTCATACTACCTGATTTGTCTATTATTAAGTTAATACTTATTGAAGGAACTTCATTCTTCCCCCTCTTATCCATATAAACAGGCAATACTTTTTCAAGTGAAGTATCTTTATACCCTCCGAGAGCATATGAATCTTCACCACCAAAGGTAATTAATCCTCCGCCATAATCTTTTACGTAAGCTTCTATATTGTCCATAAACCCATTATTTAAATCATCTCTATGAGCATCATTTAAAATTACTGATTTATATTCTAATAACTCATTTAGTGTTCTTGGCGCTGAACTTGGGACTATTTTCTTAATATTAGCACCTGAATTTGATAATATTTCTTCTAAAGCTTTCGAGTCACCTTTAACTCCATTAATAAGAAGAATATTAGGCTTATCCATTACATTTGTAAAAGTACTAAATTCATTATTAACTTTATTTGTATCTCCTTCTGCTTCTACTAATACCCTATACCCCTTAAAGCCTCCTGAACTTTGCTTATCTTTAAACACAAAAGAGTTTTTTCCTTTTTGTATTTGTACTTGTTGTTCTCCTACTTTATTTCTACCTGAAAACAATGTGAGCTTAGCCTTTGTTGCATAATTTGATTTTATATCAATAGAAACTGAAAATTCCTCTCCTACTGATATATTGTCTGGCACCTTTACATTATCAACATAAATTTCATCACCTTTTTCTCCAGTGATTTTATAAACTTTAAAATCTATTTTTTGTTCATTAATTAATGGTATAGATTTTAATATATCACCTTGATTTTCTTCACCATCAGTTAATAAAACTATTCTTTTAGATCCACCTCTTTCAAATAAAGCTAAAGCACTTTCTACTGCTTCTTGGATATTTGTTGCTGTCCTTATTGGTTTATCATATATAGATTTATATTCTTTTTTCTTATTTAATACCTTATCAACTTTTGAGTTATCACCAAATAAAACTACTCCTGCTTTATTTCCTTTTGGCATTGACTCTATAGCTGTAGATATAAAATCCTTCCCTGATTCTTCAAAGTCACTTGTACTTTCTGACACATCTAGTAAGAATACCGTTGATATATTTCTACCCTTTAAATTTATAGTTATATTCCCAAATGCTAATATTAAAAGTGTAAAAATTACTACTCTACTTATAAATATTGCAATTTCATTTTTACTCCATGGTTTATATTTTTTAAAGCTATAATACATAAAGGCAAAAATAATTGGAATCAATATTAAAAAGTATAAATTTCCTATTTCTATCTTCATCTCTTCTTTGCCTCCTAATTTCCTCTCTTATACATAATCCATTCAAAAGCTACTACTGAAATAGCTAATATTATAAGTAATGGAGATAGATTAAAACCTCTTTTTAAATCAGCTTTTTCATTACTTATATTTTCACTTTCACCAATATTATTTATATTAGTGTTACTTTCCTTTTCTGATGGAAAGTTAACTGAAAATAGTTCCTTTTCTTCTAAAACATTTAGCTTATAAACCCCAAGTTCACTCTCTTCTTTTATCTCATCACCTGATTTTATTTCTAATGTACTTCCACTTGGATATGTTAAAGTAATATTGTTATCTAATGATACTCCTTTAGCTATTATCTTTTCTCCAGCTTTAAAATTACTTTTATATACCATTCCACTTGATATTAAATTTTCTCCAAGCTCATACATCAATATAGGAAATTCTTTTTTAAGTGCAAAGTCGCTATTATGAAGATCAAAGGATAAAGCAGCTATTTTTCTTCCATCAACTTCTCCTTTAAACCCTATATAACTATCATCTATATTTAAGAAACCTCTTCCATAGTAAGGAACTTCTATTGCATTATACTTAGCTGCAGTAAATGTTGTATCTTCTAGATACTTTGAAAGTTCTCCTATAACAGCTTTAGCCTCTCCCCCTTCACCACCTGAAACAACATTAAAGAATTCATTAGAAGTTGGATTAATAAACAATATACTTCCTTTAGATGGCATTATATCAGGAGTAACATTATCAAATACATATAAATCATAATTATCTCCACTTGTTAAATTGGATATATTATTTGTCTTGTACACTTCTGTATTTTCAATACTACCAAAGGATCTTTCTAAAAATACATTTTGTTCTGTAACTATAAGTACCTTATTTACTTTTTTCTTTCCTACAACATGATTATAAGTGTTATCTCCATAAATCATATCTTTTCTAGATAACTCGCCCTTTAAGACTTCACCCTTTACGTTAGGGAAATCAAAAGTTAATGTTTTATTTTCTCCCTCTTGCAATTGTAAGCTTTCAACAGCGGCAAGATCTTCTCCATCATAAAGAGAAAAATCACCTTCATAAACTCCTGATCCTCTATTTGTTATAGTTGCTATAACTCTTACCTTATCTTCTAGGAATTTATGAGATACATTGTCTACAGATGCATTTACTCCTGAATTAGCTAATGATACAACCTTACCATTTATATCACCTAATGAAAGTTCTTTATCTGTAAAAGATATAACTTCATATTCTTCTTCAATACCTTGACCTATAGCTTTTATAAAAGATAAAGTATCATTTATATCCCCAGTATTATAACTTTGAGGTATTGAATCAATTATTTCATTAGAAATTTCTTTATTAAAGTCTCCATTTTGAAGTAGGTTACTACTTCCATCAAAGCTTATTATAAAAGTATTAGTATCATCTTTGGTTGACTGTAAAAACTCTTTAGCTAAATCCTTACTCTCATCTAACCTAGTATCATTGCCATATTCAGCACTCATACTTGCAGTATTATCTAATACTAAAATAATATTTTTATAACTCTTACCTCCAAAGTTTAAAAAAGGTCTCATTAAACTAAAAATAAGTAAAAGCAATATTATTATTTGTAAAAGTAACATAATATTTTTTCTTAGCTTTTCCCATGGAGTGTTTGCTCTAGTATTTTTATAAACTTCATTCCACAAAAGTGTTGAAGATATAACCTCTTCTTTATACTTTCTTTTTAATATATAAAGTATTATTAAAAGAGGAATTGTTATTAATAAGAATAAGGGCCATAAATTTGTGAATCCCATAACATCGTCCCCCTAATACAATACTCTTTTCTTACTAAACTCACCTAATATTATCTCCTCTATTTCCATAGATGAATTTACACTTATGAATTTACCACCATATTTTTTTGTAATATCCTCAATAGATTTTTTATAAGCTTTCAAAGTGTTTTTATATTCTTTCACTAAACTTGGAGTTAAGCTCATTTTCACATTTTCTCCTGTTTCTGAATCTATAAAGGTAATTTCATTATTAAACTCTGGATTAATTTCTTCATTTGATAGTATTTGAACTAATATTATATCTTGCTTTTTAAATGCTAAATACTTAAGAGCCTCTTCTAAATCCTTTAATCCTTCATTATTTAAAAAGTCAGATACAACTACCGATACACCTCTTGGAGTTAATGGCCTTTTCTTTATACTACTTGTAAGATCTGTTTTACCATCAAATTCAATATTTTCTAGATCTCTTAATATTCTTTGAAAGGCTTTGTTTCCAGCTGCTGATTTTATACTTTGTATATCACCACTATCCATAGTGCTTATATTTACTCTATCTAGATTATTTAAGGCAATATAACTTAAAGCAGCAACTACTTTCAATGCAATATCTTTTTTGTTTTCATTTCCATAATCCATTGATTTACTTTTATCAACAAAGAAATTAAAAACTCCTTCTCTTTCTTCCATGAAAACTTTTATAAAAAACTTATCAAATCTACCATATGCATTCCAATCTATTCGTCTAAAATCATCACCTGGAGCATATTCCCTATAATCAGAAAACTCTACAGAAACTCCTTTTGCCTTTGACTTTCTTCCCCCTTGTGTACCTGAGGAAAGTTTAAAATTTATATGCATATTTATTTTATTTAGCTTTTTAAAAAAGTCTTCATTAAATACCCTTTCGCTCATTCTCTACACAACCTTTAAATCTTCTAGTATCTTATCTATAATACTTTCTTCTGTTAAACCTTCAGTTATCGCATCAAAATTTAGTATTATTCTATGTCTTAAAACAGGATAAGCTAATGCTTTTATATCCTCAAAGGATACATTTAATCTACCTTCCATAACAGCTCTTACTTTTGCACCACTTATAATCCCCTGTGCAGCTCTTGGACTAGCTCCCGCTTCTACATATCTTTTAACGAACTCTGATCCTTCTGGAATTTCAGGATGAGTTGCTAATATAAGCTTTAATGCAAATTCTTTAACTGCTTCTGCAAGTTTTATTTCTCTAATTGTTTCTCTTATCTTTAATATTTCATCACCTTCAAGAACAGCATCAAATTCAACTTTGTTATTAGTTAATGTTAAATCCATAATTTCCTTAAGCTCTTGAAGATTTGGAAAATCTACATTAAGCTTAAATAAAAATCTATCTAATTGTGCTTCTGGAAGCGGATATGTTCCTTCTTGTTCTATTGGGTTTTGAGTAGCAAGTACCATAAATGGTTTTGCCATTTCATAAGTTGTCTTACCCACTGTTACTGTTTTTTCTCCCATGGCTTCAAGTAATGCAGATTGAGTTTTGGGAGTTGCTCTATTTATTTCATCAGCTAGTAAAAGGTTAGTAAATACCGGTCCTTTTTCGAACTTAAATAAAGTTTTATCATTTTCTTTAACTACTATGTTTGTTCCAACTACATCTGCTGGCATTAAATCTGGTGTAAACTGTATTCTAGAAAAACTCAAGTTCAGTACCTTTCCAATTGTTTTTACTAATTGAGTTTTTCCCATTCCCGGCATACCTTCTAAAAGCACGTTACCATCTGCAAAAATAGCAATTAAAACACTTCTTATTATTTCTTTTTGTCCAATTATTCCTTTAGAAATTTCTTCTTCACATCTTCTTATTTTTTCTGAAACTTCTATTATTTCTTTTTCACTTATTTCCATCTTTCTCACCTCTTAGTTTAATCCTTCAAAATAATCTTTTATAAGATCCTTTAAGCTCTCTGGAAGATTACTATTATTAGCCCCATCTAATGCACTGTTAGTATAATCTCCTATTACCTTATCGTAATTAATTTTATTTCCATCTAAATTTAATCCATTTTGAGTATCTATTGTTTGAGAGTTTCCGTCTTGATTTTTATTTCCAGTTAAATTCTCATCATTTCCAACTTCTCTTCCTGGAATATATATTTGCTCTCCTTTTTTATTGTCTAAATCATTTTCGGTACCTTCATTACTTCCAGTATTCCATCCGCCACCTTGACCATTTCCATTTCCATTCCCGTTTCCACTTCCACTTCCGTTTCCGCTTCCATCTCCATTTCCTTCTCCTTGCCCTTGGCCTTCACCTTGACCTTCTCCCTGACCTTGACCCTCACCCTTTTTATCTCCTGACTTATTTCCACTACTATTATTTTGTGAATTTTGAATAGCATCCTTTAGGCTTTCTGCATCAAGTTTTCCATCTAAAACTGAATTTGAAGCTTCACTTAAGGCTTCTGCAAGGTTTTCATCATCTACACTATTAGCTGCATTTGCAAGAGCTTTTGATAAATTATTTAATTCACTACTGCTCATATTTCCCAGGGATTTTTTTAGCTTTCCTAAAGCCTTCTCTAGAGCTTCCTTATCCTTAGACAATACTGCATCTGAAAGCTCTTTTCCCTCTTTCTTTTTCATAAGCTCATTGACTAATTTATTTAAGTCCTTCTTTGCGCCTTCTTCTTTATCTTTATTAAACTTATCTAATAAATTCTTCTGGGTCTTTTCTATGGCAGCTTTACTTTTATCACTCTTAGCTTCATTCTTTTTATCCTCTAACTTTTTTTCCATTCTTTCTAGAGTTTTATTTATATCAAGCTTTTTCTCACTTTCTTTTAATTCCTTTTTTGCATCTTCTAATATCTTTTTTATAGATTCTTTTTCTTCTTCAGTTAACTCTTCTGATTTCTCAACTAACTTCTTTTCTTCTTCAACTTTTTTAATAAATTCTTGTTGATATTTATTAAATTCTCTAATTGAATTCGCTGCCCTTTTTGCCGTAGTGTCTATATAAGATGTTATTAAACACGTTAGAACCAGCCCTAAAACTAAAAGTACTTGCTTCCTATCTACTTTTATCTTTAAATTATCTTTTATATTAAAATTTTTGATAAAGGAAACAGTATCCTTCTTTTGAGCAATTGAAATATTATCTTCTTCATTTATTAATTCTAAAGAAGTAGTAACTCTTTCTTTTAATCCTTTTGAATCAACTATTAAAGCAACCCTCTTTTTATCAGGTGATTTTATAAATCCATATATTATTAGTGAAATTAAACCTACAACTAAAACACTAAGTGAAACTTCTTCAACATATGGAAATGTTATAAATAAAGATATTAATAGTAAACATAAGATTAAGCATAGTAGGTATTTTAAACCTACTATGCTCAAATTTATTATAAAGTCAGCTCTAATTCTTTTTGACGCCTTTTTTATAAAGGTTAATATTTCATTATTTAAAGAATTCATAGCTCTACTCCTTTACTTTATTCTTTGTCTTAATCTTTACCTTTTTATTTCTCTTTCTATTTAGTGGATTTAATCTTACTGATGCTAAATATAGCAATATAATACTAAGCACTCCTTGAATGCCTATTGATATATATTCAGCATACTTTGAAATTCCTAGTTCTGGAATCATATAAAAGAATCTTCCCCCAAACCCTACTTGATTTGATAACATATTTATAAAACCAATAGCTGGACTTAAATATGCTATAGGTGATATTGTGGGTCTTGTAGACATTGGGCCTCCATTTAATCTCATCATAGTAATCATCCAAATTATATATGCTATTACTACAGTACCAACAAATAAGAATAATACTATTGCATAAGTTAAAGCCGTTGCAACTTTTGATGTCTTAACATATGTTGAAACAAATACTCCTATTGCTCCAACAAATATTGTGTTAATTATAAATGACAATATAAGCACTAATATATTACTTATTCTTACTCCACCAATTAAAGCACAAACTGCATATAATGGTATTGTACATACTATTAACATTATTACCTTAAGGGATGATGCTAATAACTTACCAATTATTATTTGAAATGGACTTAATCTAGTGGAAAGTAATATATCTAAAGTTTGCTTTTCTTTTTCTGAACATATTGAAGTTGATGTTAATGATGGCACTATAAACATTAAAAGTACAGCTTGAGCTACTGCCATACCTATATAAAGCATTACAGAACCTTGCATATTCAATCCACTTGCATAAATCTCATTACTATAGGAATTGTAAAACAATAGTGTTCCTACTGATAATATAGCTATATAAATAAACAACATAATTGTAAATCTAGGTGTTCTTACAGTTAATTTACTTTCATTTCTTAAAACTGGATTTACTCTCATTTTATCTCCCCCTTCTAATTATTTTCCTCTGTTATTTGTATAAATACATCTTCTAAATTGCCCACTGCTTTAGCAAAACCTATAACTGATATCTCTTGTGTAACTAAAGCTTTTAATATTTCCTTAGCTTCTTTATCCCCTCCAGCTACACTTGCTGTAATTTTATTTCCATCTAAGGAAATCTCTTTAACCTCTGGTATCTGCTTTAGAACTTGTATTGCTTTTTCAGGGTCCTCCATAACAGTTATATTAATAGGGGCTGTACCTGATGCCCTAAGCATAACTTCTTCAACAGTTCCTTCACATACTATAGATCCATTTTTAATTATTCCTATTCTAGTACATATTTCTCCAAGTTCAGATAGTATATGAGAAGAAACTATTACAGTCTTCCCCATTTCTTTAAGATTTTTTAATATACCCTTCATTTCAAATCTTGCTCTTGGATCCATACCTGAAGCCGGTTCATCTAATATTAATAATTCTGGATTATGAACTAAGCATCTAGCTAAACATAATCTCTGCTTCATCCCCCTTGATAAACCATCTACATTTGCATCCCATTTATCTTGTAAGTTAACAAGTTCTAATAAATCCATTGATAACTTTCTAGCTTCTTCACCAACAATTCCGTATATAGAAGCATAAAATTCTAGGTACTCTATAGCTCTTAAATTATCATAAACACCAAAGAAGTCTGGCATATACCCTATTTTATCCTTTAATACTTTATTATTTTTTATTGCATCTATTCCATCTACATAAACTTCACCACTGTCTGGGGAAAGTAATCCAGAAACTATTTTCATTGTAGTACTTTTTCCTGCTCCATTTGGACCAATAAATCCAAATATCTCACCTTTTTCTATTTCTAAGTTTAACCCATTTAATGCCTTAAACTTACCATAGGACTTTTCAAGGTTCTTTATAACTAGCATTATTTTTCCCTCCCCTTAACAGTTATTCTTGGAACCATTGACTGGCCTTTCATATCATCAACAACTACCTTTATTTTCACAGTGTTATTTTCAATGTAGTTTCCAATATCCTCTATCTTTTCAAAGCCTTGAGATAATGTTATCTTTTCATATTCACTAGTTTTGTAGTTATATATAAACTTTTCACCGTTTTCTCCACCATTATAACCATATCTATCAACACCAGACTTTACTATGATCTCTGTAACATCAATATTATCATCAATTTTATAGTCAAACACCATTTCACCTTGCCCATATATAAAGCCATTGTATTCATCTAAATGAACATTAGCAGATGATTTAGAAGTATCAACTTTATATGCGAAGAATCCATCAGGAAAGTTTAAAATACCATCTTTACTCTTAAAATCAATATTTACTTCTTGTAGTATTGCTGTTGTATCAAATTTTGATATAGATTTTTTACCAAAATCCATTCCATAATCTATAGGTAAATCAGTAATAGCAATAAGCTTTATTTCTTTATTTATATTTACCTCTTCAAAAATCGTTGCTAGTAAGCTTGATATTCTTAAAATATTTTTATATTCCTCTGTTTTTATCTTTTCTTTATCATTCCATCTTGCATCATAGTACTTTTGCCTCAAAGTATCTGAATAAGCTTGAAGTCCAGCTCCTCCAGCTGCAGTTGCTCCTTCTATTTTCTTTTCTTCTCCTTTAGATAGTCCTCCAAAGTCCCATACATTTTGTCCTGCAACTAAAATTAACTTACTTATATTTGTATCTAAATTATTTTTTATAGTTCCATTTAAATTTCCATCAGATAAATTAAAGCTTGAATCAATCCTAGGCACAACTTGCTCTTTACCTACAACCTCAAAGGCTTTAATATCTAGTGCATCGTTATCTGCAAATGTAAAGTAAGAATTATTTCCTTTATAAGTTGTTTTTACCCTTAATCTATCCTTTATTTCTTCTTCTGGATCACCGTAATAATGCATATCCTCTGTAAGATAACTCATCGTTAAATCTTCTGGCTTTTCTATAATTACATCTTCTTTATACTTTGTTCCTATTCCTATATATCCCTTTGCTACTCCCTTACCATTTTTATCTACTGAAACTATATTATTTTGATTTAAAATTACATCATTCACTCTTGTTGATGAACCTATAAAATAAATAACTAATGCAAATATAATTGAAATTACTGGAACAGCTATCCAAGTTAAATCTCTTTTATTTAACTTCTTTAAAACTATATAAAGTACAACTCCTATAATTAAAGCATATAAACTAAATACTACAATTAATGGCTTTGTTCCTACTATTTCATTTATTGGGATACTTCTAACAAGCTCTGTAGCTCTATAATATCCCTGTCCCATATATTTACCATTCATATTCTTATCAAAAATTCCATTTGCTGTATCTGTAAGCATTACACTTAAGAATTTACTTGCATCCTTTGACGATATTAATGGTTCTAATCCTAAATCAAAAGTTGTTATTAATATTTCACCTTTACCTTTTTCAATAGAATAAACTAATGGTTTTTCTGATGTCCCACTTTTAATTTTTGCACCTTTAACTTCTAAATTAGAAGTTATAAGTTTTAGATTATCTTCAACTAAAGTTACATTTTCTTCTTTAACTCCATTAGATTTTATTTGTAAGAAATCTTTATCTATTCCACTTATAGTTTTAGCTTCATTTGCCCCAGAACCTAAAATTAAAGTTCCTCCTTTATTAATCCATGAATTTAATGCAGCATACTGCTCCTTTTTTAAATTAGACATATTATAGTTATTTATTATAATTACATCTAATCCATCTATGTTTAAACTATTTTCGCCTATTATATTTTCATCTAAAGTTACATTTTCAATTAATCCATCAAAGCCTCTATTAGTGTTAAATTTTACACTTCCTACATATCCAAGTGAAGTAGCATCATCTGTTAGAATCCCTGTAAACATATTTGTTTCTGTTACTCTTCCACTTGAAACTAATGCCTTCTTTTGAGTTAAAACCTTTCCATTTTCAACGATATTAACTGTCATCTTGCTTGAATTTTCTAATACTTTTACAGGTATTACAACTTTACTTATTTCACCTTTAGTTAATGAAACTTCATTACTATAAGCATCATAAGTTCCCATATTTGAACTAGCCACTCTTATTTCTATTTCACCTGTAAAATCCTTTTCTAAGCTATTAACTTCGACAGTTACAGGTATATATTTCATAGCTCTATACTTACCTTGAATTCCATAACTTATTTTCACTTCATAATTCTCAGAATCATTAGTTTTAGCTTCAACTATTACAGAAGTAAAAAATAAACTAGTTATCATTAAAGCTACAAGAGTAGTTATAATACCATTTCTAAAAAACGATTTCATCATTATTCCCCCTAGATTACATAATTTTTATAATATGTAATAATTATATCCTAATTAGTATAAGATTCCCTTATTAAATTCTTAAAAATTTCTTATTTTTAACAAATTTATCAAATATTATTTTATTATATATAAATTTTTTGTATTTCTGTAGTAATATCTTAATATTATATATTTCAGCATTAATAATTATTTAAAATAAAAAACTATTACAACATTGCGTAATAGTTTTTTCATACTCTTCTCTTACTTCTGTTCCTACATTTTTGAAGCCCATTAATTTAATTGTCTCAATTAATGTCTCATCACTAACACTTGAAATTGCTGCACTAGTCATATTTTTACCTTTTCAATTAAATCAAAATACTCTTTTTCAAATTTATATGCAGTATTTATTAATTTATCTTCACTAATATCTGATAGTCTTCTAATAAATAATGCTCCATAATTAAATGCATAGGTATAGAATATTCTTATCAACGAACAACCGGATTTGCTTTGCATAATATATTATATAAGTTCCTATTTCAAAAGATAATATATGAGGAGAATCTATATGAAAAAAATCAAAGAAATTATGAAAGAAATGAATAATATCAATCAACAAATTGCAGTAACAATAAACAATGAATTAAAGGAACCAGAGGAATTAAAAGCTGCAGTTCAAGGTAGCCCTTCATGTGTAGATCATTCAACCACATGTGGCACTGTTACTGATACTAGCCGTGATATACCATTTTGTTGTTCTGTGCCTATACCTGGAAATTTTCTTCCTGTTCTTTCTCAACGGCCTAAAGTTCTACTAGATCCAAGATGTTTAAAAGCTATAATTGAACCATGTTGTTGTAATGGAGTCCCAAAGTGGGATATAAGAATAGTTGGATGCATTCCATTTATTGTAAATATAGATATTGATAATACTGGAGTTTGCCCTGATCCTAGTGATTCTACGATAGCTACATGTTGTTCTAATAGTGTATGTGTAGATAGAGTTATTTGTAATAAATGTACCTATGAGGGTGCAGTAATTTCTCAGTCTAAAATTATTTTCGATTGTGCTAGCGTTTTTGTGTCAAACCTTGCTCTATCATTTAATACAGGAGATTGCTTTGTAAAAATAACAGGTACTTTTAAACTTCCAGCTTGCCCATAGCAGCTATTTAAAACTCAATGCAATATTTTATGATTTATATTACAGAGTACAAATATAATTAGTAGTCCCATAGAAAGAAGTTATACATTCTTCCTATGGGACTACCTTTTATATTTTTCTTTTAACAGATTGTTTCTATATTTATTTTCTTCTCTTCTTTCTTAGTAACACTCCTGCTCCAATTGATCCAATTCCTAGCATCGCTAAGAATCCTGTTCCAACAACAGCTCCTGTCTTAGGTAGTTTTCCTGTCTTTCCTGAATCATTGTTTGTATCACCAGGTGTTTCTGGGTTCTCTGGTACTTCTGGTTTAGTTTCTGGCTTTTCTGGCACTTCTGGTTTTTCTGGTACTTCTGGCTTAGTTTCTGGCACTTCTTTTTTCGGAATAGCTAATCCTTCTTGTGACGTTGTTGAGTTACCAGCTAATGTATCTTGATACATTAGGTAATATGCTGATGCTGACCAACTAAAGTTCTTAGTGTGTAATCCTTCTCCTGTTAATGGGTTATAGTTTTCTCTAATAGGTCCATCCCCTAGTAACCCTTCTGCATTATCAAACATCTTTTTAGACATTCTTACAGCATCATCATAGTATCCATAATTTTGTAGTGCTTCAACCCCATATAAAGCTTGGTCTAACCAAACTGGGCCTCTCCAATACTTACTTGCATTAAAGCTTGGATTATCTTGAGATGCAGTTCCAAAAGGTACAAATGTATTAAATTTCCCTTCATCAAGCATATTATCTACAACTTTATCTGCCTCTTCTTGTTTTGCCATCTTAGCCCATAATGGTATCCATCCTTCTGGTCCTTTTCCTCTATTAACTAATATTTTCTTTTCTGAACCATCATTATTTATTTGTAAATCATAGAAGAATCCTGTTTCTTCATCAAACATGTTTTCACTTACATATTCTCTTACGTTGTTAGCTTCTTCTTCATATTTTTTAGCATCTCCTGTATTTCCTAATACTTCAGCCATTGATTTTAAGAATCCTTTTTCAGCATAAAGATATGAATTTAAATCTACTGACTCTTGGTTTATTGAGTATCCTAATAAAGTTCCGTTTTTATCTTTATTCTCAAAAACATCTATACCAGTATCTCCTTCTCCATATCCTTGAACATCAAATCTTGGAGCATTATCCATTCCACTTTCCCATGCTGCTGCTGCTATTATTTCATCCTTACTATTATTGTCCTGATGCACCATTCCACCATATTCAGCTATACCATTTTTATCATGGTCTCTATTTGTGTACCACCAGTTATGGTAAGCAACTAATTTTGGATACATCTCTTGTAAGAATGCTGTATCTCCTGTAGACTTGTACACATTCCATACTGACCATGCTGCTAATGCTGGCTTTGAATTTCTCTCATTCCAGTTTCCACCATCATCTCCTCTAGCACCATCTTTATTATAGAAAATACAATCTACAATAGCTCCAGAATCTTGTGGTCTTATAGCATCGTCTTCTGTTACTTGATAATCAAATAAAGCTCTTATATTGTTTTTAGCTAATTCACCATCAAATCTAGCTGTTGCAACAGCCTGCTTCCATGAATCCCATGCCCACATTCCAATAAACCACTTGTATGACATTGAAGGAACTACTCCATCATGTAGTAATGCTCCAGCTGAACTTCTCCAGTTAGTTGTTAATGTTTCAATAGACTTTACAGCTGCATTTTTATAGCTTTTGTCTGTAGTCTTTTCAGCATTAGCGAATGTCTTATCTAAATATCCTTGCCAACGAGTGTTATTAGCCACAAAATGATTCTTAGAATTTAATATTAAATCATCAACTTTTTCTTTTTCAGCACTTAACTCTTCTTTTGTAAATGTATAGCTTTGAGTTGAGTAAGTTTCAAATTTTTCTCCTGCTCCTATTTTTACATTATCCTTAAGCTTAGTTGTATAAGAATTTCCATTTACAGCTGTTTCAACATTCCCTTTATAGTTTACAACAAACTTAGTTTCTTCTGTTGAAAAAAATCTCCAAGTCTCTCTTATATTTGAAAAATTAACTTGAACTCCATTTTTAGTAGCTTCTAAAGTTTGACCTAGGTCGTAAACTTTTCCACCTTCTTTTTCTATAAATTGATTAAATATATTTCCTGTCCACTCTAATTTAAGATTTAATTGATTATTCGTTTTATTTTCTATTTTAGTTTCTATTAATGCACTTCTATTAGTCGCAAAAATCAATTCTAATGTTAATTTAAAATTTTCTAAGTCATATGTTTGTACTAATTTTCCTGGATAATAATCGAATGATACTTTTGCTTTACTTAAATCATAAGCTTCTCCATTATCTGCATTTATAATGTTAACCTTACTTATAGTATCTCCTAAATTAACCGGATACTCTTCTGCTATAATTACAGGACCAGCAAATCCTCCATAAAGATTTGTAGCATCTTTTTCAGGTAAATAGTATCCATGCCATGCCCCCATATCTGAGAAGTTATTATACTTATTAGTAGAATAACTTCCGTATAATAAATTAGTTGGATTGGCAGATACATTTAATACATTACTAAATTCTAATACCTCCGATCTTTTATCAACAGCAAGAACGTTTACAGATGATAAATTTAAAACCAAAGTAGCAGCTAATATCGTTGCTCCTATTGATTTTTTATTAAGTCTAAAAGCCATATTTCCCTCTCCTTTAATAATATTTTTTAGTTAACGACTACAATATCTAAAAAAGGCAACGCCCAAACAAGGAACAACAAAAATTATTCCTTGTTTAGGTATTGCCTTCTCCAGTAACAATCCTATTTCTGTAATCGTTTATAATTATATATTATATTTTATTGTAAATATTGTCAATATATTTTTTAGTAAAATTTTACTGCTCTATTAACTATTATTTTTTGTGTATTCTAGTTATATCAACATGCTATGTTTTTCATTATAAATACAGAGATCTATTTTTATATTAGGTACATTTTTTTGCAAAATACATACTATATCTTATAAAGAATTATTAAAAAAAATGTATAAAGAAGGGGAATCCATATGAAAAATATCCAAGATATAATGAATGAGATGAATACTTTAAGTGAGCAAATTGCAGTTACATTGAATAATGAAGAAATAGTAGATGGAGAAATAGTAGATGTAGAGATGTCAGGTGATTCAGCTCCTTGTACTACTACTGATACCCCAACTAATCCACCTCCTTGTACTACTGATAATAGCCCAGCATGTGCTAATCCTCAAAGTCGTAATGTACCATTTTGTTGTTCAACAGATTTAGCAACAAATTTTCATTTTAATCAAAATAATCCTAATGCAAGAATATTATATGATTTAAGCTGCTTAAATTGTTTCGTAGATGAATGTTGTTGTAATGGAACACCAAGATTCGATATAAAGATAGCTGGTACAATTCCATTTATTGCTAATGCAGATGTTGTTACAGGACAACCACAACAATGTGTTCAGCCTCCTAATAGCACTATACGTATATGCTGCGAAGGTAGTGTATGCGTAAATAACGTTGTTTGTAATAAATGTACTGAACGAGAAGCTATTATTGCATGTGAACTTATAAAAACTAAGTTAGCAAACTGTGCTTGTGTACCTGCAACTGTTACTGCTACTCGTGGTGCTGGTGCTTCTGCATGTGTATTAGTATTTACAGGTAGCTTCACGCTTCCAAATTGTAATCCACCTTTAGGAAACAATTGTAATCCTGCATAATTATAAATTTTTTTAATAAGTCTCTGCATTTTGCAGAGACTTATCTTATTTTAAAGTTCTATTTTATATCATGTATATAATAAAAAACTTTTATAATTTCATAAATAATAAAATAAAGTTATAACATTCTATATAATATGCATACTTTATATAAAGAGATTTATACAGAGAGGTGAAATTCATGGCATCATTAGAAAAAAATGTATATATTCTAAAACAATCTAATGGTACTATATGGAATTTTTTGTTCGATAAAAGATTTGGTATTGTATATAAGATTTTAAAAGGAGAAATGTGGGCAAATTATAATACATTAACAAGAGCAACTACTGGAAATTTTTCAGTAAATTTATTACCAAATGATAATATATGCCTTGTTTATGAAGATTTAGATGGAAACTTAATTATGAACTTATACGACCATAAAAAGTGGAATAGCTACTATCTTATTGAAAATGATGAAAAAGAAAAAATAGACATTTATTTTAAAACTCTTTTCTATAAAAATGAATTATTTTTATTTTACAGTATTTACAATAAAAACACTAATATACTAACAATAGTTTCTCAATTAGTTGATGAGAGAGGAAATTTAGCTCCACCGAAATTAATTGATTATGTTAATTTTAAATATGATATTCCATTTTACATTTATACTTCAACTGAAAATATATTATACATTATGTACCAAAAACAAGAAAATAATTATCTTCTAGGCTATAGGATATTAGATGATTCTTCTAAAAATTGGTCTAAATTTCATGTAATTGATGATTGTTCTTCTCCCTTCGAAGAATATTCTTTATTATCCCTTAAAGATAAAATACACTCACTTTATATAAAAAAAGATGACAATGATATATATTCATTAATCCATTGTGAAGGTAACTCATCATCTTATAATTACAATAATATTTGCAGTCATAGAAATATTATTTCTTCTGCTTTTTTTATAATAGATAAGCATATTTGGTGTTTATGGATTCAAGATAATAAAATTTATAGTACTGTTTCTATTGATGGAGGTAATGTATTTAGTACTCCTCCTCAAGTTGAATTAATAGATTCACAAAATATATCTAAATTAACCTATTTATCAAATTTCTTAGAAAATAATAAGGATATATGCAGAGGCGAATTATTTTTAAAAAATGTTGATTATCCTCACTGTTTAGTAATTGATGATATTTATGGAATAGTTCATAGAAACAATAAAAATAATAGTTATTTATTTTATCTTCAATATTTTATATCAGCACTTAATAAAGAAGATAACCACTATAAAAGTGATATAGTGGAAAGAGCTATAGCAGAAAGAGATATTTTAATTGAGAAGCTTTATAATATGGTAAAAGAAAAAGAAAGTAAATTGGTGTCTTATGAAAGTAAATTTAAGGCAGTAAATGAAAACCTAGCAAAGTTTAATAAAAACAAAAATGAATTAAATGAAGGTATAAAACTTCTTGAAGATAGTCTCCTAGACAAGGAAAAAAAATTGAATGAACTTCAAATGATATATATTGAAAAAGAAAATGAATTAGAATTATTAAAGGAAGAATTAAGTAATATAAAGTTACAAGAAATCAATGGCTTTGATATAAAAAAGACCTTCAATAAATTTAGTTCTATCTTTAAAAATTAATTTTAATGTATGTAATAGGAGACTGCAATAATGTTTCCTATTTCTTTTTTATCTTTATAAAATAATAATAACCACCTAATTTATGATGGTTACTATTACTTTTCCATAAGTTAAAAATTTTAGCTTTTTCTTAATTTCATACTGCATTTCCAACTATGTTTTGTTTTTAATTATATATTTACCCATATCAATCCATATCTTCACACTTTTTTAATAAGCGTATATAGTGATTAGCTTCTCTTAGTACATGGTCAGCTAGAAGTGGTAATATTATAGATTTTATTTTACAGGCATCTATTCCTTCTGTACCCGCCTTCTTAAAATCTCTTAATTTGATTGTTTCCATTAATGTGGCATCAGTAACAGTAGACATTGTTGCATAAGTCATATTATTTGCTTTTTCAATTAAATCAGCATACTCTTTTGCAAAATTATTTGAAGTGTTTACCAATTCATCTTCACTTGGATCAAGTAATCCCCTGATAAACAAGGCATGCTCCATCATAATTTGATCCCAGAATAATTCAGTATCTCTGATATTTTCTGTTTCAATATCCTCATTATTCTCAATTGCATATATATATGAACGATATAAATTAGCTTCACGTATTATATGCTCAATAAGCAAAGGATAATTTACTGTAAATAATTTACAAGATAACATTCCATTTAAGACCCTCGTCTTTAAATCTATAAGGCCATCTAGTAATTTTATAGCTCTATTATTAATTTTTTTTACACAACATATTATTTTATCATCAAATTCTGCATTATCTTTACCTTCTAGCTTTGACTCCATAATAGTTATTTTGGAGTTTATTTCTATTCCTGTATAGTACTCTGTTTTTCTTTCTGTGCTTAATGTATAATCAGTAAAAATTTCTCCAGAATCTAGTACACATTCTCTAACTTTTCCATTACTTAGTTTAACTACATCTAATAGAAGCTTTTCAAATTGTACTTTATAATCATCTGCTTCCTTAGAAAGTTTAGTATTTTTAGGTGTAAATCCTGCCTCTAAAAAAAGAGAGTGTTCTTTCATGATTCGTGCAAAAAATAGGTGCAACTCTAAAGATAAACTAACATATCTTCGACGACTTAGCATAGTTTTCCTCCATAAAAATTTTACTATATTCTATTCCTAAGTATGTCTTTATGTTCATATTAAAATTTTACTTATTTGAAGAGTAATTATTGAAATTTAAAGCTTACTTTACTATATTAGTATCTTTATTAACATGTTTACTTATAATTGAATATATTACTATAAATAAATTTTATATAGGAGACCTCTATGAAATATTTTATTAAGACAACAGATAATTCAAGAGTATTAATTGAAGATTTAAACTATGATGCCGAAAAAACCCTTCTGTTTATACATGGCTGGCCACTAAATCACAATATTTATGAATACCAATTAAATACTTTACCTAAAAAAGGATATAGATGTATTGGAGTTGATTTGAGAGGATTCGGTGAATCTGATAGACCTTATACTGGTTACGACTATAATACAATGGCATCTGATATAAAAAAAATAATAGATGTACTTAAATTAGATAACATAACGCTTGTTGGACATTCTATGGGTGCAGCCCTCGCAATAAGATATGTATCAAAATATAACTCCTTTGGGGTTTCTAAAATTTGTTTAATAGGTGCTGCTGCACCTAGTTGGATTAAGACAGAAAATTGGCCTTATGGATACACTAAGGAAGAAGTTGATATGTTTATAGACCAATCTCTCAGCGATAGACCTAAACTCATTAGTGACGTTTCTAATTCATTCTTTTATAAATACGTATCCCAACCTCTTTTAAACTGGTTCTTTGATATATGCCTATCAGCTTCTGGATGGGCTACTGCTCAATGTTTAATGAGTCTTCGTGATGAAAGATTATTTAATGATATACCTAATATAAAAATTCCTACATTAATCCTTCATGGAACACATGATAAAATTTGCCCATACGAATTTGCTCAGTATTTAAATCAAAATATTAAAAATTCTATTCTTGTTCCACTAACTGAAAGTGGTCATGGTGCTTTTATTGAAGAAAAGGATAAAGTGAATAACCATATTATAAAATTCGTTGAAATGTAATTGACATATAAATATAGTAAATATTCAAAGATTAAAACTTCTTAATGAAATATTTACTAAAGAAATATAAAATTATAAAAACTTTCTCATATGTGATTATGTAACTATCATATTATCAAAAATATCTAATAGAGCCTAAGTTAAAAAGCTAACTCGTTTTAAAATATATCCTTAATTAAGAACATATTTTAAAACGAATTAGCTTTTATATTATCTTATATTTTTTCTTCTTTTAATATTTCACTTAATAACTCTGGATAATCTGTAAATAGTCCATCTGCCTTATTGTTAATAAGTAGTCTCATGTACATTGGATTATTAACTGTATATATATTTACTTTCAAATTATTTTTATGAGCTTCTTTAATTAATTCTTCTGATACAAGAGTTAAATCTGGATGAATTGCATCTACATCTAAATCTTTTGCATATTTAATTACATTTTCTATAGGCTTGTCATATAGTATTGCTGTCTTTATGCTACTGTCTAGCTTTTTTGCTATTCTTATAGATTCATGATTAAAGCTTGATAGAATTATTTGTTGATTTAATTTATATTCATTTATCAAGCTAATTACATCTGATTCTATTTCCTTATAATGAATTTCATCTGTTTTTAATTCTATATTCAACATTATATTATTTTCTTTAACTATTGATAAAACTTCTTCTAATGTAGGAATATAACATTCTGGATGATCTCTAAAAAGTTTTTTTCTGTTTTTAAACTGTCTTAATTCTTTAAGTGTAAAATCCTTAACCAAACCTCTTCCAATATAAGTACGCTCTATATTCTCATCATGAATAACTACAATCTCATTATCTTTAGTTTTATGCACATCTATTTCTAATCCACTTGCTCCTGCTTTAATTCCTTTTTTTAAAGAAAGCATTGTATTTTCTGGATAATCAAAGCTTGCTCCTCTATGTGCAAAATTTATCATAATTTTCCTCCTTATATACCTTAAAATTAATTCAATATATTTATACTATAATATAAAATAATTAAATTCTTATTGTCTTAAGGTTAATTTACCTTAACTCTATATAAAACAATACTTTTAAATTTATATTACAAAATTGTATCTCCCATATATATATTTATTAGTATATGCGTTTATTAACATTAATTAAATTTTATCCTTAATATTAGTTTATCTATTACTATTCCTATAAATATACCAACAGTATAGCAAATTAAATCAGAGAATAAAAAACCATGTCCTAATATTAATGATCCTAATAAGGTGCTTCTTATTTCATTAATCCAACTTGCTTGATATAGCTGAGAAATTTCTATTGTATAAGAAAAGATTAAAGATATTATTGTAACCTTTCTTATGGAAAGCTTATTAAATAGAAAAGCAATTCCAAGGTAAACCATTGTCGCCCATAAGGTGTCCCCTGCATAGTTCGCAATAAAACTAGGCAAATAATCAATGTATCTTCTCGATGCCAATCCTAAACACATTACCACTAAAGTAAGTAAGAAATAAATTATTCTCTTCCTAATAAAACTACTTTCTCTACTATTAAATAAATCTCTCAATGATATCATTTAGTATAATCCTCTATTTTTCTATAAAATATTTCTTCTGGATATAATGCTATAACAGAATCATCTTCTATTAACTTATAATACCTTGTTGAATAGGTAACTACAAATTTACTATTTGGCAATTGAAATTTTAATATTTCTCCATAACAATTAGGCTTTCCACCAGATGGCTCTCCTATAAGTTTTGCATTAGTTTCATTTTTAAATTCATAGGCATTTAATAGCGCTGAAGAAAAAGTTCCTCTACCAATTATAACACTTAAATTTTCCTTTCTATTTATGCATGTACTTTTTTTAATAAAATCTATAAGTGGTCTAATTAATCTGGAATCTCCCCCTAGGTTATCACTTAAATCTATAATTAATTTCTCAATTGAGTTTTTATTAATATATTCTATAACTTCATTTATTTTTTCACTTAACTCTATAATTCCATCTTCTCTGCAGGAATTATATTTTATATATATTTCTTTTGTATTCTCTATATGTTCATACCAAAAATTTTTAAACTCATTTTTTGCATACATAGGTAATTTATATTCTTCATTATATATTAATTCATCTAAGGATACAGTTTCTACGTTAATTTCACAATCTTCTAATTGAATCTTAACTCTATCCACTGAGTCTATTAACAATAATCCATATAGTATATCAGCAGCTTGCATATATCTCATACTTTGTTCTTTAAATAAAAAATCATTTTCATATGATATTATTTCTTTTAATTCATCTATTACTTCAGATACAAATACACCTTCAATTGAAATTACCTTTTTATATAATACACTTTTATACTTTTCTGTTACTTTTATTATATAAATACCATCTTGAAACCAATAAAACTTAAAAGGTAAATACTTTTTTACTGGAAAAATAATAGAAGTATGTGCATCTTTAACCGATGCAACAATTCTACTTAACTCTACCTTCATATCATCATAATCTAGATTATTTACAATTGATTTTAAATACTTTATTTTTTCTTCAAATTCTTCTCTTGATGTGTTAAAAAATAAATTTTTATGTCTTTTTATTAAATTTCTCTTCAAATAATCTATATCTTCAAACCATTTTTCTTCCCATTTACTGCTCATTCTAGCTCCTTACTTTTTTAATAATTATATTAATATTATAAATTAATTTTTACTTTCTTTATATAGTAAATATAGTTTATCTAAATTACTGTTTGTCAAAGCCTTATTAACTTTTAGAACACATAGACCTTAACTAAACCTATGCTTTTTAATTAAAATAAATATGTCTATTATTTTCTCTATATGATTAGTAATAACATTAATTATATTTATATCTTTTAAATATTTACTCATAGAGTTTAATTAATAAAAAAGTACACCAAATTATTAGTTTGGTGTACTTTTCATTAGCTTTTAAATATTATGACAATCTTCGTAAAGACCTTGAACCTTTTCCCAATCTATTACATTCCATATATTTTTAACGTATTCAGCTCTTAAGTTTTTATATTTTAAGTAATAAGCATGCTCCCATACATCTATTGTTAGAATAGGTATAAGATTATCCATTACAGGTGAGTTTTGATTAACTCTTTTAACTATAGATAATTTTCCATTCTTATCCTTAACTAGAAAACCATATCCTGATCCGAATTGAGTTATAGCTGCATTACTTAATTCTTCTTTTAAATTTTCAACACTTCCAAAGGTTTTATTTATTTCATCAAGTAGCTTTCCTTCTGGAGCTTTTTTAGGAGTTGGTGAAAGTATGGAAAAATATAAATTATGATTTGATACTCCTCCACCATTGTTTACAACACCTGGTCTTATTTCCTCTGGTAGATCTTCTATATCTTTTATTAATTGATCTAATGTTTTTCCTTTTGTATATTCTTCATATCCTTCTAAAGCTTTATTTAAATTAGTTTCATATGTTTGTAGATGTTTTTCATAATGAGTTCTTACAGTTTCTTCATCTATATAGGGCTCTAATGCATTAAATGCATATGGTAAGTTTATTTTATTATACATAACTTATTTCTCCTTTATCTCAATCTTTTACTTAAAAGCTATTATTACTTTCCCCATATACTGTAATTATTATGTATATATTAAGCCACTAACTTTATTAGATTGTTTTAGTTTTCTATTTCACATAAGCATCTCTTCATTGATTCATATTCATATTTAGGTACACCTTTAAGCTAATTCTCCAATTTTATTTATAGCTTGACTAAGTTTAAGTTATCACTTTTAGTATATAAAACTTTTGATAATTATTATCTTCATAAAAATAACACAATTATTTCATATACTTTTTTTAATTAGTAATTAGGAGGATATCTATGAGTATTAAAAGAGAAAAAATTAAAGTTTATGAAATGACTTGTACATCTTGTGAAAAAAGAATTGAAAACTCTGTGAAAAAAATTAATGGCATAATAAGTGGCAAAGCAAACTATACTAAAGAAATTTTAGAAATTGAATATGATACTAATATATGCACTCTAGATGAAATAAAAAAAGCTATAAATAAAGCTGGATATTCCACTGAATCTTCTAGCAACTTTGAATCTATAGGAATACTTGCAATAATATTTATTATATTAATTCTTGGATTCAGAACTAGTGGTTTTGATATGGAATCAAAACTTAGTAATGCTTCATATGCTTTTCTTTTTATAGTTGGTATATTTACATCCATCCACTGTGTGGGAATGTGTGGAGGTATAATGCTCTCTCAAAGTTTATCTTTTGCTAAAGAAAGTAAATCCAAACTTGAATCCATAACTCCTTCTCTATTATACAATGTTGGTAGAGTTATCTCTTATACTATTTTAGGTGGAATAATCGGTGGTATAGGCTCAGTATTTTCATTATCAATTACTGCAAAAGCATTTATTCAAATATTTGCTGGGATATTTATGGTTATAATGGGTTTAAACATATCAGGATTTAAATTTTTTAGAAAGTTTAGTATAAGAATTCCTAACTTTTTATCTAAGTATAAAAGAAAATTTAATTCTCCTTTCATTGTAGGACTTTTAAATGGATTTATGCCTTGCGGTCCACTTCAAACTATGCAGCTTTTCGCTCTTGGTACTGGAAGTTCATTAAAAGGAGCTTTATCAATGTTTATATTTGCTTTAGGTACTGTTCCTCTAATGCTTACTTTTGGTGCAATTTCTGGTTTCTTAAGCAAAGGCTATACTAAAAAACTTGTTAAGTTTAGTGGTGTTCTTATTATAGTTTTAGGAATAATAATGGGTAATAGAGGCTTAGCTCTTTCTGGAATAAATCTAAGTCCATCAGGCTTTATGATGAAAAATTCTTTTGCATCAAATGCTAGCACAGATTCCTCCAAAGCAGTTCTAGAAAATGGAGTTCAAGTTATAAATATGACTGCTAATAATAATGGTTACAGCCCTAATGTATTTTATGTTCAGAAGGGAGTACCTGTTAAGTGGGTGATTAATGGTGAAAGTCTTAACTATTGTAACAATTCAATAGTAGCTAACTCATTAAATATTCAACAAAAACTTAAAAGTGGTGAAAATGTAATAGAGTTTACGCCTAATGATACAGATATAAATTTTAGTTGCTGGATGGGAATGATTAGAGGCGTAATTAAGGTGGTTGACGACCTATCTTCAGTGGATGCATCTAAGTATGATCCATCACTTCCTAGTGCTAGTAATGGACCTAGCTGTCATACTGGTTCTTTAACTGGATCTTCTACTTATCCTGAAAGCTTAATTACAACTTCAAAAGTTACTGAAAAATTTCAGGCTGCTATTATCAATGGTGTAGGTAATGAATTTCAGCCATTAATACTAGTTGCAAAAAATAATCTTAACTTAAAACTGACTGTAGACTTAACTAAGTATACTAATTATGAAGGTGAATATATAATATCTAATATCAAAGATGGAAGTTTAGTAACATCACTTACTGGACAAAAATCAATATTTCAAATTGAATTAAACTTCAATAATCCTGGCGGATATGCAATAACTAAAAACGGTGAAATTCTTTGTATAATTGAAGTAGTTGATAACATGGATAATATTAATTTTGATGGAATTCTAAATAAATATATTAGTTTTAATTAGATACTTTTAAGCTAATAATTTCAATTTCAACATCAATAAAAATTTAAATGGCGTTCTGATACCAATATAATAAGTCTTAACTTAATAATCTTGGTATTAGAACGTCACTTAATGTAAAATTCAAAACTATTATAATATGAAAAATATATAATTTTGTGTAATTATATATTCTCTCAGTATATAAATATAAAGGGGTGCACTAAACGCGCACCCCTTCACATTTTACTAAATTTACTAATTCTAATAACTTTCTACTATTAACATATGCAATATATAAATCTTTTTTAATATATTCTGCTAGTAAATAGAAAAATTATAAAGCACCCTCTTATTTACATTATTACATTGTCAAAAATAATCTTAAATGTTGTGCCTTTACCCTCACTAGATTTCACTTCTATATTAGCATAATGTAAACTTAGTGTTTTCTTTACTATTGTTAAGCCTATACCATTACCTTCTACTTTTTGACGACTCTTATCTCCTCTATATAATCTTTCAAATATAAAAGGTAAATCCTTTTCTTTTATTCCTTCTCCTGTATCTACAACTTCTACTATAACTTTATTATTTTCTTTATATAAATTAATTCTTACCATTCCATCACTACCTGTAAACTTAATTGCATTAGTTATTAAATTTATAAATACTTGTCTTAACTTATCTTTGTCTCCTGGAATAATGTAAGTTTCATTTTTTTCTATACTATAATCAAAATTTATGTTTTTACTTTTAGCTTCTAAATAAAAATCTTGAGCTAACTCAATAATAAATTCATCTAATAAAATTTCTTCAAATTCCAAATTTATACTTTCATCTTCAAATTCTTTCAATACATCTAAGTTATTTAACAATTTTCCAAACCTTATTACCTCATCATTTAAGGAAGATAATCTTTGATTAGATACTGGAAAAATTCCATCTATCATTGCTTCTAGATTATTTTGCAGAACATTAAGTGGAGTTCTTATTTCATGGGATATGTCAGATACAAGCCTTTTTCTTAACATATCTTGATTTTTTAACTTCTCACCTAATATATTTATACTTTCCCTTAACTCTTCAATTTCTTCAATATCACTTTTTGCATTAGACTTTGCTTCAAAATCTCCTCTTGAAAGTCTTTTTGATATACTTGCTACCTTTTTTATTGGGATTGATAATTGCTTTGAAATATATAAGCTTATTATAATTATAATTAATAATGTACCTATACCACTTAATACTATACTTGTATTTATAGATGACTTAAACTCTAAATCTTCTTCTGTTAATAATATAGAAGAATATTGACCTAACTCTACATTTCCCACAATTTTTCCGTCTAGTACTATGTTAAAGTTCTTAGTAACATATACTCCCTTATCCTCTATATTCATATTTTTTAAATTACTATTATCTTTTATATCAGCTGGATCCATTCCCCAAACTACATTTCCATCAGCATCTCTTAAAGTTAAGCAATAATTTCCCATATATGCTTCATGCATTAGCTCAACTCCAGAATTTTCAGTCCATCTTTTATCTCTTTTATATGCTTCTTCAAAGTACGAAACTATTCTTTCATTTCTTTTATTTTGAACATCTATCATATATTTATTAAACTTATTATTTATAGTCATATTAACAAATAATATAATTAATATAATTGCTGAAATGGATGATATTACAAATAATATGCTTAGTCTTTTTCTTATGCTTTGCATTTATATATCACCACCGAACTTATATCCAACCTTTGTTACTGTTAAGATATATTTAGGATTTCTAGTATCTTCCTCTATTTTCTTTCTTATATTTTTTATATGTACATCTATAGTTCTATCATATCCATCAAAATCAATCCCAAACACATTTTCAATTAATTGCTCTCTAGATAAAACCTTTCCTTTATTAATTAATAGAGTATATAAAATATCAAATTCACTTGGTGTAAATGGTATTTCCTTGCCTTTAAGCTCTACTATTCTCTTTTCATAATCTATCCTTAGTATTCCATCATTAAAAATATCACTTATTTTATTACTTGTATTTATTCTTCTAAATAATGCATTTACCCTTGCTGTAAGTTCTCTTGGGCTAAATGGCTTAACTAAATATTCGTCAGCTCCTATATCTAAGCCAACAATTCTATCATTTAAACTAGCTTTTGATGTTAACATAAATATATATACATTAGAAGTTCTTCTTATAATTTTACAAATCTCTTCTCCATCTATATCTGGTAGCATTAAATCTAATATAACAAGCTGGAAATCTATTTCCTTAAAAACTTCTAATGCTTTAATTCCAGAGTTACATACCTCTACATTATATTTATCTTTTTCTAAATATGCCTTTATTACATTAGCTACACTTTCTTCATCTTCAATTATTAAAATATTACTCATGTTAAACCTCCCTCTTTTAATATTCAGTCATATATCTAATCATATAAACTTTATCAAATTCTTTTGAAGGTATTATGAAGATATTCTAAATATCTAATTTAAACTATCATTTAATTTCATGTCCGCAATATGGACAATATTTATATTCTGAATCAACTACCTTACCACAACTTTTACAAACACTATTTATATTATAATCATAACCATAAGCATTATTAACTTCATTTAAATCCCAATATGTTATATCTATATTTTCTCCTCTTTCTATCATCTTTCCCTTTTCCTTTGAAATAGAAAATATCTTCTTACAACTTCCACATTCTACATAGTATTTTTCATTCCATTTGAAAATAGGTATAAAAAAGAAATGGAAAAATTCATAATGCTTTATAACTCTAGCCATACTTAATCTATTACAACTCTTACATGTTAAATTATTTATTACTTTAATTTCTTTCTCTTTATTTTCTATTCCAAAAATCCCTATAAAAAACATAGCTATTCTCCTTATACAATACTTAGTTTATTATATTTATTTTATCATCTTTAAAATAAATAAGAAGTCAGAATTTATAATAACTCTAACTTCTTATTCAAAAATAATATTTAATTTTATCCATATTTCCTCTTATTTTATTAACCTTGTTCTTATAGTTGTAATCGATTGTTAAAATTTTAATATGAACTTTACTATTACTGATCACTAAAATATATTCTCCTACATAAATTTACTATCATTTTATTATATTTTAGATACATTATGTTTTATTCTTTATTTATTTTAGGTATATCTTATCTTTTTCCATGTATCATAAATATCTTTTTCTATTTGACTTGTTAAAACTTTCTTTTCTTCTTCAGTATAATAAATTGAATTATTTATATCCTGCTTTTTATAAAATAAGTTTCTTATGGATTTATTTAAGCTACAGTGCTTATTAGTATCTATTTTTTTCATCATTAAATCACCTCCTTATTATACTTATACTATTATTATAAAATGATTTATTGACATTTTCGTTACAAATTATTCTAACTTTAGCATATTTAATTAAATCTTAAGAAATTAAAAAGCTTTAGATTAACTCCAAAGCTCTTTAGTAATATTTTTATTTATTTTCTTCTATTAAAGCTTCTATTTTATCTCTACATCTACTTGCTCCACAAAATCCTGTTCCAGCTCCAGTTGCTTCTTGAACTTTTTCAAATGTATCAGCACCATCTTTAATAGCTTTAACTATTACATCTTTTTCTACACCTTTACATAGACAAATTAAATCCATATTAATCACCTCTTTATAATATTATCATATTTATTATTTTCAAAAGAGGTTTTTTTATTATAGTTTCTAGATATTTTTAATTTTTTCTTCTGCTATTTTTGCTCCTAGTTCTATTGCTAATTTATTTAATTCATAATTTTCTTTTTTTCCATACTTCTTAATAGAGTTTAGAATATCTTCTATTGAAATTATATTTATTTTCTTAATTAAAAATCCAAGTAGTATCATATTAGCATTTCTCTTATCTCCGAGCCTTTCTGCCTTTGTTTCAGCATCAATTTTATATACTTCTACACTGTCAAAAAGAACTTCATCCTTTATCATATCTGAATCTATTATTAAAGTTCCATTTTTCTTTAACAGTTTTTCAAACTTATCTAAAGAAGGCTTATTCATAGCTACAACTGCATCTGCTTCTGATATAACAGGAGACCCAACTTCTTCACTTGAAATAATAACTGAGCAATTTGCTGTTCCACCTCTCATTTCAGGTCCATAAGATGGTAACCACGAAACGCTTAATCCTTTATCCATAGCTGCATAAGCTAACAGCTTTCCAATTGTTAATATCCCTTGTCCCCCAAAACCTGCAAATATAATTTCTTTTTTAATCATTCTACTTATCCTCCTTCTTACAATCCTTTTTAACACCTAATGAATAATATGGAATCATATTTTCTCTAAGCCACTTTAAAGAATCAACTGGAGATAAGCCCCAATTCGTTGGACATGTAGATAATACCTCTATAAAAGAATAACCTAATCCTTGAATTGAATTATTAAAGGCTTTTTTTATAGCTTTTTTAGCTTTGGTTAGGTTAGGTATATTATCTACACTTACTCTTTCAACATAACATGTGCCATCTAATGTTGCTATCATTTCTGATACTCTTATTGGGTATCCTTGTACTTTAATATCTCTTCCATATGGGGATGTTTCAGTAACTTGCCCCTCTAAAGTTGTAGGTGCCATTTGTCCTCCTGTCATGCCATATATACAATTGTTTACAAAGATAGTCACTATATTCTCTGCTCTTGCTGCTGCATGAATAACTTCCCCAGTACCTATTGCTATTAAATCCCCATCTCCTTGATAAGTAAAAACTACTTTATCTGGATTAGCTCTTTTTATACCTGTAGCTACTGCTGGTGCTCTTCCATGTGGTGCTTGGAACATATCACAAGCAAAATAATTATATGCAAGTACAGAGCATCCAACCGATGCAACTCCTATAGTCTTATCTAATATTTCTAATTCCTCTATTACTTCTCCTACTAACTTATGAATTATTCCATGAGTACATCCTGGACAATAATGTGTAGGAACATCTAAAAGTACCTTTGTTGGTTTATAAATAATGCTCATCTTATATACCTCCAATAATAGATTTTATATATTTATATATCTCATCTACTGTTGGCACAATTCCACCTGTTCTACCATAGAATCTAACTTCTTCTTTTCCATTTACAGCTAGCTTCACATCTTCAACCATCTGCCCACAATTCATTTCTACAGACAAATAACCATTTTTACTTTTTCCTAATGTTTTAGCGAATGATTCATTAGGAAATGGCCATGTTGTTATAGGTCTTATTAATCCTAAGTTCACTCCATCTTTCTTTGCAAGACTTATAACACTTTTACATATTCTAGCCGTTATCCCATAAGAAACTAATATTAGATCACAGGAATTTTCACAGTTATATAATTCATATTTAGCTTCATTTTCTTTTATTATTTTATACTTTCCTTGAAGCTCCATATTAAGTTCTTCAAGCTTCTCTGGATTTAACTCCAATGAATTTATTATATTATGTTTACTTCTCTTTCCTAAACCATTTGCAGCCCAACTTTTTTCTGGTAATATTCTTTTTTTATTATCCCTAAATTCAACACCTTCCATCATTTGTCCTAGCATACCATCAGCCATTATCATTACAGGTGTTCTATATAAATCGCTTACATCAAATGCCTCACAAATTAAATCTATCATTTCTTGAATAGATGCTGGAGCATAAACTGGTATATTAAAATCTCCATGTCCTAATCCTTTATTTACAAATAAATAATCCGATTGAGCAGGTTGTATTCCACCAAGACCTGGACCACATCTAACTACATCAACTATTACACAAGGTACTTGTGCAGCTGCTAAATATGATATCCCTTCTGTCATCAAACTTATTCCAGGACTAGATGATGAAGTCATACATCTAACCCCTGTCCCTCCACAACCATATACCATGTTAATAGCTGCAATTTCACTTTCTGCTTGTAAAAAAACTCCATTAACCTTTGGCATGTTCTTTGCCATATATGCTATTAATTCAGTTTGAGGAGTTATAGGATATCCAAAAAAGCATTTGCATCCAGCCCTAATAGCAGCTTCTGCTATTGCTTCATTTCCTTTCATTAGAAACTTTTCACCCATAGTTATCTCCTACCTTTCAATCGTTATTACACAATCAGGACAAATTTTCCCACAAGATGCACAAGCTATACATTCACTCATAAGATTCTCCTTTATTCCAGCTGGGTGATATCCCTTGCTATTAAAATTCTCTTTAAAACTTATAATTTTTTTAGGACATATATTTATGCAATGCTCACACCCTTTACATCTTTCCTCTTTAAATATAACCTTAGCCATTTGATTCCTCCTTATTATTCCCAAGGAATGTCCATATATAATTCTATAGGTAACACTTCTCCATTAACTTTATCTTCTATTACCCTCTCAAAGTTTTTGGTACACACAGTATATTTGTAAGGAATGCTTAAAAACTTAGATAAATTCAAAGATTCCATATCTCCTTTCAATATATGTTTATATTCTGTTTCCTTCATCATGTGAGTATTCGATATAATATCAGTAACTCTTAACTTACTAGATAATTCTATAGATTTTAGATATTTACTTGCCATACTACAATTTAAGGTTTCTAGCCTTGAGTTATTTAAAACATAATACATTGAATAATCTTCATCTTCAAAGTACTTGCTATACACACCCAGAACCTTTGCCCCTACATCATCTCCACCAATATCAAATATAACTTCATAAGATTTATCGTTAAATACAGATAAAATTTCTCCTGATAGCACCGTAAGTTCTGCATTAACTAAATCTTTTCTAGAGCTTATAACCCTTATTTTATAATGATTTTCTAGAGTTTCTTTAATATCTCTTACACAAAAATAAGGATTAATTATGTCCATATCAACTAATGCTACCTTTTTACCTTCTTTAGCCCTCTTAATAGAATAATTAATTGCAATTTCTGTCTTACCACTACCAAAGTGTCCAGTAAATATCTTAATCCTACTCACACTAACACTCCTTCTTAAACATTCTTATTTAAATTATATTTTCTATTTTGTATCTTATGATAATAAAAGGTGTTATAACAAAATTCTCTTAGATTTTTACTATAATGTTTTTTGTTACTAATCATCTATATATTTCGTTTTAACTATTGATATATTCATTATAATTTGATATCATATTTAGATGTAATAAATACTTTTTTTATGTATAGGGGAGTAGTTAGCTCTATTTTAGAATGAGTTACTAAGTCAACATATTGAACTTGGTTCTGGCTTAGTATTGAATAACGAGACTTATGCGTGGCTTTGCTACGTATAGGTCTTTTTTATTTGTTTATCATCTATAAAAGTCAATAAAATCCTAAATATTAATTAGTATTTTGAAATAAATTCTATAATAAAGGAGTTACATATTATGGGTTTCTTTTCAATTTTTATGACAGGAATAGGCTTATCTATGGATGCCTTCGCTGTTTCTTTAGCTAAAGGTATTTGCTTAAAAGAAGATGAATTTAAATACTCTTTTAGAGTTGCTTTATTCTTTGGTGGCTTTCAAGCCTTTATGCCTTTATTAGGCTGGTGGTGTGGTAGATATTTTGAAAGCTATATTAAATCTTTTGATCATTGGATAGCTTTTATACTACTTGGAATTATAGGTGGAAAAATGTTAATAGAATCTATTAGGGAGATGCGTGGTGGAGAGAATGATGTCCCTCTAGAATGTGAAAGAGATGAATTCTCTTATAAGAAGCTAACTATATTAGCTATTGCAACTAGCATCGATGCTTTAGCAGTTGGAGTTAGTTTTGCATTTCTAAGTGTTAGTATTATTCCTTCTATAACAATAATAGGAATAACTACTTTTGTATTAAGCTTCTTGGCAGTTTTTCTTGGCAAAAAGCTTGGACAGTATGTGCAAAATTATGCTGAAATAATTGGTGGAATTATTTTAATAGTTATAGGAATTAAGATATTATTTGAACACTTAATGTAGACAATGTAGCTGTAGCACAATCAAGAAATATAAAAAATACGCAGATTCAATGCTGCGTATTCTTAAATAAATTTTCATATTTAGCAATTCCAATTTATTTTTGCTGGATTAGGCTCATCTATTATAGAAATTTTACGTAAATCTTCCTCCATGTTTTTGCACTCTCTTGCTGCAATTTCATCATAAACCTCACTCTTCTCATTAACACCAATAGATGAGTATGCTATTGCTGCAGCACCATAAAATGCAAGTCCTAAAGAACTCGTTACAGTATTAATTGTTGCCGTCGTTGCTCCAATTGCTCTAGCTGCAGCTTGTGCAGCTGGATTTTCCTCTACTTCTCTAGCAGCTATTTGAACTTCCTTAATAATTTTCTTTGCCTCTGTTAATTTCATATTTCCTTCTAACCATTCATTAACTGCATTCAATGCACTTTTTAAACGAGAATCCTCAGGATAATCTTTTTCATAAATAGGTAGAATATTCTCCCTTGCATATTCATTACACCATTTTACAATTGTATTTTTGCTTTGTGTTTCTATTAATCTCATAAGAGAAACAATATATGGTGAATCTGCTTTTCCAATCATTTTTCGTACTTTAGCCATAATAACCCCTTTTTCTTAAATATCTTTTTAAATTTAAAAATCTCATCATAAGCAATTTTATCGCTTAAATTATTATACCTTCGAAATGGTCTACTTCATGCTGAATAATCTGTGCAGTAAATCCAGTAAATGTTTGTTTATGCTTCTTAAAGTTTCTATCAAGATATTCTACCTCAATTGCTTCATATCTCATTGTTTTTCTGAAGCCAGTTAAAGATAAACAACTTTCTTCTGTCTCATAACCTTTCTCTTTCTTTAATATAACTGGATTAACCATAGGAACTATGATATCACCTACACTAAATACAAGGATACGTTTTTTAACTCCTATCATATTAGCAGCCATACCAACACAATACTCTAAATTTCCCCTTAACGTATCCACTAAATCATCAATAACTGCTACATCAGCTTTAGTAGCAGGCTCTGATTTCTGTCCTAGGAATAATATATCCTTTACAACCGGTCTTATCATTTTTATTCCAACCTTTCTAGTTTTCTTATATAAAGATATTAGAATACTTCTCAGTATTGTGATCTGCATGCTTATTTATATTTTTTGATAATAATTTAATAAATTCTCTGCTTTTTCTTGAATAAGGTGTTTTAGCGATTCAGGTTTTACTGACGTAATAGAACTACCATATCTAATAAAGTAATTAGATATAAATTCTTCTTCGCCTAAATTATAGAACCCCTTTATAATTGTTTTAGTTCCACTTTCTATGTTGATTGATGGATAACGCTCTTTATAAAAAATATCCTTTGCTTCTTCTAAAATTTCTACTTCAAACTGAATACTTTTTTCAGATTGATAAAGCTCTAAGGAACTATGGATAAGTTCTTCTACGGAAATTTGTGATTTATTATTATGAAATTCTAGCAAAGTTATTCTATCACATCTAAAAACTTTATGTTTTTTTGTATTCAGCTCTATTCCAGTAGCATACCACTGTGCAAATTTAGCAGAAATTTTAAAAAACTGAATATGATAACTTACTTGTTTATTATTTTTAAAGTACTGAATTTTACAACTAACTTCATTAAGAATACTATGTAGAATTTTATCTAAAAACTGACTAACATTATTGTGCTGATATGCTTCAAATTGCAATGCTTTTTTCATTTTATGAATTTGTTTTATTTGTTCTTTAGACAGACAACTTTCGAATTTTTCATTTAGCTTATTAACACTTAAATGAAATGGCGTAGATTGATAGGCCTCTAACGTCAACATCGCAAAATATAAAGCATACACTTCATCAAGTGTAAAGATAATAGGTGATAATAACCTGTTTTTTAAAATACCATATCTTCCATGCCTACCATACTCCGAAAAAATAGGCATACCCAATTGCTCTAATGAGCTAATATCACGCAAAGCTGTACTTTTTGATATATTATATTTATCCATTAAATCACCCAAATTAAAAAACTCTCGGCCATTTAAGTATCGTATCATGTCATTTAATCTTTCTGATTTTTTCATACAATCCCCCTTTAAAAGGTGTCATATTTTGCTACCTTTATGTATTATAATAAACCTAAAGCAATATATCAATACTATAAAATATGTGCCTAAAAATATTATACAAAAGGAGATTGATACTATGAGTACAACACTAGAAATTGCTATTTTTCTTTCAATGAATGGAAAAGCACAAGAAGCTATAAATTTCTATAAAAAACATTTCAATGCAGAGGAATTATTACTAGTAACATACCAGGACATGGCAAAAAGAGATAATACAATACAGATTACCGATGAAAATAAAAATTATATCTCTCACTCTGTTTTATCAATTGGAAAAACTAGAGTAATGATTGCAGAAGATACAATGGATACTAATGAAAAATATAAAGTTGGTAATAACACATCATTATGTATTCAAAGTGCTGACTTAAACGAAATTGAACATTTTTATAATAGCTTAATTACAGATAGCAGAGTTAGAATCATCGTTCCATTATCTAATAATGTGTTTAGTAAAGCATACGGGATTATTGAAGACCCTTTTGGTATTCAAATTCAACTAATGTTTGATAATAGATTGAAATAAAAAAATCAGCATGCTACACATTTTCAATGTGATCTGTATGCTGAAACTTTTACTTCCTATTCAAATGTAAATAAACTTTAGTAATAATTCAATGTATAAAACCTCATTTACTTATGATTGGTTCTCCGTATAGGAGCTTTTATAAATAATTTCTTTATTCAATATATATCTTAATCATAATATAGTTATTCTTTGCTATGTTTTAAATTATTATATTGTCTAAATTATAAATCCAATAACCTCATTTTACAATTTATACCATATGATATCGATTTACAAGATTCATTTTTATAAGTTAAAATATAATTATATAAAATATAAATAGGTTAAAAATGAGGTGGTCTTATGTCTGATAAATATACATTAAAAGAAGTTACTGAACTATTTAATATTCCTAAATCAACACTTAGATTTTGGGAAAAAAAAGGTATCATTAACCCCAACAGAAATGATATTAACGCTTATCGAGAATATACAAAAAAAGATTTGTTAAAAATTAGTGATATTTTGTATTATAGATTTACTAATTATTCTATAAAATCTTTAAGAAATATAGAGACTTTTTCACTTGAAGAAAAAGAAATTCTATTAAAAGAAATGTTTGATGAAATAATCGTAAAAAAGAATGAATTACAAGAAAGCGAAAATAGGGTTGAAAAAGAGTTAAGTAATGTTTACCTTTTAAAAGAAATGATGAACGGAGTATTTCATCATACATATCCAAACTTTAATAAAGTTTATCATCTTCATATGAACTATAAAGATAATGTATTAAAGTATACAAACAACCATCATCTCTTAGCAACTGTTTTTTCTATAGGAGATGATAAACTAGAGCATTTTGGAATTATTTCTTCTAAAGAATCTGCTAATCTTATTGGAGAAGTATTATGGGATATCAATGAAATTAAGTGCAAATATATACCCTTTTTATTAAAAGTAGCTGATAGGAAAATTGATATAGAAAGTATTCAAGCTGTTTTAGCTGAAAAAAGTAAAGAAATTAAGTTGGGAAGAATAATTGCTCGCTTCTTGATGAATGATAGCGATTATTCTTATTATCAAGCTTGGATTGAGTTAGTCTAAGATTTTATTTGATATATTAAATATTCCATCAATTCTCATATTAAAATTATTAAAAGCTCTTTACATTAAACCTAGTTCACCCTTTAAACTATTATTATAAAAATAATAGAAAGGATTGAGCTATATGGAAATCGTTTAATTTTAAATTTAATTAATGGTTTATTATTATTGATTTAGAAAGGAAGAGAGTTATGTCAAAACAAAATTATAGTAAATTAGCTAATAATATAATTGAAAATGTTGGTGGAAAAGAAAATATTATAAGTCTTACACATTGTATGACAAGATTACGTTTTAAATTAAAAGATGAAAACAAAGCAAACACGGAAGCATTAAAGAATATGAATGGAGTTGTTACTGTTGTTAAGAGTGGTGGACAATATCAAGTTGTAATAGGAAGTCATGTTTCAAAAGTCTATGATGATATTATGCCTCAACTTGGAAATGTATCTGATTCTGAAGAAGAGGTAAAAGGTGTATTTAACAAGCTGGTAGATATTATTTCAGGAGTATTTCAACCTCTATTAGGACCATTGTGTGCAACAGGAGTTATTAAAGGTGTAACTGCATTATTATTAATGTTAAAAGTTTTCCCACCTACATCAGGAACAATTATTGTTTTAAATGCACTTGGAGACGCATTGTTTTTCTTCATGCCTATTATGATTGGGTATACAGCTGCCAATAAATTCAAACTAAATCCATTTATTGGTATGGTAATAGGTGCTGTACTATGTTATCCAACACTACAAGGCGGCGCTTTGTCTAAGCTAAATGACGCGCAACCTTTGATGACATTGTTTGAAGGAACTATTTTTACATCAAAAGTTTACACAACATTTTTAGGTATTCCTTTAATTGGTATAACTTATACATCAAGTGTAATTCCAGTAATTTTTGTTACATGGTTCGCAAGTGTAGTTCAGAAAAGAGTACAAAAATATATTTCTCCAATAGTTCAATCAATTTTAACTCCTTTTATAGTATTATTGATTACTGTTCCATTGGGATTAATTGTAATAGGCCCAATTGTTACCTTTGCAGCGAATATAGTTAGTACGATGTTTGCACAATTATATTTATTTAGTCCTATTGTCTGTGGAATGCTTATCGGTTTTTTCTGGCAAGTAATGGTTATGTTTGGCATTCACTGGGGACTAGTACCAATTGTTCTAATGAATATCGGAAACTTAGGATTTGACCAAGTTCTTTGCGGTACATTTGGAGCTACTTTTGCACAAACTGCAGTTGTTATCGCTTTATATGTAAAATCAAAAAACAAAGAGTTTAAAGCTTTATGTATCCCTGCAATTATATCAGGAATGTTTGGGATAACAGAGCCTGCAATTTACGGAATAACATTACCAAGGAAAAAACCATTTATCTTTTCAATGATTGGTGGTGGTGTCGCTGGTGCTATCATTGGACTATTTAATGTAAAAAGATTCGCAATGGGCGGTGGAGGACTAATCGGTCTAGTAAACTTCCTTGATCCAACGAATGGTGATGCAAGTGGATTTATTATCGTAGTAATCGCATCTATTGTTGCAATGGTTGTTGGCTTTACATTAACAATGATGTTTTGGAAAGAAGAAGAAACAGCAAATACTGTAACTACTGTTGAAAACATCGAGATAGAAGAATCAATTATTTCACCAGTTAAAGGTGATGTAATTCCTTTAGAAAAGACTTCAGATGAAGCTTTTGCTGATGGATTATTAGGAAATGGAATGACTGTTTTGCCATCTGAAGGTGTCGTAAGAGCTCCATTTGATGGTTCTGTTGTTTCAATCTTCCCTACTAAACATGCTATTGGGCTTGTATCTGATACAGGTGTAGAATTATTAATACATGTCGGATTAAATACAGTCAATTTAGAAGGTAAATACTTTGACTTAAAAGTTGCTCAAGGTGATAAGATTAATAAGGGGCAATTGCTTTTAGAATTTGATCTAGAAAAAATCAAAAATGAAGGATATATAGTAGAAACTCCAATAGTTGTTACAAATATGGACGAAGGGTATGATATTTCCCCAACAACTAAAAAGACAGTAAAGGAAAATGATTTATTATTTAAGATTAAAAGACAGTAATGAAGGGAGAAACTTATATGGCATTCAGAAAAGATTTTTTATGGGGAGGAGCTACTGCCGCTAACCAATGTGAAGGTGCTTATAATTTAGATGGAAGAGGTTTATCAAATGTTGATTTAATTCCAATTGGACCTGATAGACATCCTACTATACGAGGAGAGAAGGTTAACTTAGAATTTGATGATAATCATTTTTATCCATCAAAGGAGTCAATTGACTTATATCATCATTATAAAGAAGATATAGCATTATTTGGAGAAATGGGATTTAAAGTCTACCGTATGTCAATTTCATGGTCTAGAATTTTTCCTAATGGAAATGATGCTGAACCTAATGAAGAAGGATTAAAATTTTATGATAGTGTGTTCGATGAATGTAAGAAGTACAATATTACTCCTTTAGTAACAATTGCTCACTTTGATTGTCCTCTTAATTTAATAAAAGAATATGGTGGATGGAGAAGCAGAGAATTAGTAGGTTTCTACGAAAAACTATGTAGAGTTCTATTTTCTCGTTATAAAGGAAAAGTAAAGCATTGGATTACATTTAATGAAATTAATATGATCTTCCATGGAGCATTTTTAGGAGCAGGTGTAATCTTTAAGGATGGAGAAAATAAAAAGCATGTTCAGTACCAAGCTGCGCACCATCAATTACTAGCTAGTGCTCTAGCAACTAATCTTGCGCATGAAATTGATCCAGACAATCAAATTGGATGCATGATTAATTCTGCATTAATATATCCAAGAAGATGTTCTCCAGAAGATATTTGGTATGCATTTAATAAAAATCGTGAAAGCTACTTCTTTACAGATGTCCAAGCTAATGGAGAATATCCAACCCATGTATTAACAATGTTAAAGAACGAAGGCTTCAATCTTGAAACTGGTTCTGACGATTTTGAAATACTTAAGAATAATACAGTAGATTTTATTGCTTTTTCTTATTATCATTCTAGTTGCATGAGTTCTAGATTAGAAGATAATATTCAAAAAGATGGAGCTGCCTTTGCAACTGTTAAGAACCCATATTTAAAAGCAAGTGAGTGGGGATCTCAATTTGATCCACTTGGATTAAGACTAATTCTAAATATATTTAATGATCGTTATAAGAAACCAATGTTCATCGCAGAAAATGGGATAGGAGCAAATGACATTCCTAATGAAAATGGTGAGATTATAGATGATTATCGTATTGAGTATTTAAGAAGTCATATACAAGCTATGAAAGATGCAGTTGAACAAGATGGAGTCAACTTATTCGGTTATACGATGTGGGGATGTATTGATCTTGTTAGTGCTGGTACTGGAGAAATGAAAAAACGTTATGGGTTTATTCATGTTGATCGTGATAACAATGGTGTTGGTACTTTAAAGAGAAGTAAAAAGAAATCATTCGAATGGTATAAAAAAGTAATTAGTACTAATGGAGAAAATTTAGATTAGCATAAATCCACTTTTTTAAACTTCTCTTATTTATCAAAAATAATAAAAGAATAGTTAATAAGATAAAAGCTGACCCCCTATTCAAAGCGGAGTCAGCTTTTTTAATTCCTTTTGTCTCTAAAATTATCAATACATTTATTATTTACAATTTTGGTAAAAACCTCATTTACTTATGATACGGTTCACCATACCCTAAGGTAAAAAATATAAACTTTCCCATATACAATATAATTAATATATTTTCAATTTTAAGCTTCTATTACATTTTCATAAAAAATTAAGATAGACTCTTTTAGCTTATCTACCGGAACTCTCTTTTATTTACACGCTCTAAAATAGATTATATTTTAAATTTATTTACTTCTTGTTCTAATTTATCAGTACTTTCTTTTGACTTTAAAACTTCCTGCATAACATCTGTTGATTTGTAGGTTGCTTTTGCAACTCTATCTGCTATAGTTGTAGTTCCACAAGCTCCATCGTTAGCGGCCATGGCCACGTTATTTATAGCTCCTAAAACTTCTTGAACTGAAGCAAAAAGTTCCTCCGAAGTAGCACTAACTTCTGTTACTAGTTCATCTATAAACTTAGCATCTTCGTTATATTTTTCTGAAACATCTAACATCATCTGATAATCATTAGCAACATCTGTAGATACAAATGTTAATAAATTATTAGAATTGTTAGAAAGATTATTTACTGAAGATATAACGTTTGTTGTTACAGCCTGTATTTTTAGCACTGTATCTTTTGATTGTTCTGCAAGCTTTCTTATTTCATCAGCAACAACGGAGAACCCTCTTCCAGATTCACCAGCTCTTGCAGCCTCAATAGCAGCATTTAATGCAAGTAAATTAGTTTTTTCGCTTATATCCATGATAGCTTTAGATAAGATATCAATTTCGCCAACTATCTTTGAATCTGCTATTGCTTGCTCAAGTTGTGTTTTTGTATGAAGAAGTATGTTAGCAGTTTTCTTTTGAGCAATAGTGGTATTTTCTTTAATGGAAGTTGCTCTTTTACTAATTTCATTAGCAGCAATAGCACCTTTTTCTGATCTTTGCGTTATGGAATGAATCCCTATTTCCATTTCTTGTGAAGTTGCTGACATTTGTTCAGATGCGGCTGAGGTTTCTTCCATACTTGCAGCTAATTCTTCTGTAGTTACAGATATTTCTTCTAAGTCTCTATTTAATATCTGAACATTATCTACAATATTATTCACTTTCTGTTCCATAGCGGAGGATTCTGCTTTAATACTATCCACTAAATTCACTAATGAACTTTTCATATTATTAATACCATTGGTAATGGACCCTATTTCATCTTTTCTTGACAATAATTCATAATCAAGTTCTTGGGAGAAATCACCCTTCGCAAGTATTTTTAAATATTCAGAAGATTTAATTATTGGATTAGTAATTCGCTTTGTACTAATGTTAATTAAAATAAATGTTGGAATTAACATAAATATTGAAATAACAAAGACTATAAAAGATGTTTTTTTAGCACTTGCTATTAATTCATTTTCTGACATAAAAGATGCTAAAACCCAGTCAGTACCCTTTATTTCATATGTATTACCAATATATTTTTCTTGATTAATATTTACATCGAAAGACTTTAAATCTTTTGACAATACTTTTTCTACTCCTGGTATATTAATTTCTTCTATATTTTTAAAATTATTATCAGCATTATTTCCATCTGCCATAATCATTCCTGTATTATGTACAAGCATATAAAAACCTGTTTTACCTATTTTCATTTTACTTAACATGTCACTAATAACAGATTGTTCAACATCAATTCCTATTGCACCTAATATATTTCCATTAGAATCAGTTAATGAACGTACATTACTTATAATCATTGAACCAGTATCGGCTTTGTATGGAGCTGTTCTTATTATTTCCCCATTTCCTTCTATACCTTTTTGATACCAATCCCTAGAAGTTGGATCATATTTTTTTGATATATTAGTTTCTGGCCAATTTAGATAACCACCATCTTTAGTAGCCAAATAAACATACATGGTACCCGGATGTGAATTTGCATATTGATCAAATATATTATAAATGTCACGTTCTATTTGTCCATTCTTAGAGGGTGTCATTTTAGTATCTTCCGTAGTATTGACATAACTGGTAATATTACCCTTGTTTGCTTGAACTATTAACGGATTAGTGGCTAGCATATCTATATTTTTATCAATTTGATCATAGAAAGTCTGGATAGAATGCTCAGCCAATTTCATCTGTTCTTGAGAATTATTAAGATAATCTTTTCTAGCTTGCGTATTTGCTTGATAGCTAATACTAATACCAACAATTGCTAGTGCTAATATTATAATAAATATAGTAATAATTAAAAATTGAGTTTTAATACTTTTAAATTTCTTAATCAGAGTAACTACCTCCTTATATTATGTTTCTTTATTTAAACATTCTCACCTTATCATACATTTCTTCTCCCAAGATTTTATGCACAGTAGAAGTATAATGCCATTCATCCCAAAAATAATATTGTTCTGGATTAGCACTTGCTGGTTTAACTTCTGGATAAGTACTTTGAGCTTCTTTATCTAGTTCAACTAATCCATATTTGCTTGGATTTTTCATTATATTGTCACTAATTGCAGGGAGATCAAACATCATTATTTTTATATTTGAGTTTTTTTGTAATTCTTTTATGGATTCAGGAAGTTTTTTATTCACATGTTTTACAAAAACTTCAGCAGATTCTGTTCTATTGCTAGTAATTTCATAAGGTACAAGTGATAAATCACTGCTGTTTACTACAAAAAAGTTTTTTGCTCCAAGTGTGACTAATCTTTTAATAGCATTATTTATATTATCAACAGCTTTATCTGCCACATCTTCAACTGTACCTGGTAATGAATAATCCATGAACGAAAAATAATCATTGGCAGAAGCGAAAATAAAATACAATGCATCAGGATCAGCCTTACCTTCCTTTAAACTATTTTCGAATTTTTCAATTTGTCCGAGAACCCCTGTATTTCCTAAGTGATCCATCCACTCAGAATAGTTTTTTTCTCCACTAGTTGCGCCACCTGTGGCATAGTTAACTAATGGTACACCTAAATTTTCTGCTAATACTTCAACAGCTGTAGGACCATTTGAATATCTACCTTTCCAATATAATTCATCAGAAGGTTTTAAATATGCATCATCAGGTCTATTAGCGCTTGCCATAATTTGTGCGCTGATTTTTTTTGCTTCTCCATTGTCAGAATAACTATCTCCAAATGCAAATACCTGAGTAAACTTTTCACTAACTTTTTCTTTTTTTAATAGATATATACCTCCACTAAAAACTAAAATACATGTTAAAAAAATTGCAACCATAAATTTAAAATTTTTTTTCATTATTCTTCACTTCCTTTATCAAATAGTTGTTAATATTCTATAAGCCATATAAGAAAACCTTTTATCATTAGTATTAATTATAAAGAGTATATGCTTAAGATCTCACCTCCTGAATTTTATAAAATTCGATACTTATATGGTTAATATATACAATTATTATGTCATATTAAGGATTATTTTGCAATTTTTTTTAATCACCCTTAATATTACATAATATAAGTAAATATAAGTTTGTTAATTATAAGAAAAATGGAAAATTTAGGATATTGAGGATTGTCCGTAATATCCCAGATTTTTGTATTAATTAGAGGTTTTTATTAAGCCATTCTCAGCAAGATCTTATATTTATTTGGTTACTAGGGTCTGTCTCACTAAGTAATTAGTGCACAGCTTCAATTTTTGCAAAAAAATAAATCCCAAACTTCAATGAGTTTGAGATTTATAGTAAAAAACATAATTCATATTTTCTAGAATCCATAGATGATTTACTCCACGTGGTTCATATAATCGCATAAACATATTTAGGCTTAGTATTTTCTTCATACCAGTTTAGCTTTGAAATAATATTAGGGTTTTCACCTTGGGTTCTTCGTTTGATATCTGCATCTTCTCCTAAAGATTCATATCTAATCCACTTCCTAAGGTTAGGATATATTTCATCTTTTTCTGTATCTAAAAACCACTCATTTAATTCAATAATCAAATCTTTAAAATCTATATTTTCAAGTTTATTTTTTTGCGATTAATGTAAATATAATCAGAAAAGTTATTTATTTCTTATTCATAAACCCTCCCTCAAAGTCCTATTTATCTACACTTCAAAAAATTCACTAAACCAATTATATCATAAGCAAATTCTATTATGTTATATTATTGGCTTGATTTTAATGTTTTATATCTTTCTTTTAAGTTTGGTTCTCCACAGGTACGCTTCTCCGTATCGGTAGTAAGTGAGGTTTTTTAATATATTATGAGCCTTCATTGCATTGATGAAGGGGTATAAATCTTCTGAATCTTCGTAATTGCTGCTACTACTTTCTCTCCCATAATTAACAAGTCTTCTACCACATCATATGTATAAAATCTACTATTAGACAAATAATAGTTTTGTGACTATTCTATGAGAAGGAGAATTCTATGAATCTAATAACGAAAGGAAGTAATATTATTATGGGAATTTTAAGTGGAAATCCTCAAGATGAGCCTTTACATTATGGAGAGGTATTTGGACTATGGAGCTCTTTATCAGTTGCAAAAGGTGCATTAGACAGTTATCAAGTTCTTATTAATCATACTGGTGACCAAGAGTTAAAAGCATTTTTAAAACAAGTAATTGAATCATCAATCAAACCATCAATAAAAGACATAGAAGAAGTATTACTACATAACGATATCGCGGTTCCACCCACGCCAGCAGAACGACCTGAAGCAGACCTTGAACAAATTCCAGTTGGAGCTAGATTGCAAGATGCACAAATAGCTTATATAGTAGCTGCTGATATAGCAGCAGCTGTTATAGCAAGTAGTCAAGGAATGAGTCAAGCAATTCGTGAAGATGTTGGGTTATTATTTGGCCAAATGGGTGCAAAAAAAGCAAAAGATGGTGCAGCATTATTACAAATTATGAAAGATAAAGGTTGGCTAGTTCCACCACCACTTCATCATGAAACAAAACAACAATAATTAATAACAAGTTTGTAAAAGGGTAGAAAAACAGATACAAATATCTGCTTTCTACTTTTTTTATATTATTTAACCAACGTAAGGCGTTAGTTGTAGAAGAAAAGAAGGCAAATCCCCAAAATAATGGATTCGCCTAGAAATTAATCTTATCCTCTTTTTTGTACATTTAAATGGTGGAGTAGAATCTTATTGAACCACTGTATTACAAAAGACCTCATTTACTTGTGCTACGGTTCCTCATTCTTAATCCTAAATAATATAACCATAGACACCACACTTTCTATTGTCAATAGCTTCATTATTTAGTAAGATATGAATACTACTCCTCTCAACTTAACTATTTTAAAAATTAATTTTCACAATTTTCAAAGGAAGTCGCATTTCGCGCCCCCTTTGAATTTACATTAATTCTATCCAATCACTCAGTTTATTATAAACTTTAAACCCTCTTCCCTTATACATTTCATAGGCAATACTATTCTTTTCTATTACTGTTAAGCAAATTTCTTCTACTTGCTTTTCGTTTAAGAATTGTATTGCTGTTTCTAATAATTTTTTACCATAGCCTTTTCCCCTATACTCTTTTATTAATCCTATATCAAAAAAAGCTTTTTTATCATTAATAATTGTATTTAAAAAACCTATATTTTCATCTTTATCTACTACAATAAAATAATCTTCATTGTCATTGTCATTTTCATTTGCTAAATAACCTTTTGCATCTTCTATTTCTATATAAGTTCCATGAGGCATATCCATAAAAGACTTATTATATACATCAACATATTCCTCAATATTTTCTTTTGATAACTTGATCTTATCTAACACATCATTTGATTTTTCTCTATTATTTAAAATCATATTGAAGGATGAATAACTTCTTTTTAGTCCAATATCTTCAGACAAATTAAACAAATTACTATTTCTTATCCCAAGCAAAACCTTATTAGCATAATATTTATTAGATAATTCTAATGCCTCATTAATTAATGATTTTAATATTTTTTCATTATCTAATGGACAGATTAATCCAGTTATATAAACTGTTTTTAATTTATTTACTAATTCTAATATAACTGATATCTTGCCTGATATTATATTGTCATCAAAATAGAATAAGACACCTTCTCCAGAATTGCATAACTTCCCTTTAATCTCTTCCTCAATTTCAACTAAAGATAAATCAGTATTTTCATTTTTCTTTATAAACTCTAATGCTAAGATTTTTTCATCATTATTTAACTCTAAAAAACTCCTTATCATTATTCCTTCACCCAATACTCACTACAATCTTTAGATCTATCTAAAAATCCATATTGAATTAAAGCTCTCCTTATTGTTGCATAGTCTTCAAATATTCTTTTTAATACTCTATTTATTTCTTTTTCAGAATATTTCTTTCCTACATTAAAATTTTTAGTTATTTCTTCTAATAGTATAATTTTCTTCTTTTCTTTAGCTGGATAGCTTTTTAACGCACCATTTTCATCTATATAAGTTTCTATTACCTTAATCTTTTCTTCCTTAGTTATATTAAATCTATCATCTAAGGTTGTTGCTCCTTTGTGTGCATCACAAATAACATCTTCTTCTAACACATTTATATCCTTATTTGTATCTTTAGCAAGTAAATTCATAGTTGCTAAAAATAACTTAGCTTGTTTTTCCTTTTCTCTTAATTTATATCTATGGTTTCTAATAGTAGAATTGGCAATACCTAACTTTGCTGCTATTTCTTTATCTGTAAGTCCTAAAGCTATTAATTCAATTACTGCCTTTTGAGATGATGATATCCCTGTATAAAGTGAATTCATATTTAATAAATAACTTAACATAGATTTATGCTTTTCCTTTATATGAAGCTCATCAGCCTTTTTTGCATCATATAAGTTACCACCTATTTCATATATTCTTCCTTTAATAAATATTTCTTCACATACTATACATTTTATATATTCTTCTGTTTCTACAAATCCCTTTTCTATTTCATCTATAGAAGCTCTCCAAAAAAACTCATTCTCCATAATTATACCTCCAAATTATTCCTTATATATTTATAATAAAACAAAATGGCAAATTAGTCTATATATAAATAAACATTTCATAATTAAGTTTGTATTTTTAAGATAGAGGAGTCTATAATATAATTAAGTTTTAAATATATTAATAAGAACCAATAATATATATTGATGAAATAAAAGTATTTATATATATCTATAAATTATATAGATATTAATTAAATTCTATAATTATTATAATATTGTAAAATTCTTAGTATTAATAATTAGTAAACTATGTATACTAAACTATAGAAAATTTATTATTTGGAGGTACATTAATGCATAATAAATATAATGATCTTTTTGACGCTTTAATAAGATCTTACTATGAAGACAACTTTGATGAAACTCTTTCTAGAATTATGGTATGCCATGAAACTTCTCCACAAGAAACTTTTAAAATAATTACATCTCTTTGTGGAGTATCAATAGACTTTGATAATAATTATATATATAACTTAAAAAAAGCAATTACTAACTATGAAGTTAATAAGAGATTTATAGAAAAGCTTGATAGTTGTAGTGTTAATTGTAAACAAGATGATAATAAAAAATTTAATTGTCAAGTAAGTTGTCCATTTGATGCAATATTATATGATGAAGATAATAAATCAACATACATAGATTACAATTTATGCGTTGGTTGTGGTTTATGCGTAGATTCTTGTAAATACGGTAAGATATTGGATAAAGTTGACTCCATTCCTATTGTGGATTTAATAAAAAATAATAAAATGGTTATAGCAGCTGTTGCTCCTGCAATTATGGGGCAATTTGGAGACAATGTATCAATGGATCAGCTACGTGCAGCATTTATTAAAATAGGTTTTACGGATATGGTTGAAGTTGCTTTTACTGCTGATATGCTTACAATTAAAGAAGCTGTTGAGTTTAACAATCATGTTAATGGCCCTAAAGATCTAATGATTACTTCTTGTTGCTGCCCTATGTGGGTTGGTATGCTTAAAAAGGTATATAAAGAATTAGTTCCCGATTTGTCTCCTTCTGTTTCACCAATGATAGCTGCTGGAAGGGTGATAAAGAAATTAAATCCAGAGGCTAAAGTTGTTTTTATAGGACCATGTATAGCAAAAAAAGCTGAAGCAAAGGAACCTGATTTAGTTGGTGATATCGACTTTGTATTAACCTTTCAAGAGCTAGACAATATCTTCAAATTATTAGAAATTAATCCTGAAGAATTGCAGGGAATTCCTTCTAAAGACTATGCTTCTAGAGGTGGTAGATTATATGCTCGTACAGGTGGTGTATCTATAGCTATAGGAGAAGCTGTTAGTGAGCTCTATCCTGAAAAATATAAACTCTTTAAACCTATTAAAGCTTCTGGTGTTAGGGAATGTAAAGAATTATTAAGTAAGGCATTAAATGGTGAAATAGAAGCAAACTTTATAGAAGGCATGGGCTGTATTGGTGGTTGTGTTGGTGGACCTAAAGCAATTATTCCTAGGGAACAAGGAAAAATATCAGTAGATAATTTTGCTTATAATTCTCCTATAAAAGTAGCTACTCATAGTTCTACAATGGATAATGTTTTAGAAGAGCTCCATATAACATCATTAAAAGATTTTGAAGATGATAGTAAAACTTCTATTTTTCATAGAAACTTTTAAATCCGAAAATTTTAGCTTATGTACATTCTTATATATTGCATATAAAAAAATAAATATATAAGAAAAGTTTATCTTTAATTATTGTTTTTGACTATCATATTATGATTATTTTTAATAAAATAACCTCTAATAAGTAGCTTTAAGTAGAAATAAATAATATTATCTATTTTTCTATTGTTAGCAGATTTTATGTATTATCATATTCTATATATAGAAGAGCTTTTGTTGGAGGTACATTTTCTTTGGATACTTTAAGCGTTTGTATTATAGCTAGAAATGAGGAAGAAAACATATTACGATGTCTTAAAAGCATAGAAGATATTGCTGATGAAATAATACTAATTGATACTGGATCTATTGATAATACAATTACTATAGCCCAAAAATTTAATGCTAATATAATAGAGTTTCCATGGAATAATGACTTTAGCTTAGCAAGAAATAAGGCGCTAGAAAATGCAACTAAAGATTGGATTTTATACATTGATTGTGATGAATCATTAGATATTACTCAAGTTTATACTCTAAAGAATATATTAGATAAATCTTCTCATATAGGCTTTAGATTAAAACTTATAAACATAATTGATAACAAACCTTATTGCGGTGAATATTTACTTAGGCTAATTAAGAATAATTGTGGATTTTATTTTTCTGGAAAAATTAATGAAACTATAAAAAACTCAATATATACTGATTCTTATGAAAATAATATTCTAAACCTAGATATTATATTATATAACTATGGCTACGATTTAAATCAAAAGAAATTATATGATAGATGTAATAGAAATATTTCTATATACTTAAGCTACAAAGATGAAGAAAAAGATTATCTGTATTACTACAACTTGGCAAATGAGTATTTCCTTTTAAAGAATCTAAAAAAGGCTATAGATAATTATATTATAGCAATTTACCTAAGTGATAATTTTTTTATAAATAGTTATATTACTTTTACAATAATAAAGGCTTACTTTAAAATGCGAAAATATGATACCGCAATTTTAATAGGTGAGAAGTTATTAGATAAGTATGATGCTTTTAGAGAAATATATCTTTTACTTGGAATATGTTACGAGAAAATAGGTAATTTAGATAAGTCTAAAGAAAACCTTAGAAAATATTTAAAATTATTCACTAAAGGCTCCAACTATTATTTTAGTTTAGATTATATAAATATGAAAAACTTAATACCTGAAATGTTTGGGTTTAATATAGAAACTTTAAAACACTTAAACTAAATGGTAAAAGGAGGATAAGTTTCAATACTTTTCCTCCTTGATAATTTTCAATTATTATTAAAGTACTTTACAAAATGTTAGTGGAACCATTTAAAGTTTTATAAAATATAAATTATTGCATACTACTATAATTTTTTTAGGTTATTCGCCCCTTTTTTCTTTATTATTTGTTCTAATACATTTAATCTAGTTTTTCCCAAAATTTGTTTTGGCTTCTTAGCTATTTCATTGTCTTTATAAAATTTTGCTTTGTTTGCTTCTATGACCATAAATATCTTTTCTTCTAATGCTTCATCTTCTATATTACCTTCAAAATAATCATCTATATAGTCTCTTAAAGCATAACTAAGTTCCTCTTGATTTTTATAATATAATCTAATTCCACCCTTATTCAAGAATATTATCCTCCCTAAAAAAATCTACTTTTTAACATATATTTTATACTAAAAATATACTATACACAATATGTAATAAAGTTCTTAATTTTTATTTAATTATTATATAAACAAAACTTATTATTTAAATAATTTTTAGTATCTTAATTAAATAAGTTCTATATGTTAAAAAGGTGATTAGAATAATTTAAATTATTCTAATCACCTTTTATTTCCTTATTTATTGCTTATACTTTTTTTATCTATTTTTCTTTTTTCTGTTTCATCTACAACTAAAGCAGCTACTGCTGATCCAGTTACATTTGTTGCTGTTCTCATCATATCTATAATTGCATCTACAGCCATAACCATTGCCATACCTTCTATAGGTAATCCTAAAGTAGATAATACAACTGTTGTTGACATAGTTGCGGCACCAGGAACCCCTGCTATACCTATTGAAGATATAATTGTTGTTAATACTATTAAGAAGTAATGGTACATTGTCATATCAACATTAAATACATTTGCTACAAAAATTGCAACTATTGCTGGATATAATCCACCACAAGCATTCATTCCTATAGTTGATCCAAGAGGAGCTACAAAGCTTGCTATATTTTCAGAAACCTTAGCATTTTCTACTAAGCTCTTAATTGTTACAGGCAATGTTCCATAACTACTTTGACTTGTAAAAGCTACAATTTGAGCTGGGAATATATCCTTAAAGAACTTTAATGGATTTTTTCTTGCAACAAATGCTATTAAAGGAGTATGAACTAATACTATTTGTAATATACAAGCTATATATACTGCTAATATAACATTGATTAATGATTTTATTGTATCCATCCCATTTGTTGCTGCAGTTGTTGCAATTAGTGCAAAAACTCCGTATGGTATAAATTTTAATACTATTCTTGTTATACTTAAAACTAACTCATAAGTTGATAATATAAAATCTTTAAATGGTTTAACCTTTTCTGGATTATTATTATCTTCAATTACTAAAGCTATTGCTATGAAAAGTGAAAATATAACTATTGGGATTATTTGATTGTTAACTATCGAAGCTACTGGATTTGATGGTAAAAAGTCTAATAATACCTTTGAGAATGCCGGTATTTCTCTTGCTTTAAATCCTTCTGCTCCAACAAAGCTTATTCCTTCTCCTAATTTAAAGATCTTACCCATAACTATTCCTATTATTGATGCAACCCCTGTTGTCCCAAGTAATATTGCTAATGTTTTAAGACCGATTGATTTTAAAGTATCTAAGTTTTTAAGTCTAATTATACTTGTTATTATTGATACCATAACTAAAGGAACTACTATCATTTTAATTAATGATATATACCCCTTACCTACAACTTCAAGGAATTTTATATTTTCTTTAAACACAGCTCCTAGTATTAAACCTATTGTTAATGCTGTTAATGTTGCATAAGAAAACTTTCCTGTTTTTGCTTTTACTAAATAAATTATATAAAGTGCTGCTATTGATAAAATAATAGCTAATATCAAATTAATATTCATTTTATTTCCTCCTAGTATTTATATTTTATTATTATTTTTTTGCTGGCCTGCAACTTATTTTATATAAAATCACTTAAATATTTTAAGCAATTTTATAAATAAAAAAACCTACTACCACTGTGCTATACAGAGGCAGAAGGCAAACTTCCACGGTTCCACTCTGATTAGATATTATAAAATATCTATCTCATTCTTCGGTACAATAATACCTTATCTCTATAATGGGAGATCCCATAAACCCCTACTTAATTCGGGACTTAAACTCCAAGGGGCACTTCATTAATAAAATTATAGGTTATCTCAGCAACTTAACCTTCTCTGTGATAATTATCATTAATTACTTTCCCTCTTCATCGTCTATAATTCATATCGGATTACTATGATTTAATTATAGCATCATTTTTTCTATTGTCAATATATAAATTATAGATTTAATTTATATATTTCAACGGTATTTTTTGGTATATTTTAAGAGAGTAAAATTTAAAATTTACTCTCTTAAAACACTTATTTATTATCAATATATGAATCTACATTATCTTTTGTTATTTTAGTATGTGGTATTTTAATGTATTTTTTATCCTTAATTCCCTCTATTTCTTCTAAATTTTTTCCAGTAGATACTGCTAAAGAGATATCAAAAATTGCTTTAGCTTGTGCCTTAGAATCACTTATCACAGTTCCAGTCATTTCACCTTTCTTAACCGACTCCATTGCTTCTTTTATTCCATCTATTCCAACAACTAAAGGTTTATTAGTGAATTCATTACTAGAGTTTATAGCATGTATTGCTCCAAGTGCCATAGAATCGTTGTTGCTAAATACCACCTCAATACTATCTCCAAATTTCTTAATCCACTGATTCATTTTAGATATAGATTGGTCACTTTGCCAATCTGCACTATCATCTGCTAGTTTTTCTACTTGAATTTCTTTTTCAGTAATAGCTCTTATACAGTATTCTGTTCTTATAGAAGCATCCTGATGTCCTAGTTCTCCTTCAAGCATAACGTATTGAATTTTATTATCTTTATTTTTATCTATTAAATCCTTTTTTGAAAGCCATTGATCTATTATTATATCAGCCTGCATCCTTGCTGATTGTTCTGCCTGTGCTCCTACATAATATATTTTATCCCATCTATTCATATCCTCTTCTACAGGCTCTCTATTAAAAAATATCAATGGTATGTTAGCTGACTTTGCCTTATCAATTATAGTCGCAGCAGCAGTTCTATCTACTAAATTTACACATATAACATCATAATCTTGGTTTATAAATTTATCTACTTGATTACCTTGATTTATTATACTCCCCTTTGCATCTACAAAATCAAGAGTTATTTTAGATTTGCTATTATTTTCATTTTCCTTAGCTATTTCTTCTAAATTTTTAGTAATTGTAGATATAAAGACATCATCTTGCCTATAAAGTGTTACCCCTATTTTTATTTCTTTCTTTGATTTTATGTTAGTTTCTTTATTACAGCCTACAGCAAGAGTTGATATTAAGATCATACTTAATAAACTAATTAATTTTTTACCCTTTTTCACCCTAACCTCTCCCCATAAAACATTTTTTATCTAACAAATGGAAATAGCATTCTTTGATTTTCCTTAGAGTACATGTTTCTGCTGTTAATTATTGTTGATGTTATCACACTCTTATCAATTCCCTTTCCCTCAATTTCTGATACAGAAGTTTTTACACTTAAATAACCTACATTAAATTCATTTTGCATTGCAATTGAATTTATTATATTTTCTTCAATTAAAGAAATTATTAAGCTTGTACTTCCAGTACCATATAGTTCAATATTAGATTTTATATCATTACTATTCTCAATATATTTTTTAGCTTTTCCAATACGCTCTAGAAGGTTAGGTTCAAATGCAATTATTACCTTCTTATCATCTTTATCTATAATAGATCTAATTTTATTATAAAATTCCCCTTCATCTTTTGGTAAATCTAAGAATTCACAGCTATTCTTACTTTTATTTATCTCCTCCATAAAACCCATATATCTTTCGTCTATACTACTGCAAGTTAGATCACTTTTTGCAATATAAATTTTATTTCTTGTATTTCCATTTTTAACAACTTCTTCTGCAAGACTTTTTCCTAGCTTGTAATTATCACATGATATATATGGAATATTTTGTTTCGTTTCTATATTGGATTCAAATAGGACTATAGGAACTTTTTTTCTTACATCCTCTATTTTATCTACCATCTGCTTGTAGTCTGCTGGTGATATTAATATTGCATCTGTTCCATCACTTATTTCTCTCTCTATTAATTCAATTTGCTCCTCAACACTATTTTCTTCTAATAAAGTTAGAAATCTTATATTTACATTCATTTCTGAAGCTGCTTGATCCATTCCTTCTTTTATTATCCTCCAGCTTTCACTATTTCTTCCTCTTATTATTACTGAAACATCATACACTTTAACCTCTTTTTTATTTTCCTTATTTAAAAGTAATATAAAAGATGAGATAAGCATGATAAATAGAAATATAAAAACTGCTTTCTTTTTTAATCTCACTATTTATTCTCCTTAATACTGTAAAAGTCTATACATGGCATATGAACTCTTATTGTAGTGCCCTCATCAGGCTCACTATATATCTGTAATCCATAATCTTTTCCAAAGTACAATTGTATTCTTTCATGTACATTCCTTAACCCTATTCCAGAACCCTTCTTTTGGGAATTACTTTCATTGGTTAAAAGTTTATCTGCTACCTCTTGAGGCATTCCTAAGCCATTATCAATAATATCTATATATAGCTCACTATTTTTAATATAAGATTTTACTAATATATCTCCATCACCACTCATATATTCCATTCCATGATAAATTGCATTTTCAATTAAAGGCTGAATTATTAACTTAATGCTAGTAAGGTTTAAAGTTTCTTCCTCTGATTTTATATCATAAGTAAACTTATTCTTGTAACGTATATTTTGAATTGTTAAATAATTTCTAGCATGTTCCAATTCATCTCTAACAGTTATTACATTTTTCCCCTTACTTAAGCTAATTCTAAAAAACCTAGCTAAAGCTGTTACCATCACTATAGCTCCATCATAATTTTCATTCTCTATCATCCATATAATAGAATCTAAAGTATTATATAAAAAATGGGGGTTTATTTGTGCTTGTAATGCATTTAATTCACTTTTTCGCTTTTCTTCTTGTTCCTTCATTACATTATCCATTAATATGTTCATTTCATTTACCATGGATCTTATAGCTTTTCCTAAATGTTGTATCTCATAAGAGCCACTTTCTGATATATTTAAATTTGCTATACCATTTTCAAACTGCTTAACTGATTTCTCTAAAGATTTTATTGGATTAGCTATACGAGACGATACAAACATATTAATTGATATTAAAGTAAAAATCGCAAAGAACATTATAAATATTGCGAATATTTTCATTTCATAATAATCTGCTGTAATATCTGACATTGGAGATATGGCAACTATCTTCCACCCAGTATATCCAACTGTCTTTACAGTCACTAATCTCTTATTTCCTTGAAATTTTTCTATATGATTTCCATCTTCATAATTTGCTGCATCATAATTATTTTCTTTTACTAAATCTGAATATATTAATTGTTGCCTTGGATGATATATTATTTCACCAGTACTGTCTATTAAATAAACATATCCGTTCTTGCCCATATCAACATTTTTACATATTTGCTCAATACCACTAAAATTCATATCTACTAAAAGAACTCCACCATTTGTTTTACCACTTTCAGTTAATTCAACAGCTCTGCTTAAGGATACAACCCAAGTATATTTATAATTAGGATCATAAAATAAATTTTGTACATGTGGAGTTGAAAAATGTAAATTTTCTCTTTTGTTTATTGCACTTTGAAACCATTCACTCTCCATTGCATGAACATTATTTTTTAATTGCTGTAATGGATAAGACGCTATTATTTCACCATAATCTGAAAATAAACTTATACTTATAAGATAGTCTTTATTAGCCTCATAAATCAAATCCATTTCCTTATTTATATCTTCAAAGGATAAATCCTTTTTCTTTATTCCTCTATAATATATAGTATCTGATATTTTCATCATTTTTCGCAAGTAAGTATCTAAGTTTAAGTTTACTTGTTCTAATATAGATTTATTATTTTTTGATACCATCTCTTCTGTTGAATTTGTAAATCTTAAATAAAGAGCTCCACCAACTACTATCATTCCAACAACTGCTACTATTGTAAATGATACCGATATAATATATTGTATACTAGCTTTTTTATAATATTTTATTATTTTACTTCTAACAGAGTTTAGCATTTTATTTCACTCAATTCTTTCTGTATCTTGATGGTGATATACCAAATTTTTTCTTAAATACATAGCTAAAATAATTTGCTTCTTGGTATCCAACCTTTAAAGCAATTATGTAAGTTTTATCATCTGTTGTATTTAACAACTTTATAGCTTCTTCTAAACGAATATCTGTGAGATAATTTACAAAGCTCATATTAGTTTCTTTTTTGAATATAGTAGAAAAATATGTAGGACTCACATGTAGTTTTGAACAAAGCTTTTCTACTGATATTTCATAATCACTATAATTATTTTTTATATATTCCTTAGCCTTTTCCACTAATAACTTTGAAGAATTGACGCGCTCTTTTTTTATAAATTCATTTAATTTTATTGCCTTCTCTATAAACCATTCTTTTATTTCTTTAATTGAATCTAATTTATCTAAATATGAATAACAATTAAAGTCTTCTCCAAATATATCTCTTATATCTATATTATAAGCTTGTGTTAATTTAAGTAATGCTGTCATTATCTCCATTATATAAATTCTATATTTATCTAATGATATAAAATGTTCCTCTACTTTTTTAAAAATACTTTCTACGATTTCTTTTATTTCATCTTGTGATGATAACTTTATAGCATTTAGAAATTTTATTTCCTCTTGCTCGTCAAATTGAAGCTGTATTGAGTTATCTGGTTCTACATCATCTATATATATAGTTTTTCCAGTACCTAAAATAGGTCTATAACTCAATGCACTTTGTGCAGTGCTATAAGAATATCTTATTTGTGATATATCATCATAAACTCTTCCAATACCTGCAGATACTGTTTCACCAAAAACGCACTCAAATATTTTGCAAACTTCATTTAATCCTTTTATAAAATTCATTATGTTATCCTTTTCATAAAAGGTTGCTAAAATTACTATCTTATCTAGATATGGAAAACTAATAAACTTACAATAATTATTCATAGTTTCATCTACTATTTTTTTTATAGAAATTGATATTAATCCTATATTCCTATGTAATCCTATTTCTTTTTCATTAAAATTTGCAATTCCATCAACACTGACTAATGCTACAGATAAATATTTATCTATAAAATCTAAACCTAACTTTTCTTCTTCTTCTTTCCACTGATTCTTACTTATTCTTCCCTCTAATGCTCCTATTAAAAATTGCTCTCTTATTACAGGAATACTTTCTAAGTAGTGGTTTCTTAATACTTCTATATTTCTTTTTTCATCATATTCCTTGTCCAATTTTTCTTTTAACCTTTTTAGAACCTCTATAAGCTCAAGGGAATTAATCGGTTTCAGAACATATTCCACTACATTAATTTTAATTGCTTCATGTGCATAATCTAAGTCATCTGATCCTGAAAATATTATTATTTTAGTAGAAGGCATTATTTCCGTAACTTTTCTACCTAGTTCTAATCCATCCATAAAAGGCATTTTTATATCTGTCATTATAACATCTGGATGAAGTTTTTCTGCCATTTCTAAGGCTTCTTGTCCATTTTCTGCATCTCCTATAACAACAAAACCATATTCTTGCCAATTAATTTTTTTTATTACTCCAAGCCTTATCTCTTCCTCATCATCTACGATCATCAATTTATATAGCCTCATAAATAATCCTCCTGGATAATATTTAATCTTAATATCTATATAAAAAATAATAAAATCAAATTCTACTTTTTTACTAAATATTCAAAATAATTATACCATATTTTTATGTAAATATTATCAAAAAATAAAAATAGGATGGATATTTTAAATCTCATCCTATTTCTATGAATAATTTTAATCTTTTATACTAATACACCTATTACAATTGAAAATGTTAATAACATCAATACTACTGTAATAAATCTATCCATTGTTTTAACCGATACATCTAAATTTCCATATATAGTATCTCTCATTGTCTTTTTAGGTAAGCTACTTTCATTTTCCTTTATAGCTTCTTTTTCCATTTAGCATCATTTCCTTTTTAATTATTTTTTAGCTATATATTTTCTTACATCTAATGAAACAGCTACTATTATTATTAGACCTCTTATTATATATTGCCAGTAAGCATTAACTCCAATAAAGTTCAATCCATAATTTATAACCTGAAGTAAAACTGTACCTATTAAAACTCCTGGTATTGTTCCAATACCTCCAGTAAAGGATACTCCCCCAACAACACAGGCTGATATTGCATCTAGTTCATAGTTAAAACCTGTACTTGTTGTAGTAGATCCTGCTCTTGCTGCCTCTAAGAACCCAGCTAGTCCGTAAAGCACACCTGAAATTATAAATATAATCATTATATTTTTTACTAAGTTAACACCTGAAACTGCTGCTGCTTCTGGATTTCCTCCGATAGCAAACATATTTTTACCTAATTTAGTTTTATTCCATACAAACCACATAATAGCTGCAACAATTGCAAGATAAAAAACTAAATATGGTATTTCAATACTTCCTAATTTTAAAGAACCATTAACAAAGTTTGTGTATCTTTCATCTAAGTTAGCTACTGGTTGAGCTCCTAATGGCGGTCTATCTATATATAAACAGGATGCACCATACGCTATAAGTTGTGTACCTAATGTAATGATAAAAGCATGCACCTTAAGTTTTGCAACTCCAAATCCATTAATGGCTCCAAATATACCACCTATTATTATTGCTATAAACATTGGTACTATTAATGGTAATGCTTTTAAATTTGGATACATTCTAGCTGCATAAGTTGTTGATTGTAGCAATGATGCAGATATTATAGCTGTAAATCCTAATATACGCCCTGCAGAAAGGTCTGTACCTTGCAGTACTATTAATCCTGCAACTCCTAAGGCAAGTATTCCACGTGTTGATGCTTGGCTTAAAATATTAGTAAAATTCTTTAGTGAAAGGAAACCTGGTTCCTTTATAACAAAGAATACTATCATCATAAATAGTACTATATATAATGCATAATTTAGCAAGAAATTTTGTAAAGACTCTTTATTAAATTTAACTTTATTCATAAGTTACACCTCTATTCTAAATATATTTTGCAGCCATAGTCATAATATCTTCTTGTGATAGCTTGTCTGGTTCTCCAACACCAGCAACTTTTCCATTTGACATTACAAGTATTCTGTCGCAAATTCCCAATAATTCTGGCATTTCAGAGGACACAACTATAACCCCTTTGCCCTTATTAGCCAAATCTATAATAAGCTGATAAATTTCATATTTAGCTCCAACGTCTATTCCTCTTGTTGGCTCATCTAATAGAAGTATTTCTGGATTAGTTAAAAGCCATCTTCCTATTATTACTTTTTGTTGGTTTCCTCCTGAAAGAGTTCTAATAGCAGTCTTTTGACTTGGAGTTTTTACCTTCATACTATCTATTGTCCATTTAGTATCTTCTGTCATCTTTTTATTATCTAATATACCAAACTTGCTATATCCATTTATATTAGCAATTATTGTATTAAATTTTATATCAAGTTGTCCAAATATTCCTGTAGATCTACGCTCTTCTGTTAATAATGCAAACCCATTTTTTATTGCTCTTCTTGAGTCTGTATTTTCTACCTTTTTACCATGTAATATTATCTCACCTTCACTGTGCCCAGCAATTCCAAATATAGTTTCTAAAAGCTCCGTTCTTTTTGATCCAACAAGTCCTGCAACCCCTAAAATTTCCCCTTTCTTAAGTTCAAAGGATACGTTTTGTACTGAAGGTTGATATGTACCTGTTAGATTTTTAACTTCTAATATTAATTCTCCTGGTTTATTTGTCTTTGGTGGAAATCTATTTGTTAAATCACGACCAACCATTAATTTAATAATTTTATCTGTAGTAAGATCCTTAGAAGGAATTGTATCTATCCATTTACCATCACGCATTATTGTAACATCATCAGAAATTTCTAGTATTTCCTCCATTTTATGAGAAATATATATAATACCGCAGCCCTTAGATTTTAATTTATTTATTATTCTAAATAGATGATTAACTTCTTCTGTAGTTAATGATGATGTTGGCTCATCTAAAACAAGAATTTTAGCATTATAAGAAACTGCTTTAGCAATTTCAACCATTTGTCTTTGAGAAACAGACAATTTTGCCATCTTAACTTTAGGATTAACCTCTATTTCTAGTTCATCTAATATTTTTTTAGTTTCTTCATACATTATTTTCTCGCTTACAATTCCAGCATTTCCTGGATATCTTCCAAGCCATATATTATCCATAACGTTTCTTTGTAAAACTTGATTTAATTCTTGGTGAACCATAGCAACTCCATTATCCATGGCTTGCTTTGGGTTAGAAAATTTGCTTTTTTCACCGTCTATTAAAATTTCTCCACCATCTTCAATATAAACCCCGAATAAACATTTCATTAAAGTAGATTTACCTGCTCCATTTTCACCCATCAAAGCATGTACAGTTCCTGGTCTTACTTTTAATTGAACTTTATCTAAGGCTTTAACCCCTGGAAATTCCTTGCATATATCTATCATTTCAAGAACGTATTTTTTATCTGCCATAACTTACTTCACCACTTTTCTATTATTTATTAAACTGCATAGTAACAAATACTATGCAGTTTTTTAATTCTATATAATATATTATTTTTTAATATATTCTTGATATGGAATACGTACAGCAACACCTGTATCATCAAACTTATATGAAGTTCCTTCTATAGCACTCTTACCTGCTGCTAAATTCATTCCAGTTTCATATAAAGCTTTAGCCATTCCTTCTGCATCTTGAAGAACTGATCCTAACATAAAGCCTTTAGCTATTAAATCTTGAGCTGCTGCTGTAGCATCAACACCTAAAACAGGAATAGTCTTTGCAGCATCACCATTATTATATCCTTGAGCTTGTAGTGCAGCTATAGCACCTTGAGCCATACCATCGTTGTTAGCTATTACAGCTTCAATCTTATCACTAAATTTTGAGAACCATGCTTCAGTAGCATTTTGAGCTAAAGCTTGGTCCCAGTTACAAACTTGTTTTGCTAACTCTTCAGTTTTTATTCCTTTATCATTTAAAGTAGAAACTGAATATTTAGTTCTTGCAACTGCTTCTGGATTATCTGGCTCACCTTGTAACATAACGTATTGTAGTACTCCATCTCCATTTTTATCTACAGCTTTTGTATCTTTTTCCCATACCTTTGAAAGTATCTCTCCTTGCATAACTCCAGCTTCTTTTGCATTTGTTCCTACAAATATAGCCTTGTCATATGCTTTTATTGCATCTGCTGATGGCTCTCTATTGAATAGTACTACAGGCTTTTTAGCAGTTTTAATTTTATCTATTACTGTTGGTGCAGCGCCTGTATCAACTAAATTAACTAATAAAAGATCTACATCTTTTTGAAGTAATGTGTCTATACTATCATTTTGAGTAGCTTGGTCACCTTTTCCATCATAAAAAGTAAATTCAACTTTATCTGAATTTTCCTTTTGAATCTTTTCTAGATTTTGACGAACTGTTGAAATATAAGTATCATCGAATTTGTATAAACATACTCCAACCTTAACTTTATCGCCCTTTGAAGTTCCACCACCTTCAGTAGTAGCCTTATTTCCTCCACATCCAACTAATGAAGCTGTAACCATAACGGTAGCCATTACCATTGTAAGTAATCTTTTAACTTTTTTCATATTAACCCTCCATCTTTTATAAAATACTTAATACCCATTTGATTTCGTTTACATTTATAATTATAATTTCCAAGCCCATTAATTTCCATACGAAAAACTTCACACTTCTATCGAAATTCTTAGATAATAAATTTATATAAATTTAATATATCTAATATATTCGCCTTATATAGTATGAATATTAATAATACATCTCCTTTCTACATATAATAATTTATATGTAGAAAGGAGATGTATTGTTTTATGAAAAATGTATCTAAATCGCTAATAACTGTAATTATAGTTATTCTTGTATTAGTTTTACCTATAATATTTAGCTACAATAAATTAGTATCTTTAGAGCAACTGGTAAATACCGCCCAGTCTAATATAGATACGCAATTGCAAAGAAGATCTGACTTAATACCTAATTTGGTTAGTACAGTTAAAGGATATGCTTCTCAGGAAAAAGATATATTTACTGATATAGCTAATGCAAGAAGTAAATTATCTGGAGCATCAAATATATCAGAACAAGCAAATGCAGATACTCAATTATCTAATGCTCTTTCTAGATTATTAGTTATAGTTGAACAGTATCCAGATTTAAAGTCTAATGAAAACTTTAAGGACTTAAGTATTCAGTTGGAAGGAACTGAAAATAGAATTGCTGTTGCAAGACAAGATTATAATACAGCTGTAACTAATTATAATACTACGAGGAGAAGATTCCCTACTAATATAATTTCTTCAATATTTGGTTTTCAAGAAAAACCTCTTTATAAAGCAAGTGATAGTGCTAGTGAAGTGCCTTCAGTAGATTTTTCTAGATAGCTATGAATACATTGAATAAGCTAAAAAAAATATCATTATCTTCTCTTTTAATAATATTTTGCTTTTCTTCAATTGCTTTAGCTAGTGTTAACTATCCTTCACCTACAAATTATAAATATGTAAATGATTATGTAGGTATATTAGGTTCTAAAGAAATAGAAACTATTATATCATTAGGAAAAGAGCTTGAAGATAAAACTGGAGCTCAAGGGGTTGTAGTAATTATAGATTCTACAAATGATGTTCCTATTGAGGATTATGCCATAGACTTATTTCGTAATTGGGGAATAGGTCAAAAGTCTAAAGATAATGGCTTATTAATCTTAGTTGCGATAAATGATAGACATTGGAGAGTTGAAGTTGGAAGAGGCTTAGAAGGAGCTATACCAGACGCACTAAGTAATAGAGTTATGGAGTCTTTAGCAAAGGATGATTTTAAAAATGGAGACTATGGTTCTGGAATTATTAAAAGTTATAGTGCTTTTACTGATTTAATTGCAAAAGAATATGATGTTACTTTAGACAAATCACTAGATATAAAAATTCCAAATGGAGGAAATGAATCTTCTAATAATTTTTCAGGAGGTATTTTAATTGGAATTTTAATAGTTTTCTTTGCACTAGACATGTTTTTTAATGGTGCTAGAATATCCTCCACCCTTCTAAAAATTATATTTTGGAGTAATATTGGAAGAAGAGGTGGCCCTGGTGGTTCTTCTGGCGGAGGTGGTGGCTTTGGCGGCTTTGGCGGTGGTTCTTCTGGTGGTGGTGGTTCCTCTGGAGGTTGGTAACAAAAAAGCTACTGATATTTTTATATATCAGTAGCTTTTTTTATTTCATATAATCTTTAGTTTCTATCTTTAATCCTTTTTTTCTTAATTTATTTTCTATAAATTCTTTAACTATTGAATATATTATTACAAATAATGGAACCCCTATTATCATCCCAACTACTCCCAATAATTTTCCTGCTACTAATATAGAGAATAATATCCAGAATGCTGATATTCCTATTGTATCCCCTAAAATCTTCGGTCCTATTATATTTCCATCTAATTGTTGTATAAGGAATATTATCAATAAAAACCATAGTGCTTGAACTGGTGATACAAATAATATTATTATAAAAGATGGTATAGCTCCTATAAATGGTCCAAAGAAAGGTATAATATTAGTTATTCCAACTATAACTGATATTAGAAGTGTATATGGCATTTTAAATATTGTTAATATTATAAATGTTAATACTCCTATAATCATTGAATCTATAATCTTTCCTACTAAAAATCTCCCAAAAGTATAGTTACTTTTATGTACTAGCTTTACTAATTCATTTGCATAGGATTCTGGAAATAATCCAAATGTAACCTTTTTACTTAATGCACAAAGATTATCTTTATCTATTAATAAATATACTGATATTACTATTCCTAAAATTACATTCCATATACTTGAAAGAATTCGAGCAACAAATCCTCCTAAAGCTGGTATTAAATTAGTTGCAAATCTTATTACATAGTTAACTAAGTTATTAAAGCTATCTATTAATATTTGCGAATTCTCTTCGTGTAAATCTAGCTCTATTATTACTTCATTAAAAAACTTTCTAGAATTTATTATGTAGGTAGGTATATCATTTACCAATCCTACTACACTATCGATAAGCTGTGGTAATAAAAACTTAATAAACATACCAATTATAAAAAATGCTGTTATATAAGAAAATAATATAGCCAAGCCTCTTGTTGATTTTATTTTCAATTTTTTTATGTACTTTAATTGAAAAACTTTTTTTTCATAGAAGTCTAATAAAAAATTAACTATATATGCAATAGAAAAACCTATAATAAAAGGCTGCATAATTATTAATATAGAATCAAGCTTATCTGTAAAAATAGATACCTGTGATATGGCTAAATAAAATACTATAACTGAAATTGCAACTATAAATGAATAAATTGCTATTGTTGTGTACTTACTATTCCAATTTACTTTCATTTTCTTCCTCTCTTTACTATGTATTATTTATGATTTCCTATAGAGTAAAAAAGATCGTCCAAATAACAAATATTTTGACAATCTTATTTTTTAAATAAATAATAAAAGGCTTACTGCCATTACTATCATTCCTAAAATCAATCCATATATAGATAGGTGATGCTCACCGTATTCCTTAGCTGCTGGTAATAACTCATCTAATGAGATAAATACCATTATACCTGCTACCATAGCAAATATTATTCCAAATGTTAAATCATTAAAATAATTTCTTAAAAATACATATCCTACAATTGCACCAATTGGTTCTGACATACCTGATAAAAAAGAATATATAAATGCTTTTTTCTTATCACCTGTCGCATAGTAAATTGGTACTGATACTGATATTCCTTCTGGAATATTGTGAATTGCAATTGCAACTGCTATTGGTATTGCGATTTTCATATCACCTAAAGCTGATACAAAAGTAGCTAATCCTTCTGGGAAATTATGAATCCCTATTGCTAATGCAGTAAATACTCCTGTTCTCAAAAGAGCATCTGTATTTTTTTCATCTTTACCTTCTGATGGTAGTACTTTAACTTCATGGGGATTTTCTCCACTAGGCACAAACTTGTCTATTATTGCAATTAAAAACATACCTGCAAAAAATGAAATTACTGTTATGTAATTTCCACCCTTTTCTCCTAAAGCTAGCACTAATGAAGCTTTAGCTTTACTAAATATCTCTATCATTGATACATATATCATAACTCCAGCTGAGAAACCTAAACTTATGGATAAAAATTTCTTATTTGTGTTCTTTGCTAAGAAAGCAATTAAGCTACCTATACCTGTTGCAAGTCCAGCAAATAAAGTTATTAAAAAAGCTACTGCTACATTGCTCATATTTTTATCCTCCATATTTTGTTTTATATACTTATATTACACTAAATACTATATCCCTTCAATTATAATCGTGTTTATTCTCTAAAACTTTTGACTTTCTATTAATTTTCTCTTCAAGTATCTTTACAAATAAATAGCAGCACCCCATATATACTATAGCTATTAATTCTAAATTTATAAAATAATTATAACCTTCTCCTAACCATTCTAATATAGTTCCCTTTGCAGCTAGGTTTGAATTAAAACTTACAAAAAAATAATTTGTTTCAAATATAAAATTGAAAAACCCCATAGATATACCTAAAATTTCTAATACTATAAATACTTCTATAACCTCTCTTTTATATAAATAATATTTATGTATTAAAAGAAAATATATAGGAATTATTATTATTGAAATATGAGATACCATAAATTGATAATATTTAAAATACATACTAGATAATGAAGTATCCATTGAGACTAAACTTCCTATCCCCCCCATTACTCCTAATATAATGACAAAATTAAATATTTTTTTATTCTTAGTAAATCCTAAAATAACACATAATATATTGCATATATAGCATAGATGTAAGGGTAAGTTATCTAATTTTATACCTATTATTGTCCATATTATTAAATAATATAGCATAAAAATAGCTAAAGATATAATGGTTAAAGAATACCTTATTAGCTTTTCAATTTTACTATTATTTCTTATTTTATTTTTATATATAATTAAACTTAGTAGTATTATTATCGTTATCATAATAGGTATAAATTGTTCGAAATTGTTCATATCATAGTCTTTACTTGGTCTTTGTAATATAAAAAATTCTTTCATAAATTTCTCACCTCTAATTTATGAATATGAAGTAAATATTAAAATAATTCTAAAAATAGGCCAGTATAACAAAAGCTATACTGACCTATATCAAATATTTAGGCTATATTTCTTACTTTAGCATTCTCTCCAGCAAGAATTTCTATGACTATCTCTATTTTTATTTCTATCACAATCTTTATCTTTATCTTTTTCACTCATCTTTTTTATGCACTTTATTATATCTCTAATTGCATCTTCACGACCCTTTTTAAATCCAACTCTAAATCCTTTTTCAAAACCTTCTTTGCAGCCTTTTTTAAATCCTTTTTCAAATCCTTCTTTAAAGCCTTTTCTAAATCCTTCTCTAAATCCTTTTTCAAATCCTTCTTTGCAGCCTTTTTTAAATCCTTTTTCAAATCCTTCTTCTTTACCTTTAATGAATCCACATTTGAATCCTTTTTTAAATCCTTCTCTAAATCCTTTTTCGAAGCATTCTCTGCAATTTCCTTTACTACACCTATTCTCATTATGCTCATGATCTTCGCATTTCTCATGATGTTCGCATTCCTCATGATGTTCATGCTTTTCACATCTTTCATGCTTCTTATGATGCTCGCATTTTTCATCATCTTCATCTTTATGATTATAGTCATAATAATTATCTTTTTCATAATAGTCATCATATTCATCGTATTTATTTTCTTTATCGTTATATTCTTCATAATTATTTTCTTCGTCAAAGTATTTTTCGTCATCATATTCTTGCATTTTCTTTATTAGTTCTTCTAAATTTTCATAATTCGCTTCCATCTTTTTTATCTCCTTGTTATATGATTTATAATACATAATATGACGATCTTCATTCTTTTGTTAATAATTTTTATAATATATATTAATATATTTATTCGTTTAATAATGAGTTCAATTCTCTAACTAATTTCTTAGCTCTATCTGGAAGCTTTGAAATAGCTTTTTCTCTCTTCTTTTCATCTTCTATTTGAGCTATTCTCATTACTTCTTGTTGAACCCCAGGAATACCATTGAAGTCAGACACTATTTTATTAAATCTTTCTGCAAATAAAGGATCTTGCATTCTTCCTTGAATCTTCCTTATTAAGTCATAAGCATTCATTATTTATTACTCCTACAATTATTGTTTTAATTTATGTTATTCATAAATAATTTTATTTGTTACCTTTCTTTATATAAAAAAGTGGACATATGCAAATTTACTTATTCCGTTGCTCCGCTCCAAGTCAACGCAAACTTACATATGTCCACTTACAAACTGAAGGTAAATAAAGTATAAAGCAAAATCTACTTTTTCAAATTGAATTGCTAAAAGTCTTATATAATCACATTTCCGAAGCTTTAAACTTTTATACTTTCCTAAATATTAAAAAATAAGCCAATGTATTACTAGAATACACTGACTTATTTTTATACTAAAACTTTAATTTTGAAGCTTGCTTAAACATATCTATCTCACTTTGAGATTCTACCTCACTTAAGCTTTCATTCCAATCTTTATCAAATTTTATCTTATATATTTCAATATGTGATCTGTCTTTAACTGGAGCCATTGCCACATACTCGTTACCACATATTAACCTTTGCTCTAATATTGCATAATCTATCTTTTTCCCATTCTCATCGTTAAAAGACATTATTTTTTCATTCATAATTAAATACACTCCTTTACTTTACTAAGTTTATTTTGCTTTAATAAAATAAATTTATGCACATTTAATTGAATTTTAAATATATAACTTTAATGCATCTGAACTAAATATTTTTGCGTAATATTACTCTCATTTATAGTATTTTTTATAATACTAAGAAGTATTATACATTAAAAGAACACTATTTATTCCTTAATTTCACTTCTATCTCTACTTTTGTCTTTATTATTTATAATTAAATGAACCTTATCTATTCTTCTTTCATCCAACTTTAATAATTTTAATGCTATATCGCCTTCCATTACCTCACAATTTTTAGTTGTAGTTGGAATCTCTCCAAGTTTTTCGATAAAGAATCCTCCTATTGTATCAGCAACTTCTGACTCTAATTCTATATCTAAATAATTATTAATATCTGATAAAGTCATTAATCCACTAACAATATAATTCTCATCATCTATTTTTTCAACATCTAGATTATCATCATACTCATCTAGGATCTCTCCCATTACTTCTTCTATGATGTCTTCCATTGTTACTATACCTGAAAATCCACCATACTCATCTATTAAAATAGCTATATAAGCCTTCTTATCTTTTAATTCTTTAAATACGTCATCTATGCTCTTTGTTTCAATAAAGAAACATGGCTCTTTTATTAGATCTCTTATTTTTACATTATCTATACCTTTTTCAACGATACTTGCAAATAAATCCTTCATGTGCAATATACCTATAATATTATCTATTTCTTCTTCATATACAGGTATTCTTGAGAAGTTTTCATCTAAGATAATTTTAATACAATCTCTAATATCATCATCTACATCTAATAAAAACGTTTCTGTTCTTGGTGTCATTATTTTTTTAGCTGTAGTATCATCAAATTCGATTATTCCATCTATCATTTCTCTTTCAACTTGATTTATAGCACCATTTTCTTCGCCAATTTCTATTAAGCTTCTAATCTCTTCTCTAGATATTCGTTCTTCAATTCCCTCTGTTTTAAATCCAAAAATCTTAAGAATAAGGTTAGTTGAAAATGATAAAAACCATATAAATGGTTTAGTTATTTTTGATATTAAAATTATTGTTTTTATAGAAAACATTGCAACCTTTTCTGAATTTTGAAGTGCTATTCTCTTAGGTACTAATTCCCCAAGAACTAGTGTTATATATGAAATAACTACTGTTGTTATAACTAATGCAATACTTTCACTATAAGGAATATTAACTTCCTTTAATATGTTTGCAAATCCAACTGAAATTGATGTTGCAGCTGATGCAGATGCAAAGAAACCTGCAAATGTTATTCCAACCTGTATTGTAGATAAGAAATTATTCGGCTCTTTTAGTATGTTTCTTAATAATCCTGCCTTCTTATTTCCTTCCTCTGCTAATATGTTTATTTTGGTTTTATTTAATGATACTATTGCCATTTCTGCTGATGCAAAAAATGCATTAATAATTACTAATATCAGAATTAAAATAAAACTACTCCCGGGACTTCCTTCCATTTATTCATTCTCCTTAAATTTAAAATATAGTGAGATAATTCTATCATATAAAAGCTTGTTCTTTCAAATACGTATTTTTAACACTACAGATTAAATAGTCTTAATTTTTTAAATTATTATAAAATACTTATATATATTAATCTATATCTTCTAAAACTAATGATTATTACATATGTCTATAATAAAAGGTTAGGAAATCAAAAGTTTCCTAACCTTTTATTAGCTTTCTTCTCCAAAAGCTTCCTTTAGTGTATGCCAAGCAAGTACTGCACATTTTACTCTAGCTGGCATATTTGATATATTTTTAAGAACTATAGCATCTTCTAAAGCTTCAAGCTCATCTTCATCATTTATTTCTCTTTTTATCATTCCAATAAATGTCTCTACAATGCTCAATGCTTCTTCCTTATTTTTTCCTTTTATTAAATCTATCATCATTGATGTTGATGCTTGAGATATTGCACATCCTTGACCAGTAAATGCTAAATCTTCTATAATATCTCCATTTAATTTTAGCTCTAAAGTTATTTCATCACCGCAACTTGGATTATGGCCTTTTTCACATAGGTCTGGATTCTCTAGCTTTCTTCTATTATGTCTTGAAGTGCTATGTTCCATTATAAGTTCTGTATATATAGCATTTAAATCCATTAATATTACCTCCATTTTGCAAACATATCATATGCTTGCTTTACTGCTTCTACTAATCTATCAACATCTTCTTTTGTATTATAAAAGTATATACTTGCTCTAGATGTTGCATTTATTCCCATATATCTCATTAGAGGTTGTGCACAGTGATTACCAGCCCTTATACAAACACCAAAAGTATCAAATATTGATGCTACATCATGAGGATGAACTCCTTCTATTTCAAAGGATAAAACTCCACCTCTTTTTTCAACTTCTCTTGGTCCATAAACTTTTACATATGGTAGCTTATTCATTTCTTCTAAAGCATAAGACATTAATTCTTTTTCTATTTTTTCTATATTTTCCATACCTATATTATTTAAGTAATCTATTGCTTTTGATAATCCTACTGCACCTTCAACATTTTGAGTTCCTGCTTCAAATTTATATGGTAATACATTAAATGTAGTTTCTTGTTCATATACATACTCTACCATATCTCCACCAAACATTAAAGGTGGCATTTTTTCTAGTAATTCTTTTTTACCATATAATACTCCTATACCCATAGGAGCTAATAACTTATGTCCTGCAATTACTAAAAAGTCTGCATTTATATCTCTTACGTCTACCTTCATATGTGGAACACTTTGCGCTCCATCAACTATAACTACAGCTCCTTTTGAATGTGCATATTCTGCAATTTCTTTTACTGGATTAACTGTACCTAAAGCATTAGATACATGCGTTATACTTACTAATTTAGTTTTATCAGTAATTTTGCTTTTTACTTCTTCTTCTGTAAGTTCACCATTTTCATCAGTGTACATATATTTTAGAATTGCACCTTTAGTTTTTGCTACTTGTTGCCATGGAATCAAATTAGAGTGATGTTCTGCAATTGAAATTACTATCTCATCACCTTCATTTATAAAGTTCATTCCATATGACATTGCTAAAAGATTGAATGCTTCTGTAGCATTTTTAGTAAAGATTATTTCTTCTCTATATTTTGAGTTTATAAATTTCTTAACCTTTTCCCTTGCTTCATCATAAGCTTCTGTAGCAGCAACACTTAAATCATATGCTCCTCTATGTGGATTCGCATTAAATTTTTCGTAATATTCTTTTATAGCCTCTATTACTTCCTTTGGCTTTTGTGTAGTTGCAGCACTATCTAAATAAACTATTCTTTTTCCATTTTTCTCTATATTTAGAGTAGGAAAATCCTTAAAAAAATCTTTATTATTCATTATCTAAACATTCCTTTATAGAAGCAAGAATTTCTTCCCTTGTTTTTTCATTCTCTATTTTATCTATTATAGGGTTAAATGCTCCTTCTATAATAACTCTTCTAGCATCATTATAGCTAAATCCCCTACTCATTAAGTAGAATAGTTTTCCTTCATCTATTTTACCTGAAGCTGCTGCGTGTTCTCCAGATACATCATCTTCTTCACAAAGTAGTAATGGAAGTGCTTTTCCCTTTACCTTTGGAGATAATATCATACAATATTCATCTTCAACTCCAACACTTCTTGAAGCTCCTCTTTTAAAATCAAGAGTTCCTCTGAATATTTTATTTGCTTCTCCTTTTAATGCTCCCTTAGTTGTTATTTCTGATTTACTTCTTCTTCCTTTATGAGTCATAACATAATTCATATCTATAATCTTCTTATCTCCACCTAGGTAAATTGAGCTAAGTGATGACTCTGAACTATCTTCAAGTAAATCACCATGATAGTTTGTAATACTGTTTCTTCCACCTAAATCTATTGAAACAAAATCAACTTTACCATTGTATCCAACATCAGAAAGATTTGAATCTAAATTCATAGTATTGTTATTTAATAAATTAACTTTAACAACTTGAATATTGCTATTATTCTTGCTAAAAATCTTACATACTCCGTTATGGTATCCTTCACTATCATCTAAAGAATTGTATTTTACTATTATTTTTGCAGATGATTCTTCTTCTGCAACTAGTAATATGTTATCAACTAATGTATTGTTATCTTTATCCATATTAAATTCTATTATTATTGGCTCTTCTATTTTTGCCTTTTTATCTATATTTATTATATAGCCTTGGTTAAATTCTATTTCACCTTGGCTTACTATTTCATCTGAAACTCCATAGATAAACTTCTTATTTAATGGAAATACATTTTCCTTATTCAGCTTTTCTATTGTTACTCCTTCTAAATATTCACCAGTTATTTTAACATTATTAAAGTTTCCTATTTCAGGAGCTTTATAATCTCTTAATGTTACATCATTAACATTTAACCAGCTTTTTGTTCTTACAGGAGTCTTATTTAAGTTATTAAATTTTAAATCATTAACCATTATCCAATGCTCCCTTCTAATTCAAGCTTAATTAAATTATTCATTTCTACTGCATATTCTAGCGGTAATTCTTTTGATATAGGCTCTACGAATCCTCTTACTATCATTGATTTAGCTTCTTCTTCGCTTATTCCCCTGCTCATTAGATAGAATATAGCTTCATCACTTATTTTACCTATTTTAGCTTCATGTCCTATTTCAACATCATCGTTCATTAAATCTATAACTGGTATAGTATCTGATTTAGATAAATTATCTAACATTAATGATTCACATGATACTACAGACTTAGAGTTGTATGCATTTGCATTTACTTTTACAACTCCTCTATAAGTAGCTTCTCCACCATTTTTAGAAATAGATTTTGAGTTTATTGTTGAAGAAGTATTTGGTGCTGCATGAATTATCTTAGCTCCAGTGTCCAAGTTTTGTCCTTTACCAGCAAAAGATACTCCTGTAAACTCGGCTCTTGCTCCTTCACCTCTTAAAATACTCATAGGATAAAGCATTGATATCTTTGATCCAAATGATCCTGATACCCATTCTATTCTTCCGTTCTTTTCAACTATTGCTCTCTTTGTATTTAAATTAAGCATATTCTTTGACCAGTTTTCAATTGTACTATATCTAAGAGTAGCTCCTTCTTTTACAAATAACTCAACACATCCGGCATGAAGGTTAGTCATATTATATTTAGGTGCTGAGCATCCTTCTATGAAGTGAAGAGTAGCTCCTTCTTCAACTATTATTAAAGTATGTTCAAATTGTCCTGCACCTGGTGAATTTAATCTAAAATAAGATTGCAGTGGTATATCCACATTAACACCTTTTGGTACATATACAAATGATCCACCTGACCATACTGCTCCATGAAGTGCAGCAAACTTATGATCACTTGGTGCAACACATTTCATAAAGTACTCTTTAACTATATCTTCGTATTCTTTAACTGCAGTTTCCATATCTGTATAGATTACACCTTGCTTAACAAGATCTTCTCTTATACTGTGATAAACAACCTCTGAATCATATTGTGCTCCAACTCCAGCTAATGATTTTTTTTCTGCTTCTGGTATTCCTAAAAGATCAAAAGTCTTCTTAATATCTTCTGGAACCTCTTCCCAGTTTTCATTAAGCTTTGATTTTGGTCTAACATAAGTAACTATATTATTCATATCTAACTCATCTAATGATGGTCCCCAAGTTGGAAGCTTAATTTTATTATATATATCAAGAGATTTTAATCTAAATTCTCTCATCCATTCTGGTTCATCTTTTTCTTTGGATATAGTTTCTACGATTTCTTTTGTTAATCCTTTATCAGCTTTAAAGTCAAATCTGTCTTCATTTTTTACATCGTAGACACCTCTATCCATATCATCTACATAAGTCTTTTTCTTTATTTCCAAAGTGCTCACCTCCACACTACATTGCTGCTTCTGATTTAAAAGCTTCATATCCATTTTGTTCAATTTCTTTAGCTAATGTTGCATCTCCTGTTTTAACTATTTTTCCATTAACTAAAACATGAACGTAATCAGCTTTTAAATTTTCAAGTATCTTAGTATTATGTGTTATTATTAAAACTCCATTTTCTTCATTTGCAAACATCTTTATCCCTTGTGAAACTATTCTTATAGCATCAACGTCTAATCCTGAATCTGTTTCATCTAATATTGCAAGCTTAGGATTTAGCATAAGCATTTGTAAAATTTCATTCTTCTTCTTTTCTCCACCTGAGAAACCTACATTCAGGTATCTTTTTGCATATTCATTATCTATTTTTAACTCTTTCATATTATTCTTTAAGTCTTTATCAAACTTTAAGAATTTAAGTAATTGTCCGTCCTTTGCTGTTTTAGCACTTCTTATAAAGTTTTCAACAGTTATTCCTGGAACTTCTTCTGGATGTTGGAATGATAAAAATAATCCTTTTTTCGCTCTTTCATCAGTTTTAAGTTCTGTAATATCCTCACCCTCGAATGTAACTTCGCCCTCAACTTGCTTATATTTTGGATGAGCCATTAATGTATTTGCTAGTGTTGACTTTCCAGCACCATTTGGTCCCATAATTACATGTATTTCACCTTTTTTTATTTTTAAATTTAACCCCTTTAATATTTCCTTTCCTTCTACCGCTGTCTTTAACCCATCTATATTTAATAAAACATCACTCATATTTACATCTCCTTAATTTTATATTTAAGTTTATTTATATTTAAGTTTATTTAATTCTTATTAGTTCACTCTGAATTAATTATATCATACTAAACTGCTCAGATTTAATCAACTAATATTTTTTTTAATTTGACTTATAATTCCTAATTATTATTTAATAACTTTTATTATCTTAATTTTTCTACTTTTTATTTTCTTATAAAATAAAGGCTTATTCAAACGAATAAGCCTTACTTTTACATCATTCCTATTATCATACCAACTACATAAGGTACTAACCAAACTAACCAAACTGTAATACTAAATTTATGAAATGTAGCTTTTTTCTTTTCATCATTTTTATATAAAACCCATGTTGCCCATCCAGCATGAAATAACATCAATACTATAGCTAATGCTCCAGTAATACCATGTATTGTTTGAGAAATATTAGATGCCTCTTTTATTCCTTCTTGTGCTATTTTACTCATTGTTAATGTTCCTAATGTATCAAAAATTAGACCTAGCCAAAAAATTATGACATGCTTTTTTTCTAAGCTTTTTGCTTTCCTTTCTCCAAATACTCCTATTGTATAAAATACTAGAGCTAATGTTATTGTTACTATAGCCAAAATTAATTTTGAATCCATTTTTCATCCCTCCAACTTTAGTTTGCACACAAACTATTTAGTTCGTATGCAAACTATTATAATCTTTAAATAGAAATATGTCAATAAGATAAATTAGTTAAATACTAATATATCTTATTGAATATTTTTTATTTTATTTTTTATCCTTCTTAACTCCTCCATTACTCTTTGCCCTTCTTCATCAGTAAAACTATCAAACACCTTATCAAAGCTTTCGTTTATTTTACTTCTAAATTCTTTAGCAAATTCTAACCCTTTACTAGAAAATCTAACATAAGTATTTCTTTTATCTCCTTCATGTTTTATTTTCTCAACATATCCCATTAACTCTAACCTCTGTACAATTCCTGAGACTGTTCCTTTTGCTAAAGACATTTCTTCACAAAGTTGTGAAATTGTAACTTCCTTGTTATGTCCAATTATTTTTATAACCATTATCTGCTGATGGGTTAATCCACTATCTTTTAGGCTACTACTTATTATATTCATTGTATTTGCATATATCTCTTTTATTAACATGGCCATTTCAAAGGAATCAAATTTACTCTTCATATTCTCCTCCATATTATCTATAATTCTTTTACTAATACATATCTTCTTAGTCCACCATATTTAATTTTATCTCTTTTAATTTCATATCCCAAATTTTTAAATGTATTCACACTATATTTATTATATGGTGATGCTGTTGACGTTAATAGCTTAACTTTTTCATTTCTTGCTATATCTTCAACCTTCCCACAAAGTATTTTTTGAAGCCCATTACCTCTATAGTCACTTCTAACTACAGTTGATTCAACTTGTCCTACATCAAGCAACCTTTCACCTTCTAAGTCTAAATCATAACCATAGTTTCCTTTTTCATATCCTTTTTTTATATAAACTGCCATTGCAATTAAATCATCTTTTTCATCTAAATATCCTATTACTTTTGCTCCCTTTTCGAAATACTCTATAAATTCTTCTTTATCAGTTGGAGCATATAATTGCTTATCTTCTAGGTCTTCCATTATTATGTCTTGTAATTTCATTATTTCTTCTATATAACTTAAATCAAGCACTTTGTGACTTGCTTTTACTGTACTTCCACTTTTATTTTTTAACATTAGTATATCATGCATTGTAGTATACCTCCTTACAAATTATATAATATCATATTTTAATAGTAATAATACTCTTTATAATAAAAACAGGAATATTTCTTTATATATCCTGTTTCATTTAGATAACTGCTTTATTATTTTACTAATTTCATATATTAATAAGTTTTATCTTTTAAAAAATCAAATATTTTTTCTATATATGGAATTAGTATATCGTCATTTTCTAAATAAAGTTCATGTTTTCCATTCTCAAATCTAACTAATTCACAGGATTTACACTTCTTAGAAAATTTATTCTCTCCCTTTTTGCCAACTAGTGAATCTTTCCCTGCCTGAAAAATTAAAACTGGTATATTTATTTTAGATATATTTTCTTTTTTAAATATAGATTTAATTGCTTTAAGTGATTCATATAGCCATACGAAAGAGCCTCCACCTCTTTGAATATTTGAATTACATATTACTTCTTGATAGTAACTCCTATACCTGTTCTCATTAGATGTATGTGAAAATAAAAAATCATAAGTACTTTCAAAGGGCATATTCCCAAATATAAACTCATCTCCCTTACCTAGTAAAATAACTATTTTACTAATTATTCTTGCCAAGAAATTAGGTATTCTACCTATTGATATTTCTAGCATTGGAGAAGACAATACGGCTTTTTTAAAATAATCTGGGTATTTTTCTAAAAACATTGCACCTATAGCTCCCCCCATAGAGTGAGAATATAAATATATATTATTACTTTTTTTCACTACATTATCTATAAATTTTTTCAAGTCATCAACATAATAATTAAAATCTTCAACATTAACTTGAGTTTCATGTCTTTTACCTAAGTTTCCTGATCTACCATGTCCCCTATGCTCCATTATAAAAACAGAATATCCTTCTTTTATAAAGTAATATATTATTTCTGTGTACTTTTCTATACACTCTGTAAATCCATGAGAAATAATAATTTTGCCTATTTCATTTTTCACTTTAAATTTTTCATAATATATTTTTAAGTTATTTTCTCCTTTAAAATGTCCCTTTTCTCTTATATATTTAAGATGACTTTTTACATTTTCAACTATATCTTCATCCATTCCAAAATTATAGAAATATTCTCTTTTATTGTTTATATCTTTAGCTTTCATATCCAGCACCTCTATATACAATAATCCTTAATATTTTGTCTCTTTTTCTAGATTCTATTCCTGAAAAGTCCTATATCCTTATAATTAAGAAGATTTTTAAAGGCTATAAATTTATATAAAATAAAAAGGGTGTAATAAACACCCAAACTTCCAATTTAACTAATTATGAAATTTTGTATTGCTAGTAATGCTTTTACATCTATATTTTCATTAGAATTTAAAAGTTCCTTTGCTTCATTCTTTGAGAGCATCATAACTTCTATATCTTCATCTTCTTCTAAATTTTCAGTTGACATAATACCATCACAAAGACAATTTACAAGTGCAACTGATTCGTCAGTCATACCTACTGAAACATATACCTTTTCTTTTGTCTTTGTATAATCTATTTCTATTAAATCTAATCCTGTTTCTTCCTTTAGCTCTCTTTTTACTGCTTCCTCAAAGCTTTCTTTTCCATCAATAAGACCTGCTGGCAGTTCTATAACGTAATCATTTATAGGTACTCTAAATTGTCTTATTATAACTAGCTTTTCTTCTCTAATATGCTTTGCAATTATTACTACAGCATCTATTGTTTCATTTCCACCATTAAAAAATTTATTATTTATTGTTTCTAAATTTTTTCTTGATGCTATGCTCCAATTTCTTAAAGTACCACTTTTGTTTATGTATTCTGCATTATATAACTTTAAATATTTTGTATCTGCTAGTGTTGTTAATTTATTTACTCTTACTTTACTCATAATACCAACTCCATTATTTTTAATGCTCTATAAAATATTATATATATAATATTTTTATTTTACAAATGATTTAGTATCTATATCTAATGTCAAAAACATTATTGTTTTAAAATTATATTATCTGTATAATATTTCTTAACAAACAATTGAAAGGTGTGTAAATTTGAAAGAAGTAAATAATAAACTTAAACAAAATATTTTACTCGGAACATATTTAATTATTCTTTACTTTATACTTTTAAATATAAAGTATATATCATCTACATTCGGAAATATTTTAGGGATTATAAAGCCATTTATAATTGCTTTTGCAATGGCATTTGTTCTTAATTTACCAATGAAGTTATTTGAGAATAAAGTATTCTATTTTTTAGATAACCAAAAATCTAGTTTTGTTAAATGCTTAAAAAGACCTTTATCTATTTTAGCAACATTTATTACTGTTATAGGCTTAATAATAGCTTTAGCTTTATTCGTTATTCCTCAGCTTGTTTCCAGTATATCAACTTTACTTGAAACTGTTCCTGACTATATAAAATCATTTGAAGCTTTAATTAATCAATATGCTTCATCAACTGAAATACTTGAAAATGTATATAATACTTTAGTCAGCACTTGGAGGGAATTACTTAAGGTTTTTGGACAATTGCTAACAACATCTCTTACAGGAATATTAAATACTACTGTAAGTATAACTAGCGGAGTTATAAATTTTGTTCTTTCTATAGTATTAACAATCTATATGCTGGCTAGTAAAGAAACTTTAATATATAATTTCAAAAAGCTTTTATATGCTTTTACAAAAAAACCTTTGGCTGACAAGATAATAAACATAGGTAGGCTTTCAAATATAACCTTTTCCAAATTTATAACTGGACAATGCATTGAAGCCTTTATATTAGGAAGTCTTTGCTTTATAGGTATGAATATTTTATCTATGCCTTATGCTTTATTAATTAGTGTACTTATTGGAGTTACTGCATTAATTCCTGTTTTTGGTGCATTTATAGGAACAATTCCTGCTGTATTCTTAATTCTTATAATTAATCCTATACAAGCACTTTGGTTCATCGTATTTATATTATGTTTACAACAATTTGAAGGTAATGTAATATACCCTAGAGTAGTTGGTAATTCTGTTGGATTATCTGCAATTTGGGTTATGCTTGCCATGTTAGTTGGCGGAAGTACTTTAGGATTAGTTGGTATGCTGATTGGAATTCCAACCTTTAGTGTTGCTTATCAACTTATGAAAGAACATACAAATAAAAGGTTAAAAAATAATCACATAGAAATTCAATAAGGAAGTGAGAGAACTCTCACTTCCTTATTGAATTTCATCTATTTTCTTTAAAATTTCATCACATATTTTATGAGTTTTCAAAGCATCTTCTATTGTTGGATTTGGCTGTATCCCTGATTCTACAGCCCTTATAAATTCATTTATTATACTTTCAAAACCTCTTCTATATAAGATAGTATCCCAATCTTTAAATCTTATATTCTCTTCTACATTATTTATCAATATCTTTGAGTCCATTAAATTTTTAACTATTACCTTCTTCCCTGACGAAGTATATTCCAGTTCTTCTTCATTAGCCCCACTATCTCTATTCATCATAGCTATACATGTTGTATTTTTAGTAGTCATTGTAACAACTAAATTATAAATTAATCCATCTTTTTTCGATCCATTTACATTTATTGTTTCTATATCATCACTTGATAAAAACCTTAGTGTGTCTATAACATGAATAAAATCATCTAAAACAAATACTATTGAATCCTTCGGACTATTTACTCTGTTTTTCTCTAGTTTAATAACTGAAGGATTAACATAGTTTTTTAGATTTGAGTACATAGGTGCAAATCTTCTATTAAATCCTACCATTAATATTTTATTTGCATCTTTTGCCAATTTAGAAACTCTTATACTGTCTTCATAACTGTAACTTATAGGTTTATCAACATAAACATGAATATTATTTTTTAAAAGCGTTTCTATTATATTAACATGGCTTTCTGTTGATGTATGAACGAAAGCAGCATCAATATTCCTGCTAATTAATTCATCTACTGTAGATACCGCTTCACTTACTCTATATTTCTTTGATAAACTATTTAACTTTTCCTTATTACGAGTGCAAAAAACTATTTCTATTCCCTCTATAGCCGTAATAACAGGAAGATAAGCTTTTTCACATATGTTTCCCAAACCAATTATCCCTATTCTCATTAGCCTTACCTCTCTTAAAATATATTCTTATTATATTTTAGCATATATTAATAAATCCTATAATTAGGTATCTTATATATTTTCTATTTTTAAATTATATAAAATAAAAGTGAGAAGCATTTTCCTCCCACTTAAATTAAACTATCTAATTTATCTTTATTTTCTTGTATTACTTCTATAAACTTTTCTGCAATAATTGAGTCAAATTGACTTCCACTACACTTTCTTAATTCTATAATAGCTTCATCATAAGTTTTTCTCTTATTATAAGGTCTATTTGATGTCATTGCATCAAAACTATCTACTACTGTAAGTACTCTTGCTAAATAAGGTATCTCTTCACCTTTTAGCCCTCTTGGATACCCCATACCATTATACTTTTCATGATGATGTAGTATAATTGGTATCATCTTTTCTAATGATTTAACTGGTTTAATAATTTCAACACCATTTTCTGAATGTTGCTTTATTATCTCCCACTCTTCAGATGTTAGTGGCATCTTTTTCATTAATATTTCTTGAGATATATTTATTTTACCTATATCATGCATATAGGCTCCATATATTAGTGTATCCTTATCTATTTTGTTTAGATTTAATTTTTCTGCTAATAATCTACTGTATAATACTACTCTCTCCGAGTGACCATATGTAAATTTATCCTTAGCATTAATAACGCTTATAAGTGTTTTAATTGATGTAACTAACTCTATGTCTTTTTCATCAATATCATTTTTTAATTCATCTAATATTGATGTATATGTTTCAACTCTATTTTTATTAAAAAATTTAGCTCTATATAGAGCATCATCAGCACTTTTTATAAGATCTACATCATTTTTAGCTTTATCTGGATAAACAGAAACTCCCATAGAAGCTGTTAATGATCCTCTTGGTTGATTTTCCTCTCCATAAAACTTAGTAGTTTCTATAATATGCCTTATATTATCTGCAACTAATATTGCCTCTTCTTCAGTAGTATTAGGTAATATTATTGCAAATTCTTCTCCACCATATCTAGCTACAATATCATGCTCTCTTATATTTTTCTTTAATATACTTCCTATACATCTTAAAACTTCATCACCTTTTTGATGTCCGTATAGGTCATTGTAATGTTTAAAATAATCTATATCAACAAATATCATAGAAATCTTTTCTTTTAATTTCTCTGATAATGTTATTTTCTCTTTTAATGTATCATGAAAATACCTATGATTAAATACTCCTGTTAATCCGTCTTTATTTACAAGCTCTTCTAATCTACTTATATGTTCTCCTTCAATTTTAACATAAAAGCCTAAAGTCCATGCTGTAAGGAGAAATATTCCTGATAATATTAAATCATTTTGGAAATTTTTATTAACTAAAACTTTAGGCATACATAATATATCCATTATAAGTATTGATACTGAAGATATTATTGCAATAGCTATACCATTCTTTAGCCCAGATTGTATTGTTGCACTAGTTATTATAAATAAAAATATAAACTTATACTCACTTTCATTTGCACCTGAAAATATTATGGTAGCAAAAAATATTATAGTAAATGCTATATTCTCAATCCAGATCTTGTATTTATAATTTTTCTTATTGAACTTATTATTGGAAGAAACAGACCATATAAAATATATAAATAATAGAATTAAGCCTGCAATAAATACAGTCATAGAAGAATATTGAGTATAAACTACATCTGAATAAAGCTTATTCTCATCAAAAAAATACTCAAAAAATATGATTCCAGTAAACATTAAAGCTGCTAATTTTACTATTGAAACCATATCATTTATCTGTTTTAATCTATTATTCTTAACACTTTTCATAGTCATCACCTCAATCTACTCCAAATAAAGATCGGTTTCCCGATCTTTATTTGAATTCTACTCATCCCTTAAACATTTTGGCTCTTCTGGTTGGTATGAACACCACCAACATGCTGATGTTGCAACTGTTGAAGCTATAACTGTAGCAAATGCAGCTATTGCCATTAATACCTTATTATTTAACTTTTTCACTTTCTCTCCCTCCTTTTACACTTAATAACTTTATAAAAAAAGAATCCATTAAATTAACTACTGTATGACCTAATTTAGTGAGAGTAAATACTTGCCATATTATTCCTATATAAATACACAATGAATATACTAGAGATATATTACTTTTATTAAAATAATATATAGCTATGTTTAATTCTACTATAAACATATAGATTAGTAATGTAATAATTGATCCTTTTTTTAATCTTTTAATTTTTTCCTGTTTCTTTATTGGCTTGTTAGGGCTATCTACTGGTGCTAATTTATAAATTATTATACTAGTTGATATAAATACCATTAACCCAATTAATACCAAATAATTAATATTTAGTATATATTTAGTAACAATCATTGCAGGAATAACCGATACCATTACCCCTATAAGTGCACAATTTAAAGCCGAACTTGCATGTGCTCCCCCTGATGATTTCCTTAAGATACTTATTGTAAATGATATAATTAAAGCTTCAATCATAACATTAAATATAGCACCTATTACTGCTACTAATATAATTGATATCATCATGTGAAAAAAGGCATATAATCCATATTCTACAACTACTGATTTTTCATAGTCTAAATTTAATTTATTCTTTAAGTTGTGAGTTATATCTCTTGATAATTTTTCAACATCATACATCTTTCAATACATCTTTCTTATTAATTTTTTTATAAAAAATATATGTAATTAAACTTGCAATAATTAAGGATGGTAATCCCAAAATAGTTTTAAGTACTGGATCTTTAAATAACTGGTCAATATCAGGCAAAAATTGAATTATCAACATATTTATTCCTTCTGATAAAAATTGAACTATAAATATTATTATTGTACTACTCATTGTTTTTATAACATCTATATTATTATATGTTATAGTTAAAAATAATAAAAATAATACCGCCAATATTGTATGTACTCCGTAGTTTATAGGTAACATTCTAATTAGAAATATAGCTGTGCTATATATAATACTTGAAATAACATATTTTCTTTTATCTATCATCTCTTTAGAAAATACATATATAGCAAATATAAATAAAAATCCTTCTGGTATTGCTCTTAAAAAAAATTCTATTGGCTGTAACCTTAGCATCTTTTGTCTCCTTTACAAAACACTTATTTTTTCTTCTTTTGATTTATTTAATAATTTTACTACATTATATATTATTATGAAAATATATAACCTAATAAAGATATCTCCAACACTAAGCACACTATATCCTATATCAAATATATCTGTTAAAGGTTTTAATTTCGTTGTAGAGTCACCCAATATATGTATATCATTTACCTTATTAAAGGCGTCTGGCTTTGCATATCCAGTAAAATATGAAATTGTAGGAAATACCGGCATATATCCATTATTAGCCCAAATTGCTATATCATTTAATATTCCTCCAATTATAACAAATACTGATCCTATTATGGCTGCTATATACTGCTTATATGTGAATATTAATGGTAAGTAAGAACATAAGTATAGAGTTTTTAATATACCAACATAGTTTATTACAACATAATTTTCCATAAAAATATTAATCTGTACGATTAAATAAATTAGCTCCATTACCATTACTGGATATATTGACCAACTTTTAAATAAAGGTTTTAATTTAAAGCCTTTTATTTTACAAAATATGAATGAAATTAATATAGTTTCTATCATATCTTATCCTTTCTATATCTATAATTATAAAGTTTTATTGTAAATTATTCCTAATTATTTATAGCGCTGTATCTTTTTGACTACAATAATTATACTATCAATTGTTAGTCTTTTCCATACTTTTTTCAGCTAAAACGCTTTTTTTGATATTTTTACTCGTATTTTGTTTTTTACTGATTTTATTGTAATAAAAAAGGAAACCTATAGTTTCCTTTTTTTATTTAAGCATTATTATTTTTTTCCTTTCTACCTTTCACTATATTTAATAATATCTTATTTTTTATAATTTACATGTAATATATGATGCGCTATATAACTATTTGGCTTTTGTAAATATTCTTTATACAACTTATCTATCATAGGATTTTCATGTGCTTTTCTTATTTTCTTATTTTTATCTTCATTATATATAGCATTCATCCTTCTTTTTAATATCTCTCTATCAGATTTTATAAACGGTTGTCCTCCACCATCAATACATCCACCTGGGCAAGCCATAACTTCTATGAAATGATATTTCGATTTTCCATTTTTTATTTCGTCCATTATTTTTTTAGCATTTCCAAGGGAGCTGACAACAGCTACATTAATATCTCTGCCATTTAAGCTTATTGTAGCCTCTTTAAGTCCCTCTAACCCTCTAACATTTTCAAAATCTATTTTTTCTAATGTTTTTCCTGTTATCCATTCATAAGATGTTCTAAGGGCAGCTTCCATAACACCTCCACTAGTTCCAAATAAACTTCCTGCTCCACTTGATACTCCTAATGGATTATCAAATTCTGCATCTGGTAAATTTTTTATATCTATTCCACTTTCTTTTATTATCTTAGCAAGTTCTCTTGTAGTTATAACTAAATCTACATCCTTTATGCCTTCATTACTAATCATTTCCCGTCTATTTGCTTCAAACTTCTTGGCTATACAAGGCATGATTGATACTACAAATAAATCATCTCTTTTTATTGAAAGCTCTTGTGGAAGATAATTTTTAGCTATAGCACCAAACATTTGTTGAGGAGATTTACAACTTGATACAAGATTCATATTTTCTGAATAATTGTTTTCAGCATAATTTACCCATGCTGGACAACAGCTAGTTATAAGTGGTAAGTTTTCTCCTATTGTAAATCTTTCTATAAATTCATTTGCTTCTTCCATTATCGTTAAATCTGCTGCAAAATTAGTATCAAACACTTCATTAAATGACAACATCTTTAATGCACTTATAATTTTGCCAGTAGATAACTCTCCTGATTGTAGCCCAAACTCTTCTGCAATAGCCGATCTTACAGCTGGTGCAATTTGAGCAATAACATATTTATTAGAATCATTTAAAATTTCCCAAAGCTTCTTATAGTCACTTTTCTCTCTTAATGCACCAGTTGGACATACTGCTACGCATTGTCCACAATAAGTACAGTTAGTATCTCTTATAGGATCATTTGAAAATGTTGAAATATTAGTTCCAAATCCTCTATCCGCAACTGTTATAGCGTGTACTCTCTGCACCTCATTGCAAGTAGTTACACACCTTCTGCATAATATACATTTTTCTCTATCTCTTATAAATCCATCTGAAATGTCTAAATCAAAATTTACACATTCACCTTCATACCTATCATCATTAATACCTAAATCTGCTGCTAATTTTTGTAGTTCACAATTTGTATTTCTGTCACAATCTAGACAGTCCTTTGAGTGATTTGATAACAATAATTCTGTAATAGTTCTCCTTGCTTTAATTGCTTTAAGAGAACTAGTCTTAATTGACATACCGTTTTTTACTTCTGTTGCACAAGAAGGAACTAATCTTTCCCAGCCTTCTACTTCAACTAAACATACTCTGCAAGTTCCCTTACAATTTCTTGTATTTCCATCCGCCATATACATATGACATAATGTTGGAATGTTGATATTTAACTTTTTTGATGCATCTAAAATACTTGTCCCTTTTTCAACTTCTAAATCTATACCATTAACCTTTATACTTACCATTTTAATTTTCACCTCCTAAGCTTGTTTTTATTATAGCTTTAGCCGGACATGCCTCGTAACACAAACCACATTTTATACACTTCTTAACATCAATTACATGCTTTTCTCTAACCTTTCCTTTAATAGCTAATACAGGACATGCTCTTAAGCATTTTGTACATCCTATACAATCATCTGTAACTCCATATTTAACTAATCCTTTACAAACTCCTGCTATACAAGTCTTTTCCACTACATGATGCTTATATTCTTCACCAAAAAACTTTAAAGTACTTAAAACTGGATTTGGTGCTGCTTCTCCTAATCCACAAAGTGATGCATCCTTAACCACTTCACATAGTTCTTTAAGTTTTTTTAAATCCTCTTCCACAGCATTTCCCTCTGTAATTTTCTTTAATAATTCTAATATTCTCTTATTTCCTATTCTACAAGGGGTACACTTACCACAGGATTCATCTACACTAAACTCCAAATAAAATTTTGCTATATCAACCATGCAGTTATCTTCATCCATTACTATCATTCCACCAGATCCCATCATTGAACCAATTGATGTTAAAGTATCATATTCTATAGGCAAATCTAGATATTCTTTTGGAATACATCCACCTGACGGTCCACCAGTTTGTATGGCTTTTAGATTTTTATCTCCTAATATTCCTCCTCCAATTTCATATACTATGTCTCTTAAAGGAATTCCCATTGGGATTTCTACAAGACCAACATTATTAATATTACCTGCTAAAGCAAATACCTTTGTTCCAGCTGATTTTTCAGCTCCTATTGATCTATACCACTTTGCTCCATTGTTAATTATTTGACTAATATTCGCAAAAGTTTCTACATTGTTAACACATGTAGGTCTTTGCCACAATCCTTTTTCTGATGTTCTTGGTGGCTTCATTGTAGGCTCTCCTCTTAATCCTTCAATTGAATGTATTAAGGCAGTTGCTTCTCCACATACAAAGGCACCTGCTCCATACTTAATTTCAATATCAAAATCAAAGCCTGTATCCAATATATTATTCCCCAATAATCCAAGCTCCCTCGCTTGACCTATTGCTATTTTCAGTCTCTGAACAGCTAATGGATATTCTGCTCTTATATATATATATCCATTGTTTGCTCCAGTAGCGTAACCGCAAATAGCCATTGCCTCAAGAACTGAATTTGGATCTCCTTCTAAAATAGCTCTATCCATAAAGGCTCCTGGATCTCCTTCATCAGCATTACAAATTACGTATTTTATATCTCCAATAGCTCGTCTCGCAGTTTCCCACTTTCTACCTGTTGGGAATCCACCGCCCCCTCTTCCTCTAAGACCTGATTCACTTATCTCTTTTACAACTTCTTCTGGAGTCATAGTGGTAATAACTTTCCCTAATGCTGTGTAAGCTCCAACTGCTAATGCATCTTCCATATTTTCAGGATCTATAACTCCACAATTTTTTAATGCTATTTTCACTTGCTTCTTATAAAAAGGAATTTCTTCTTTTATTTTTATTCTTTCTTTCGTTTCTTCATTTTCATAAAGTAACCTATCAACAACTCTGCCTTCTAATATGTGGCTTTCTATTATTTCTTTAACATCTTCCTCTGTTACTTTTATATAAAATACTCTATCAGGCATAATTTCTATTACTGGCCCTTTTGCACAAAATCCAAAACATCCTGTCATTATTACTTTTATATCATTTTCTAAATTTAATCTAGATATTTCTTCATTAAATGCTCTTAAAATATTATCTGCATTTGATGCTTTACAGCCTGGTCCACCACAAATAAGTATATGCCTTTCTTTTATATCACCTTTATTAAATTTATCAGGATTTTGTCTAACCTCTATATTTCTTTTACATTTCTCAACCTTTTCTAATAAATTACTATAATTAACTACTCTTTCCATACTAACCTTGCTCCCTTAAATTATTTATTAATTCATTTACTTGAGGCTTAGTAAAGTATCCATATACCTTATCATTTACAAGAACTACAGGCGCAATTGCACATGATCCAACACATCTTAATGTATCTAATGTAAATAGTCCATCTGATGTTGTTTCTCCTTCTTTTATTCCTAATATTTTTTTAAAGTCTTCTAAGATGTCACAAGCACCTCTTACGAAGCATGCAGTTCCAGTACAAATACTTATTACATATTTTCCTTTTGGCTCTGTAGAGAAATAAGAATAAAATGTTATTACACCATAGACCTTTGATGTAGGTATCTTTAATCTCTCCGCTATATATTCCTGTACCTCTCTTCCAAGATATCCATATAATCCTTGTGCGTGATGTAATACAGCAATTAGTGAGCTTTCATCATTATTTCCCTCTTGGATAAATAATTCTAAATCTTTAAATTTGCCACATATATCTTTCAAATTATCTCCCCCACTTCATTTTTCTTAATTTTGTAAATTTTCTAAATATTTTAACTAATTAAATGGTAACATATTTTTTATTATTTTTAAATATATAAGATTAGATATTGTTATTTATATCACACTAAAAATTTATATTCTTTTATATCTATTTTATTCTCCTTTTAAAAAATAAAAAAGCTATATCTTAATGACAATTTGCCTAAGACACAGCTTTAAAATTTATTTATTTGAATGTATATTAAAATGTTTTATTATTAATTTACTGTTTTTAAAAACTCTTCTTTAAATATAGCCATAAGTACTTCATCATGATAGCTTCCATTTCTATATAGCTCTTTCTTTAATATGCCCTCTTCCTTAAATCCAATCTTCTTATAACATGCTATACCCCTATCATTAAAAGAAAATACTTTTAACTTTACTTTATTCATATTTATTTCTTCGAATATAAATTTCAGCAGAGTTCTTAAAGCATCACTTCCATATCCCTTGCTCCAGTACTCTTTATCGCCAATCATTATACCTATTACACAATTTCTATTTTTTATATCCAACTCATTAATACTACACCCACCTATATATTTACCACTTTTTATATCTTCAATTGCAAAATCATAAGTGAAGTCTCCTCCTGCTTTTCTACTTTTTATCCATTCCTCTTCTTGCAACTTAGTAATTGGAAAAGGAACATTAGAATCCAAAAGCTTTTTAACTTCTTCATCATTTATAAATTGTGTTGCTCTTTCTACATCTTCTTCCTTATAAGCCCTTAATTTAACCATTTTACCTCTATACATATATTCCGCCCCCTTTTAGATATTTCTCAATATAATATCATTTAAATATTTGCGAGTCAACGTATTTATAACTTTCTCTATATAGCTTTTAATTTAATTAATTTAAATCTTTTTACAATTTATATTTTAAATTTCTATATAAAAAAAGAACTCCTATGGAGCTCCATGTTATATTTATTTTTAAGTTTCATTACTTTTTTATCAATAATAATATTATTGATATGGCGCTAAATGCTAAACTAACCATATTAATATATGTTACTACTTGTTTAGGAGTAAACCCCTTTGCTTCTAGCCTATAGTGAATTTGACTTCTATCTGCTTGGTATACAGGCTTTCCCTCTAAAAATCTTTTTACTATAACAAAAATATTATCAAAAATAGGTATTGCAAGCGCTAAAATAGGTATAAATAAACTCATTAAGGTAGCTTGTTTAAAAGCTCCATCTAGTGCTATTATACTTAAAATAAACCCTAAGAAATTTGCTCCTGAATCCCCCATAAATATCTTTGCTGGATACTTATTATATAGTAAAAATCCTAAAGTTACTCCAGATACTATTAATGACATATTAACAGATTCACTTTGTTTTAATATTATTGCTGCCCCTGCAAATGTTATAGATGATATTAATGATAATCCTCCAGCTAATCCATCCATACCATCGGACCAATTTATAACTGTTGTTACTCCAAATATCCATGTAATTGTAAGCAAAAATTGTATTGAACCTGATAATTGTATGTACACTCCTGTAAATGGATTCATAAATCCTCTAAAAACTATTCCAGCTTTAAATATAATAAATGCTGCTAATAATTGAACTATTAATCTTGGATATATAGGAAACTCTTTTCCTCTAGTTTTAAAACTATCATCTATTAATCCTATTAATAAAATTAATGATGCTCCTATTAATATCCAAATTTTTTCTCTTAATGGTGTATAATTATTAACTGTAAAATATACTATAAAAAAACCTATAAACATAGATAACCCACCACAAAGTGGAGTTTCGCCCCTATGTTTTTTCCTTTTAGTTGGTTTATCTGTAAAACTATATCTAAAAGATAGTTTAATTAAAAATGGTGTTATTAAATAAACTATTAAAAATGCTAATATAAAAGATAGTATATATTGCATAATTTACTCCTTAACTCTCAAATGCTACTTATTTATTATGTTAATTAAATCATTATCTTATTATACTATTAATAGCTTGGATTATCAATTACAAAACAGTTACGTTTATCATACTAAATAAAAAACGCCCCTATTTATAGGGGACGCTTTTAATTTCTTGCTTGTATCATATCTTTAACTTTCATTAATCTAGTTAAAGCTCCTCTTTCATTTTCATCAAGCTTCATTCTTATATACTTTATAGTTTCTTGTAATGAAGGAATAGTCATATATTCAAGAGCATTAACTCTTCTTCTAGTCTTTTCTATTTCATCAGCCATAAGTTGAGTTGATTTTTCTACTTCTGCTAATTCTAATAACTTTGGTAATATTCCATAAAGCTTCGCTATTGAATCATCTAGTTCAGATGATGTACTTGCAAATCCATATGGAAATATACTTCCTTCATCTCCCTCAAGTTGTCTATGGAAATTCATTTCTGGAACATTAACACTCATTATATTTTTAGTTCCTACTTCAACAGATATACTTTCCTTTGGATAAGACACTGCTTCTTCTAGAAATTCTGAGCTCATAACAGCTCTAGCCATAACAAAGTCCTTAAGAGACCCTTGAAGCTCTGCTTCTACAGATTTTCTTAATTCATTATTGTATTTAACAAGATTAACGAATTGTCTCATAAGCTCATCTTGCTTATCCTTTAAAAGTTTATGTCCTCTTGTAGCTGTTACTAATCTCTTTTTTAGCTTAGACATCTCCATTCTAGTAGGATTGACATTTAATCTTGCCATGGCTATTCTTCATCTCCCTTTGGCATATACTTTTCAAGATACTCATCTCTTATTCTCTTAAGCTCTGTTCTTGGAAGTATCTTCAAAAGTTTCCATCCTAATTGTAATGTTTCTTCTATACTTCTATTTGCTGTAAAGCCTTGTGAAACATATTGCTCCTCAAAAGCTTCTGCAAATTTAGCATATTGCTTATCTATATCTGATAAAGCTGATTCTCCTAATATTGCTGATAATTCTTTTGCTTGCTTACCTTGAGCATAAGCTGAGAATAATTGGTTCATTGTATCAGCATGATCTTCTCTTGTTTTATTTTTACCAATACCTTTATCCTTAAGTCTTGATAATGACGGAAGAACATCTATTGGAGGCATAATACCCTTCTTGTATAATTCTCTTGAAAGAATTATTTGTCCTTCTGTAATATATCCAGTTAAGTCAGGAATTGGGTGAGTCTTATCATCTTCTGGCATTGTTAATATAGGAATTTGAGTTATTGAACCCTCTTTACCTCTAATTCTTCCTGCTCTTTCATATAATGTAGAAAGGTCAGTATATAGGTATCCTGGATATCCTCTTCTTCCTGGAACTTCTTTTCTAGCTGCAGATACTTCTCTTAATGCTTCTGCATAGTTTGTGATATCCGTCATTATAACAAGAACTTGCATTCCTTTTTCATAAGCCAAGAATTCAGCTGTTGTTAATGCCATTCTTGGTGTAGCTATTCTTTCGATAGCTGGGTCAGATGCTAAGTTCATAAATAATACTGCATTATCTATAGCACCAGTTTTTTGGAATTCATCAACGAAGAATTGTGACTCTTCGAATGTAATACCTATAGCTGCAAATACAACTGCGAAGTTAGAGTCTGAATTTAAAACTCTCGCTTGTCTTGCGATTTGAGCAGCTAATTCTTTGTGTGGAAGCCCTGAACCTGAGAAAACAGGTAACTTTTGTCCTCTAACTAGAGTGTTTAATCCATCAATTGCTGAGATACCTGTTTGGATAAACTCTGATGGAAAATCTCTAGATACTGGATTTATAGCTTCTCCATTTATATCTACTCTTTGTTCTGGTATTATATTGGGTCCATTATCAATTGGCTTACCCATACCATCAAATATTCTACCTAACATATCTTCTGATACACCAAGTTCAAGAGGTCTTCCTAAGAACTTAGCCTTAGTTCCTCTTAAGTTAATTCCCGAAGAACCTTCAAAAAGCTGTACCATTGCTTTTGATCCGTTTATTTCAAGAACCTTACCTCTTCTATGCTCACCAGTTTGAAGTTCCACTTCAACTAGTTCATCATATTTAACACCTTCTACACCTTCAACTACCATTAAAGGTCCAACAACTTCCGTTACTGTTCTGTATTCCTTAAGCATCTAGAACCCCTCCTTCGTTGATTAATGTATCTATAATAACCTTTAATTCTAAAGCAATATCATCCATTTTATTTATTTGATCTTCTGGAATGTATTTACTTCTAGCAATTTTATCTCTAACTTCATCTAATCCTAATATTTTATTTAAGTAAACTCCAGCTTGCAAAGCTCTTTCAGCTTCATTTTTAAATAAAAGTATTAGCTTAAGCATTTTATATTGTTTATCTAATGAAGCATATGTGTCAATTTCATGGAAAGCATTTTGTTGCAAGTAATCTTCTCTTAATGATTTAGCAACTTCTAACTTTAATCTATCCTTTTCACTTAATGCATCTATACCAACAAGGCTCACAATTTCTTGAAGTCCTGATTCTTCTTGTAATATAGTCATAGCTTCTTGTCTTAAGCTTCCCCAATCTGAAGCAACTTCATTATTCATCCATGTATCAATAGTATCTGCATATAATGAATAAGAATTTAACCAGTTAATTGATGGGAAGTGTCTCTTATATGCAAGTTGTGCATCAAGTCCCCAGAATACTTTAACTATTCTAAGTGTTGCTTGTGTAACTGGTTCTGAAAGGTCTCCTCCTGGAGGTGAAACTGCTCCGATAGCTGTTACAGCACCTTCTCTGCCATCTTTACCTAAACATACAACCTTACCTGCTCTTTCATAATAATCGGCAAGTCTTGATCCTAGATAAGCTGGATATCCTTCGTCACCAGGCATTTCTTCAAGTCTACCAGACATTTCTCTTAATGCTTCTGCCCATCTTGATGTTGAGTCAGCCATTATTGAAACTGAGTATCCCATATCTCTGAAGTATTCAGCTATAGTAATTCCTGTATATATGCAGGCTTCTCTAGCAGCAACTGGCATATTAGAAGTATTAGCTATAAGAACTGTTCTCTTCATTAAGCTTTGACCAGTTTTTGGATCCTTAAGTTCTGGGAACTCATTAAGAACGTCTGTCATTTCGTTACCACGCTCTCCGCATCCAACATAAACAACTATTTCAGTATCTCCCCACTTAGCAACCTGATGTTGAACAACTGTTTTACCAGCTCCAAATGGTCCTGGTACTGCGGCAGCTCCACCTTTAGCTACTGGGAAGAATGTATCTATAACTCTTTGTCCTGTCGTCATTGGTTGTTCTGGTTTCATTTTTCTTGCAAATGGTCTACCTTTTCTTGCAGGCCATTTTTGCATCATCATTACTTCCTTTGGTCCAGCCACTGTATCTATGATACAAACTGTTTCCTCTATTGTGAATTCACCTGCTTTAATTTCTTTAATAGTTCCTTCTATTCCTACTGGAACCATTATTTTATGTAGAACAACTGTAGTTTCTTGAACTGTACCAATTATATCTCCAGATTCTACAACATCTCCTATATTAGCAGTTGGTCTGAACTCCCATTTCTTTTCTCTATTTAATGACTTAACTGATACACCCTTCTTTAAGAACGGTGAATTTGCAGCCTTTTCTATTGCATCAAGTGGTCTTTGAATTCCATCAAACATTGATTCTATAAGACCTGGTCCTAACTCTATACTTAGTGGTTCTCCTGTTGTAACAACTGGATCCCCAGGACCGATTCCTGTAGTTTCTTCATAAACTTGGATTGATGCCTTATCAGCTCTCATTTCTATAATCTCGCCAATAAGTCCATTATCTCCAACCTTAACCATATCGTATATATTTGCTTCTTCCATTCCTTCAGCAACAACTAAAGGACCTGCAACCTTAATTATCTTTCCGGTCTTCAACTTACTAACCTACCTTCCTATAAAATATTAACGCCAACAGCTTTTTCCACACTATCACTAATTCTCTTTAGCCCTATATTTAATGACCCTTGATTACTTGGAATTAATATTACTGCAGGAAGCATTTGTTCATTGTAACGAGCTATAGTTTCTTCTATATTCTGAGCTACTTGCTCAGTTACAAATATTACTGCGTAATCATTCATCGCACATCTATCAATTGCTCTTCTAGCTTCATCCGCTTCTATAACAGGAAATACATCTATTCCTAAAGCTTTAAATGCTAAAACTGAATCTTTATCTCCAACGACTCCAATTTTCTTATACATATATATCACGCAGCCTTTCCCTTATTACTTCCTCAGCAATATTATTAAGCTTGCCAACCATTATAATTCTTATTACCTTTATTTCTGTTTCTTTTGCATAGATATAAGATAATATTTTTTCTGGTCCAAATGTAACTAACTTAGAACCTTTCATCAATTCCATTATATAGTTATCACTTAATTTCTCTAAAAGACTTGCAGATTCAGTGGCTATGTATCCTTCAAAACCTTCTTTTATTAAATCTGAATAAATAGTACTTTGAAGCTTAGCCATTATATTTTCTGGTGATTCATTAAGTAGTGAAATAATTCTACTACTATCTATTGCTCCACCATCAACTATTACTTCTTGTGCAAAGTCTCTTCCTTTATTTTGTTTCTTTATTCTAAGTAAAGTTCTTATATTAGTAGAATCTATCATTGCTTTAACTAAATTATCTATGAATTTATAGTTTAATTGATTTTTTATTTCTACTAATTCTTTAAACATATATTTATCTATTATTATATCTATTTTTTGAGGATCTTTTGTTTCCTCAAAAACTTTCATTGCTTCTTGAACTCCTTTTCCAAGGTTTCCATTTAAGCTTTTAAAATTATCTCCATCTATTTTATGTTTAACTTCTTGTAAGTCTAAATTACCTAATTGTATAAGCATTGAAGATAAATCTTTTCCTAATACATTTCCTTTTAAAAGTACTTTGATATTATGATAGTCATATTTAAGACTCATTAGTTTAACAACTTCTTTAACTGGACTTATTTCATAAACTAAATCATATATCCTTTTAAGTTCTGCTGTTAAAATTTCTTCATAATCTTCAGACCTTTTTACATTAGCTGAAGCATTTGAATATTCTGTTTCATTTAGTATTCTTAATACTTCATTTGCTGATGGAGCTTCTATCATTCTGTCTATCTTGGCTTTATCAAGGAGTCTTGTTTCTAAAACCCATATTCTTGATACAGCTTGGGTAAATTTCATTACATCCATCTCTTACCCTCCTTAACTAAACAACACTCTTGCTACTTCAAACTCCAATTCATCTCTTAATGAACTTACTAAAGCTTCATATGTGTTATTAATTTCTATACCATTACTTTCAAGAATAAATCCACCTTTAAAATTACCCTCTTTTGAGCTTAATTTTATATTTCCTTTTTCTCCTAGTGCCTGATTTAATTCATATATAAAAGTAATATCTACTAATTCCATTCCATCTTTGTTTAAAATTAATTTTTGTTCTCCTATTACTCCAAGAGAAAGAATTGAATTTCTTATAAATTTAAAAAAATCCTCTCCTGATATAGATAATAGAGCATCTATGCTTTTTTGAAAAACTTCCTCTATAACTTCTTGCTTCGCTGATAATTTATCATTTCTAACCTTAAGAGAAGCAGAAGATAAAATTCTTTCTTTTTTTGTTTTAGCTTCAAGCTCAGCCTTTTGTATAATTTCTTTTTCAAGCTCCTTGGACTTAGCTATTCTTTTAGAAAGAATCTTACTTTGTTCCTCTTCAGCAGAAGCTAAAATACTTTCCTTTCTTTCTTCAGCATCCCTAAGGATTTTTGAAGTTAGATTATTTACACTTGCCATAGCCTATTCTCTCCAATCCTAGAATCCTTTGCTTACTAACATGAATGAAATAACGAATCCTAATAATGCGTATGTTTCAACCATTGCAGCTAATATAATACCTTTTGTATTGTGTTCTGGGTTTTTAGCTAATATTTGAATAGCTGCTGCTCCAACTTTACCTTGAGCTATACCTGACCAAAGTCCTGCAAATGCTATTGGTAAGCAAGCACCTAATAAGTATAAACCTTGAGCTAGTGGCATACCTGAAGCCATTTTAGTAAATACTAAGAATCCTATAACGAAACCATATAAACCTTGTGTACCTGGTAATAGTTGAAGAACTAATGCCTTACCAAACTTTTCTGGTTCTTCTGTAACTAATCCTGTTGCAGCTTCACCAACTATTCCAACACCTTTAGCTGAACCTATACCAGATAATCCAACAGCTAAAGCTATTCCCATAGCTGCAAATATTAATCCACCATTATTTTCTACAAAAAATTGAATCCATGACATTTCCATTTTATAATTCCTCCTAATTTCTTTTGATCTTTATATATTTTTCTGAACCTTTAAATGCTTTAAATGGTTTTCCACCGCCATCATAAAACTTTGAGAAATATTCAACATATTGAAGTCTTGCTGTATGAACATAAGCTCCAAGTAATGATAATCCTAAGTTAAATATATGGAATAGTACAAACAATACAGGTCCTATTACTATTGCAGCCACCCCTGGAAGAGTGTGTATTAATAAATTTAACGCTCCTGCAATAGATCCGCCTGCTAAACCTAAAGCCATAAGTCTTGTATATGATACTAAGTCACCTACATATCCTGTTATACCATATAAGGCATATAAACCTTGACCTATTTGTGCCCCTTTAGTTTCTTCGTCTCTACCACCTGTTAAAACTATAACAATCATTCCAAATACCATAGTTATTGTAAATATAGTCCCTAAAACAGCTGGTAAGTTTAAAAATTTAACTGCTGCTAATCCACCTATTGATATTAATGTAATTATCCATGAACCTGCATCATAAAATGCATCTTTAGCTTTACCAAGTTTTGTTAGATTATATACTTTTATAAATAATCCAAAGAATATTTGTATTATACCTAATGCTAAAGATAAAATTAATATTGTATTTACATCTTTGTTAGTATCTATAATTTGTGTTGGCAGTTTTATAGCATCTCCAAATGCTGATCCATAAATTAGCCCAAAAAATATTGTTGGGAAACTTAAGTAGAAGAAAAACTTAGCAAAATCTTTTTTGCTATCATCAAGATTTAAAAACTTAAGTGCTAATCCAGATCCTATTAAAACTATTAATCCATAACCAGCATCTGCTACCATCATTCCAAAGAATATTAAATAGAATGGTGCAAGTAATGGAGTTGGATCAATTTCATTATACTTTGGATAACTGTACATTCCTGTTACACTTTCAAAAGCTGATACAAGTTCACCATTTTTAAGTTTTATTGGTACATCATCTATTTCTTCTTCTTTTACTTCTTCAAATTCTATGTAGTAATCATCTTTAAGAATTTCGCTACATATAGATTTTAGTTTTTCAGTATCTTCTTGTGCTATCCAACCTTGAATTGCACATATATTTTTTGTTTTTAAGAAATTTGTTGAAACTTTAATTCTTTCAACTTTACTCGCAAAATAGTCATAAGCTATTTCTAAATTTCTTAAATCTTCTTCTAAATTTGCAATTTCTTCTTGAACAAAGAATTTTTTTGTTTGCAACTCTTCTATTTGATGCTTAAAATCTAAAATAAGCTTCATAGGAACATCTTTATGTTCTGTTTTAAAACTGCTAAATCCAAAACCTCTAAGAATTTCTGCTACATTTTCTCCATCTTCTTTATTAGATAAAATTAAAAGATTAATATCATTGTTATTTCTTGATATTATTTCAACATATACATTTGATAATTGTTCCATTAATGAATCTTCATAAGATTTTGCTATAGTACCTAAAAAATAAGATGTATTTTTTAATTGTATTAGTTCATTAAAAGCTACATCTAAATCTTGCCAAGGAGTTAATGTATCTATTTCTGTTTGTAATTTTGTAACCTTTAAATCTAGACTTGCTAACTGCGACTCTCTTTCCTTTGCCTTTTCATAGCCTTTATTCCAATTTGAGTTTTTAACCTTATTATCTAATTCTTCTAAGGTTAACGTTAGCTTTTCCTCCTTTAATGCCTTTATTCCTGATTTTTTAGGAACATATCTTGCGAGAAATTCTAGGGCAAATTTAGCCTTTGATAAATTTTCTTCATACTTTGAACACTCTAAATCTATATCATCATTAGATAAGCCTTTCAACTCATCATATTTTTCAAGGAATTCCTCGTCCTGTAAATTAATAAATTCTACATTAGATAACCCTTGTATTTTCTTTAAGATATCTTGTTTTTTAGATTCAAAGGTAAGCAAAGTGAATTTGTTCATCTTAACTATTGCCATGAATCTTCACTATCCTCTCAACGATTAAATTAATAGCATTATTTTTCTTTTCATCAGAAATACCTTTAATGCTTAATACTTCTTCTTCACCTTTTCTTAATATAGGTTCTGATTCTAATTTTCCTGTTTCTTCAGCTTCAGAAATTATTTTACTTTTATTTAAATTTGCTTCATTTAAAATTTTATTATATTCTTCCTCAGCTTTAATATTTGCATTCTTTAATATTTCCTTTGAACTTATTGTAGCTTCTTGAATTAGCTTCTCTGCCTCTTCTTCAGCTCTTTTAATTTCACTTATTGCTTCTAATGCCAAAATCTCACCACCTTTATTATTGTAAAATAATAATATAGCAATTAATACTTTATATAGTATTAATTACTCTTTATTATTATCCATTATACATGATTTAATATTTTTTTCAACATTTTTATTCTTCATTTAGTTAAATAAGAACAATTTTTCAAGTATTGTAATTGTTTTCTTTCTTTATTTAACTTAAATTTTAAAATTTTTTGAATTTATTTTAATTTATCAGTTACGTTTATAACATCACCTCCATGTCCAAATAAGTAGTAATCTTTTTCCATAATTATAATAGAATCTTGCATAAATTTATGTATATTTATACTAAAGACTTCTAAATGATAATCCTTAAAAGAATATAAGTCTCTTAATTGTTCTTTTATATTTTTTTCTTCTTCTTTATCTAAATTTTTTTCTATAAACTCTGGTATTCCTCTTTTTTTATTAAATCTTAAATAATCAAATTTTAAAATTTGATTTAATATAAAATTGTCTTCTTTTAATATCTCCATATTAAAATCTAAAAATACTTTATAATACTCACTATTTCCTATATTTCTATTGAAATATCCCTTAGAGTCAAAATAAGAACCCAATTTATAATAAAAATTAAAAGGATTATCAAACTTCTCTACTAAATATTTTATTATGTTACTAAACTTTTGAGAGTTATAATATTTATCGACCATTTCCTCCACTTTCTTAAGCCTTATTAATTCATCATAACTTATATTATTAGTTTTCAATATTTCATATGGTGGATATGGAGAATACTTCATTCCATATTCCTCTGCTTCTTCTCTCATAGATGAACCCCTTAAAAGCTTTAAAAACCCTAATTGAATTTCTTCTGGCTCTATACTATAAACATCATTAAATGATTTTTTAAATGAATTATAATCTTCTCCTGGCAAGCCTGCAATTAAATCTAGATGCTGTTTTATGTTTCTAATTTGAAGGAGTTCTTCAACCTTTTCCTTAATATCACTAAAATTAACAAATCTATTTATTCTATTTAGTACATCATCATTTGTTGTTTGAACTCCAACTTCAAATTGGAATCTATCCTTTGGTGCCTTTCTTAAAAGATCTAGTTCTGATTTTTTTAATATATCTGCAGATATTTCAAAGTGAAATTGTGTTTTTGTATCTTGATTTATAAGGAATTTCCAGATAGCCATTGTAAATTTATTATTACAATTAAAAGTTCTATCTACAAACTTAACAAGCCTTACTTCCTTATCAATAAAATATTTTAATTCTTTCTTTACCCTATCAATATCTAAAAACCTAACTCCGTGAGTTGTAGATGATAAACAATATTTGCAATTAAAAGGACATCCTCTTGAGGCTTCATAATATACTATTTTATTATCTAAGATTTCATCTTCTTCATAAGGAAACACTAGCTCATTCATATTCATTAGAGGTCTTTTTCCATTTGATATTATGTCACCATTCTTTTTGTAGTAAAAACCTCTTATTGAATTTATATCTCTTTCCCCTAACTTATAATCTATAAATTCTCTATATGTTTTTTCTCCTTCTCCCTCAATAATATATTCTCCATTTAGCTCTCTTAGTATGTTTTGACTGTCATAAGATACTTCTGGACCTCCATATAATATCTCTATATTTTCATCTACAAGTTTTATAAGATTTGATAATTTTTTTATCATTTCTATATTCCAAATATAAGTAGAAAAAGCTACTACGTTAGGTTTTTCTTTTATTATTTCTTCTAATATTTTTTCTTCTCTATCATTTATAGAAAACTCTCTAATTTTACAATCATAATTCATATCTTTTGTAAAAGCCCTTAAGTATCTAACAGCTAAATTGCTGTGAACAAATTTAGAATTTATAGCTGTAAGTAAAATTTTCATAAGTATCTTCTTCCTTTCAAAATTAAAGTTTTATACCCTTTATAAAATGTATATCCTCCCATAACTTAGTTTCTTCTATTTCATAGTATTTTTCAAGAAATTTTTTATTTTCTTCCATATCTGACTTTATTAAAGGATTTAAATTTTTAAATTCAAATTCCCTTACCTTACCTGATGGTAGTACAGCCATTATCTTGTTATTTACTATACTCTTAATTTCTTTATTTATGTCCCATATATATATTGATCCTCCAACCTTAATATATTTAGTTACTTCTTCAATTAATTTTAATCTAGAGGAATTATTCCATAGTTTACTTAAATGAAAAAACATTGTACAAGTATCATAATCTTCTTCCTTAAGCATGTTTGAATTTTCTGCTCCCACATAATCTACTGAAATTTCATCCATTACATCCTTTGATATATTATATATAACTCCAAAACTTTCTCCAACATCTAGTATATCTCCATTCAATTTTACATCTGATAAATTAAGTACTATTGTTTTACCCATCTCACTTTACCTCCAATTACATAAGTTATATTATATTTATATTTATTAACCTCAGAATTTATTAATACTTTTTGTTAAACTTTTAAAGATTTAAGCTTTTATCCTTTCCTATAAATAAAAAAAGAAGAGCCCAACTCTTCTCTTTTATCTATTTATTAGCACTACTTATCTTATGTTCTTTATTTTTAATTAATACACATATTATTATTACTATTACAAATACTATAGAAAAAATCCAGAATATCTTAGGTAACTTAAAAATTCCTATCGATTCATTTGATTTAAGGCTATATAAGCATCCAGCATTACTATCTAATACGTAGAAGCTATCCTTGTAAAATAATATTTTTTCTATCCTACTCTTATCACCTAAATCAACTAAATCTTTTACTATACCATTTTCATTTAATGCATATATAAACCCTTTTTTATTATTTCCAAATATCATAGTATTTTTATCAAAGCATTTTCCATATTTATCTATAGCTAGCCCTTGTAGTGATGAAACATCATTATCTTGATATATAGGCCTACTTGGATTTTTATCTGGATGATTTTTTATTAGGTATTCTTGTTTTATTAAATCTGTAAATCTGGGTGATGTTATAGGATCTCCCCCACTATAATCTGGCCATCCATACCAATCTTCCTTTTGTAGATTATATATATAATCTTTGTCATCCTTTATGTTTCTTGGAGGTAAATCTTCCATCCCCCCCACGATTCCATTTATTTCTCCCTTATCATCTATATCCCATCCCTTTATATCTCTAATTCCATGAGCAAATAAGTTTATTTCTCCATTATTTAAATCATAAGATAATATAGCTGCATTCCCTAACTTTTGAAATTGCGCTTTTTCTTCAACTTCTGTAGTCACTGCATACGGTGAAAAAGCTCCTGTTTTATTTTCTCCATAATTATTCCCATATAATATCCATTCACCTGTTGCTATGTCAAAGGCTTCTCCTTTTTCATTAACTATTCCAGCATTTGTGTTACTTCCAACTGAGAAATATAGTTTATTTTCATGAAGTAATAAATTTATTTTTTTATTTATACCATTATTGGGTATTTCACTTACAAGCTCTTTATATGATTTTTCATCTATATCATACTCCAGTATCCTGTTATCTGTAGATATGTATAACTTTTTATCATTGTATATTATATCTAAAATGTTCAACTTACTTTCTCTTATTATAACCCCATCGTTACCATCCTTATTTACTATTCTAATTGTATCATCAAATGCCAGATACAAATTCCCCTCTTCATCAAAATCAAAGCTTTTAGCTCCTTCACATCCTTTAAGGCTTATTGACCAATCTATATTTTTATTTAGAATATCTAAATTATATTTATTTGTAACCTTAAAAATCCCAAAGGCCATAGTCACTACTATAATTGAAATAAGTAAAAATTTAATAAACCTTTTCATGAGCTCCTCCTAATTTTTTATTTATGTTTAATTTATATTTTGAAATATATAAATTATTACTTTTAGAATTATTTAATTTTCCTTCATATTCTACTTATTTTCTTAATGATTACTAATGGTATATTTCTTTTTATTTTAGAATACATATAAATGTACTAATTTGGGGGTGATATACTTTGGAAAAAGATAGTTTTGTAAGAAATTCTTTTCTTCTTACTGCGTCTAATATAACCACTGGAATTTTAGGCTTTATATTTTCAATTTACTTATCAAAACTTATAGGTCCTGTAGGAATGGGACTATACGGCTTAGTAATGCCTATATATAACCTTTTCATTTGTTTAATGACTGCTGGAATTATAGCTGCCATATCACAAGTATCTGCAATATACAAATCTAAAGGTCAATATAATAATATAAGTAAAACTATAAAAACAGTTGCTAGCTTCAATGTAATATGGGCAATCGCTATAGGTATTATGGTATTCTTTTTGTCTCCTTACATAAGTAAATATGGAATACATGACATTAGAACTGTTAATGCTATTAGAATAACTTGTCCAGCTATGGTCTTTATAGCTTTATCTAACATATTAAAAGGTTACTTTTATGGAGTTTCTAAAATAGTAGTTCCTTCATTTATAGATATTTTAGAAAAAGCAATGCGTATTATTACTATTGCAATATTAATTTATATGTTTAAGGCTACTTCAATTACTTCTTTAGTAACTTTAGCTTATTTGTCGCTAGCAATTGGGGAACTTCAAAGCTTAATTTTATTGTACATTTACTATAAAAATCTCTCTAGAAAAGTAACTCCATCAGTTGAAAAACCAGAGAGAGCTTCACAATTATTATTTAATGTATTAATAATTGCACTTCCTTTGTGTGTTAATGGATTTCTAGGTAATTTGTTTGGTACAGCTTCAACATTATTAGTACCAAGAAGGTTAGCTGCTGCTGGATTTGATTCTGTAACAGCTTTAGGCATGATAGGTAAATTTACTGGAATGGCTTTAACAATAGTTACCTTCCCAATGATAGTTATTATGTCTATAAACTCTCTTATAGTTCCTGATTTGTCAGAAACCTTAAGCAGAGGTGACTACTATAATGCCACTATAAGAATTAAAAAGGTAATGAAAATAGCATTTTTACTTGGACTTGCTACAACTATAATTTGTAATATTATTCCTCACTCTCTAGGAGAAATGTTTTATGGAAGAGATGACTTAGGAGAATATATAAAAGTTGCCTCATTAAGCGCCCCTATATTCTTTACTGCAAGCACAATGTTTGGAATACTAAATGGATTAAATAAACAAGGTATAATATTAAAAAATTCCTTAATAGTTTCATTACTAGAAATTATATGCTTATTTATATTTGTTGGAATACCTGGAGTAAATATAATGGGCTATGCCATAAGTATATTCATAACCTCTAGTGTAAGCTTATTTATAAATCTTAGAGAAGTTCAAAAGCATATATACTTAGATTTATCTAAAAGTAATATAAGTATATTTTTACTATTATCAATATTAATATTTATGATACTAAAAGTATTTACAAACAATTTCCTTGGTAATATGTTTATAGCTAAAAACTTAATAATAATTAGCCTAACATTTATTATATTTACATTTTTAAGTTTCTTTGGAATTGAAGAACAATAGCTAATATAAATCTTCTTTTAAATTTATAAAAATAAAGGATAGAAATTAAACTTATTTCTACCCTTTATTTTTTAACTTAATTTAATTATATTTTAATTTCTTATTATTTTACACTTAAATTAATTCTTTTCTTATTCTTCTTGGTAAGAATCTAAAAAGTTTTGGTGAAATTAAATCTAAATCTTTTTTTCTTATTCCTCCAAAGTAAACCATTGTATATAAATAAACTACGCCACCTATACCTATTAAAATTAATGTTGCTATAGCTATTACTATCCTTCCTCCACCAATCATATCTGCAACTTTAATAATTGGGAATTTTACTAAGAATATTACAATAGCCATTAATATAGAACATATTGTTGGTACTATAGCTTGCTTTATTATTGGTATTCTTACCTTAAAAAAGCTTTCTATTTTTCTATGATTTATTATTGTTGGTATAATAAATGATACAAAGGTTGCTACTACTGCTCCCATTATATTTATTTTTGGGATGGGTACTAATAAAATATTTATTAATATTTTAGCTACTAACCCAGCACTTGCAGATAATATTATTAAATATAATTTATTTATTCCTTGAAGTATAACATTTTGTATCGTAGTTATAGACATAAATATTAAAAGTGTTGAACCAAACATAAGTAAATAATATCCATCCCAAGAAGGGAATAAAAATTTATATATTTCCTTACTTAATATCGCCAACCCAAATACAGCTGGCATTACAATGATATACATTATTCTAAATGCATAGCTTGTTTGTTGCTTTAAGTCTTTCTTATTCTTATGTACAAATGCTTGTATAACCTTAGGAAAAATTGAAGTTCCAAGTGCAGTAACTATAGCTAATGGAACATATATAAGTGTCTTATAGTAAGATAAAACTGCCCTTAAATCATTAACCTGTATATCATTAAATCCTGCTGAACTTAAGCTTTTTCCTAAAGTCATAGTATCTATAACTCCAGCAAAATTTTGTACTCCCGCAACTAAAGTTATAGGTATTGCATACATAAATAACTTTTTAACTATTTTCTTATCAGAAACTCTTCTTCTATTTGGATCATGATTCTTTTCTGCTTCTTCCTTATAATTTCTTTTTTCATATATGTATATTATATATATTATTGCAACTACTGCTCCTAAAGATGTACCTATCGTTCCCCCTGCACTTCCCCACGCATCATCACTTGTTATAGTAATTAATATACCTGCAAATACTAAACTAAGTACAACATTTATTAGTTGCTCTATAATTTGAGATATAGCTAATGTCTCCATTTCTTCAACAGCTTGCATATATCCTCTATATCCTGCCAAAATAGCTGCAAAAATTATTGCTGGTCCTAAAAATACAAATGTTAAAGCTGATTGTTCTGCACTAATAATTTTGGAAAGCGGAAATGCTATAGCCATAAAAATAGCTGCAATTATTATACTTATCATACCTAAATACTTTATTGCCAGCTTCATAGCTCTTAAAGCATCCTTATGATTTCCCATTGCTCTAAGTTCAGTTACAACTTTTGTAACTGCAGGCTGTGCTCCTAGACTAGTTACTGCAATCAAGAAAACGAATATATCATATCCAGCAACATATATTCCATAACCTGTTTCACCTAAAACAGCTGTCAATAAAGGAACATATATTGCTGATAATAATTTACCAGCAATACCTGCAATTGATAATATTAAAAAGCCACGTCCGGCTGATTTTTGTTCCATACCTAATCACCTTTTATTTTATTGTGAATTTAAACACATCATTTTTAATCTTCTTAAATACTGGTGGTAAGCTTTCTATTATAGTTTTATTGTTTAAATAGCTTAATTTATCTGGTGCATCTCTAAAAATCAATTTATAAGCGTATAAGAATTGACAATCAAGTCCAAACTTATTTGCAAAAAATGAATTTAATTTTCTATCTCCGTATTTGTTATCACCAATTATAGGAGTTCCTAAATGTGATAAGTGTGCTCTAATTTGATGACTTCTTCCTGTTATTAAATCTATTTCTAAAAATGAATATGCCCCATTTGTTTTTATAGTTTTAACTTCCATTGCTATTTCTTTTGAATCTGATATTTTTTCATCATATATTTTTGATATATTAGCTTCTTCATTTTTATGAATATATCCTTTGTATAAGCCATCTTTTATTTTACCTTTAACTAAGGTATTGTAATACTTTTCTACTTTGCCTTCTCTTATCATTTCATTCATTGATCTTAAAGCTTCAAAGTTTTTACCGAATATAACTATTCCTGAAGTATTTCTATCTAATCTATTACATGGTGCAGGAGTAAATGTTAATTCATTTTCAGGTAAGTAATCTCCCTTTTCATTTAAATACGATAAAACATAATCAGTTAAACTTGGTTCTTTTCCTTTTTCATCAGGATGAACTAAAATATTAGGCCACTTTTCAACTATTAGTATATTAGCATCTTCATAAGTAATTTTCATTCCTCTAGCATTAACTTTAATAAATTTTTCTTCCGGCTTTTCTTTATTACTTTGTATATATTTTATTTCTACTACATCATCTATTTGCAAAGAGTAATTTTCTTTTTGCTTCTTACCATTAACCCTTACATCGCCTTTTCTCAAAGCTTTAAAAATTTTGCTTAAAGGAACATCCTTTAATAATTTTCTTAAAAATTTATCTAATCTTTGACCTGCTTCATTTGTGCCTATTTCTATTCTCAAACTAATCACTCCTAGTTTTTTAGTATTCTAACTATATTTTCTCCATTGTTATAGATTAATATTAAATTAGCTTCTTGTCAAATATTCAAATACTATTTGGCATTGCATTGCAACCCCCAATGGTAAGCAATCTTCATCTATATCAAATAAGCTACTATGTGCAGGATAAATTATATTTTTATTTTTGTTTCCTGAACCTAAAAAGTAAAATACTGCTGGTATTTCATTTGCAAAATAAGCAAAACTCTCTACTCCCATTTTGGGATTTTTTTGAAGTAATATATTTTCTTTTCCTATTATTTTCTTTGCTCCTAATTTAAATAAGTCAACCATAGAGTTATCATTATATAAATTAGGATACGAATCATCTATATCTATTTCACAGCTTCCCCTTGAAGATTTACATATTCCTTCAACAATTTCAACTAATCTCTTTTTAACAAAAGCTCTATCTTCTTTACTCATAGTTCGTATAATACCACTTATTTCTACTTCCTCCGGTATTATGTTTTTTGCTGTTCCACCATGAATACTACCAACTGTTATAACAGTTGGATTCATTGTATTGATTTCTCTACTTACTATTGTTTGTATCCCTAATACTACATGACTAGCTATAACAATTGGATCAACAGTTGTATGAGGATAAGCTCCATGTCCACCTGAGCCCTTTATCCTAATTGTAAATGGATTAGATGCTGCATTAACCACTCCATGTTTAACCATTGTTGTTCCGCATTCTAATGTTTCTTCAACATGAAGCCCACATATACAATCAACTTTAGGATTATCAAGTACACCTTCTTCTATCATAAACCTAGCTCCACCTATAGTTTCTTCTGCTGGTTCAAATAATAATTTTACATTTCCACTAAATAAATGTTTGTTTTTATTTAATATTTTAGCTGTTCCAAGTAATATTGTAGTATGAGCATCATGTCCACATGCATGCATCTTTCCTATAATTTTTGATGAATAATTGCACTGCTTTTTATCTGCAATTGGTAATCCATCTATCTCTCCTCTTAAAGCTATAGTTTTTTTATGAATTTTAATATTTTCTTTAGTTCCATTTATTATCCCACATACACCTGTATTAGAAACTTCTATAAATTCTATTCCTTCATTTTTCAAAAAGTTTTTTATAAATTTAGATGTTTCAAATTCCTCCATACCTAATTCAGGGTATTGGTGAAGGGTTCTTCTTATAGTTATTAGTTCCTCTTTTAGGCTTATTGCTTGATTTTTAAAATTCATGTTTTTGCCCCCTATTTATTTCACCCAACCACTCCTATAGCTATAATATTTGATTTTTAATAAAGTCTAACTCCATAATATTTCAATATGGTCTCCTGATTTTAACTTTTCTGTATATCCAACCTTATTTCCATTTAGGAATAAATTTATTATCCCCTTTGCTTCTTTTAAATCAAAATCAATATAGTTAAAAATATCCACAAATATATAGTCTTTTTGTCCACTAAGTGTTACTAACTTATTATCAACTGTTACTTTAATCTCATTATAATTTTCAGCGTTAGTTTTTTTATCATTTTCTTTTGAATAACTTGTACTTAAAGTTTTATCTACTTCAACAGAAACTTCATTACTCAGTGAATCATTATAATATAATGTTAACTTATCCCCTTCATTAACAACATAATCTTCTAATAATTTAATACCATCCTTTTCTATAACTACCTCTTCTTTTATTACATAGTTTTTTATATCCGAAATTGATTTTGGAAGTATTATCTTAATATCATCATCCTCATTTATAAAGTAATCTAAATTAACTATACTATCGTTAGCAAATATTATAGGCTCTAGACTAACTAAATTATTATTTATATATATACTTATACTATTAAACTCCTTTATTTGTTCTACTATTTTAGATTTTGCATCTTTTCCTGTAATAGCATAAGATATTTCTATATCATCTCCAGCCTTAACTCTCTTATCCATACTTTCTAATTTGCCATTAAGTTTTATAATTGGATTTCTTCCCTTTTCACCAAACACGATTCTTTTCACACCATTTAACTTATATCTTAAATTCTTTCCATTTTTACCTATAAGCATAACTGGATTTATACCTGCTTGAATTATAACATCCATAATAGTGTGATTATGTGAATTAAACATAGTTACTGGACTACCATTTAGAATTACATCTATAAAATCATTTTCACCATTTTTCAAAGCTGTTAATGCAATACCTAAAACTGTAACCCCTGCTGAGCCTAAATTATTATCACTAATACATTCAACTACAGACTTTCTATCCTTTATAGCTATTCTTTGAATTGGCATATTTAATTTATCACTAAGCTCATCAATTATTCCTGGAGTATGTGCTCCACCACCAACTAAAAATAAAGCACTTGGTGACTTATTTGCATTTAGCTCTATTATCTTTGCAGCTATTCCCTCAGCAATTTTTCTAACTGTTGGTTTTATTAGTTTCTTTATATCCTCTGATTTTATTTTATTTTCTAAACCAAGTATATCAATATATGTTATTTCATCTTCTTTTTCTAAACTTCTTTTTATGTATTCAGCAGTATTAAAATCAACTAAGTACTCTTGAACTATAGATTCTGTCACTTCATCTCCAGCTTGTGGAACCATCCCATAAGAAGATATACTTTCTTTGGAGCTTATAGCTATATCTGATGTCCCAGCTCCTATATCAACTAATGCTATATTTAATAGCCTTAAGTTCTTAGGAACAACTGCTTCTATTGCAGCTATTGGTTCTAAAGTTAAATTACTTACTCTAAGTCCAACCTTTTTCATAACTGTGTATAATGAATCAACTACTGATCTAGGTAAAAAAGTTGCTATTACTTCTACAGAAACCTTTTCACCTTTATGTCCAATTAAATTAGATATTACAAACCCATTTAAATAGTAGTTTTTTACAGAATACCCAACACAATATAACTTTCCTTCTGTAGTCTTATTTATTTCATTTTCAGCTTTCTTTAGAGCTATTAGTTCTAACTTTCTTACATCTTCCTTTGTTATTTCTTCTTCTGAATCCAATTCCATTTCTCCTTGAGAATTGATTGTTTTTAAAAATCTACCTGCTGCTGCAATAGAAACATTTTCTAATTGGATTCCTATTTCTGCCTCTATATAATCTACTATTTTTTTTACACCTTTAGCTACTAATTCTATGTCATGAATTTGTCCATCTACCATTGCTCTCTCTTCATGCTCTAAGTACTTTTCACATATAACATTAAATTTATTCTCTTCTACTATTCCTACACTTCCAATAATAGATCTTGTTCCTACATCTAGTGCAAATTTAATATCCTTTAAACTTACATTATTCATTTGCTATCACCTCATAATTTACTATCATATATTATCTATTAAAGGTTATCATTATCTTTTAAAAAATTATCTATATCATCTTTTTTTCTAACCTTCTCGAATTTAAGTAGGGCATAATAAACTCCACTTTCTACTGCAAATGTTATAACGAAATAAAGTACAACAAATAATAATATTCCTATTAAAATATAAGCCACTTACAAATCCCCCTTTTATTACCATAATAAGATTATACATCCTAAAAAAAGAATAGTGAACACTTAGTTTATTATTATAATAAGATTATTTTCCATTAGCACCTTTAAAGAGAAACTTTTGCTTAAGTAATCACCAAAATCTATTTTAATTACATCCTTTTCTATTGATAAAACCTTACCCTCTCCGTAAGTTCTATGATGAATTATATCGTTAACCTTTATTCCATAATCCTCATTTTTATTTATCTCCTTAAAACCACCTTCAATAACAAATCTAGATATATCTCTAAATCTCCCCCTTTGAGTTTTAGGAGAGAATATATATAAATTATTTATAGCTCTGGTTACAGAAACATAAAATAGTCTTCTTTCTTCTTCTATATTATCTTCCATAGATGATTTATGTGGTATTGTTTCTTCATTTGAGTTAATTATAAAAACATTTTTAAATTCCATGCCTTTAACACCATGAATTGTACTTAAAATTACTCCTTCTTCTACTTCCTTACTTTCTTCTATTTTTTCTTTTACTCTTTCTACATGTACAAGTAACTCCATTATTGTTTTAAATCCATCTGCTGCACTTTTAAATTCCTCTAATATCTCTTCCAATTCCTCTATACTTTGTTTATATCTTTCTCCATAATCTTTTAAGTAATCTATATAATTTAATTCAGAAATAATATACTGTATTGCACCAGATAAAGATAACTTATTAAGATAACTTATGTCTCTCTTTAGTTCGTTAAGTTTTTTGGCTTGATATGGCGGTGTATCATTTTTTTCTATTAAAATATCAAATGGTGATTTATCTTCAAAAGATCTTCTTATATATTCTAAATTTGATTTGCTAATATATCTAAAGGGTTTATTTATTACTGCTAAAAAATTTTCTTTATCTTTTATATTAATTGCAAGCTTTAAGTATGAAAACATATCTTTACATATAAAGTGTTCAAAAAAATTATATCCTTTATCTAAAAGCACAAATGGAATCTTTCTACGAGTAAATGTATCTATCATGCTTCTAGCCTCCATATTAGTTCTATACAATACTGCATTTTCACTTAAACCATCTATAGATTTCTCTATTATATTACCTATCTCTTCCCCTTGCATTTTTTCATCATATGGAGTATTAAACTTTATTATTCCAATTGAGCTTTTATACGAATGTATAATCTTGTTATTTCTACTTTTATTATGCTTTATTATTTCCTTTGAAGCTTCAACTATATTTTCATTACTTCTATAATTAATAGATAAATATATTTTTTTAGCACTTGGAAAATTTTTATCAAAGCTTACCATATATTCAGGTTTAGATCCTCTAAAACTATAAATGCATTGATCCTCATCACCAACAGCAAATAGAGAGTTTCCTTTATTTATAAGCTTTAAAAATCGCATTTGTAACTCATCACAGTCTTGAAATTCATCAACTAAAATATATTTAAATACGCTTATATACTTATTTAGTACTCTATTATCATTTTCAAATAAATTTATAACCTTTATAGATAAATCATCAAAATCCCAAAATCCATTCTTTGACTTATATCCTTCATACTTGTTAAGACATTCAATAAAAATATCTTTAGCCATAGTTGGAGTAAAGTCTTCAATATTTTTTAATGATGTTTTAAAAAATGAAATATTATTTAAAGCCTCTTTTATTTTATCTTCACTTACATCATCTGAATACTTAGATAATACAGACTTAATTATTCTATGAGAAACTCCTCCCTCAACTATTGATATGTTAAAGCCTTCCCTTAAAAGGATTTTATAGAACAATCCATGAAAAGTTCCAAAAAAAGGTGCAATCTCTCTATTAAATACGTTCTTGTACCTATTTTTCATATTATCAGCTGCAGCTCTTGTAAAAGTTATTATTATTATATTTCCTAATTTTACTCTTAACTGATTTACTAAATAATTTACTCTGTTAATTATAACAGTAGTTTTTCCAGATCCTGGTGCAGCAACTACTAATACATTTTTATCTTTTATATATACGGCTTCATCTTGATATTTATCCAAACTAATCTTCATACTGCCTCCTTTTTATCTTATATTATTAACCTTTTTATAGTACAAATAACTATATTGTAATAATTTATGTATAGATGTACAATATATTTATATATTAATGTACTCTATGAATTAATGAATTTACTATTTTGAATGTTATTTATTATAAGAGGAGAAAAACATGGAAAACTTAATTAGATTTGATGTTACTAACGAACGTAATCTTACTATGTTAGTAGATTTTTACGAACTAACAATGGCTAATGGATATTTTAATAAAGAGATCCAAAATAAAATTGCATATTTTGATATGTATTTTAGAAGAGTTCCAGATGGCGGTGGATACTGTATAATGGCTGGTGTAGATCAATTAATACAATATCTAAACAATTTAAAATTTACTGAATCAGATATAGATTATTTAAAAAGTAAAAATTTATTTTCAGAAGAATTTTTAAAATACCTAAAGAACTTTAAATTCGAATGTGATGTTTGGGCAATACCTGAAGGAAACTTCGTTTTTCCAAATCAACCATTAGTAATAGTTAAAGGTCCTGTTGTTCAAGCTCAATTTATAGAAACTATGATACTACTTACTATTAATCACCAAACTCTTATAGCTACTAAAGCTAATAGAATATGTAGAGCTGCTGCTGGTAGAACAGTTATGGAATTTGGTTCTCGTAGAGCTCAAGGATATGATGGTGCAATTTATGGTGCTAGAGCTTCAATAATTGGAGGTTGTGATTCAACAGCATGTACAATTGCTGATAAATATTTTGATGTACCTGCAGTTGGAACAATGGCTCACAGTTGGGTTCAACTATTTGATACAGAGTACGAGGCTTTTAAAGCTTGGGCAGAGGTATATCCTGATAATTGTTCACTTCTCATTGACACATATAATGTATTAAAATCCGGATTACCAAATGCTATAAAAGTATTTGATGAAGTATTAAAACCTATAGGTAAAAGACCTAATGGAATTAGAATAGATTCTGGAGATATAACTTATTTAACTAAGAAATGTAGGAAACTCTTAGATTCAGCTGGATATCCTGACTGTAAAATAATAGTATCCAACTCATTAGATGAACATATTATAAGAGATGTTTTAAATCAAGGTGCTTGCATAGATTCATTTGGTGTTGGTGAAAGATTAATTACTGCTAAATCAGAGCCTGTTTTCGGTGGCGTTTATAAGCTTGTAGCCGTAGAAAATAATAATAAAATTATTCCTAAAATAAAAATAAGTGAAAATAGCGAAAAAATAACTAACCCAGGCTTTAAAAAGATATATAGAATTTATGATAAAGAGACAAATAATGCAATTGCTGACCTTATAGCTTTAAATCATGAGGCTATTGATGAATCTAAGCCACTTGAAATATTTCACCCTATAGAAACTTGGAAAAGAAAGTTAGTTACTAACTTTTATGTTAAAGATTTAATGGTTAAAATTTTTGATAAAGGATCTCAAGTTTATACTAGTCCTTCTGTTTTAGAAATAAAAGAGTTTTCAAAAAGTGAAAGTCTAAGGATGTGGCCTGAAATATTAAGATTTGAGAATCCTCATACTTATTATGTTGATTTATCTAGTGAATTATGGACATTAAAACAAGACCTACTTCATAAATGTATAAAATAAAAGAGTGCTTATGCACTCTTTTTAATAATTAATAACTTTTTCATTCATATCATAATTTAAATATCTATCTTGTGAATAAAATAAGTCTTCATCCATATTATCAACAAATGTTACTTTATTATTTGAAGATAAAAATTCCTTAAATGGACATGGTTCACTTTCATTACTTACCGAATGCATTGGACATGCATTGTAGCAACCTACTTTTTCTTTATTGGTTGACCAAAATGGACACTTACTCATAACTTCCCCTCCCAATACCCAATACGTGAAAACGAAATCAGAATTTTCTTATATTATAGTACATCTTTTTGGTAAAAGAAAGTGTTTTCTGGATATTTTTGAAAAGAAATTATCGACTTAATTCCCTATATTTTTACTCCACTCAATAGAACCACAATATACATCCCATAGTAACCCTTGCTTAATTTTTAATTTATTACATTGAATTCTTATATTATCATTATCTAATATTTCGTAAGCTAAGGCTAATCCTAATATACTTCTTAAAAAATTTTCTTCTCCCATTAAGGCATTTTTTATTTCTACATTAACAGGTAGGTTTTCTACAACATATTCAATATCTTTTTCCATCATTAGATGCAAATTAGAGAATAATCCAACCATAAATGCTGATGCCCTATCTTTAGGAGATAATATATTAGCTATTCCCTCACAAAATTTTGCACGTATTACTATGTTTTTTGCATATTCATCATTTTTTCCTGATGAAATCTCTACAACTGATAAAATTGATAACCACTTTCTAAGCTCTTCTCTCCCTATTAAGATAATAGCTTGCTTTATAGATTTTATTTCCTGAAGAAAATTAAAATAAGATGAATTTATAAATCTTAAAAACTTATATGTAAGTGCAACGTCAGTCTTCATTATATATTCTACCTTGTCTAAATCATAATCTTCCCTTATTAATTCCACTAATATATTAAAAATACTAGTATTTTTAATTGCAATATCTTTCCCTAAAAATATAGATGGTTTACTATAATAATACCCTTGGAAATAATCAAATCCTAACTCTTTTGCTTCCTCTAAGCCTTCTAATGTTTCTATCTTTTCCGCTAACATCTTAATATTATTTTTTTTACATATAAATGCTATCTTTTTTCTTGATTCCCTTGAAGAAAGTATAAAATCAACCTTTACTATATCTATAACTCCAATAAAATTTGTAACATGATTTTCATCTACCACATCATCTAATGCTATATAATATCCAAGCTCTTTCAATAAGAGCAGCTTTTCTATTATTTCTTCAGATGGATACACTGTTTCTAATATTTCTATCACTACTTTTTCCTTCGGTAATAATGTAGCAATATCTTTTTCTATTAGCTTCTCTGGGAAATTAACAAAAGCTTTCTTATTGTCAGTTAATGTATCAAGTCCAAATGAAGATATATTTTCTATTACTTTATATGTAGCTACTTCATCCTCTATAGATCCGTTAAAGCTATTGTTTAATGAATTTCTATAAAGCAATTCATAAGCTATTACTTTTTCTTCTACATCGTATATTCCTTGCCTTGCTATAAAAATATCCATTTTCTCATCCTCAATTATTAATTTATAATAATTATATAATAATACTATTCAATTTTAAAGAATGCATTACATTTTTTATAAAATTAAAAAAGGAGATTACTCTCCTTTTTTATCTTTTGCAATGACTACTATTTTTAACTACTGATATATTTATTATTTCATTTGTAAATGCTTTAAGAAGTGCTTTTTCTAAAACCATCTCTTGATCAAAATTTTCTATATCTCTACATTCTGCAAATACTTTATTTAATTCACCATCTAAGTTTCTATATGTTAAAGTTACATATGGTTTGTCATATTCAACTTTAACTATTTTCAATCCCCATGATATTTGGGCATAATCTCCATCTGTTGTAAGCTGTGTTAGTTCTCTTAATTTAACTTTTTCCTCTGAAGCATTACTAATTACAATTAATTCGTCACCAACCTTATATTTTGACATTCCAATTCCTCCTCATAAATATTTTATATTTATTATATATTATTGCTAATTTTTATGATATTATTATTTCATACTTTTTAAATATGATAATTTTACAAGTTGTTAATTTATTAACAATCTCAACATTATATTATCATATTAAATTTAGAATTACAATACTTATTAAGAAGATTTTGTTATAAAATATGAAATTTTCTAATAATTAATATTTATTATTTATTAGTATTTGCTACTAAAAAATACATATTGACTTATAACATTTTCTATTATATAATTGTAGAAAGAATATAAAAGGATGGTGTATTATGGAGAATATAACTTCTATCTTTAGAGAAAAGAAACTTAAACTTACTCCCCAAAGATTAGCAGTTTATAAATATTTAATGAGTACAAATGAACATCCTTCTGCAGAAATTATATACAAAGCACTTCAACCTGAATATCCTACTATGAGTTTAGCTACAGTTTATAAAGCATTAAAGACTTTAGTAGAAGTTAACTTAGTTCAAGAAATTAATGTTGGTGAAGGTAATTTTAGATATGATGCTAATTCACATGAACATGCTCATATTCAGTGTATAAACTGTAGTAAGGTAAATGATTTAGAAAACGTATCATTTTCTACTCTTAATCGTACTGCTGAGGAGTGCTCAGAATATAAAGTTTTATCAAACAAAATATTCTTTTACGGATTATGTAAAGATTGCCAATAAGTAATTAAGCTGGAAATTTTAATTAATTTCTAGCTTTTTATTTATATTGAATTAATTACTAATCACCTTCATATAATAAAATGAGGTGATTGTATGTCAAAGTTTATAATTATAAAAAAAAATAAAGTATTATCTTATATACTAACTTTTCTGATACTTTTTGTATTAGTTTCATCTACTTATTTTTTTGTTAAAGATTATGCTTCAATTCAAACTATAACTCCATTAACTTCTAAAAATGATACTGATTTTGATTTAAATGGTGATGGTGAAAGTGATAAATTTGAAATATCTAAGGAAAGTAATAGCTACATATTAAATATAAAAATTAAAGATAAAAATTATTCATTAGTTAATAGAGATGGTTCAAAATTACTTGGAGATTCCCTTTCAAAATGGCCTATGAAAGTTGATATGATTGATTTATCTAGAAATAATATACCTGAGGTAATCGCTAGATTATCTAAAGACAAAACTCCAATTAATTATGTATTTTCATGGAATGGATCCGAGTTTATAAATACTTTTGTGTCCAATGATAATATAATAGGAATATTAGACTCTAACAACAATAAAACGCCTAGATTGCTGTCTTTATCTTCTAGTAAAGGAGATGAGTCTACAAAGGGGTTTATGTTTTTAGGAGAATATTTAAAAGATATAACATTTTCAAAGCCCAAGGTCCCCGGTCTTTCATCTATTCAAGGATTTATAGATATAATCGAAGCACCTTACGAACTCTCCGAAGCTCCTAATATTTTTACTTCAAATATTAAAAGCACCGAACTGGCAACACTATGGGGGCTAGATAAAGAAAATTTTAGATACTCTTTTCAAAATGGATATTTTACTGATTTTAAATGGGATACTAACGGAAATTCCTTAGGAATTAATTGGATATTATCATTTGAATGTGTTAAAAATACAAATGATTCATCTTCTGTTAAAGAGTTAGTGCTCTATTTAACTGTTCAAGAAGACGGCTATGGTTCTCTTAAAATATCCTCAATAAAAAAATTATGAAATTAAAAGGCCGCTATTAGCGGCCTAAAAGGGGGATGGGGGGGTTTAGCTTAAATGAAGATTTTTCTTCATTTGCTATAGGAGAATACTTCTCCGGTACAGTAATATTCTTTACATAATACTATTTTTTTATACTCTTTAAAGTCATTATTTGAAACTTCATTTAAAATGCCCATTATTATATGCTTCTATTACCTTATCTAAAAATATAGCTTTCTTAGAGTCAACTATGCTCTTTATAGCGACTAACATCTGTATGTTCTCATCATAATATATTGACTCATCTCTTGAATTATTATTTTCTTCATTTGCTATGTTTAAATTATTATCATTTTCTGAATTTAGATTATTAAAATTTAGATTTTGAGAATTATTATTTCCTAAATTAAATCCTCCCATGCCTAAATTGTTCATCATGCCTTGTAGTGACCCTAAGTCAAATCCAATTCTATTACTTGTACTGCTTCCTTTATTGGGTGCATTATTTCCTAGTTGCCCTAGGTTAAAATTATTTAAATCTAATCCATCCATCTTCATAGATGAAAGCATATTGCCGATTTGACCCATATCTATATTGCCCCCTAACATACTCATAAGCTGAGCAGGATTTATACCAAATGGAGCATTATTAATTCTATTGCTAGAATTCTCATTATTTATTCTCTCCCCTTTATGTCTATTCTTCTTTTTTGACATCTAGGTTCCTCCTATTAAATCTCTGTTGATTTATTATATGTAAAACTATCTAATATGTTTATGATTTTGAACATTTTTTTGGAGGGCAGTGCCCTCCATCCTCTATACTAGTAGCCGAATCCATCTCCACCAAATAAGTTTCCGAAACAATCTCCACATAGTAAGAATAATAAAATTATTAAGAATGAACAATTATTATTTAAAACACCTGAACCACATGCTATTAATAAGAATATTATAGGTGCAACACAACTGTTTACTCCACTAAATACATTTCCACTTCCACAGCATGATACTGGTTCACAACAGCAGCATTCATATTTTTCTCCATGATGTTTTTTTGACATGACTATCTCTCCTTTCTAATTTAAATTAGCAGCATCCGCTAAATGCATTTCCGTTTCCGCAGCTTCCAAAGTTGTTAAAACCTGAACAACCGTTGCAAAGGAATAGAATTACTAGTAAGAATAGATAAGATGAGCAGCTTCCACTTCCAGTGCCATATCCTCCATATCCTCCGCCACCGTCACAACAGCATGGCTCACAACAAGATTCATGTTTCATTTCTTTCTTACAGCAACACATCATTTTATTTCCTCTACCAAATCCTCCACTATAGAATAGTATTAAAAGAATCCATATCCAACTTCCGAATCCACAACCAAATCCGCCGCCAAATCCGTTGCCAAATCCGCTACAGCTAGATCCTGAACTAGTACATGTTGTTGGTGATATGCCGCTTGTAGTACTATCGCTAAAGTCACATGAATTTAAACCATTTAGAATTTCATTCATTTCCATAACTTACTCCTCCTTGGGATTTTTAGTTTTTTATTTTTATAATATATACTATTCTCTCGAATAATAATTGCCACTGTTTTTTATTGTAATATTTTAAATTTTTAACAATAAAAAAGGAGTTATAGAATTATCTATAAGCTCCTTAAATAATATTACTAAATTTCTATTTCTCTATTCTCAATTATATCTCTAAAAAGATTATCTATTAACTCATCTTTCCCCTTCTTATTTACTGAAGAAAAGAAATATAACTTATCATCTTTTGTTAATTTTAATGTATCTCTAATTACTTTTTCGCTTTTTCTTAAATCATTATTAGAAAGTTTATCACTTTTAGTAGCTATAACAACTTCATCATACCCATAAAATTTAATCCACTCATGCATTTGTATATCGTCTGCTGTTGGTTTATGTCTAGAATCTACTAAAAGAACTACTCTTTTTAATTCATCCCTACCATTTAAATATGTTTCAATAGTCTTTCCCCAACTTGCCTTTTCTGTTTTTGAAACCTTAGCATACCCATATCCAGGTAAATCTACTAAATAAAATTCATCTCCGTTTATTATAAAGAAGTTTATTAATCTTGTTTTACCAGGTGTTTGGCTAACCTTCGCAAGTTTTTTTCTGTTAGTTATAGCATTTATTATAGAACTTTTTCCAACATTAGAACGTCCTACAAAAGCTACTTCTGGCAAACCTGTTATAGGATATTGCTCTCTTTTAACTGCAGATATAACAAAATCTGAGTTTTTAATTTTAATCAATAGTATCAACTCCAATTATAGCTTTATTTAATACATCATTAACATGATCCACTGCAATGATATTAAGCTTATTTTTTATTGTTGCAGGTATTTTAATTAAATCTTTATCATTTTCTTTCGGAATTACTATAGTATCAATTCCAGCTCTAAATGCTGCTATTGACTTTTCTTTTAATCCACCTATAGCAAGTACTCTTCCTGTTAAAGTAACTTCTCCAGTCATAGCTACATTACTTCTTACTTTTTTGTTTGTTAATGCTGAAACAATAGAGGTAATTATAGTAACACCTGCTGAAGGTCCATCCTTCTTTATAGAGCCTTCTGGGAAATGTATATGAATATCTGTGTTCTTATAGAATTCCTCATCAATTCCATATTTCACTGCATTAGCTCTTACAAATCCAAATGCAATTTTTGCTGATTCTTGCATAACATCACCTAGTTGCCCTGTAAGTATTAATTTACCTGTTCCTTTCATAATTACAGATTCAACTGGCAATGTGTCACCACCAGCTGCAGTCCACGCCATTCCTTTTACTACTCCAACTCTATCTTCTTTTTCTTTTATATCAAATGTATAAATTTTACTTCCTAGATATTTTTCTATTCTATTAGCAGATATAGATATAGTTTTTTTATTATTCTTTATCATTTCAGTAAGAGTTTTTCTAATTAATTTTCCTAAAACTCTTTCTAAACTTCTTACACCAGCTTCTCTAGTATAGCAATTTATAATTTCTTTAATTGCACTTTCTGATACTTTAAATTGATCTGATGTTAGTTTATGCTCCTTTAGTAGCTTAGGTATAAGATAAGCTTTGGCTATATTATATTTTTCCTCATAAGTGTAACCTGATACCTCTATAATCTCCATCCTATCTAAAAGTGGTGCCGGTATTGTATCTAGTGAATTTGCTGTAGTTATAAATAATACTTTAGATAAATCCATATCTAGCTCTAAATAATGGTCTCTAAAAGTATTATTTTGCTCGCTATCTAGTACTTCTAAAAGTGCATCTGAAACATTCCCTCTATGGTCAGATCCTAATTTATCTATTTCATCTAATAAAATAAGTGGATTGTTAACCTTAACTTCCTTTAAAACATAAGCTAATCTTCCTGGAATTGCTCCAACATAAGTTTTTCTATGCCCTCTTATTTCAGCTTCGTCTCTAACTCCACCTAAGGACATTCTAGCAAATTTTCTATTTGTTGCATTAGCTATTGATTTAGCTATTGATGTCTTACCAACACCCGGTGGTCCAACCAAACATACTATAGGTCCTTTTAAGCTATTAGTATATTGTTTAACAGCTAAATACTCTACTATTCTTTCCTTTACTTCTTCTAATCCATAATGATCATTATCTAAAATCTTCTCTGCTTCTTTAATATCAAAATTGTCCTTTGTTGATTTATTCCAAGGTATATCTAATATCCAATCTAGATAAGTTCTTATAACATTACTTTCTGAACCTTGCCCTGATGTAGCTTTTAATCTTGATAATTCACTTTCAACCTTTTCTTTTACATGCTTAGGTAGCTTAGCTTTCTTTATTCTTTCTTCATATTTAGAAATTTCCTTCTTATCATCATCTTCTTCTCCAATTTCCTCTTGAAGAACTCTTATTTGCTCTCTTATATAATACTCTTTTTGTGATTTATCAACACTTTCTCTAAGCTTTTTACCTATTTTCTTCTCAACATTAAGTATTTCAATTTCATTTTCTATTATAACTAATAACTTTTCTATTCTCTTAATACAATCTATTTCTTGTAATATATCTTGTTTTTTATCTTCATCAAAAATTACATAAGATGCAACTACATCTATTAATTCACTATAGTTTTTTATACTATCAAAAATAGATATTACATTATTTTTTATATTTCCTGAAGCCTTCATATAATTATTAAAACTCTTTTTAAGAGTTTTAATATAAGCCTCAATATCTTCATACTCATCGTTAGAAGATTCTTCTATTCTTTCTACACAAACTTGTAGGTATTGTTTCTCTGTATCTAATCCTTTAATTTCTCCTCTATCTGTACCCTCTACTAGCACTCTTATTATATCGTTAGGTAACTTTATTATTTGTTTAATCTTACATATAGTTCCTATATTATAAATATCTCCAATAGACGGTTCCTCTAATTCATAATCCTTTTGAGTTGCTAAGAATATATCTGTTTGATTTTCTATAGCTGCTTCTATAGCTGCTTTAGATTTTTCTCTTCCTACATCAAAATGTATTATCATATTAGGAAAAATACTAATTCCCCTTAGAGGAATCAAAGGCAGAGTTATTAATTGTTCACTCATTTATTCCCATCCTCCTTGTATTATTATGTAACTTTTATAGTATACACATAAAATTATTATTTTTCAATCTATTTGAACTAAGTAATACCTAATAATTTACTTTTCTATTTAAAATAAATGATATTAATTATTATTATAGATTTATTAATATTATAATACATAGTTGAAATTTGGCAATGGACAATAATGTTAAATGAAAATTTAGTATTTTTTATTAGAAATTTAAAGAAAAAAATCTGTTGCTTTTTCAACAGATTTTTTCTTTAAATTTAATTATTTTCTCCCTTAGCAGATAATATATCTAGATTATTGTTAACTACTAACTCTTCTGATATTGATTCTTTTATTATTACTTCTTCTATTACCTTATTTAAATTTTTTACTGGTATTACTTTTATGTCTTTTATATCTTTAAAATTATCTTGCCAATTCTCTATTGGTATAATCACTTTAGTTGCTCCTGCTTTTTGTGCTGCACATATTTTAGCTCCTGCTCCACCTATTGGTTTAACTTCTCCTAAAAGACTTATTTCACCAGTCATTGCAACCTTATTATCTATTTTAATTTTATTTACAGCACTATATATAGCAGTTGCTATTGTTACACCTGCTGATGGACCATCTACAGGCATTCCACCAGGAATATTTATATGTATATCATAATTTTCACATTCTAAATTAAATATATTATTTAACACTGTAAGAACATTTTGTATGGATGAGTAAGCTGTGCTTTTTCTTTTAATCTTTCTATTATTACTACTTATTTCTTCTTCTTCAACAATTCCAGTAACCTTTAAATTTCCTATTCTATGTGATACCCTTTTAGCTGTTGCTTCTATTTCCATTAATATTCCTATATTAGCACCGTGAACAGCCAACCCATTTACTACTCCTACTTCTGGTTTTTCCCTTATTTTCTTGTCAGGAATCTGTGTGTAGTTTCCATTTTCTATAACCCATTGTATATCATCTATATTTATATCATTTCTATTTTCATTCATTGCAACTCCAGACGAAAGTTGTATTAAATTAACAACATCTCTACCGTTAGTGCAATATTTTGAAATTAAGTCTAAACATTTATCATTTATATCTAATCCTATTTTGTTAGCTGCATTTTTTGCTATTGTCCTAATTTCTTCTGGATGAAGTGATCTAAAAAATATTTCAACACATCTTGATCTTATTGCTGGAACTATTTCTTCCGGACTTCTTGTTGTTGCGCCTATTAATCTAAAATCTGCTGGTAATCCATTATCAAATATTTCTTTTATGTAATCTGGCATATTGGGATTTTCACTACTATAATAAGAGCTATCTAAAAATACTTTTCTATCTTCTAATACTTTTAATAGCTTATTTAACTCAATTGGATGTAATTCTCCTATTTCATCCATAAATAGGATGCCCCCATGGGCTTTTGTAACTGCCCCAGGCTTTGGTTGAGGTATTCCTGCAATACCTAATGACCCTGCCCCTTGATATATTGGATCATGTACTGAACCAATTAAAGGATCTGCTATTCCTCTTTCATCAAACCTTATTGTTGTTGCATCTATTTCTATAAACTTTGCTTCCTTCTTAAAAGGGGATTTTTCCATTTTTTTAGCTTCTTCTAATACCAATCTAGCTGCTGCTGTTTTTCCAACCCCTGGTGGCCCATATATTATAACATGTTGCGGATTTTGTCCGCATAAAGCAGCTTTCAATGCTTTTATTCCATTTTCTTGACCAACTATTTCTTCAAACTTACTTGGTCTACTCTTTTCTGTTAATGGTTGGGTTAACTGAATGCTCCTCATTTTATTTAACTTATCCATCTCTTTTATGTTTTCTTTCTCTATAACAACTTTATTATTACTATGTCCTTTATTATTATTAACCATATAATATATAAACACTAGCATTGTTGTTATTTGTAATACTACTAATACTTCGGTCATAAATTTTGCATTAAACTTTTAAAAAGTAAATGCGTCCCTCCCTTCTCTTAATCATATACATATTATTAACTTAATCATAAGTTAATATTCTATAAAAAAAGGATTAATTACCATGATTTTTCTCCAAAATATTATGTTTTATAAGTTTTATATAAAATAAAAAACATCTTAAAGTTAATTATTAACAATAAGATGTTTTTATATTAGGCAGTTTCTATGCCTTTTCTTTTTTTAGTTTTCTTAGCTTTTAGTTGAGGTCTTACTTCCCCTTCTACTAATCTAACTATTTCTGGTTGTCTTTTATCTTTTATGCAACCTTCATCTATAATTACCTTAGATATAGTTTCATCAGAAGGAATATCAAACATAACTTCTGTCATCATTTCCTCTACTATAGATCTTAACCCTCTGGCTCCTGTCTTTCTTTCAATAGCCTCATTAGCTATTGCCTTTAATGCATCCTCAGTAAAATCTAGCTCAACATTATCTATTTCAAATAACTTTCTATACTGTTTAACTAAAGCATTCTTAGGCTGAGTTAATATATTTATTAAAGCATTGTTATCCAATGATTCTAAAGTTACTACTACAGGTAATCTACCTACAAATTCCGGTATAAGACCAAATTTCAATAAGTCACTTGGCATTATATCTTTAAGTAACTTACCTACATCTTTAGTTTGCTTAGATGCTATATTTGCTCCAAACCCCATAGAACTTGTTTGAGTTCTCTTTTCTATTATTTTATCTACTCCATCAAATGCTCCTCCACAAATAAATAATATATTTGCTGTATTTATTTGAAGAAACTCTTGATGTGGATGTTTTCTTCCTCCTTGTGGAGGTACTGAAGCTGTAGTTCCTTCTAATATCTTTAATAAGGCTTGTTGAACACCTTCTCCGGAAACATCTCTAGTAATAGATGGATTCTCTGACTTTCTAGCAATTTTATCTATTTCATCTATATAAATTATTCCTTTTTCTGCTCTTTCTATATCATAGTCTGCATTTTGAATTAATTTTAATAGAATATTTTCTACATCTTCCCCTACATATCCAGCCTCTGTTAATGTGGTTGCATCTGCAATTGCAAATGGAACATTTAAAAATTTAGCTAATGTCTGAGCTAAAAGAGTTTTACCGGAACCTGTAGGACCTAATAAAAGTATGTTACTCTTTTGTAATTCAATATCATCATCTACCATATTTGAGTTTATTCTTTTATAGTGATTATAAACTGCAACAGATAGTGATTTCTTAGCTTTCTCTTGACCAATTACATACTGGTCTAAATAGTTTTTTATTTCATTTGGCTTTGGAACTGTTGATGTATCTAATTCAATACCTTCTTCAAATTCATCTGCTATTATTTCTGAGCACAAATCTATACATTCATCACATATATATACACCAGGTCCAGCTATTAATCTTTTAACTTGTTCTTGATTCTTTCCACAGAAAGAACATTTCAGTTGTTTCTTATCATCATATTTAGCCATAAATTCACCTCACTTAGGTTAAGATAGAACTATATTTTGTTGCTACCTTTATCATTTTTAGTAATCACTTTATCTACTAACCCATAATTCATAGCTTCTTCTGCTGACATAAAATAATCTCTTTCAACATCTGCTTTGATTTTCTCTAGAGGCTGATTAGTATTTTCACTTAATATCTTATTTAATGATTCCTTAATTTTTAATATTCTCTTAGCGTGTATATCAAAGTCTGTTGCTTGACCTTGGAATCCACCTAGAGGTTGATGAATCATAATTTCGCTATTAGGTAATGCAAATCTTTTTCCTTTTGCTCCAGATGAAAGTAAAAATGATCCCATTGAAGCTGCCATGCCTATGCATATAGTAGATACATCCGGCTTAATATATTGCATTGTATCATAAATAGCCATTCCTGCTGTTATTGACCCTCCTGGACTATTTATGTAAATGTATATATCCTTATCTGGATCTTCACTTTCTAAAAATAATAATTGAGCTACTACTAAGTTAGAAATGCTATCATTAATTTCTCCACTTAACATAATTATTCTATCTTTTAATAATCTTGAAAAAATGTCATAAGATCTTTCTCCCCTGCTAGTTTGCTCTACAACCATAGGAACTAAACTCATTCTTTATTCCCTCCTTCTCTATTTTCTACCTTCTTTTATAATATATCCATATTAATAAAAAACTAATTATATTAAATTATATAAAATTTTATTTATTTTGTTAATGGATATTTGAAATAATTGCCAGAATTTTATTCTGGCAATTACTTTTATATATTATTTATTATTTTCAACTAAGAAGTTTATAGTCTTTGATACTTTAACATCAGCTACAAGTGCTGCTTTTTGGCTGTTCATTAATAAATCAACCATTTTTTCATCTTCTCCAGCTGAGTACATTTTTGCAACTTCTTTAGCTTTTTCTTTTAACTCTTCTTCAGTTACATCTATATTTTCAGCTTTTTCTATAGCTTCTAAAACTAAATCTGTTTTTACCTTAACTTCAGCATTTTCTTTCATGTAATCTCTCATTTTCGCTGCATCTGTTCCAGTAAATTGGAAGTATTGTTCTAGATTTAATCCTTGATATTGAAGTCTTTGCTCTAGATTTTTTACCATTGTATCAATTTCTTTTTCAACCATTACAGCTGGTATTTCTACTTTTGCATTTTCAACAACAGCTTTTATTACTGCTTCTTCATATTCTTTTTCTTCTCTAACCTTATTAGATTCTTCCATTTTCTTAGTGATATCTTCTTTTAACTCTACTAAAGTGTCAAACTCTGATACTTCCTTAGCAAATTCATCATCTATTTCTGGTAACTCTTTTATCTTTATTTCTTTTACTAATACTTCAAATCTAGCTTTTTTATTATTTAATTCTTCTCTACCGTAGTTTTCAGGGAAAGTTACATTAACTTCTACCTTATCTCCTACTTTAGATCCTATTAATTGATCTTCAAAAGTGTCTATGAAAGTACCTGATCCTATTTCTAAGGAATAATCTTTACCTTCTCCACCTTCAAATGCTACATCATCAATAAAGCCCTTAAAGTCTATAACTGCTGTATCACCAGTAGCAATTTCTCCATTTTCTTTATTTTCTACTCTAGCATTTTTTTGTTGCATTTCTTTTAACTTTTCGTTTATTGCATCTTCTGTAACTTCATATGATGGCTTTTCTACTTTTAATCCCTTGTATTCTCCTAATTCAACTTCTGGATAAACAGTAACTTCTGCAGTATATACAAAATCTTTTCCTTCTTCTGCTGTTATTACATCTATCTTTGGATAATCAACAGGAATTATGCTGTTTTCTTCTAATGCTTTTGAATATGATGATTCTATAGCAAAATTAACTGCATCTTCAATTAAAACTCCTATTCCATAGTATTTTTTTACTATAGCCATAGGAACCTTTCCTTTTCTAAATCCTGGAATGTTAAAACTTTTAACATTCTTATTGTAAGCTCTTTTTATAGCTTCTTGGAATTCTTCAGCCTCAACCTTTACTTCAAACTTAACAACATTCTTCTCTATTTTTTCCATTTTAGCTTCCATTGTACTCTTCCTCCTAAAATAGTAAGATACTATCATAATTGATATAACTACGTTATTATACCATATAATATTAATTATTTTCAAATATTTGTTTGGTTAATTTTTTCCTTTAGTTAATTAACTCTCCATTAGGACTTATATACTTAACATTGCCATCAATTTTAACTTCTAATCCTTTGTCTTTGAAATCTCCAAATTTAAGTTCTTTTCCTTTAGAGTTCCACAATGTTGTATGACTATTATTATTTAAGTCTATAACCCATATGTATTTATTTAAATCATATCCAAAATAAGGAACATTACTTACATATGCAATTTTTGTATCAGTTATAAATTTCCCCTCTACATTCCATAAGTATCCTTTATACGTTTCTAATACTGAATCCTTATTAAATGCTTCTCCATTAGGAGCAATATACTTATCCTTAGTTAAAGTTGTTTCTTTTTTATTTATATCAAAAAGCTTCATATTTTGTTTTTCATCTATAGTTAAAATTAGTTTTTTAGATTGACTTATAGAATAATAAATATTATTTGGAACATCTTTTACTTCCTTAAACTTTAACTCACCATTTATCTCTTCATACTCTACTTTTAGTATAGCATTATCATTAACTTTAAGCTCAATCAGCTTAATTTCCGGTTCTTTAGGTGTTTCTTCAACTACTTCAGTATTTTCACTATTATTTAAATTATCAGTTGTATTGTTTTTATCCTCTGAAATTTTATCTTCATCAATCCACATTTGGACTTTATTCCTAAGTGTATCCATATTTATGCTGCTCATAGCTATTCTCATAAATAAAAGTCCAACTACTAAAAATATTACTACTAAAATAATAGCTATTCTTCTTCTTCGTTTTCTCATTTTCCTCTCATAATCTCTACTGAATATGCTAGGTTTTCTCACACCTAATACCTCCTATAGCTTTATATTTATATTAAGAGCATTTACAATTATCTATTATAAAATACATTTATATGATATTATTTTCTCTTGCTTTTACAACCACATTTTGATCCACTACCTTTACTACTACAACATCCCCCACACTTTAGCATGCCAAGTTCTCTCATTTCTTCAACTGATAACTTAGCTTCATTTTCAGTGTAATCTTCATAGTCAGGTGTATCCCTTAATATATCTTCATTTTTTAAATTTATCATTTAAATCACCTCAATTTATATTATATAACTTATTTTGTGTAAATCTCTATATATTTTATATATTTTTAAATATTTTTATTTTCTAAAATGATAATATTTTCTAAAAAAATCTTATTTTCGATAAATTTTATAAAAACTATTGGATTTTATGACTAAATATAATATAATAAATATATAAATTTTACAATTATTTTATTAATTATATAACATTATATTTACCAGCCCATACTACTGTTAGTAATTTATTATTAGCAGTTTTAATAAAACCCCACATATGTTCATTTATTCCCTTTCTTAAATGAACATAAAAACCCTTTAACCTGTGCAATTTCTTGTGCAGGTTCTTTATTTTTATTTAAATAAAGACCTCTTTAGTATATAAAAATAACTAAAGAAGTCTTTTTCAAAATTAATTTTATAAATATCCCATTGGATTTGTATGTTGTCCATTAACTCTTATTTCCCAATGAATATGCGGCCCAGTACTCATTCCTGTTGAGCCAACTTTCGCAACAGTTTGGCCTCTCGCAACAGTTTGTCCAACATCAACTAGTAACTTACTATTATGTCCATATAAAGTTTGAACTCCACCACCATGATCTATTATTATTGTATTTCCATATCCTGAAATCCAGCCTGAATATGCGACTACCCCACTTTTTGATGCTGCTACAGGTGCTCCAGAAGGATCTCCTAAATCCACACCTGTATGGAATCCAGATTCACCTGTTACAGGATTTATTCTTGGTCCATATGGATCAGTTACTATACCATTACCTGGTCTTAAAAAGCTTTCACTACTTGGATCACCTGGAGTTATATCTCCACCTGAGTTACCTCCTCCCGAGTTGTCTCCTCCTGAGTTATTACCGCCTGAATTATTTCCACCGTTATTTCCATTATTTATTTGATTAAATATATCATCTAAAGCTTGTTGTAATTCTCTATTATATGAAACCAAATCTCCAATTTTGTCTTCTATTTCCTTTTCCTTACCTGATAAAGATGAGATTAAGCCTGACTTTTGTGATTCTAGGCCTTGGAGTTCGTCCATTTTATTTTTATGAAATTCTTCTTTAACTATGAATTCTTTCTGTGCATCTTTTAGTTCATCTTGCTTTAATACTACTTCATTCTTATCACTTTCGATCTTTTCTAATTTTTTTGCAATTTCAACCTTCTCTTCTTCTAATTGCTTTTGAAGTTCTTTAGCTGACTTTATTAAATCTTTATCTAAATTCATTATTCTAAATATATTTTCTATGTTATTAAAAAGAGACACTATACTTTCACTTTTTAATAACATATATATGTAGTTTGAAGTTACATCCATCTTATAATAGCTTCTCACCCTTTTATCTAATGATTCCTTTATTTTCTTACCTTCTTCTTCTTTTTGTAGTATAAGATTTTCTTTAGTCTTAATTTCATCCTGAGTAGTTGCAATTTCATTATTTATTTTGTTAATTTCATTTTGAACTTCATCTATTTTAACCTGATATGAGTTTACATCAGCCTTTGCTGCATCTAAGTCTTTGCTTTTTTCATCTATTTCACTTAAGATTCCTTCTAGTTCTTTTGATTGATTTTCTATTTCACCATTTACCTTATTTTTTTCGTTCTCTAGGTTATTAATATCATTTGTATTCTGATCTATTTTATCTTGTAATGAACTACTATTTTCTGCTAATGCAATTGTATTACTAGAAAAAATTATTGCAATTGATAATGTTATCGCTCTTAATTTTTTATTCATAAGTATTACACCTACCCTTACTCTAAATTAAACTTTTGTACATCAGTTATTTCCCATTTTCCATTAACATATTTCATTTGAGTTAAAAACATTTCATCAACATTACTTTTAATAAATGGAATAAGCTTTTTACTTACACTATAATTTAGGTTTATAACTATATTAGCTTTATATGTATTATTTTCATAAGCAAATTCACTGCTTTTTATTTCTGTTTTTAGCTCACTAAGCTCATAATTGTTTTTTAAAAATAAACTTTCCCTTCTTATGCTATCGTAAATCTTACTTTTTGCTTCTTCTTCTGCATTTTCTATCAAAGAGTAATTATTTGAATTTAAAGCATTAAAAACACTTTCATAAAAGCTGTTTGATAAGTTTTCTATGTCTTTAATTAAATCATCATTAACCATGTCTATATTTATCTTTATATCAGGTAATGTTCCTATAGCTACTTTTTCACTTTTTATTAATCCCCATGGAAACTCTCTTTCTAAATGTACATAGATATCTTTATTTAATGGTAAAGGCCCATATTTTTTTATATCTTCCACCTTTTTATTTATATCTACATCATTTATAAATACATTTGCATCATCAAAATTTGATGATAAATTTATATTTATCGCCTGAAAATTTAAATTAAATTCTTGATTTTCCATTAAAAATATTTCCTGATCTTCAAAAACTTTACCATACAAGGTATCTAATTCTCCTCTTATTTTATATTTCCCGGGAATTAGACCTCTTTTTATCTTTGTTGCAGCTATAATCTCATCATCTAAATAAACTTTAGCTTCATTGAAGTTTGTATTGACTTTTATAGCCACAGGCTCCATTTCTATTGTATAATTATCTCCTAATAGCCTTTTATCTTCTTTTAAAAGAAAGAATCCACTCTTTCCACTAGTTTTTAATTCATTTATTATATTGTCAACTTGTGTAGTATTCTCTGAATAATATTGAGTTAATGGCTCTAAGTCTTTTTTATTTATCTTTTTCTCTTCAATTCTAATATTTCTATATATTTTTTGGGGCTTGTTTTCTTTTAAAGCTACCTCTAAATTTTTTAGTACTATATCTCTTGATGCTCTGTAGCTACCAACTCTAAAACCTATTAGAATAAAAAACAAAAAAAGAAAGAGGATTAAAATTTTTCTTTTAAATAGAAATTCTTTAATATTATTAAAATTTAAACTTTTAATATCCTTGCTTATAATGGATACACACTCTTTTGATTTTTTTAATAATTTATAAAATTTCTCCAAAACTCTCAACTCTCTTTACTCTAAAATATCTATTATCCATTTATTACACTCTACACATTTATAAAGTCTTATTACAAATAAGTCTAACATTTTCTCTTTACCAGAATTAATTAATTGTTCAGCCTCTGATTTTGTTATAAATTCATCATCCTCATCTAAAAATCCTGGTATTTCAACTATATAATTTTTATTTGTCTTGTCACAGCAATCATTCATTCCTACTACTTCAATTTCCTCATATGTTAATTCTCCACTAAGTTCTTCTATTATAGATATTATATCTTCAAATTCACTTAAATCATCTAAAAATTCTTCTTTGTAAAATACTAAGTCTTTTATTTCGAATAATTTCTTCATAATAACACACCTTTATCTATATTTTTTACTTTGATTTAATTTTATATTTAATAATACTATTTATCAAGGAGATTTTATATAATAATAACTCAATAAGAATTATATGTTATAATTTTAAAATAAATTGCTAATATGAAGGAGAGATTTTATGATATTTGATAGTCATATGCATTCTAGTTTTTCTACAGATAGTACTATGAATATATTAGATGCAATATCTTTTAGTGAAAATAAAAATATTGGAATAATAATAACAGATCATATGGATTTAGATTATCCATTAGACAATGAGTTTAGATTTGACATACCTAAATACTTTAGTGATTATGAAAGTTATAGATCAGATAAGGTGAAATTAGGAATAGAGATTGGATTAACTGAAAATAAACTTCTAGAAAATGAAGCTATAGCCTTTAAATATGATTTTGATTTTATTTTAGGCTCTATTCATGCAGTTAGAAATTTAGATATTTATGGTGAGTTTATTAACCAAGGCTACAACAAACATGATTTTTTTTCTTATTATTTCGAAGATATGCTTAAATGTGTACAGTTCTATAATAACTTTGATGCCTTATCTCATATAGATTATCCTTGTAGATATTGTTCCTTTGATAATAAAGAAATTATAGTTTCAGAATTTAAAGATTTACTTTCTGAAATCTTTACTACTTTAATAAGTAAGGGTAAGGTTCTAGAGTTAAACTCAAGTAGACTTCATATAAAGTCAGCACAAGATTCTTTAACAGATATATATAAACTTTACAAAGATTTAGGCGGAAAATATGTTACTCTTGGCTCAGATGCACATAATTATAGAAGTATCTCTAAAAATTTTGATATTGCAATAAATTTTATGGAGCATATTGGTTTAAAAGGGGTTTATTTTGATAAAAGAAATTTAAAATACTTTTAATACAAACCTTATTATATTTTAAATTTATCATAAAAAATAAATATCTATATTATCTGTTTAATAATATAGATATTTATTAATTTTTTTAATGAAATATTTTGTAATATATTTATTTTAGTTCGGTCAGTTTTTCTATTTCTTTTTCATTAAGTCTATAAGTTGTCCACTCATCCATTGGAACTGCTCCTAAAGACTTATAAAATTTTATTGAAGGCTCATTCCAATTTAAACATGTCCATTCCATTCTTTTACATCCTTCTTCTTTCGCCTTCTTACCTAAAAACTTAAATATTTCCTTACCTATGCCTTTACCCCTAGCTTCCTTTTTTATAAATATATCTTCTATATATAATCCGTTTCTTCCAATAAATGTTGAGAAATTATAAAAATATACTGCATAACCTATAGTTTTGTTATCTAAATCTACTAGAACTACTTCTGCCCTATTATTTTCAAAAATAGATTCTCTTAAAGTTTCACCTGTTGCAATAACTTCATTAGACATGTTTTCATATTCTGCTATTTCTTTAATTAATGATAATATTAGTTGAGTATCATCTTCTATAGCTTCTCTTATTTTTAAATTTTCCATATCAGTGTCGTAATATCTCATAAACTCTCCCTTCTTTTAGATAGAACTAAATAGCATAAAAATTTTTTTTTTATTAAACAATATCCTTTATCATTGCTATATCACATCTAGAACATACATCATCATCAAAGTCCTTAAATCCATATTTTATATAAAGCTTTACCGCTTTATATAAAACTGAATTTGTTTGTAGTATTATTTTTTTATAATTGAGTGCCTTAGCTAATTTAAAGGAATTTTCCATCATTATATTTCCTAATCCCATTCCTTGGAAACTTGGATTTAAATACATTTTTCTTAATTCACAAGTATCCTCATTAATTTTATAAATACCATATGTGCCAATTATGATTCCCTTAAACTCTATTACTTCAAAATCCCCGTTATTATTAAAATAATATTTATATATATCCGTTATATCTAAATCTTCACATTCTGGATTTAAATCTAGTTCATAAAAATTTAAGACTTCTTTTACTAAATTTAGTATTTTAGGCTCATCTCCAATTATAGCCTTTCTTATTATAATATCTTTCATAAGTTAGCCCCCTATTCTTCCAGATAAATTAATAGATTCCTATAAAAATAGAAATCTATTAATCTTCCTATAAGTTTAATAATTTAATAATATTATAACGGTTTTTTTATAATATTTCATCAATATTATTAAATTTTTTTATGAAAATTCTAAATATATATCCTAATAGGACTATTACTTCAGTCAGCAAAATACCTTCAATTACAAATATATTTTTAATTATTCCTAATTGATATAAAACTGCTGGGAAATTTATTACTGCATGTAATAGTATTGCTATTACATAGTAAATGTATTTTCTTTCTTTTACTGAATATAAAACTATAATAGATAATGCTATTTGAATTAATATGGCTAATATTCTTTCAACTCCAGGAGCACCCCATATAAATGGACTACTATTTACAAATTGATTATAAGTTGCACTAATAACCTCCTTTGGAACTAATGCTCCTTCCATTATTGACTCGAATCCACCTCTGTTTATCAACATAGCATACACTATTGAGTTTAAACTGCCTATTCCTCCAATCAATATAGCTTCAATTCCACCATGCCCAACTCCATATGTTATTCCGCCTAACAAATCTCTATCTTTTATTAGAAACTTAAAAGATATAAACCTTGCTGTTTCTTCAAATATTCCAGCCATTAATCCACCATATAACATATATGCTATTGGTGTATTTAATAGAAAACCTGAAGTTTCATTGTTCAGCTTTAAGAAATAAAAATGTATTGGTGCTTCTAAAAGTTGTGTTGATACAAAAAATGCTATAGCTCCTATAAAAAATATTTTTATACTAACATTATATTTCTTTTTTAAAAATATAAGCCCTCCTATAGGTAGTCCTACACTTACTAATAAGCTAAATACCATAAAAGTAATTGATAAGATACTGACCATATTTAATCCCCCTTCTTAAATTTAAGCATTAAATTTCTAATCATATATAGAAAAAATAATTATTAATACTATAAGTAAAACTAATAATATTATTGCTTTTTTATTAGCAAAATTAATTGTGTATCCTATTCCAACTCTTTTTTCAATCATCAATGCTTGGTCATTCTTATTGTAATAAAACATTCCCCATACCCATTTATCATCATCATCTTTATATAGGTCATCTCCCTCATTATCTTCTTTTATATTTCTTCCACCTTGTCCTATTAGTATAAATGCAATTATAAATATTAACATACTAATTGATATAACAATATTTATAAATCCTTCTAATGATTTTGTATAAATTTCATAAATTATTCCAAGTTGTATTGTTGAATATAATAACAACATTTCAATTTCAGTTATAAATATAAATATAGAAATTAGTCTTCTAAATCTCTTTTTTCTTTTTACTGCTATCTCAATATTTCCACTATTTAAATCAACTTTTGAATTTAATGTTATCTTAATTAGTACAAATATGGATATACACATTATAATTTGATTTACAGGTATCTTATAAATATCATATGGATTCATATTTATAATATATTCTCTTCTTAAAATAGTTAATACTAAAATAATAATAGAAATTAAGATTGGAATTAAAAAAACTTTTGATTTAGTGCTTTATATCTTTCATTTTTTTTTGGTTTTCTTAATGTCGTATCTACAACTACAACATTATTAGTTTTATAATTCAAATTATTATTTCCTTTTAATTCTTTTATTTTTTTATAGTAAATACCAAATAAAATGGTGTGAATTAAAAGAGCTCCTATTAATGATATTGTCATTATCATGGACAATATAGACTCACTAGCTTTCAAATTAGAAATTATAAATACATTAGTTATTGCAAAATAAACCCCGAATATATAAAGTATCTTTCTTTTATAGTCTTTATCTAAGGTTTTTATTTCACTTGACTCCTGATATTTTTTAGGAATTCTAACTCCAAAATATATCCCCTTATTAGAAGCACTATTCAAATAATATGATAAAAGAACCATAATTATTATAATAATATTTGAAGTTAATATAATCATAAAGCTTTGCAAAATAAATCCACCCCCTATTCGCTTTTTATTATATTCCTCTTACAGCTAAATATATTATTACTATTAATATTAAAATTATAGGTAATCCCATAAAAATCATTCCTATTGGATTTCCTAAATTCACATCCCATCCAACACCTATTCTTTTTTCTACAAATATGCTTGGATCTTTTTTATTATAATAAAAGTTTCCAAATATCCAATTTTTATCATCATCCCTATATATTTCTTTTTCTTCTTTATTAAATTTAATATTTTTCCCACCTTGCCCTATTTTATAGCTTATAATTGAAAAAATAATTACTGTTAATATTATTGTTGATAAACCAATTATATTTATCATATTAGTATTCCAAGAATAAATAGTACAAAATTGTATTAATGTAAACATCAATGAAATTTCTAAGGCAATTATAAATAAAAGTATAGAGTTAACTTTTTTAAAAACTTTTCTTTGTTTCTTAATTTCTTCTAATGTTCCACTATTAATTTCAACTTTACTATTTATAGCAAATTTATTTATTACAGTTAAAAAAATTATCATTCCAACTTGAAACAAGACCGGAAATAAAACTAAGTAAAAAAAACCTTTAAAACCTTCTTTATTTACAAAACTATCAGCTATTCCTTCGCCATTATAATGAATTGGAAAAGGATCTGGTACATTTTTATAAGCAATAAGAGTTAATATAACTGTTATTAAAGGAATAATTAATAATAATAAAAAAGTCTTAGTTTTTATTACAACATCATCATCTTTTACTTTTGGTTTTCTAATTGTAGTATCCACAAGAACTACATTCTTACCAAGGCTTTTCCAGCCTTTTTGTTCCTTAAGCCTCATTGTTTTTTTCCAATAAATAAATATAGGAATATTAGTTACTATAATTAAAATAATTGTTAATAAAAGAAATATAGAAATCTTAGAAGTAAAGAATACAAGTATATTAATTATAATAATTAGTGGTAAAATAAATATTAAATAATTTTTCTTATACTCTTTTTCTAGACTAACTATATCTTCATCTCTTTCATATTCCTTTGGAACTCTAACTCCAAAAATGATTCCATTATTAGAAAACTTATTTACAAGAAAAGTTGAAAAAAATAGAATTATACTTACAAAAATAGTGCTTCCTAAAATTATTATCTTTTCCACTAATCCTCACCTACTTTTTATTAAAATCTAAAAATACTTCATATATATAATCTTTAATTTCATCTTTACTTATACCTCTATTAAAACATTGAGCCATATAATAATATAAGTTATCATTTAAATCTTCTTTAAACCTTTCCATGGATTGCTCTAAACTTAAGGAAACTACGGCACCTTTTCTTCTATCAATCTTTATATATCCTTCTTCTTTAAGCATGGTATAAGCCTTATTTACAGTATGCATATTTACCCCTATATCTTCAGCTAAGGCTCTAACTGAAGGTAATTCTTCATCTATTTCAATCTCTCCCCTTGCTATTCCTTCAATGACTTGATTTTTTATTTGAATATAAATTGGAACTTCCGAATCGAAGTCTATCCTCAAAATCACTAAATCACCTCTTTTGTCCATAATTAATTTAAGATTTTCTTAAGTTTTATCTAAAGTAAAACTTAAGAAAAAATTTGTATTATAATTACATTATATATTAGAATAATAAAGTATAATATAAGTATATAGCCTTTATTATAATAAAATCATTGAGGAGGGGTTATAATGAATAAAAAACTTTATAAAATTTCTGCTCAAAAAAGAGTAGCTGGTGTATGTGCTGGCTTTGCAGAATATATTAATGCTGATGTAACATTAATTAGGGTTTTAGCCCTATTAATAATTCTTTGTTCTTTTTCTATAGGATTAATATTCTATTTAGGATGTGCCCTTATAATGCCTGATAAATCTGAGATAATGTAAATTTAACTGACAATTACTAAAAGTAATTGTCAGTTTTTAATTATAGTCTATTAAATAACTTTACAGAAATAGTATTTAAAAGCGTCATTAATATTCCTAATAATAATGCTTCATATATTAAAACACCTAATAAAAACATAGTAACATTTGATATATTACCATATATAAATATAACTACAGGAACTGCTATAACTGATGCTGATATAAGCATTTGAATTAAAACACTTGCGCTTTGTTTTACTGCAGCAGTTTCGGAAACCCAATTTAAATTAGGAAAATATAAGTTAACTATTATTCCTAATATAGGAACTACGAAAGAATATAGTATTGAAATAATAATAAGCCATATTAGTTGATTTATTGATAGTTTTAATGAAAATGTAAACATAATATCTGCAATAATTACACTTGGTGAAATTAACATTAAATTCACCATTATCTTAGCCTTAAATATTTCCACTGGTTTAACAGGACTTGACTTCAATATCCATAAATTTTTTCCTTCTAATGATATTGAAGAATTGGTTGTGCAAGATATAGCTAAAATTCCACATACAATAACTATAATAAATAAAGGCATAATTTCTTTTACTACTTCTACTTCAAATATAGTTGTAAGTATGTCTTCTCCTAAGAATAAAGTTGCTATTGAAACTCCTAATAATAATAATGGTCCAATTATGGTATTTACTACATATATAGGTGAAGCAAAATATCTCTTTATTTCTTTTTTAAATAACGCCATTAATTGAGAATAACTTTTCATTTCCTTTACTTTATAATTAGTCTTTTTGTAACTTTCTTGAAGTCTTGCACTTATGCTCTTAAAGCTCTTGTTAAATATAAGCACAAATAATGCAAATACTAAAATTGATAATAATAAAAATAATAAAATATCTAAAAAGCTACTATTAGTTAATCCTCTTACAGCTAAAATTGCTGGTGGATAAATCTTTAAAATTCCATCACTAATAGATGAGCTATTTACTATTAATGTTTGTATAAGGTCACCTGATCTAAAGGATATTATAAATATAATAAATATAACACCTAAAGTTCCTAAAGTAATAATCAAATTCTTATGCCTTAATCGTGATGAAATATAGCTTATCCCAAAAGCAACCACAGATGATATAACTATTGGAATAAGCGGTAATGCTAAAAATACTAATAATAAATTTAGAAAGAATACAGGTGATACTGTTGTATATTTAAAATAAATTATTGCTGGTGGTAGTAACGTAAATAATAAGAAAAAGTAATTAATTACTAACAGATATATCATCTTTGAAATTAAAATATCACTTTTCTTAATTGGTAAACTCATCAACAAATCATAGTCCTTAAATGAAAATAATATTCCTTGAGCTTTATAAATAGATGTAAAAAGTATCATTGCTGAACTTAACATAAAACCCATAACTAAAAGTATATCTAATAGTCCTAATTGTTGTAATCCCTTAGCTAAAATCTCTGAATATAGTACTGCCATTACTAAAAATGCAATTATAGAAAACCCAATTGTAGCAGTTATAAAAATAGCCTTATTTCTTTCTGTCTTTGATTTCTCTTTAGTAAATTTATTAATACCACTAGAATTAATAAATCTAATTTTTAAAAGATTTCCTAAATTATTCATTATCTATCAACTCCATAAATATATCTTCTAATGAACTATTTCCTTTTACTTCACCCATCTTGCCTTGAGATACTATATTTCCATCTTTTATTATTGCTACCTTATCGCATAACTTTTCTGCTACTTCTAAAACATGGGTAGAGAAAAATATTGCAATTCCATCATTACAAAGCTTTCTCATTTCTTCTTTTAAAATATGTGATGCTTTAGGGTCTAGTCCAACAAATGGTTCATCTAAAACTAAAAGTTTAGGTTTATGAATTAAAGCAGAAATTATAACCAACTTTTGTTTCATTCCGTGAGAATATGAGGAAATTAAATCTCCTAAAGCTGATGTAATTTCAAATTTTTCTGAATATAGCTTTATTAATTTTTCTCTTTCTTCCTTTTGAACTTTAAATATATCAGCAATAAAATTTAAATATTGAATTCCTGTTAAAGATTCATATATATCTGGATTATCAGGTATATACGCTATTTTATTTTTACATTTAATAGGCTCATCTTTAATTGAATCTCCATCAATTAAAATATCGCCTTCGTTAAACTCTAAAATTCCAACGATAGCTTTTATAGTAGTTGTTTTTCCTGCCCCATTATGACCTATAAATGCAAATATTTCTCCACTATTGACTTTAATTGAGATATTATTTACAGCCTTTTTCCCATTTTTATATGACTTTGAAAAATTTATTATATCTAACATGCTATTCTCCCTCTCATTAATTTTATTATACCTGTTATATATATACTATAACAAGTATAATAAGTTTACAATATCTTTTAAAATTTTCTTTTATTATTTTATAGTCTTTTTAAGTCTAAATATTTCTCTTTACAGTTTATGTATATATGATAAAATAAAGTAGTCGGTATTCTAAGGAAACTGAACTTAATGCAAAAATTCATTTTTTGCCGAATTATATCCTAAATGGAATAAGAACGGAGGAATTAAAATGTTAAACACCAGAGGGATGGGAAAATCTCGTGAAAATGTTAGAAAGATGGTAGTAGTTGCAATGCTATCAGGTATTTGTTTATTTTTAGGCTTAACAGGACTTGGCTTTATACCATTGCCCCTTTTTAAGCTAACCATTTTACATTTGCCTGTAATAATTGGAGCTATAATAGAAGGACCTGTAGCAGGAGCTGCAATCGGTTTTATTTTTGGATTATTTTCAATATATCAAAATGTAACTACTCCTACTCCAATGTCTCCATTTTTTTATAACCCATTAGTTTCTATACTTCCTAGAGTATTAATAGGAGTAGTTTCCTATTATATTTACAGCTTTTTAAAAACAAAATTTAAAAATCGTAAAATCTCTATAGGTATTGCTGCTATTTTGGGTTCATTAACTAATACAATAGGAGTTCTTGGTAGTATTTACTTAATTTATTTTAAAGATTATGCTTCTATACTTATGGAAAAAGGTTCTATTACATCCTATTCTAGAGGTACTGTCACCTTTGCCTTATTATCTATAGTAGGTACTAACGGCATTGCAGAAGCAGTATTATCAGCTCTAATCTCTATACCTGTTGTGATAGCAATATTTAAAATGCAAAAAAGAAATAATTAAATATTATAAAAGGTTATTTGAAAATGTCTTTCAAATAACCCTTTTTTATAGTCTGTACCATTTTTTTCTTACTTAAGAGTCATTTCCCTTTAATGTCTTAAATTTAATAGTTTATTAAGAATTTATTTACATAATATAATAGTACAAAGTTAAACAAGCTTTGTAAAACAAACTCAATACAAAACTTTTACAAGTTTTAAGGAGGGATTTATTATGGCAAAAAAATTAATACCTGAAGCTAAGAATGGATTAGCTAAATTTAAAAACGAAGTAGCTAGTGAAATGGGTGTACCTTTCACTGATTACAACGGTAACCTTTCTTCTAAGCAATGCGGTAGCGTTGGTGGAGAAATGGTTAAGAGAATGGTTCAACAATATGAATCTACATTAAAATAACCTGTATTTCAGTGTATCAAATTAAGGAGGGATTTATTATGGCAAAGAAATTAGTACCCGAAGCTAAAAATGGATTAGCTAAGTTCAAAAATGAAGTAGCTGGCGAAATGGGAGTACCTTTCACTGACTATAATGGAAACCTTAGCTCTAAGCAATGCGGTAGCGTTGGTGGAGAAATGGTTAAGAGAATGGTTCAACAATATGAGTCTACTATAAAATAATAAAATAAAAAAGAGAAGTTATAAACACTTCTCTTTTTTATGGAGCGAAAGACTGGACTCGAAGCCGAAACATTCACCTTTGCAAGGTGACGCTCTACCATTGAGCCACTTTCGCTAATACAAACATCATTTAAAATGGTGGCTTACCCGGGAATCGAACCCGGTACACCTTGATTAAAAGTCAAGTGCTCTACCGATTGAGCTAGTAAACCATAAATTTAAATGGTGCGTGTTAAGAGATTCGAACTCCTGGCCCACGCCTTAGAAGGGCGTTGCTCTATCCAGCTGAGCTAAACACGCGAATTTGCTACGTTGTTTATGATACATCATCAAGTCGTATTTTGTCAATAATTTTTTGTTTAAAAATTAAATATAAGTAATTCAAATATAAAAAGTTAAGGTGAAATCCTTAACTTTTTATATTTTTCTAATTTTCTATATATTAGCCTTTATGATTACTTCTTCATCCTCAATATCTACAATAACATTTGATCCATAACCTATTTCATCTTTTATAATTTTTCTTGCTAAATTATTTTCAAGTGCATTTTGAATATATCTCTTTAAAGGTCTTGCTCCGTAAACTACATCATAGCCTTCTCTTGCCATTATTGTCTTCGCAGAATCAGTTACTTCTAAAGTAATATTTTTATCTTTTAATTTATTAGAAACTTCTCTTAAGAAAATATCTATTATCTTTTTAATTCCATTTTCTGATAAAGGCTTAAACATTATTATGTCATCTACTCTGTTTAAGAACTCTGGCTTAAATCTTAATTTCATTTCATCCATAACTTGTTTTCTTATATTTCCACCTATGCCTTCTTCGCTTTTATTTTCTAGAAGATAGTTACTTCCTATATTAGATGTCATAATTATTATAGCATTCTTAAAGTCAACTGTTTTTCCTTTATTATCAGTTAATCTACCATCATCTAAGATTTGCAAGAAAATATTAAATACATCTTCATGTGCTTTTTCTATTTCATCAAATAATATTACACTATACGGATTTCTTCTAACAGCTTCAGTAAGCTGGCCACCTTCATCATAACCTACATATCCTGGAGGAGCTCCAACTAATCTAGATACAGAATGTTTTTCCATATATTCAGACATATCAATTCTTATTATATTTTCTTCAGCATCAAATAAATTTCTAGCTAAAGTTTTAGCAAGTTCTGTTTTACCTACCCCTGTAGGTCCTAGAAATATAAATGATCCTATTGGTTTATTTGCGTCTTTTAATCCTGCTCTAGCTCTTAGTATTGCATTAGACACTGCTGTAATTGCTTCTTCTTGCCCAATTACTCTTTCTTGCATTTCGTTTTCTAACCTTAATAGCTTTTCTCTTTCACCTTCTAATAAATTAGTAACAGGTATTCCAGTCCATCTAGAAAGGATTTTTGAAACATCTGCTTCTGTTACTTCTTCTTTTAAGAGAGCATCTTCATAGCTTTCTTTTACTTCTACTTCCTTTTGCTTTATTTCTTCTTCTAATGCTGGAATTAAACTATATTGTATTTCAGCAGCTTTATTATAATCATAATTTCTTTGAGCTGCTTCTAAATCACCTCTTGCACCATCTAGTTTAGACTTTAAATCTCTAAGATTTACTATAGCATCTCTTTCTTTTTCAAATTTTGCTGTCATTTCATCATTTTTAGCTTTTAACTCTGCTATATCTTTTTCTAATACTGATAGTTTTTTCTTAGAACCTTCATCACTTTCCTTAGTTAGAGCTTCTCTTTCAATCTCTAATTGGAATAATTTTCTCCTTATATTATCAAGTTCAGTTGGTAATGAATCTATTTCTGTTCTTATCATAGCCCCAGCTTCATCTATTAAATCTATAGCTTTATCTGGTAAATATCTATCTTGAATATATCTATGTGATAATTTTGCAGCTGCTATTAATGAAGAGTCATGTATTCTTACCCCATGATGAATTTCAAATCTTTCTTTTAAACCTCTTAGTATAGATATAGTATCTTCTACTGTTGGTTCCTCTATAATTACTGGTTGAAATCTTCTTTCTAATGCCTTATCTTTTTCCATATATTTTCTATATTCATCAAAGGTTGTAGCACCTATACAGTGAAGTTCTCCTCTTGCTAATAATGGTTTTATTAAATTACCAGCATCCATAGCCCCATCAGTTTTTCCTGCACCAACTATAGTATGGATCTCATCTATAAATAATATTATTCTTCCTTCACTACTTTGAACTTCTTTTAAAACTGCTTTAAGTCTTTCTTCAAACTCACCTCTATATTTTGCTCCAGCTATTAATGAACCCATATCTAAAGAGAAAATAACTTTATTCTTTAACCCTTCTGGTACATCTCCTTTAACTATTCTTTCAGCTAAACCTTCTATTATAGCAGTTTTACCTACTCCTGGTTCTCCAATTAATACTGGATTATTTTTAGTTCTCCTTGAAAGAATTCTTATTGTTCTTCTTATTTCATCATCTCTTCCTATAACAGGATCAAGCTTATGCTTTTTAGCAAGATCTGTAAGGTTAGTACCATACTTTCCTAAAGCCTCATAAGTTCCTTCAGGATCTTGTGTTTCTACTCTTTGATTGCCTCTAACTTCTTTTAAAACTTCCATAAAAGTATTTTTATTTATATTATATTTATTTAATAAGTTTTTAACTTCTCCACCTTTATCTACTTCAATTATTGAAAGCATTATATGCTCAACACTAATATAAGAATCTTCAAACTTCTTAGCTATCTCTTCTGCTTTTACTAAAACTTCTTCTATTTGTCTTGTTGCATAAACACCTGAAGAGTTAGCACCCTCACCTAAAACCCTTGGCATCTTTTCTAATATTTTAATTAAATCTTCCTCTAATGATTTAACTCTAATGCCTATTTTAGTTATTATGTTAGGTATTAGCCCATCTTCTTGTTGGACTAATGCTGTAAATAAATGTATTAACTCTACTTGCTGATGATTATATTTAACTGCAACTAAACTAGCATCATTTAGAGCTTGTTGTACTCTTAATGTCATTTTCTCAATATTCATGCTTCACTCCTCCTTATCTTTACTTTTTTACTACTTTTATTTTCTTCTATATTTATATATTAATATAAAAGTCAAAGTAAGTCAAAGTATATTTTTTTGAATTTTTCACTTAAAATTTTCTTATTTATATAAAATAGGCTATAATTAAATTATAGTTTAATTTAGTTATAAAAGAGGTGATTTTATGAGAAAAGAGTATATAACATATCCACTAGATTCTCCAGTTAAAATATCCTATGCAAATATCAAAGAATACCCAATACATTGGCACAACTCAATAGAGATATTATATGTTCTAAAAGGAAGTATAAATGTAAATATAGATACAGACTCATTTGAAGTATTAGAAAAAGAACTTGAAATTATAAATGTTGATGAATCTCATAGAATCTATAGTAATGAGGATAACAAGGTTTTAATATTTCATATAGATCCTTACTTTTTCGAAAAATACTATAAAGATATAAATAATATATTCTTTTATACAAATTCCACTGATGATGGAGCTCAAGAGGGAGATGAATATGACTTACTTAGAAATTTTCTAGTGAAGCTTTTATGTGAATCAGTTCAAAAAATAGATGATTATGATAAAGAAATAGAATCTATTTTAGTTGATTTGCTTTATCATCTTATAAATAATTTTCATTATCTTACTTATGAAAAAGAAGAGCTAAAAGAAAAAACAGAACAACTTGCTAGATATCATAGAATTTCTAAATATATATTTAATAATTATGATAGTAATATTACATTACAAGAAATAGCTAAAAAAGAATTTCTGAGTCCACACTATTTATCACATGAAATAAAATATGCTACTGGATATAGCTTTACTGACTTAGTTAATCTTACTAGAGTTGAGGAATCTGTAAAATTATTATTAGATAGTGATTTAAGTATTTCTGATATATCTGATGAAGTTGGCTTTTCTCATGTTAGATATCTAAATAAAAATTTTAAAAATTATTACGGTTGTACTCCTCTTCAGTTTAGGAAAAAAAATAAATTGACCGATGCTGAACTTGAAGAAATTAAATCAATTGAAATGTTAAAATTAGAAGATGCTCTAGAATATCTTTCATATGAATTAGAAGATTATGAAAGATTTAATTATGAAAATAAACTTTGGAAAATTCATATAGATATGGATACAACCCTAAAAGACTTTGATAAAAGCTATAGTGAAGTAATAAATCTAGATGATGCTTTTGATTTATTGCTCGAAGATAACAAAGATATACTAGAAGAAATTCAAGAGGAGCTTCATTTTAGTTATGCAAGACTTGAAAATATGTTTAATAGTGATATGGGGGTTTTTCCTAAGGCTGATTTCTATAATTGGAATAAAGCGAAGAGTGTTATAGAATTTTTAGATTATATAGGTTTAAAGCCTATTATATTAATTGATAACTCTAATTTTACGTCTGATAAATATAAGCAAGTTTTAAATAGCTTTTTTGAATATTTCTCAGAAATAGACTATATTGATATATCTAAATTTAAATTTCAATTTACTCCTGCTATATCTTCAGATATAAAAACATCATTACAACCCTTCCTTATTGAGGATTGTAATTTAGATGTAATTGAAGATAACTTTATATGTGCTAAAAATTTAAACAAAATTTATGATACAACTTATATGCTTCCCTATATAATTCATAATACCATCTTTAATAAAGACTCCTTAAGCTTTTTAAGAGCTTTTGATGTTTTAGAAAAAGAAATTAGTTTAACTAATGAAGTATTTATAGGTGCTCCAGGACTTGTTAATGACATGGGAATTAGAAAGCCTTCATATTATGCATATTATTTGCTTAGTAAGCTAGGCAATGAAATTGTTGCTATGGAGAACGGCTATATAGTTACAAAAAAAGATGATGAATACTGTATTTTACTTTATTCTTATACAGATGAAATAAATGAACTTCAAAAATATGATGATATATTTACTAAAAGAGGTAAAAGAAAAATATATAAAAGAAAATTTTCTTTAAATATTGAAAATATAAAAAAATCCTCTAGAATAATAACTTATGAAATTAGTGAAAAGGTTGGATCTTCTTATAATTACTGGCTATCTATGGGATCACCAGACAGGTTAAACAAGGAAGAAAAAGAAATTTTGCATAAGGCATCTTTCCCTAAAATAGATTTTAAGTACTCAAAGAAAAATACCATATTAAATATAATAACAGAACTTAGAGGATATGCAGCTAAGTTAATTTTAATAAAAAATATTAAATAAAGTACAAAGAGACCAAATTTCATGGTTTCTTTGTACTTTTTCAAATTATTTTTTTAAATTTTAATAACTTAAATGTACTCAAATATTAACACTTAAGTCAATTCTTTTATACTTATATTTCATTATAATTTAATTATAAGTATAACTTTCAAATTTTAGAAAGGATTGATTTTCAATGAGAGGCTTATTCTTTATGCCTGGTATTTTATCAAATTATTCATTAATAAGTATTTTAACATCAATTTTTCATCCATATAAATAAATATTCTTAAATGTTAAAAAGGTAGTGCTACACTACCTTTTATTAATCTTTACTTACCTTCATAGCTAATGTAAAGTATTTTAATGAATCCTTTACTTCTCCTAGCTTATAATACATCTCTGCCATATCCAAGTACCTTTTATATCTCTTTTCTTTATTACCAAATTTAAAAAGAGAATCTAACGACAAGTTCATATACATCTCTGCTTGAACATATAAGCCTTTTTTTTGTAAAATCATTCCCTTTAAGTAATAAGCATCTTCTATTAAAACTATATCATCTGTATCAATAGCATGGTTTAAGGCTGTATCTGAAATTTCATAAGCATAATCATACTCTTCATTATTATATAGTGTTCTTATACACTTATTTAAAAACTTAACATATTTATTCTTATTATTAGATGGAAATAAACTTATTCCCTCTTTAATTTCTTGAATTGCTTTTTCTCTTTCATTTACATAAAAATAGCTCTCACTATTTTTTCCTTTTGCTATTGCCATAACCATTGAATCTTCTTTTTGATATTCATAAGCCATATTTATATACTTATCAGCATCTTTTTTCTTTAATCTTATGCTAACTATAGCAAAACAATGATATATGTCACCCTTTTCCATAGAATCAGTAATATAATCAATATATTTTACTGATTCTTTTAATGAAGTATATGCTTCTTCTAGAAATGCTAATTTTGCATAACACTTTCCTTCTTTATAGCAAATATAAGCGTACTTTATTTTATCAAAATCCTTAGAATCTTTTATAAAATCTTTTGTTCTACTATAATAATTTACAGCTTCATTGTACTCTTTTATGCTATAAAAAAATGTAGCCATATCTATATAATAAATTATTGTATTCTCTCGAGTATTGTTCTTTTGATATAAGTCATAATATTGTGATATTATTAGCTGTATATTTTCAACCTTATTATTTTCTACATAAAAATTAAATAGTCTATGTATAAGTTCAAAAGCTAAATCATTATAGGAATATTCTAATGCATACTTTAAATTATGATTTATTACATTATCTATTTCATCTTCTGATACTAAATTGTTTCTTATTAACTCAAGATTGCTAACTATCTGTTCCTCAACATCTCTAACTAAATAGTCATAATCAATTCCAAGCTTATTAGATATATAGTATAAAATCTCTTTATCAGCTTTTATCTTACCATTTTCAATGCAGCTCATCTTTGATATGGACACCTTATCTCCACATAATTCCTTTAAAGTTATCCCCTGATATATTCGTGCCCTCTTTATTTTCTCTCCAGTTGATAATATTTCCATTTAAAACCCCCGCTTGAATTAATTTTTAAGTATTCCTATTTCCTTAAAAATATTAACTCCCTCATCTAAATATTTAGCTGCTTCAAAATCTTTTTTATTATCTATATAGAATTTACCTATCATAATAGCTAATTGTCCAGCTTGATTATACAAATTATTTGCTTTAGCTAATTTATATGTATCTAATAAAATATACTCTGCTTCTTTAGACATTTCTTTTATAGTATAAATTCTGTACCATAATATATTTAAATCTATTAATCTTCCCATATCATCTTCTTCTAAGTAATAACTTATTTCTTCTAACACTTCTTCACACTTTGGAATGTTTTTTAATTTAATATAATTCTCACAAATATTTATTAATGTATCTATTATTTTAGTATCTTTTCTTCTTATTCTAATTTCTTTGGAAATTTCATAATGCTTAAAAGATTCTTCTATATTTTCAAACTCATAAAATAGCTTTCCTAAATTGTTTTCTATTTCTGAAATATTGCTTAATTCTTCTAACTCTTTGTAAACTTCCAAAGTCTTTTGAGAATATTTTATAGCATTAGATAAGTCACCTTTTTTATTATACTCTTCTGATATTAATAGAAGTGTCTTAGCATATTCTTCTCTATTATGAACTTGTTCAAACTTACTTTTTGCTAAAAAAGAATAATCTATAGCCTTTCCTATATTCTCAGTCTTAAAATAGGATTTAGCCATATAGTAGTATATTTCACCAAGTAATGAATCATTTCCTATATTGTTATCTAAGTAGACCTTTTCAGCTTGTCTTAAATAACTACTTGCAGAATAGTATGCTTTTAAATGTAGTGTTATTTTTCCCAAATTTAAAAAAGTGTTTATTACTTCTTCATAGTTATTATTTTTAATGAATATTACATTTGATGATAAGAAAAATTGCTGAGCCAAAGTCAACTCATTCTTTTCCACATATATTTGAGCACGCAGATATAGGATCTTGGCTTTTCTATATTCTAAGTTATATTTTTCTACATAGTATAAAGCATTTTCTATATATTTTTCTCCAGTTATATAATCTCCTGATAGAATGTATGATTGAGCAATTTGTTCATAGTAAATACTAATCTTCTCAGCTTGAGTTTCTTCAGATTCCATTAAATACTCTACTGAAGTTTGCAATGCACCTGCCAAGTATTCTAATAAATCCATAGAAGGATTTGATCTACCTGATTCTACCAAACTTATCTGGCCGGGGGTAATCCTATCTCCAGCTAAATCCTTAAGAGTCATATCTAATTCTTTTCTTCTTCTCTTTATTTTTTCCCCTAATGCAAGAATTTCCATCAATACTCTTCCTTTTCATTCCTATATATTAATAATTTTCTTGTTTTTATTCAATTATATCATAATTTAACAAACTTAAATAGTTATTATTATAAATCACTCTATAAATTAGATGTTTTTCGTCAAATTATAAATTTTGCAATAATTTTTTTATTTTTTATTTATTAAACTTATTTAATTCATGGAATAAATTAAAAATATTGTAATTAAATCCGCTTAAAATTGCAATATAACTTTAATATTAAAAGAAAAAAGAGCAGGATTTTCCTACTCTTTTAAATGTTTTATTTCATATAACCCATTATTGTGTCATATGCGTCTCCTGCCATATTCATAGCCCTTCTTCCAGCTCTTTTCATATTTCTTTGAGACTTTTTATCTAGTTGTGGTAAAATCATTGCACTTACTGCCACACCTAATACTGCTCCAGCAGCCATATTTCTCATCATTTTTGACATATAAATCACCTCTATAATTATTTTAAAGTTGATATAGTTATTATTAGTAATATTAATGTCTTTATCCATGAAATTTATGGAACTACTTTATAAGTGCTTCCTTTGCTAACTTATCTGCCATATCATTGTAAGTATTACCACTATGACCCTTTATCTTTTTAAATTTCACCTTCATATTTCTCATATTTTCCTTCATAAATTCATGATATGAAGCTGTTATCTTATTATTTCTTTTCCATGTGCCTAAAGCCCAACATTCAATACCTTGATAATCAAAAGCTATTGTTACTTCTTTAAAATTATTTTTATCTGCAAATTCTACAGCCTTCATAGCACCTAAAACTTCTCCAGAAACATTTCTTAATGGTATAGCTTCTTCGTCAAAGCCTACACCACTTTCTTTATGTATTACTTCTCCATCATTTATAGCTACTAATCCATAAGAAAAATTTCCCTTATCAAGCATAAAGCTTCCATCTACATATATAATAAGACCCTTTTCACTTAAAGTTTCTTCTTCTTTTCTAACTTCCTTGCTTCCACTTCTTCCATTTGCCATTAAAGATAAAAACTCAATGGCTTCTTTTTCTGTTTTAAAACTTTTATATATGGCTCCTTTTTGTCCTATTACCTCTTTTTTGCATTCTTCCCAGCTTGTAAATATTTTAGGTACTTCCGATTTTCCTCTATAAACTGAATAGTACTTCAAAATTATCCTCCTTAAAACTAGATCTACTAATTTTACAACGACATTACTTCTTCTACAAAGTTATATACTTTCTCAACATTTCTTGCTCCAGTAAAGTTAGTTACATATTCTAGTATGTTTTTAATAACTAATATTATATCATTTTTTCCTTCCCAATTTTCTAATATTATATTAATTGGCACATCAGCTACAATTCTATCTAAAGCAAAAAATGCTACTGCTATTTCATCAATTTTACCTATAAAAGGAATGTTGTCAGGTATAATATCTGTTGGGAATGCTACATATGCAACTGTACCTGATATTATTAGTTTAGTTTTCACTGGTACCCTCTTATCCTTTAAAAGCCTGTATAACAAAGCTGTCATATCAGGTATTATAAATAGATAATCACTATATGTCTTTATTTTTTGAGGTAATTTATTTTCTAAATATCCTCTACCACTACTATAACAATCTTTGATTTTTTCTATATCTTCACTTATTTCTTCAACTACTTCTTCTACTTCTACAACTTCTATTTCTTCCTTCTTTATGCTTCCATCTAAGGAAATATTAATATTTGATACATCTACATTTAATATATCTTGTTTAATATGTATATCTGAAATATCTAAATCTACATATGGTACATTCTTTAATATACTTTTTAAGTTTATTACTACCTTACCAGCTTCATAATGAATACCTTTTTCTTCTAGTGATTTAAGTGCATATTTTAAGGCCATTTTTCTTACTAAAGAGAATATTTTCATTTTTGCTATCTTAAAGGATGACACTTCTCCATGTATAATTCCATTTTCTACTCTTTTAAGCTTTACTCCTGCAATAAATTCTAGGTTAAACCCTTTTTTGTAGTTTCCTTGTAATTTTATTTCTTCTCCAATTTCAATATTTGATAAATTTAACCCGTCTACTTTTACAAAATCATTTATTATACTAAGTAAATCATCTCCTGTTAACAAAACCTTAATTCCTGATATATTCATAATTACCTCCTATTATAAAAGTCGTTTATGCATTTAAATACATATCTAAGTTTGTACCAATTATATATAAGTACTTGTCCTTAATATATACATCAGTTATTGATGTGTTTGATATATTTGATTTATTGTAACTAATACTATCACTATTTATCTTTTCTAAATTAATAATTATATTGTTTCCTTTTATATTTAAATAATCTTCTCCAAGAAGCTTTATCATGGCTTTTAAAATTATATTACTGGCCTTTTTTAAAACTCCAAAGCTTGTTATATTTAATCTATCTAGTTCTAGTATTATTTTATTATGAACAAATTCTCTTATATATAGTGTACCATTAAAACTGCTATTTATTTTAGCATTTATTCTCCCTGAAAATTTTATTCCATTAGTTATTTCTATATGGGTTACCTCTATTCCTTTTTCTTTGCATTTTAAATTAACTATTTCAATAATATCTTCTGATGTTAACGCAGTTGAGTTAATCATTTTATAAAATCTCCCCTTGCTATATTACTTATTAAAGATATTAGTCTAATTAGTCAGTTATTTTACTTAAAGTATACTCCATTTATAATGAACTTAAAAGATTTATTTTGATTTTACAAATGAACCAATACTTACATTGGAAAATTATATGATTTTAAGTAGACTAAATATTTTAAAGTGTTACAATATTCTTGAAAATTCATCTTCTATTTAGGAGGTAATGATGAACAAACTAAAGAAAAATTTAATTTGGATACCAATAGCTACTGCAATTTTCTCTACTATATTTTTAGGATATACAAGCATTGCATCTAAAGCTAACCATAATAAACAATATTCAAGCTTTTTAGAAGATATAACCCTTAATAATATTTCTAAAGTAGTAATTAATAATAATTCTAATTTAACTATATTTTTGAAAGATGGATCAAAGTATTCAACTAATAATCCTAATAGTCCTACGTTAAAAGAGGAGTTATTAAAAAACAATATAGAAGTACTAGATGCGAATGTGATGAGTCCTACTAAAACAATTTCTTCTAGCATTCTTTTAATATCAGTTATTGCAATAGTTTTTATTTCTCTAAAGAAAAAAAATCTTGGAGCATCAAGTATAACTAATTTAGATATTAAGGATTTTTCTGAAGACACTAATAATTTATTTAACTTTAATTCAGTTGCTGGCAATGAAGAAGCTAAAGAAAGCTTAATGGATATAGTTGATTTTCTTAAAAATCCTGAAAAATATAAAAATTACGGTGCAAGAATGCCTAAAGGTGTAATACTTTATGGTTCTCCAGGAACTGGTAAAACTTTACTAGCAAAAGCTGTTGCAGGTGAAGCAAATGTTCCATTTTATGCATTAAGTGGATCAGATTTTGTACAAGTTTACGTAGGGGTTGGTGCTGCTAGGATAAGAAATTTATTTAAAAAAGCAAAGTCTCAAGGTAAAGCTGTCATTTTCATAGATGAAATAGATGCAATAGGTAAAAAAAGAGGTGGCTCAAGTTCCTCTAGTGGAAATGATGAAAGAGATCAAACATTAAATGCTTTATTAACAGAAATGTCAGGCTTTAGTGAAAAGGAAGGTATAGTTGTTATTGCTGCAACTAATAGACTAGACACTCTTGACTCAGCTTTATTAAGACCCGGTAGATTTGATAGGCATATAGAAGTAGCCTTACCTGATATTAGTGCAAGAGAAAAAATAATTTCATTACACTTAGAAAATAAGCCACATGATAAACTGAACTTAAAGGATATTGCTAGAAAAACAGCTTATTTCTCTGGTGCAAAATTAGAAAATTTGATTAATGAAGCTGCAATAATTGCAGCAAAAGATAATTCAACATTATTAAGACAAGACCACATAAATAGAGCTTATTCAATTGTTCTTGCTGGTCATGAAAAAAAAGAAAGAAGTCATTATCTTGAAGAAGATAAGCTATTAACTTCTTATCATGAAGCTGGACATGCTCTTGTTTCTATATTCAAAACTCCAGAGGATAAAGTTTCAAAAATAACTATTATTCCAACTACTAAAGGAGCTGGCGGATACACATTAACTATTCCTAAAGATAGTTCTTACCAAAGGTTAGATTATCTTAAAAATAGAATTATGGTTCTTTTAGGAGGTAGAGCGGCTGAAGAAATCATATTTGGAGTTGATAAAATTTCAACTGGAGCTCAAGGTGACTTAAGCCAGACTACAGAAATAGCTATGTCTATGATCGCAGAGTATGGTATGGGTAAAACCTTAGGACTATTAAAACTTTCAAGCCTAGGTCCTCTTTCAAATAGTTATGGAAATCCAGTAGTTGAAGAATGTAGGGAACTAGTAAACTCTCTTTATGAAGAAACACTAGAATTGCTTAAATCTAATAAAAAAACTCTAAATAAATTAGCTATGAATCTTATAGAAGAAGAAACTCTTGATGAAGAAGAAATATACAAGCTTTTAATGATAGAAAAAATTAATCTATAAAATTCCTCTAAAAAAATCTACTGAAACATCAGTAGATTTTTTTACTATTCTTTATTATATATCAAATCTAAGTGTACTTGTGCAGGTAGCTTTTCTCTTAAAATATCAGTAACTTTCTCATAATCACTCTTTTTAAAACGGAAGGCTTGCTCCATAAAGCCACCAAATAATTTAACCTTTATATCTTTTCCATAAATCACCGAAACTTTTTGAATTTCACTCCATAGTATACACGGTTTATACCTGTACATTGATGTAAAACCATTCAAGGTAATCCCCTGTTTAATCCACATACTTATAAACATAAAAATACCTAATACTCCTATTATATAGTGAATCCAAGCCCTTGCATAAAAATATGTAATACCTATAAAAATAAATATACCTAGTACTACAATAGATATTTCAGTAAAGCTTTTTCTTGTCCTTACTAATAATTTCTTTATATATCTAAATTGATCAAGGGTTATAACAATAAAAATTAAAGGAATAATAACATCTATAATACTCATAATAATTTCCTTTCATAGATAATTGATTTTATTTTTTCAATAAATTCATTTTTTTCTTCTTCACCACTATTTAGTATGTAATAATTAAAATTTTTTATAATATTGATTTAGCTAAAAACTCCTTTAATTAATAATACAAAATCATTAGCTTTAATGATTTAAATAGCTAGTCTTAAGTTAAAATTGTTCATTGCTTAAAATACTTTGTTTTTATATAACTTTACCCATAACTTAATTAGAATTGATAAAATTAATGTTATGGCTAACCCCAAAATCATTTTAGCTACAATGCTATTAACTTTAACCAAAAGTATAATAAATAATATGCTTAAACAAACATAAAAAAGTGTAATAATGCCTAAAATAATTTTTCTAATTACAATATTAACTTTTTGACTGGAAATCACCTCAAAACAGCCTTCAATCAATATAGTAAATAAAAACTCAAATATTATCTCCATGAAAACTCCTCTTTAGAATATAACTCCCTTCTCAATCAATTGCAATTATTCATTAATCTAAGTTATTTTATATACAAATTATACCATGTAACATAGTCAATTTTTATAATTTCTCTAACTTAAAATTTTACACTAAAATAAAAAATTAATATTTTAATACATTTAAGAGCTATTATTTTTTTAATATTTTAATATCATGTATTTTTATTTACTCTGAATAAACTTATATAAAGAAGCTATAATTTCACGTATATCAATACAGAATTATAGCTTTTAATTTTTTAGCATACTAATTTTAAATTATAGATTAATGTCTAAAATTAAATTTAAATAAAATATATTAGAGTTAAACAAACTTATCTTAATTCAAAATTTTAATTAGATAATTAGCCTATCCAAAATTGTCACTTAATTACTTATTAGAATCAGACTAATTATTTTCTAAACTGCTACTCATTTACTTTCTTCTGGATAAGGAACAATATAAGCTTCTTTTAATCCATTCTTATTTAATTTCATTAATTCTACTTCTGCCTCTTCATAATCCTGATAATATCCTATACAAATTCTCCAGCCTTCTCTTGTAGGAGTTTTAGGTTTTTTTGGTGGAGCATCTAGTAAAACCTTATCAACCATAGCTAAACAAGCTTTGGCTACCATGTACCCGTATTTAATACTACTAAAGTTTTTTTCTATGTCTTCATTAGATATAAATTCAGCTTCTATAATAACTGCTGGCATACTTGTCTCTCTTAAAACAGTATAGCTAGCTTCTTTTATTCCTCTATCATTAGATTTTAGATTTGCAAGTAGCTCATCTTTTATAAATTTTGCTAGTTCTTCTGATTTATGGCCTTTTTCGAATATTACTATTTCACTTCCCTTTACTGACTCTTCAACAAAGGAATTCATGTGGAAGCTAATAAAGTAATCTGCATTCCAATTATTAGCTATACTTGCTCTATCTTTTGAATCTACCGTTACATCTGATGCTCTAGTCAGTAATATTATTTCTCCGTTTCTTTCTAATAATCTTTTTGCCTCATACACTGCTTCTAAAACTACGTCTGCTTCCCTTCTACCATGTTTACCTATTGCCCCTGGGTCATTGCCACCATGTCCTGCATCTAGTACCCACTTTGCCACTTCCATCCCTCCTGTTCTTCATATATAAATATGCAGATATATAAATATACAATTATTATATTAATTCTTAATTTAGTATACTGGAGATATTTAAACTTGGTTACAAAATTAATTTTTATATCTGTTGTTTTTACAAATATAAAAAAGTACTAGCTATTTACGACAATAAATTTTTTTAGTTATATCATCTTAATAAATAGTAAATTTTTTTATAATTAATTACTTAGATTCATTCATTTAGTTTAAGAAAAAATTTTTCTTAATAGAAATATTGTTAATAGCACAAAACAAACAAAACTTCTTTCTGGAAGCTCACTAATCCCAAAAAGAAATATCATTATTCAATAAAATAACAATTTCATATAATCTACTTTTATTGTATAAGTTCAATTCCTTAATACAACATGTAATACAACATGTAATACAAATTATATAAACTCTAAAACTGAAAAAAGAACCTCTATAATATATTAAATAGAATACATTATAGAGGCCTAATTATTAAATTACACTATATTTTTTTTACTTTTTCTTGAAGTTAGTCTTAATCCAGCGATTAAAAACAATGCCCCTAAAACATAATATAAAATGTAACCTTCTTCACCAGTCTTTGGCAATAAAGGTGCTTCTTCTTCAATTTTATCTTGTTGTACTATGCCTTGTGATACTTTTTGTGGCACTGTGTTTTGTGGCGCTGTACTTTGTGATATAGTTACTTTTTTTGGGGAATAGAAGTATATTACTTCTACTGTTCCATCTATATACTTTCCTTTTTCATTACTTGGTACTGCAACCAGCTCATATCCATCAATATCTTTTGCTGTTGTGAAATATTCTGTTCCTACTAAACCCTTATCTCCTATTTGTAACGCAAGTTCTTTGTTCGTTCCTTGCTCCAAATATTTTACTACTAGATTTCCTAACTTTTCAGCTGGTTCTAATGGTGTCCATGGTATTGTTTTTGTATAATAATATATTACTTCTACTGTTCCATCTATATATTGTCCTGTTGTATTTGATGGTGTGCTTACTAAAGTATATCCATCTATTACTTCTGCTTTTGTTGTATAATCTGTTCCTACTTTTTCCTTACCTGTAACCTCTGGTGCAAGTTCCTTGTTTGTTCCCTGCTCCAAGTATTTTACTACTAGATTTCCTAACCTTTCAGCTGGCTCTAACGGTGTCCATGGTATTGTTTTTGCATAATAATATATTACTTCTACTGTTCCATCTACATACTTTCCTGCTGCATTTGATGGTGTGCTTACTAAACTATATCCATCTATTGATTCTGCTGTTGTTGTATAATCTGTTCCTACTTTTTCCTTATCTGTAACCTCTGGTGCAAGTTCCTTGTTTGTTCCCTGCTCCAAGTATTTTACTACTAGATCTCCTAATTTTTCAGCTGGCAGTAGTGGTATCCATGGTATCGCTTCTGTATAATAATATATTACTTCTACAGTTCCATCTATATACTTTCCTGTTGCATTTGATGGTGTGCTTACTAAGCTATATCCATATATTATTTCTGCTTTTGTTGTATAATCTGTTCCTACTTTTTGAATATCTATAACCTCTGGTGCAAGCTCTTTGTTTGTTCCCTTCTCCAAGTATTTTACTACTAGATTTCCTAGTTTTTCTTTATATCCAAAATTTACATCATGATTCTGTGTATTAGCATCAAGCTGAATTATTGTTGAATTATCTAAAACCTTGTCCAAATCATAAGTTTGAATCAAATTATTAGGTAATGTACTTTCATCAACTTTCACTTGATAACTTCCTGAATGTAATTCGTTAAAGCTATAATAACCTTCACTATTCGTTACAGTAGATGTTATTTTATTCCCTTGTTGATCTAAAAGATTTACTGTTACATTAGGAATTCCTAATTCACCTGAATCCTTTACTCCATTACCATTTGCATCATTCCATACATAGTCGCCTATAGAACTTGAAACCACTGTTATAGGAACATCATTAGAATATACAATAGCATTTACATTTGAAACTCTACCACTAAAATTATTTGTGTATATATCTCCACCCTTATTATTAGCTGGAGCTAATTTAACTGTAACTTCTTTTGCTCCATCAGTAGAAGTAAGAGTATTTGCATGAATTTTTATAGCTGTAATGTTTTTACCTATAGCTACCTCAGGTGTATATGGTATCCATGTATTTGTATTCAATGAAGGATCTCTATTTATACTACTTTGAGGATCTGTTGTAAAATAAAAAATTTCTCCATTAGTTCCTGAAAGTTCTTTAATTGTATATCCGCCGTTAAAATTACTTGCAGGAGTTCTTGTATCTCCATTATAAGGAAGTATATCTATGAGGTTAAAATCACTAAATGCTTCTTCCTTAAACACTGCATATTTTAAGGTGTATGTTAAATCATCACCTAATTCAACAGTAGGTTCAGGTGTAAATTTACCTATACCCCAAGCACTTAAATTTACAATATTTAATCCATACTTAGAAGTCCTAAATGCTTCTGCACTGCTGTCTAATGGTGTACTAATAACCGTTTTATTCTCTAAAACCGTTGCATTTTTAACATTAAAATCAACAATGGTTTTATATAATATTGGTTCAATAGGTGCATTTATATTAACATTTATTAAAGTCCATTGAATAGTTGTGGTTCCATCTTGATTTTTAACTACGCTGTCTGGTTCTAAACTACCGCTTCCTTGAATATACGTAAGCCCCTTTGGCAATGTATCTGTTACAGTAACATTATCTACTGTAGTAACATTTGTATATCTAGAATCTGTAGTTAATGTAGGAGTTATCTTAAAAGTAACTTCCTTATTAACTTCAGAAGTCTTAATTCCAGATGGCTCTGTATCTTTTTGTATTCTAGATAATACTTCTGTTATAAATACCCTATCCCCTAAATTTCTGTTATGATTTATTGGGTCATAATTCGACATTTGCCAGTTTCCACTATTTACTTCGTCAGCTCTAACAGCCATAACTGAAGGTATTACCGTATTAATCGGATTATTTAAAGCTGCAACATTTACTCCAAACATAATATTATCAGCACCGACAGGTAGGCTTTTTCCTGGCTTTGTAATAAGCCTAACCTTATTTATAGGTCCACTTCCTGAATCTAAAGCTTCTGTAGTGCTATTATACCAAGTTGCATCTTTAGCATTGTCATTTTGTTGTATATCAAAATTATCATAGGTACCTGTTCCATATTGTACTTGTAGAATATCATCTAATCCAGGGGTACCTTTAAGTACATATGCAACACCTGGTTTACCTTGCAAATCAGTAACCTTAAGCCTGCTTGGATCTATCTTAATAAGCATTTCATAATTATTTAATGGAATATTTCCTCCATTACCGCTTGTTGCAGTCAATCCAAATACCTGTCCTGGATACACTACTCCATCACCTGATAAAATATCCATTTGAGTAGGTAAACTCCTATACTCATCTGCACTTATGGTGTACATAAGGTAATTTGCAGAAAAATTTCCTGTTCCCTCTGGTGCTCTATACACATTAAATTTAATCACATTATTATCTAAAGGTTCCGGCTGCCCCCCATAATTTTGAGTTCCACTTACTCCAGTTAAAGATAAATTTGTATATTTGTTAATTACATCGGTATAACCTACAGGAATATCATTATAATCAACCCAAAGTGATATATATCCTGCAAATATATATTTTTTATCTGCTGAAATAGCAGTACCATTTGCATTTTTTGTTGGGAAATATCTCCCCTCTTGATCTATATTGCTAATACTTATGTCTACATTTGCTCCTGGTGAGGATTGAGTAGCTGATATTGTTGGTGTTCCTGATACTGAAAATTCATCGTACTGAGTAGTATCAGTTCTCCCATTTGGTAAAGATACTAGGCATCTACCATCTCCATTAACTCCAACCGCTGGTTTACCATCAAAGTTATACAATCTTGCATTTGCTAATCCAAAATTACTCAAATCATCTGTAAAAGTTATTGTACCTGGTACAGCCTCCCCACCTTTTCCATCACCAATCGTAAGTCCAATGGCAAAGGTATAAACTTTTCCTTTTTCTCCGTTAGGCCCCAGTGCATCAAAGCTTCCATCTGTCTGTTTACTTAAGTCAACCTTCGGCAGTGCTGATACTGTAGCTGTATATGGTTGTGTAGTTTTTACATTCGCATTATCAGCACTAATTGATGCTGATACTGAAAATGTCTCTCCATTTCCTGCAGTGGTTAAAACTTTTGCAGTAGGTGAAAATGTATAAGCATTTCCCGCTGTCACATTACCAATATTATAAGTTAAAGTTCTTCCACCATCTGAAATAATAAGCCCTGGATACATATTAGTTAACTTATCTTCCCATACAGCGACGGTTTTTCCTTCAGCATTAAGTGGTATTGTACTTGTTATAACAGTATTGCTTGCTACTCCTCCTGCTGGATTTACTGAATAGTGAATCTCATAAGTAATTATGTCCATTGTTCGAACATAATTATCATTATCACTATAATCATCTCCAGGATGTAGCCCCGGTCCCATGCCCGTAGTATTGAACGGCGCAGTTCCTGTAATAGCTTTTTTTAGGTTAATTTCTAAATTTACATTTTCATTGGCCGATACACTCTTTAAGTTTAAACCCTGAACAAGTATATTCATAAAAAAAGCTAATAGAACAAATAAATTAATTTTTTTAATCATAGTAATATCCTCTCTTTATAATACTTACTACCTTTTAAAATAAATTTTTTTAATAAAAAAAGCCCATAACAAAAACTATTTCAAGTTTTGTTATGGGCTTTATAAATTACAATTTCAAAATTGTTTTAAAAAGCTAGTCCATAAAATATTAAATTTTAAATTTCAATTATAATTTATATAAAAAAAACAGCTTATAAAAATATATCTATCTTTTCTTAGCAATATAAATTATAATTCTAAACTTTAATTTTATGTTTTGATTATATCAATAAGTTAATATTTTGTAAATATTTTTTTATAAATTTTATTATATAATAAAATTTAATGAAAATTATAATTTTGTTTAACTTTTTTTAAAAAATTTGTCTATAGTAGTAATTAATTTGAAAGTAAACCTAATTAAAAAAACACTAAAAAATGCTACTATTAATCTATTAATAGTAGCATTTTTTATACTAAATATTACTTTTCAACTAAATTAAACCTTTTTTGTATTATTTAATATTAAAATTAATCTTTTCGTATTTTTCATATGGATAAATTTCGACTTTATCCATCACCACTTTTCTATCAATTAATTTTTCTAATTCCTGTTCAATAAGTAACTTTGTATTCTCATATATGACCTTTCTAATAATTTCAACGTCTTTACTATGTCTTCCTGCATTAAGTAAACTTTCTTCAATTAATGTTAAATTTTCTTTTGAAACAATTTCTATTACTTTTCCTTTTATAAAAACCTGTATGGTTTTAGCTCCTTTTCCAGTAACGCTTTTTAAATATTTGGAATATATATTCCTTATATCTAACTCCAACTTATCTTTATTTTCCTTTGAAACAATAAGTTCCTCATTTATTACAAGAACACCGTGATTCTCCTCTAATAATTGAACTGAAATACTTAATAATGTTTTCAATAGGATATTCAAGTCTATTGGTTTTACTAAATATTTATCTATTTTTAAATCTATACTCTTTAAAATAGTTTGTGAATCACATAATGCTGAAGTTATTATAACAGGACATTTAACTTTATTTTCTCTTATTTTTGCCATCATTTCAATTCCACTCATATCTGGAAGAACTAAATCTGTTATAATTATATCTGGATCAAATTCAGAGAATTTTTTTATACCATCATTTCCATCCACCGCTAATATAACTCTTCCTACTTGTTGTTTCAAATACTTTGAAACATAATCTCTTGTAATTGGCTCATCCTCAACATATAAAATTTTTAACGAAGATAATATATTAGAATTATTCATTACATTCCTCCTAGTATAATTTAAAGTTTTGCTAAGTCATATTAACATTGAACTCTAGATATAATAAAATATAATAGATTTGACAGAATCTAAATACTTTCCTTTGAAATTATAATAACAATAGAAAAAGTAAAATACCCCCATTATCATTATTATAAATTGTATAAGTTTTAAAAAAATGGCAATTTAAAATTATAATTTATATAACTCAACTTTCACACATCAATATTAAGGCAAAAGCTTGTACTTTTAATAAATAAAATAAAGAAACATCAACTTTGGGATAATAAAATTTCGAAAAGCATAACACTAAAAAAATTATTTATTATTAGTTTTATTATATCAAATAATGATAATGCTAGAAAGTTTAATTTAGCAATGTCTCTTCTTTAATATATTACTTATAATTCAATAATCTCACGTACATTAATAGTATTTACTATGTATATAGTAATACTATCTTAATAAAAGGAAAAGCCACTTTGAAATTTTTATATATTTCAAAGTACTTTTTAACTAAATTAACTTTTCTTTTATTTCATTATAAGCATGATTTAAAAATTCATCTACATTTATATTATCTCCAGAGCCTTGAGCTAAAAACTTATTTCCTCCACCTTTTCCATTTATAAATTTAATTAATTCTTTTAATAAATTACCCATATTCACAAAATCTATATTTTTAGAAGCTCCAAACAATACATTTACCTTATTATGATTTTTAACTGCAATTAAACTAATTACATTATCTTTATCATTTAATTTATTAAGAAGCTTTCTAACATAATTAATATCTCTTTCTTCATATATTTTCTTTAAAATTATGATTTCTCCATGTTTATTAGAATTCAAAAGTAGCTCATCTATTTCATATTGCATAAGCTCTTCATCTATTTTCTTTTTTTCCTTTATTAAATCTTCTATATTATTTTTTAAGTTTTTTATGCTATTTAATGCTTCTTCTTCACTACTACTTAAATAAACACAAATATCTCTTAATATTTTATCTTTACTCAAAGAATCTTTAATTGCTCTTTCTCCTGCTAAAAATTCTATTCTAGTATTACCTTTATTTTTTTCGTATTTTCTAATCTTTATCATTCTTAACTCTAATGTTTTGGCAGGATGTACTCCACAACAAGCATTAATATCAAGCTCTCCTATTTTAACTACTCTTATTTCATCTTCAGTATTTGGTAAGTCTCTTCTTAAGTTTAGATTTTTTAATTCATTAGCTTCAGGTGTCATAAACTCAACTAATATATTTTGCCTTATGATATCATTTGCCATTTTTTCTGCTTTTCTTATTTGATCTTCGTTTAAATAACCAACAATATCTACTGTGCTAATTTCTCTTCCTAAATGAACACTTACTGTATTTGCATTAAATAATTTAAAGAAACAACCAGAAAGTACATGCTGAGCAAAATGTTGATGCATACCATCTTCTCTTCTATTCCAATCTATTTTTCCCTTAATACATCTTTTATTAATAATTTCTTCTGAAAGAACATGATAAACTATTCCTTTTTCTTCATAGACATCAATTACAGTTTTTCCATCTATCTCTCCTAAATCACAGGATTGACCTCCACCTCCTGGAAAAAATGCTGTTTTATCTAGCGCTACATGATACTTATTATCTGTATTTTTTATAGATATAATCTCTGCTTCAAACTCCTTTATATATTGATTTTTATAATATAACTTCTCCATACTATCTCACCTATCCATTCTTTTCTTCAACAATAAAACATATCCCTTTTGATATATTTGCTATTATATCATAAAAGGATTAAATCAATTCTTCATACAAATTAAAGAGTGAGTAGTAAGGTTCTATCAAAACATTACTACTCACTCTTATCCCTTTAATACCTAACCATTAATAGTTGAATATGGAATTTAGAAAGTTGGAATTACTGTTCCATTATATTTTTCTTCTATAAATTTCTTAACTTTATCTGATGTTAAAGCTTTTGTTAAAGCTTTAATTTTTTCACTATTTTCATTCCCCTTCTTAACAGCTAATATGTTTCTATAAACCTTTGCTGCTTCTGCATCTTTATCTTCTATTGCTAATGAATCCTTAGATGGATTTAATCCTGCCTCTATAGCATAGTTACCATTTATAACAGCTAAATCTACTTCTTCTAATACTCTTGGTAGTTGAGCTGCCTCTAATTCATCAAATTTCAAGTTTTTACTATTTTCTGTTATGTCCTTAGGCGTTACTAATTCGCCTTCTTTAACTTTAATTAGTCCTTGTTTTTCTAATAGTCTTAATGCTCTTGCTTCATTTGATGGATCATTTGGAATTGCAACTCTAGCCCCATCTTTTATTTCATTTATACCTTTAACTTTTTTAGAGTATGCTGCTATTGGTTCTAAATGAACTTCTGCTGTATAAGTCAAATCTAGCTTTTTACTTTCATTTGTCTCATTTAAGTATGCAATATGTTGAAAATAGTTCGCATCTAATTCCCCTTCCGCTAAGGCTGTATTTGGCGTTACATAATCTGTAAATTCTACTATTTTTAATGTGTACCCCTCTTCTTTAAGATCTGGTACAATTTGTTCTACTATTTCCTTATGAGGAACCGGTGTAACCCCTATTGTTATTGTTTTATCTTCAGCTGCTGAGCCTGTTTCTTTTCCCTTACTTCCACAACCTACTAAGCTTATTACTAAAGCCCCTGTTAATAATAATGTTAATATTGATTTTCTTTTCATATTGAAAGCCCCCTTTTTAATGTACAATTGACATTTAAAATTAGACAATTTAAATTTCTTTAATTTTTATTTAATTAAATTTATTCTCCTATATCAATTGCTTTTATTTTTATATTTTAATTATTTTTATAACTTTATTATGATAGTTTTTTATATAAGTAATTTCCTAAAGATTGCAACACCTGTACAATTATTATTAAAATTAAAACTGTTACAATCATTACATCTGTCTGATATCTTTGATAACCATATCTTATGGCAAGATCCCCAAGTCCGCCACCACCTATGCTTCCTGCCATAGCTGAATAGCCTATTATACTAATTACAGTTAAAGTTAATCCAGAAATTATTGATGGAACAGCTTCTTTAAGCATAACCTTAAATATTAGCTGAGTATTTGATGCTCCAAAAGATTTTGCTGCTTCTACTACACCTGGATCTACTTCTTTTAAGGCAGATTCTATTATTCTTGCTACAAATGGAGCAGCTGCTATAGTTAAAGGGACTATTGCACCTTGTATTCCTGTTGATTTTCCTACTATTAACCTAGTTAAAGGTACCATAAACACCATTAATATTATAAATGGAAAACTTCTTAGGATATTTATTATAGTATCTAATATTTTATAAATAAATTTATTAGGTTTTAATCCCTTTGGTGCTGTAACTATTAAAATTATCGCTGGTACGAATCCTAATATTACTGAAAATACAGTTGAGAAAAATACCATTATAATTGTTTCTCTTAAAGCCTTTAATAGCATATCTAACATTAATTAAGCACCTCCAATATTACATTTTTCTTTTCTAAATAATTTATTACCCTTTCCTTATCTTCCTCTTCTATGTTTATTACTAAACTTCCAAGTACATCATCTCTAAACTTTTCTAATTTGCCCCAAACTATTGAAAAGTCTATATTTAGCTCTCTTGACATTTTCGTGATAAGCGCATTTTCTGATGATGTGCTTGGAAAAAATAATTTTATGTTTATTCCTATTGCTGGTAGTAGTTCTTCATCCTGTTCACCTAAAAACTTCTTAAGCGATACTCCTGGTTTTAAGAATAAGTCTTCTGAATTGCCTTGTACTTTTAAAATACCCCCTTCTATTAATGCAACTTTTTCACAAACCTCTTTAACTACTTCCATTTGGTGGGTAACAATAACTATTGTAATTCCTAACTCTTTATTTATCTTTGAAAGAAGTTCTAATATATCCTTTGTGATCTTAGGATCTAATGCTGATGTAGCTTCATCACAAAGTAAAATTTTAGGCTCTAATGCTAAAGCTCGTGCTATAGCCACTCTTTGCTTTTGGCCTCCACTTAAATTAGATGGTTTTGCATCTGCTTTTTCTGAAAGTCCAACTAACTTTAAAAGTTCAGTTACTCTATTATATATTTTTTCTTTTCTAAATTTTTTGTAACTACAAAAACTCTCCCCTTTTCCCTTGCATTTTTCTTTGTATTCCTTATACTCTTCTTCATAGCCCCAAACCTCTAGTGGTAATGCTACATTTTCAAATACATTTTTTCTATTTAATAAATTGAACCCTTGAAATATCATACCAAGATCTTTTCTAAATTCCCTAAGCTCAATTCCACTTAAATCTTTAACCTCTTTACCCATTACTGTAAGAGATCCATCTTCATAACTTTCTAGCCCATTTATACATCTTAATAAAGTTGATTTCCCTGCCCCACTATGTCCTATAATTCCATACACTTGTCCTTCTTCTATCTTAAGCGAAACATTCTTTATAACTTCTACTTTGTCAAAGCTTTTACTTAAGTTATTAATTTCTATCACAATTGATTCCCCCTTTAAAGAAACTTAAAGTAAAACAAAAAACGCACTAGAGAATAAATCTCTAGTGCGTATAATTACTCACATACTAATTTATTCTCTCATCTATCAGCTTAAAGCTGCAGGATTTAGCACCAAACTTAATAGAATATAGTTTTAGTCCAACATTAATTAGACTTATCTTATAATCCTATTACAGGTTGCTGGGTTTCACAGGGCCAGTCCCTCCACCACTCTTGATAAGAAACGTAATCAAAATATTTAATTTTTATATTGATATTAATATACGATTATTAATTATATTTGTCAACAACATTTTAAAATTTATTTTTATAAATTTTAAAACATTATTACTTCTTTATCTATTTTTATAAGCTCTGCATCTGTATTTTCTTCTATAAAATTTATTATATTTTCCATAGTAGAATCTACTTGAGCATTAGTTGCACATATTCCTGAAATTCCAATTACAATACTTTGATGAATATCTTGATCGCTTATCTCACTTACAGAAATATTGAATTTATTTTTTAACTTTTGAGTTATACTTCTAACCACCATTCTCTTTTCTTTTAAAGAGTGTACCCAACTTGCTCTTAAATTTATACTCATTACTAGGACTCTCATTTTAAATCACCTCTTTAAATATTATGTACCTTAATATTATTATAAATAAAGCTCATGGAGAATATTCTCCATGAGCTTTATTTATAACTTTTATCCGGGATTTATTTATAATTTAATTAAATTATCTACCATATAATCTAGTTAATTCAAATATTTCCTCTGCTAATTTATCGTTTAAATCTTTTTTTGAAGCTCTCCAAGTCCAATTGCCACCTAATGTAGAAGGTAAATTCATTCTAGCTTCATTACCTAATCCTAAAAAATCTTGCATTGTGGTTATTGCTAAATAAGCTTGACTTCCCCAAACTCCTCTTATTAATCCTCTTGATATTCCTTCCTCATAAGTTAAATTTAAATATTTTTTAGCTTTTTCTATTTCATTTTTACTTCCAGTTACATTATACCATCCACAATTTGTATCGTTATCATGTGTGCCTGTGTAAGCCACACAATTAGCATGATAATTATGTGGTAAGTCTACACTATCTTCTCCGCCAAATCCAAACTGTAAAATTTTCATTCCAGGAAATCCTGTTTTATCTCTAAGCTCTATTACGTCATCTGTCATCATTCCCAAATCTTCTGCTATTATATTCACGTCTCCAAGATTATCTTTTATAGCATTAAATAATTTAATTCCAGGCCCTTTTGTCCATTGCCCAAATTCTGCTGTTTTGTTTCCATATGGTATTTCCCAATATGCTTCAAACCCTCTAAAATGGTCTATTCTTACTACATCATATAATTTAAAACTTTCTCTAACTCTATCAATCCACCAACCATATCCATCTCTATCTAAATTATCCCAGTTATAAATAGGATTTCCCCATAGTTGGCCAGTAGCTGAAAAAGTATCCGGAGGACAACCTGCAACAGTTATTGGAATCATATTTTCATCGACTTTAAAATACTTAGGATTGCTCCAAATATCTGCACTATCTTCTGAAACATATATTGGAATATCTCCTATTATTTTTATTCCATTTTCATTAGCATATTTCTTCAAACTATACCATTGTTTAAAAAACATATATTGTACAAATACCCAATAATCAATTTCATCTTTTAACATTTTTTTATAATAATTTATGGCTTCATCTTTTCTTAATCTTATATCATCATCCCACTTTTGCCAACTAACTAAGTTAAAATGATTTTTCACAGCCATATATAGAGAATAATCATTTAACCAAAACTTATTTTTTTCTTTGAAATCCTCTATATCATTATTAAATTTATTCTTTGAATTATGGTATGCTTTTTTTAGTATTTTATTTTTATTTACAAATAACTTAGCATAATCTACACAATTTTCATCTAAGCCATAATCTAAATTAGAATAATCTTCTTCTTCTAATAACCCCTCTTCTTCTAATATTTCGAAATCTATAAAATATGGATTACCTGCAAATGCTGAAAAGCATTGATATGGTGAGTCACCATAACTAGTTTGTCCTAAAGGTAGTATCTGCCAATACTTTTGTCTACTTTTCTTTAAAAAATCTACAAAGGCAAAGGCTTCTATTCCAAATGTTCCTATTCCATATTTTCCTGGTAGTGATGAAATATGCATTAATATTCCACTACTTCTTTCCATAAATTTTACCTCATTTCTCATAAAGCCTATTCTATATTATAATTACTATGTTCGTGAAGGTTATTTGATAATAGGTTTATTACTTTCATAAGAGATTTTTTATAAATATTAGTGAGAGTTTTAAATAATACATTTTAAATCTATATTATTTATATTAACCAACTCATAACATCAAAGGTATTACTATATGAGTTGACTAAATATTTCTATCTATTCACATTAAAGTTAGTTGATTCCCTTTGTACAAGTTCAGTATTAAGCATTATGTGCTTGTTATCTGTTTTATTTACTATTAGGTCTAACAATAAATCAACGCTTATTTTTGCCATCTCTACTTTAGGTTGTACAACTGTTGTAATTGTAGGATTATAGAATTCGCTAATATCCATCCCATCAAACCCTATTATTGAAATATCTTTACCTACTTCTAAGCCATTATCTTTTATAGCTTTTGCACACCCTACAGCCATTATGTCTGATATAGCAAATATAGCTGTTATATCTTTATTATATTTTAATAAACTATTAGTTTTTTCGTATGCTCCTCTATAATCATAGTGTCCTAAAACTCTATAACCTTCATTAAACTTAATACTATTTTCATTTAATGCTTTTAAATAACCAGCTTCTCTTAGATATCCAATTCCAAAGTCATTTTCATCACCTAGCATTATAGCTATGTTCCTATGTCCACACTCTATTAGATATTTAGTAGCAGAATAAGCTGCCTCCTCGTTGTCTATGGACACTGAAGAAAAATTTGAAAACTCTTTCCCATATTTATGATTTATAGAAGTTAATACTACAGGTGCATCAATATCATTAAAATCATCATTTTTTACTTCTGTAAAGTTTCCACCTAAACAAATTACACCTTGTAATCTCTTTTCTTTTATCATAGATATTAGGTTATTCATTTCATCATCACTTAAGTAATCATGATGTTCTAATATCATAGAGTATCCAGCCTTAGAAATCCTTTTACTTATATAATCTAACATTTCTGAAAAGAATGGATTAAAAACTCCTTTTATTAAGACTCCAATGTTATTTGTATTATTTTTTTTAAGATTTCTTGCACTATTGTTCGGTATATAATTATTTTCTCTTATTGCTTCTAATACTCGTTCTCTAGTTTGTTCCTTTACATCTGGATGATCATTAATTACTCTTGATACTGTACTAACCCCTACCCCTGCTATTCTTGCAATATCTCTTATGTTTATCATAACTCCCTCCAAGTTTCGATAAAGTATTCGATATAAACTTCATTATTATTCAATTTTTTGTACCATAACACTTAAGTTAAGATTACTTTCTTACTCTTTTACTGATCCTGAAACTAACCCTGATGCTATATATTTTTGTAAAAGCATAAATATTACTACTATTGGTAAAGCCGCCATTACTGCTGCTGATGAATACATTGTCCAATTTGCAGAAAATTGATCTTTAATGAACTTTTGAAGTCCTGTTACTATAGTTTGTACTTCTGCATTTTTTAATATTGCTGAAGTAAACATAAATTCACTATAAGCTCCTATAAAGGCAAATAAGAATATAACTATTAACATATTTCTAAGTAATGGTAATATTATTACAGTAAATACCTTCCATGTTGATGCACCATCTATATAAGCAGCTTCAACTAACTCCTCTGGAATTCCATCTACCGCTCCTTTTAAAAGCCATATATTATAAGCACTTCCACCTGCTAGTATTAATATTAATACCCATGGTTTGTTTGTTAAATTTAATGTGAAAACTATCCCCATTATTGCTGGTAACGCCATAGTTGCTGGGAACATTTGAAGTATTAATAAACTCATTAATCCATTTTTTCTTCCCCAAAATCTTAATTTTGAAAAAGCAAATGCTGCTGGTACAGATAATAGTAATTGAACTGTTGCTACTATTGTACAAATTATTAGTGAATTTTTTAGCCATAATAAGAAGTTTGTTTTTTCAAATACTTTTCTATAATTTTCCAAACTCCATTCCATTGGAAAGAAAGTTGTTTGAGTAAACGCTTGTCCTTTAGCCATTGAAGAAGAAATTACAGCTACTATAGGAACTAATGTTATTGCTATCATTATCCATATAAAAATTCTACCAAGCCAAGCTGTTCTAATTTCATCAGGTCTTAATTTCTTTTTATATCTTACCTTTTTTTGTTTTGTTGAAATACTCTTTAAATTTACCTCTGTTTGCATATTAATCAACCTCCTCAAACTGGCCAGACGCTTTCATTTGAATAAATGAAATTGATGCAATTATTATAAATGTTATTATACTAAGTGTTGCTGCAATATCAAATCTTCCAAATTGTATTGAAAGTTTATAATTTACTGATGCTAGTATGTCTGTGTACCCTGCAAACTGTGTTGTTAATCTTGGAGGTCCTCCATTTGTTATTAAAAAAGCTTGTCCAAAATTATTAAAGTTAAATGCAAAAGATGATATGACTAGTGGATAAGCAGTTTTAGCTAGTGCTGGTAATGTAATACTTGTGAATTGCTTCCATTTACTTGCACCATCTACCATAGCTGCTTCATAATAAACTTCTGGTATTGCTGATAATGATCCTAAACAAACATTCATCATATACGGAAATCCAAGCCATATATTAACTAATATTATACTCATTCTAGCTAAATTAGGATCTGCTAACCATTTTATAGGTTCTTGTATTATGTGCAACTGCATTAGTAAATTATTTATTTGTCCGTAGCTTCCATTAAGTAAACCTTGGAAAGATAAAATTGCAACAGATGCTGGTAAAGCCCAAGGAAGAATTAATATTCCTTTATAAAACCCTCTTTCTTTTATATTAGGATTATTCAAAACTAATGCTATTATTAACCCTAAAAAAAAGCATCCAAGCGTTGATAATATTGCAAAAACCATTGTCCATGCAAATACAGGTAAAAATGTTTCTTTAAAAGGTCCGGTTAAAACTTCTATAAAATTCGCTAACCCTATGAAATTGATTTCACCCTTTGAAAACTGAGTATAATCAGTAAAAGCATAGTATATTGTTGATAATACTGGAAGTAATGTGAATATACATATTGAAATAAGCGCTGGTGCTAAGAAATAGTAAGCTTTATGACTTTTACTCTTCATGCCCATGTTAAATCCCCCTTTATTTTATATAGAGATAGGTAAACTACCTATCTCTATTTAGCTGCATATATTATTTTATTTGTTTAATGCCTTCTTTCACTTGATCAACTATATTCTTTCCAGCTGTTTTAGCATCTATTTGACCTGAAGTTAATAACTTCAAGTTATTTCCTGCTGGTTCCCACATAGCTTGAACTTCTACTACATTTGGCATTGGCATAGCAACTTTTGCTTGTTCCATAAATGCTTTTGTATATTCATCATCAACTGTATAGCCTTTAGCTACAGGAATTCTGCTACCAGTTTTATATACTATATCTTGTCCCTTATTAACAAATTCCTCCATAAGTTTCCAAGCTATATCTTTATTCTTTGAATTTTCATTAACAAATGCAGTTTGAACACCTAAGAATGTTTGTGGAACTTTTCCATTTAAAGTTGGCATTGGAATTACACCAAAGTTTAATCCAGCTTCTTTAGCACCTGCAACATCCCATGGACCTGAGAAGTAGAATCCAGCTTTACCTGATGTGAAATCTCCTTTAGCTATGTCACCAGTTATATCTGCTGCCATTAACTTATTCTTGTTAACTAAATCTGAAATGAATTGAAGTCCTGCTACTGACCCTTCATTTCCAAGTCCTATATCTGATGGGTCTAATGTTCCATTATTATTCTTATAAACATATCCACCACCAGCTGATAAGAATGCATATGAGAAGAAGAAGTTATTTACGTCATATTCAAATCCAGTTTCTTTTGCCATTGTAACTAAATCTTCCATTGTTTTTGGAACTTCTTTAACTTTATCTTTATTATAGAACATCGCTGTTGTTTCTTGAGCAAACGGTATAGCATATTGTTTTCCACCTATTGTTATAGCATCAACTATCCCTTGAGAAGTATATTTATCAGCAGAAACCATACCTGCTGGTACTTCAGCAGTAACTCCTGCCTTCTGGAATGTTCCTAAATTATCATGCGGTACACCTAATATAAGATCTGGACCATTGTCACTTTGGCAAGCTTGGATCATTTCTTGGAACTTTCCTTGGTCTTCAACAACATTTACTTCAACATTGTTTTCTTCTCCCCAAGACTTAGCTACTTTTTCAAATTCTTTAACTTCGTTAGCTGTGAAGTGTGACCAAACTGTTAATGTCTTCTTTTCTCCACCTTTATTTCCAGTTGTATCACTCTTTCCACCACAACCTACTAAAGAAGTTGTTGCAATTACACCAGCAATTAAAACTGCTAACAATTTTGAACGTTTTACCATAATAAATTCCTCCCAAAATCTAATTTTAGACTCTTATATTTATAAACCTTTTTAGGCTTATTAACTTAATTAATTATATTATTTACAGGTAACCTTACCGGTACCGTTTCCATAAAACTTTAAACTTTATTCTTAAATCTTGCTTCTTTCCAAAGTAAAAATAATATTTTAAACTCTATTGCCTCATTAAAATTAGATATATCATAATTAACTATTTTTTTTATTTTATCAATTCTATAAAATAAAGTATTCCTATGAATATATAATTTATCTGCAGACTCGCTTATCTTTAAACCTTCACTGAAAAATATTTCTATAGTTTTTATTAAACCATCATCCAATTTAGAAAAAACCTCATTATATTGCTTATATACTCTGTTAATCTCTTTTTCATCTACATTTTTTATAATTTTTTCTAATAATAATGAATTTTCTGTATATATTTTCGATGGTAAATTATACTTTAGACATACTTCTAAATTTTCCTTAAGATATTCAAATTTCTCCTTAAATTCATTGTATTCATTTATCTTACAATAACTTATACAACATTCTTCTGTTACATTCTTTTTTAATTCAATGTATAATTCTTTAATTTTTTCCTTACTAATATCATTTTTGCTTACTATAAGAATATATTCATCATGATATACAATTATACTCTCGTTTCTTAAATAATTTTTTTCTATTAATTTTAGAGCTTTAAATTGCTTGTCCCTCAAATAAATAAGTATTAATTTAAAGGGCTTATCCTTAATAACTTCTTGTAGAACATCGTTGGAAAATTCTTTTCCCTTTATTATATCTGCTATTATTTCTTCTTTTGATTTGACTACATTGCTTAGCTGTTGTTCTAAACAGTATTTCAACAAACTTATACAATTACTATAATCATCGTATGTTTCTAATAGCAATTCTTCAGTTGAAATTTTTAAAATACTACTAATAACATTACAATTTTTTCTTTGCATAAAATCAGCTATTACAGATCCATCTTTCTTACTTATTTTAAAGGGAATTTGAATTTCTTCACTTATTTTTTGAAAAGAGTTTTTTAACTCATACATAAGTTTCCCCCACCAGATAAAATTTTTAATGTTTTCATAACCTTCACGAAACAGGTAACGTTTCCAAAAAACTAAAAATTAAAACTCTTATTTTATATATTTCCTTTATCTTATATTTAAATTATACTGGTGAAAACGTTTTTATTCAATAGTATTTTATCACAATTACTAACATTTTTTTTGTACTTTTTTACAAAAAGCTTACTTAAGGCTTATTTATTAATAATTTTAAAAGGCCATCACTCATTGGACAGCCTTTCTAATTTAATATTATCAATTATTTTAATAGTAATTAAGCTACATACAACTCCTAATATTATTCCTCCCAATACATCAGAAGGATAATGCACTAAAAGATATAATCTAGAAAATGCAATAAGTGATGCTAAAGAGTAAAATAGATATTTCCATTGCTTTATATAATGACTAAGTACAACTGCTGCTGCAAACGAAGACGCTGTGTGTCCTGATGGAAATGAATATGATAATGGTGCCTTTATCATAATTTTCATATTAGGAAATGTAATAAAAGGTCTTGGTCTTTTTACTATATTTTTTATAATTACCTCTCCAAATAAACTTGTTATCAAAAGGGCTACTAACATTGTGATTCCTATTTTCCTATACTTATTACTAAATAATAAGATTATCCCTATAATTATCCATATAAGCCCACCATTTCCCAATGCTGTTATAAAACTCATTATTTTATCCATAATTGGACTTGATAGATTATCACTTATAAACCTTAAAATATTTATATCTATGCTACTTATATTTAATACCATATTTCCTCCACTAAAAATTTTACATAATATATTTGTTATTTATTCTTTATTTTGATTTATTATTCTTTAATTATATACATTTTTATTTTATTATATAATTACTATAGTATTATCTCATAATTATTAAGAAAAAATCTAGAGGTAGTGTCAGTTTTTTGCTGATACTACCTCTATTATTTAAGATTTATATTTAATTCTTTTTAAATATTTTGCTCATTTCTACAAGTTCTACCGCTATATCTTTTATAGTTTCTGCACTAATTAATTGGTCTTCTGCATGCATTATTTTTTATTACATACTTTCTATATCTGAATACTCCTGAGTTTCTTGCATTTTCGCAGCTGCCTTATTAGATGCAATAACAAATGGTGCATATATAAGAACACTAACAGCTAAGCAAACTAATCCAACAACAAGCCCCATAAAATTCGCTCCTGTTCCTAAAAATGGAATTAATGGTCCTGGAGTAGTCCACGGTACTCCATATGCTACTGGTGGAATTATTTTTAACATAATAGCTCCATAACCAATTAAAATATTTACTACTGGTACAAGTAGAAATGGAATTATAAATATTGGGTTTAATACTATTGGTAAACCAAATATTACTGATTCATTAATATTAAACAATCCAGGCGCAATTGATAGTTTTGCTATATCTTTTTGATCTTTCATTCTTGAGAAAATAAATATTGCTATTATTAACCCTAATGTCATTCCTGATCCACCATAATTTGCAAATGCATCATTTAATGCCCAAGTCGTTGGAAAAGGCGCTCCCCATGCACTTCCATTAGCTTGTACATAAGCTAAATTAGCTGCATTAGCTTCAGCAAACATAGTATCTCTTACAGCTGCAACTGTATTGGGTCCATGTATTCCCATTATCCATAGCAAGTTAGATACTACTGCAAATACAATAACTGAGAATACACTTGTTCCTAATTTAGTTAATGGTTTTTGTAATACATTGTAAACTAATGTATGAATTCCACCACCATCAGTAACCTTTAATAATAAGAAATTTGCAACTGAGAAACTAATTGTTACTATTATTATTGGAAATAATATTTTAAAAGTTCTTGCAACTGCTGGTGGTACTTGTTCAGGCATTTTTATCTCAAGCTTTGGACTTTTAGAAAGTCTTGATAATATTTCTCCAACTAATAAGCCAACAATTATTGCAACGAATAATCCTTGCGGTCCCATATATTGAGTTGAAATTGCCCCATCTTTGCCTGCTGGATATATGATAAAGAAAACTGAAACAGCAGTAAGTCCAGTTAATAAGTCATCTGCACCTAAGGTTCTTGCAAGATTTCTTGCTATTAAAAACACTATTAAAATTGCTAAAATATCTAAGGATCCTTTTAATACAGGTGCAAATATTGCTTGATAATCTGCTAGATTAGGTATTAAAGTGCCTAATTTTAATAATTTCGCTATAAATCCATCTGGTGATAATAAAACAAAGTTTAATAATACCATTAATGACCCAGCCATTGTTAATGGAAAAGTTAAGATAAATGCATCTCTAATAGCACAAATATGTCTTTGTGAATTTAACTTTGTTGCTACAGGTACAAGTACTCTTTCTATGCCGTTTTCAAATTTCGTCATAATGCTCATATTTTTATTCCCCCTCATAAATATTACTTACTTATTAAAATCTTGATTATAAACCAAGTGTTTTTAATACATTTTCTAGAATTGCTTTGCCATTCATAGTTCCGTATAGTCTCATATCTATTACTTCTACAGGTATTCTTCCTTTAACTAATGCATCCACTTGTGGTTTTTGGAATCTTACTTGTGGTCCTAGTAATACTATATCTACCTTATCTATAACTCTTGAGCATTCTGAAACTGGTAGAGCTTCAATATTTATTTCTATTCCTTTTTCTTTTGCTGCACCTTTCATTTTATTTACCAAAAGACTTGTTGACATTCCTGCTGCACATACTAGTAAAATATTTTTCATTATAATTCCTCCTAAAATTTATTTTTCAAAACATAACTAAAGCTCTTCTCCATTAGTTCTTATAACATTTTTATACCAATAAAAACTTCTCTTTTTTATACGCCTTAAGTCTTTTTCATCATTTTCATTTCTATTTATATAAACAAATCCATATCTTTTTTGATATCCATTAAGCCAACTTAATAAATCTGTAAAGGACCATGTACAATATCCTAATAATTCTACTCCATCAGTTATTGCTTCTTTACAAGCTTTAATATGATTTCTAATGAAATCTATTCTATATTCATCATTTATTATGTCCCCATCCTCGAGCTTATCAAATTCTCCAAGTCCATTTTCTGTGACTAATATAGGTAGTCTATATCGACTATTTATCCTTCTAATGCCAATCCTAAGACCTGTAGGATCTATTTCCCAATCCCAATTCGTTCTCTCTAAATAAGGATTTTTTATACTCTTAAAGCTACCTGGTATTCCGTAATCTTTAGCAGTTCCCTTCTTACCTGATGTATTTATTTCTTCAAAATTATTAAGTCCACCTATTGCATTTGCCTCAACCGTTTCACTTCTATAATAATTTATCCCAATAAAATCAGGTTTTCCTCTCTCTAAAAGTTCTAAATCTCCATCCTCAATCTCTGGTGCTATCCCTTGTTTTTCATATCTACTTAATGCAAATGCTGGATAGTTTCCAAAACAATATACATCTAACCACCAATGACAATTCATATCTTCAGCGTTTTCTCTAGCTAAAGCATCCTCTGGTTTGCATGTATAAGCATAATTAGGAGTAAAAGCAAAACTTGGGCCTATCATTCCATTTGATACATATTGTCTAAATGATTCTATTGCCTTTGCATTAGCTAAACTTGCAATATGATTCGCTTTAAGCATCCTTTTATCATCCTGTACCTTAGGAGGATGTATTCCAATCTTATATCCTAAAAGTATAAATACATTCTGTTCATTTAGAGTTATCCAGTATTTAACTTTTTCACCATATCTTTTATAGAGAGTTATACAATAATTATTAAAATCCTCTATTATCTCTCTAGATTCCCAACCTCCATATAACTCTTGAAGGTGTTGTGGTAGATCCCAATGATATATAGTTATAATTGGTTTTATGTCATTAGCAATAAGTTCATCTATTAACTTATCATAAAACTCTAGACCTTTTTCATTTACCTCTCCTCTTCCTTTCGGATAAATTCTACTCCATGCTATTGAAAATCTGTAGGCTTTTAATCCCATCTCCTTCATCAATTCTATATCTTCTTTGTATCTATGATAGTGATCTACTGCTACTTTTCCATTAGTTCCTTTATAAGTTGTGCCTGGTATCTCAGTGAATTTATCCCAAATACTCGAGCCTTTTCCGTTAATATCATAAGATCCTTCAACTTGATATGCTGCAGAAGCGCTTCCCCATAAGAACCCATCTTTAAATTTATCGAGTTTTTCATAAATCAAGATTACCTCCTCCTTTCTCCCTTGATGTTCATATTATAACTTATAAAAATATCCTTGTAATCATTTTCAAAGCTTAAAAAAACATACCTCAACTCTTTATAACTTGTTACATTTATGTAACAAATTGTTTCCTTCAAAACATATTTCTTATATTATTTCTCTGCTCGTATTAGTTAAAATAATATAATTTAATTAAATACTATAAATTTAAAAATCTTATAAAATACATATTGTTATTAAAAAATAATGGGTAGATGAAAAATCATCTACCCTTATAATTTCTATATAATTTTCTTCCTATAGTTTCAATTATATATAATGCTGGAATTTGAGTCGTAATATCATTTTCTTCTGTTTTCTCTTGTTGCACATAATATCCAATATTTATATCAGATATCTTTGCTAAAGTTGAATCTTCATTATTAGTTATACTTATGATTTTGCTACCTTTTCTCTTTAAGCCATTTATATGATCTATTACAGTTGGTGTTTCTCCCGAAACAGAAAAGGCAATTGTTACATAATTTTCTGTGTATTTGAAATTAATTGGATAAAATGGATCATCAATATATATTGCATTTCTTCCTATAGCAGAAATATACCTTGCTGAATACTTAGAAAGTATTCCTGAAAAGCCTATTCCAACAAATATTATAGTACTTGCTTTATTTAATTCATCACAAACCATATCTATTTTTTCTCTATAGTCTTTAGTTTGTGCTTTTTTTAAAAAGTCAATTATCATTGAAGTGTTATCTGTTAATTCCTTTCCTCCACCTTCTTCTATATACATTTTGAATTTTAATTTAAATTCAGAAAAGCCCTCACAATCTAGTTTTTTACAAAATCTTAATATAGTTGTAGTAGATACGTGAGCTTCATTTGCTAATTCTCTTATCCTCATGTAAATTACTTTTTCACTATTTTTCATTATATAGTTATAGAGTGATAATTCCAATTCATTCAAACTTTGTATTTTATTATAACTAAACATTACTAATCCCCTTTTCTTAAATTAAAAATAATGTACATAGTTATATCTATACCACTTAAAATTCCTATTAACAATATAAAAGTTCATTTAAGCATTACATTTTACATTTATTATGGCACCAAGTATATTAGCATCGTTATTGTATTTGCATCTATCTATTTTCGTTTTAATATACTCTCCTAAATTCTTATTGCACACTTCTTTATATTTAGTATTAATAATATTAATCAGCCACTCTTCCTCTGATATTCCTCCGCCTATATATATGGTTTCAGGGTTATAAAATGCTGTTATTGTCACTAATTGTGCAACTATATTATTTATCCATTGCTCTATACTTTCTATAGCTAATTTCTCTTTATTTAGATATTTTAAAATAATATCTCTGCCATATAAAGCTTTATCACTTTCATTTACCTTTTCATTATATATATTTATTAATCCAGCTATTGATGCAGTATCTCCCATTTTATTAAACCTTTTATTTAAATTATCAAAATAAGTTAAATGATGAAACTCACCTGCAAAGCTATCATTTCCATATATAACACCATTTTCATCACAAATGCATCCCCCAGTGCCTGTACCTATTATTAGAAAAGCTGAACTTTTTTTACCCATTGCATTTCCAATTTTCAGTTCACAAAGCCCTGCTGATTTTGCATCATTTATAGAAAGTACTCTTTTACCTGTTCTTTTTGATATTTCTTCGTTAATATTTGAATTACGCATTATTTTTACATTTGGAGCAGCATCTGATTTTACATTTCCATATTCATCTATAAGCCCTGGTGCACTAACTCCAATGCTTTCTATCATTTCTAATTCGCTGATATTTTGGCACATATAATCATAAAATTTGTCTTTTGTATCAAATTTAATAGATTCAACTTTCCACTTCTTTAATATTTTATAGTTATCATCAACAATGGCATACTTTATAAACGTTCCACCTATATCAATTCCTAAATATTTACTCATATTACTCCACCCTTCTTACCAACTTGATATAAATAAATTTTTATACTATTAAATAGATATTTATAAAAGGCTGAAATCTATATTAATAAAGACTTCAGCCAATGTAAGTATATTTAAATTTTATATCTAAATATCTTCTCCTCTTGTCTCTATTACGTTTTTGTACCAGTAGAAAGAGGCTTTTTTCTTTCTATTTAACTTATTTTTATGGTCAACATATATGAATCCATATTGTTTTTTAAATCCATTTAACCAACTTAACAAATCTATAGCAGACCATGCATAGTAGCCTTTTAAGTTTATTCCCTCTTTAATTGCACTTTTAACAGCTCTTAAATGTGTTTCTATAAACTTAATTCTAGGTATATCCACTACTTGACCTTCTATAATAGGATCTTCATCTCCTAATCCATTTTCTGTTATATATATCTTCACATCTCCATATCTTTCTTTTAACATTCTTAATCCATCTAAAAATGCTTCAGGAGATATTTCCCATCCCCATTTAGTGTACTGATTATCATCCATTTTAACTGTTCTATAAAATCCATCGAAAGACGGATTTCCAGGCGCTCCTGTTGAATTTTCCCTACTTCTTTCAACCTGTTCATCTATATTATTTTTCATTACTCTTTGAGGTTGATAATAATTTAGTCCAATAAAATTATTTTTATCTGCTGCTCTTTTTATTATTTCTAATTCTTCACTGGTCCAATCAATAGTAATACCTTTTTTACTAATAAGATCTACAACATACTTAGGATATTCACCTTTTAATATTGGATCATAATACCAATGCATATCTACTTTATTTGCATGCTCTGCAGCTAATAAATTTTCTTCCTTATCATCTATACTAAAGGCTGGTGAGAATACATGTGTAATTCCTATTTCTCCATATTGCTTTAATGTTTTGTACAATTCAACTGATTTTGCATGAGCTAAAAATACATTGTGAGTAGCTTGGAAATACTTATTAATATCCCCTACTATAGCTGGAGGATGTGCCCCTGCCAAATATCCTAATCCACAAAATACTACTGTTTCGTTAAATGTAATCCAATGCTTAACCCTATCACCAAAAGCTTTATAACAAATTTCTGAATACTTTACAAAAGACTCAATTGTTTCCTTATTTGTCCACCCACCTTTTTCTTCTAATACTTGTGGCAAATCCCAATGATATAAAGTTGCAAAAGGAACTATCCCATATTTTAAACATTCATCTATTATATTATTATAAAATTCTATCCCTTTTTGATTTACTTCTCCTATTCCATTTGGTATTATTCTAGGCCATGAAATTGAAAATCTATAAGATTCTAATCCCATTTCTGCCATTAGTTTTATATCCTCTTTATATCTATGATAATGATCTATTGCTATATCACCATTAGTACCTTCAAAAGTTTTTCCTGGAATTTTAGAAAACACATCCCAATTGGATAGCCCTTTTCCATCCTCATTCCAAGCTCCTTCTATTTGATATGATGCAGATGCTGCTCCAAATAAAAAATCATTTGAAAACTTCATTTATTTTTCCTCCAATTTATAAAAATAAGCTTATTTTCTATTTTAATATGTTACTTAACATTAAGTGTGTAATAAAGTGTTGTTCCATATTTTGATTTAGTCTTAAACTCTGATTTTAAGTAAGCCTCTAACTCATTAGCTGTTAAGCTTGTTTCTGCTGAATAAACTATTTTTATTCTATTGCTATCATCGTTTACTATAAGCTTAACCTTGTTATCCTCATAATTGTCAAAGAATTCTCTTATAAATTTCATTTGAACTCCATTTATTTCTACTTTATACATAAACAATCCCCCTATATCAATTAATTTTTGTTAGTTTACCTAATATAATTTTATAATATTTTTTTATTTAAAACCTATTTTTATAAATTAATAAAACAAATATCATTTTTTATAATTTGTTTTATTCTTGTAACATATTGTTATATTTATCATATTAAATATTTACTAAATTGCATGAAGATCAAATATGTAAATTGGGAAAATATAAAAATAATAAAAAGGAGACCTGGCCTAGAGTAAGGCGTTATTACATTCAATATGATTTAGATAGATTTAAACTAGATTTTGTAGATAAGTTTTTAGCTACACCGTTTAATTAAAATGAAAAAAATTCTGAATCTCACTATAAATTTGTATTTTCGTATCATAGTAATCAGATTATTATAATTAGTAAAAAATATAGAAACATAATATTTGTTAATGGCTATTATAGAAATGATTTGAATTTAGTTGTTCATATTAGAGTAAATCACTCTTATATATTCTATATAAGAGTGATTTACAAACTTTATAGTTTACTAAAATAGCTATATTAAATATCATCATAAAAGTAAATGTATATAATAATTGTGGCATGTTCATAAATAATCTTATAGGTGACTCTATTAAATAACAATAATTAGCTCCAATTACTATATCAATAATAAAAACTATTCCATGGTAAACATTAGTGAATATTAAAATTTCTTTTAAACTTGTAACTGTGAATTTAAAATCTTCAATTACTAAAATATACGTTATAGACCACAATAAACATATATGACCTACAAAATATGAAATTTGAGTATAGTGTGGAAATTTAAATGGATCTACGCCCGGCATTACTAGTGCAAAAATTGCTCCAAAAGACCCCCAATATACTCCTAATGATTTTAACGCTTTATTATTTATTAATAACCCTATAGCTATTGATATAATAGCCACTCTACAATTATAAAGTGGTAGCCCCTGGCTTAATGTATTATATCTTGATAATATATACCATAAATATAAAATAACTTGTTGTGTTAGCATAATTATTATCATAGTATTTTTAATTTTTTTACAGAGAATACTATTTTCTTTAAACACTCTTCTCTTCTTTATAATAATAAAACAACCACTAAATGTTATTATCAAAATTACTATATGTATAAATCCAAAATTATCGAATACATATCTATCCGGATTACTTCTAAAAAGTTCTTTAAGTAAATTCATATTTCCCCTCCAATCATTTTATCTTATGTTTATAATTATATTTCGCGAACAAATAAATGCTTAAAAATAATTTATATATGTTTATATCTTTATACATCATTAACCCTAACCTATAAACTAATAATAATCGATTCTATATTGGGATTACTAAAAGCTCAAATAAAGATTATATATCATACTAAATAGATTAGCAAATGACTGTACTTTCAAATATTGTTACTCTAAAGATAGTACTTGTCCATCTACTTTTAATAAAAAAGTATCAAATTTAAAAATAAATAAAATCCAAAAGATTTTTGTACTATATAGAAGGCATACAGCTCTACTTTTAATTTACTTAATTTTCATATTCTCACCGCTTAATATATTATTATATATTGTTTTCTAAACATAAGCCATAATTCCTCAACAACATCTTCTAAATATACAATAACTCTATTATCTTACTAACACCATTCTCCTTTTAGTGTTGCATCTAAGTGAATATTACTTCTTGACACCAACCATAACTAAAACAGGTATGAGTACTCTTTTGTCACTAATCATTTAAAAATAAAAAGACATAAACTTAAGATTTTCATCTAAAGTTTATGTCTTTAAAAGCTTTGTAATTATCTAGGTTTTACAATTTAAACCCGTATTTAAAATTAACCTAAAACATAGATTTATTAATTAAATATACTTCTCTTTATCTATTAATATCCAAAAACCTTAAATTCTCTTAAGCTAACCCATCCATTTACTTCAGTAAATTGTATTCTTACATATCTAGCTTGTATAGCATTAAATTTATCAGCTTGCATATTGTCTGCATTCATATTTTGTCGTTTATCACTTATAATCGCCCAATTAACTCCATCTGTAGATGTTTCAATGTAATATTTATATGGGCTTCCATTAGATTCTCTATTTATCTCAGTTGAATCCACACTATAAATATCACCAAGATCCACCTGTAACCAGTGAGTCCAATATCCATCATTAGCAATCCATTCCGTATTTGTAAGACCATCAGTGGCATTATTAGCGTAATGTTTTTTTCGGCCTTCTACACTATCTGCTGTAGCTTGTTTTCCTAATGCTAAATTTATCGGGTTCCTTAAACCATCATTATACACATCTAATCTATCTGCTGTTAATACTATACTCGTTGAATTAGGATCCTTTTCTCCAGTTGCTCTTACTTTTATAGTATGCTCCCCTGATTCTAATAGAGGACTTGTATATAATAAAGTGTTATCTGCCCTAGTTGGAGCATAACAATTTACTTTAACCTCTGGCCCACCATCTATAGATATTGCTGCTATGCCATGGTAAGTATTCTTTTCTCCATATAGAGATACTTGAGTTCCTGTAAATTTGCTTTCAAAATAACTATCTGCTGTCTCAGTCCAATGACAGTCATTGGAAAAAGCTGATATACCTGCTTTGTAATTCCAGTTTCCCACATAGTTGAATTTTTCTTGCTGATTTCCAACAATAGTATCATTTATACTTTTCATACCATTATAATTAACATTTGAAATTACATACGTTGTAACTGACTCAGGGTTTGCTGTAACACTCAAAGCTTTATTTTGAATATTTACATCATTAACCTTACTTAAAGCTTCACTAAAAGATGTTCTGTATACATTAGCACTTGTTCCTAAAGTATTAAATGCTGATAAATCAAAATTATATTCTTGTGCTGAAGTTGTATCATTTGTCACAACTAACACTAATGTATTATTATTTTCATCATAAGCTGCAACAGTCTTATTATTACCTGAATTTATAATCTTAGCACCTGGTCTTATAAACTTGCTGTAATTACCCATTACGTAATATTGATTAGTATACCAATATTCTTCTTTTCCACCTTCAAAGGTTGCGTGAATTAGTCCCCATGAATGTTTTCCTGATACAGCTCCTTCTTCACCTTCTACAGCCTGCCAATAAATCCATGAAGGAACTCCCATATCATTTATATCACTGGTTATTGTATTTGCAAGCCTCAATGGCCACTTCATAGAAGAATGATCATGAGAACTTATAGGTTCTCTCCAATCTCCTCCACATCCATACTCTGACATCCATAAATTTTTATTTTCTCTTGCTGCGAGTTCTTTAAGTTCATAACGTTTACTACCAGCATAAGAATGAGTATTTATTTGAGAAATATATGACTTTGCTGTATTATCATAATAATTATATGAATCTATAGTTTCATCAATAGTATTCTCTTCTGGTCCAGAAAGTATTGTATCAAGATTTTTTTCTTCTATCTTTTTTCCAACTTCTTTCATAATAGTATTTTGATTACTTCTATCCCAATGACATCCCTCTTGTGCACCATTATAACACCAAGCAGGAGAATTAGGCTCATTTATAGGTGATAAGGTAGTAAAATTAATTCCATCATAGTCCCTAAAATGCTTTACAACTTCTGTTAAATAATCAGCAAAATCTGTGTACTTAGAATCTTGAAGATTATTAACTCCAAATATAGGTGCTAATCCTTTACCTGAAGTACAACCGCTCTTTGTCATCCAATATGGTGGTGAATTAGAAAATGCTTCAAGTATGTTAGCCCCTCTCTTATTTGCTTCTAATAAAATACTTTTTTGTCTGTCATCTGCATTCCAATCCCATACCCCATTTTCTGGTTGAAAACCAGGTACTTCTCCTCCTGCTCTCATATGCTGGTGATTAGGATTCTCCCCTCCTCCTATGTTATACCTTGCAATATTAAAACCTAGTCCTTTATTAGCATCATATAGTGTATCCATAATTGCATCTTTATTCGGTTGTGACCAGCCTCCAACAATGTCTGCCCACCATGCTAAAGCTGTTCCCCAACCTTCCATAGTTTGATATTGAGCTGCTGGATTTACATATATATTTGTACTAGCTTTAGCATGCATAGTGGGTACTGCTGACAAACACATTGTAAAAATTACAGAAGTTGAAATTAATTGATTTAATATTTTCCTTCTATTCACATTCTCACCTCTACTAATATTTTTATATTAATATTGAGTCGGCAACTAAATTGTTATAACAAGCTTGTTACAATAATTTTATCACTTAAAACACTTTCCTTATGTCATATTATGTATTGAAAAAAAAGAAAAAAACGACATATTTTCTTGGCATACTTATAAAAAAATTTTTTATAAAATAAATTACAATCACCATTTTAGGCCATTCTTAAGAAGTAAATTTTACGTTTTATGTTCACTTTAACTAAACCTTTGAACATAAAAATAAGATTTCGTATCTCTTAATACGAAATCTTATAATCTAGTAGTTAAAATTTTCCTCATATTTATTTATACCTTGGTAAAGGATATCTAAATTTGTATTATTCTTCAAATAATATTTTAAGTCTCTTATTAAATCTTCATTAATTATTTGTATTATTTCTGTGATTATTTGTTCTTTAAATTTTATCTCATATTCCTCTCCCTAAAAACACTAAAGTATAAACATTATTACAATAAAGGCATAAAGGAGATTAATAATACCAGATACTAGACCAAAAATTGCAAAACCTTTTCCCTTTTGAGAAGTATTTGAAACTTGTGATAAAGCAATTGCAGAAAAAACTATTGCTAATATTCCAACGATTCCCCAAAAATTTAAAAACCATGAAACAATACCTAAAACAAGTCCAACTATTGCCATACCATTAGTCGAATTATTTTTGATTTCTAAGCCATTATTATTTTGCTCACCCAAATTGAATCCCCCTTTTAATTATTTAATCACTAAGCTAATTTATATTTATTAATGATATATATATTATAAAACTAAATAATATGTGCATTTATAATATTAATATTCATCAAAAGGCTCACTAATTTCTAGAAAATAAAAAAAGAACCATGATTTCTCAAGGTTCTAACTTTGTTTTCTTTGTAGCTTTATTACAACTTCACCGTGTGGCGTGTTTGGGAACATATCCTTAACGCAACTTTCAACTATTGTGTATCCTGATGATATTAAGTCCTTTAAGTTTTCTACTAAAGTTTTAGGATTGCATGATACATAAATTATTTCCTTAGCATTGAACTTTATTACATATTCTAATGCTTTAGGATGTACTCCACTTCTTGGTGGATCTAATATTATAATATCTGGTTTATCTTTAACTGTTTTTATTATCTCTGCAACATCTCCGGCTAAAAACTCACAATTATTTAATCCATTTAACTTAGCATTTTCCTTTGCCGCTTCTACAGCTTCCTCTATAAGCTCTATTCCTACTACCTTTTTAGCATTTGAAGCTGCTATTTGACCTATTGTACCTGTTCCACAGTAAAGATCAAATACTACCTTATCATTTGATTCTCCCATAAAATCTCTAACTATACTATAAAGACTTTCTGCTCCTTTAGTATTTGTCTGGAAAAATGAAAATGGAGATATTTTAAAGCTAAGACCTAGTAAATTTTCTATTATATAGTCTTTACCAAATAATAAATTTACTTTTTCTGGGATTACCGCATCTGAAAAAGAATTATTTTCAGTATGTAGTATAGATACTAATTCACCTTTATAATTTTGTTCCTTTAGTAAATCTACATATTCTTTCAAGTTAAAATCTATTTGAGTTGTAGTAACTAAATTAACCATTAATTCACCAGTATTTATAGCTTTTCTTATTACTAGGTGTCTTAAATATCCTTCTCTTTTCATAACTCTATAGTATGGTAATTCTTTATCCTTAAAGTAATTAACAGTTTCTCTTATTATAGTTCTAAAATCTTCGTCAACTATCATACATTTATCAACTGTTATAATACCAAAAGATTTTCCCTTCATATGCATACCTAGAGTTAATTCTCCACCTTTTTCAAAGTCTCCAAAGGTAAATTCCATTTTATTTCTATATTCCCATTGCTCTTTACTTCCTACAACACCTAAGTAATTTCCCATAGTGATATTGGCATCTTTAAATAATTCTTTTACTTCTTCACTTAAAAAATCTAATTGCTTATCATAAGTTAAGTTTTGTGATGTACAACCACCACATACTCCAAAGTGTTCGCAAGCCTTATCTATTTCATAATCTGATTTTTCATCAACTGATAAAAGCTTTAACTCTGCATAGCCTTCTCTTTTCTTCTTAACTCTTCCGCTTACTAATTGCCCAGGAAAAGCACCTTTTACATATATCTTTCTTCCTTCTAGAGTGCCTACTCCAACTGATGGAAATTCTGTTTTATCTATTTTAACTTGTACTGTACTTCCTTTTCTCATTCTATCTCCTAATTAATGTTTATTTTAACACTAGTTTTCTTCCTATAGTTTTTTTAAGTCCTGTTGACTCACAAATTGGAGCATAAATTATATTAACTATAATATACACTATTAGGAACATTGGTTGTCTTTCAGCAATATAAAATCCTAATAATTTTAGTGTAAAATCAAACACAATTAATAAAACTAATGCTACTGATAAAGATATTATTTGATCTATTATTGTAGCTAAGATTTTTTCTACAAATTTTATATCTTTGATATCTTCCTTAGATTCATCTTTCTGAATTTCTTCTTCATCTACAGCTTCAATTATTTTACCTTCGTTAATAGAATTATCTTCAAAATATTCATTTGAATCTATTTCTTTGTTTACATCATCTTTTTTAGATATATATTCGTTGTTCATTTCTAACCCTTCGTTATCTACCAATTCTATATCCTCCTAAATTATAAATTTAAATATGTATTACTTTTTAAAGTCATATTTTTTAGAATCTAACTTATATAATAAAAAGTCATTTTTTATAGTTATAGTTTCTACTAAACCATTCAAGTTAGTTTCTATTGTTCCCTCTGATTTTTTATTTAAAACTATATCTATTATCTGCTTATTTAAATCAGAGTAATCTCTTTCCTTGTCATTTGTCATCGCTTCTGAAAATGAAGCTATTGAAGTTTCTGCAAAATCAAATTTTTCCTCTGTCTTTATTTGGTTTATATCTAGCTTAAATCCTATTTTTAAATTTAAGCTTCCTTTAGACATATCCGAACCATAAATTTTAAATCCATAATACATACTTTCCATTCTATTTGGCTCTGGATTTAAATTATCCACGTATATATTATTATTATTCACCGTTTCTCCGTTTTCTTCTTTCACCTTTTCCTCTTTAGAGTATTCTAATCCATAAAAGTTAGCTACCTCTTCAACTCTTGTAAATATTTCACTATTTAAAGCTGTTACTTCATCCTTTGTATAATTTTTTGCCCACTCACCTTCTCCTATAAATTGCTTTTCCTCAACTTTAGCTGGTGCTGGTTCTTCTTTTACCTTCTTATCACTTAAACTACTACAAGCCATTAGTGATGTAGTAATTAATCCACAAATTAATATTGTTACTATTTTTTTTATCATAGTAATTCCCCCTAGGATTTTTTCTAATCTTTTGTTTCTATGTTTTCCTAAATTCATTTTATTATAACATTAAAGAACTTATTTTAAAAGTCTCTGTCACATAACTGCCATATAAGTGCCAACGGGCAAAGGATATTTATCCCTTGCCCATTATTTAAACAACTTATTTTACAACTTGTGATACTATTATTGCTATGCCAATTAATGCCCCAGCTAAAAAAATAGCAACCGCTGTATTACCTTTTTCTAACTCTTTATTAAAATCAGCAGGTATTATTGCATCAAAAATCTTATATCCAATTACTAATACTAATATCCCTACTGCTCCAAATAATAAACTTAGGCCTAAATTCATAACAGTATTTAAAAATATGTCCAAAACCCTTCCCCCTTTTAATTTAGAAGTTATATATTTAAATTCTATCATAAATCTGGTTACTATAATATAAAACTTTCCTTAATTTTATTAAATTAATTTGTTATTTTATCTTTTAATTTTTCGAATGTCTTCTCTCCTATGCCCTCTATATTTTTAATTTCTTCTATAGATTTAAACCCTCCATTTTTTTCTCTATATTCAATTATATTTTTTGCCTTTACTTCTCCTACTCCATTTATTTTTTTAAGCTCATCTAAGTTTGCTGTATTTATATTTATTACTCCATTCTCTGATGTACTGCCTGATATATTCGATGTTGTAGCAATGCTTGTATTTTCATTACTATCTTTATTTTCTTTGTTTGGTATTACTACTAATTGATTTGCTTTTAGCTTATCTGCCCTATTAATTTTATCTATACCTGCATCCTTAGTTAACCCTCCTGCTTTATTAATTAGATCTCTAATTATACTTCCTTCACTTAATTCATATACATCTGGGTTAGCAACCTCTCCCTTTATTTCTACTACTATCATCTTATTATTTATTGAGATTTTACTTTCTTCTTTATCTTTTACTGATTTCATTTCTTCCTTATTAATATTAGTGGCTTTATTTTCATTGTTAGTATCCTCTTCATCTACAAATATATTTTTCATATAATCATCTTTAAACACTTTAGATTTATTTTTTCCATATAAAATAGATGATGTTGCTAAAAATAATACGGCTAATATAATTAACGTAACATTACGTTTGTTTACAATTTTTTTCATTATCTTCTCCATAAAATACCTCACTTTTATAATTTTTCATTTTAATTATTAACTTTTTATTAAAATTATACCTAATTTCACTTTAAATATTCATAAGTTATAGAATGACAACCCTTTTTTTGATAAAATATTTTTGTCTATATGCAATAAGTTTATTTTGGGAGATTTGATATGAAAAAATTTATGAGGAAAATATTTCTATCCACTATAGTTGTAACTAATGTTTTTACTACTACAGTAAAAGCTACAGAATTACCTACTGTATATTCTGAAGGTGCAGTTTTAATGGATGGGAAGACAGGTACAGTTATTTATTCAAAAAATGAGCATACTCAATATGAGCCTGCCTCAACAACAAAAGTCATGACTGCATTAATAGTTTTGGAAAATACTAAATTAACAGATAAAGTTACTATTGGTGAAAAACCAACTTTAGTAGATGGAAGTAAAATTGGTATAGCTAAAGGGGAAGTATATACTGTAGAAGAACTTCTGCTTGGTCTTTTATTAGAATCTGGAAACGATTGTGCTGAAGCACTTGCTGAACATGTTGCAGGATCTAATGAAGCATTTGCAAAACTTATGAATGATAAAGCTAAAGAGTTAGGAGCACTGGATACTAATTTTAAAAATCCTAGTGGACTACATGAGGAAGGTCACTTAACTACAGCATATGATTTAGCCCTTATAATGAGAGCAGCTTCACAAAATGAAGATTATGTAAGAATTTCTAGAACAGATTCCCATAAGTATGTTAATCATCCATTTTCTGATGGTAGTGAAAAATGGGCAACTAATAGAAACCAGCTTTTTAATGAATATAGCCCATATTTTTATCAATATGCCTATACTGGTAAAAATGGATATACTCCAGAAGCTAATCATACATATACAGCTTCAGCTTTAAAGGATGGACAATTATTAGTTACTGCATTACTAAATGCAACTGATAAAGATAACTTCTATACTAATATAGGACCATTATTTAATTATGGATTTGATAACTTTGAAACTATAAAGCTTATAAGCAAAAATGATGTGCTTTCTAAATATAAAATTAATGATGACCTCACTATTCCATTAGTTGCTAAGGATGAATTATATTATACTAAATCAAAACTCGAAAAAACTCCTACGTATTCTATAGATTACGCAAATAAAGATATAAGTAAGAAAGATATTTCTAATGGAGATACTCTTTTTAAAGCTAAGGTAAATGTTGATGGAAAAACTGTTTCATCAATTGATCTAGTAAGTGGATGTGATAGAAAATATGATCTTAAGGCAAAAATTACAGAAAGCTTTTCTTCATTATTTAATCAATCAAATATTTCAGTAATATTAGTATCAATAGTTATTTTAATAATTCTTATTCGCTACATTTATCTTTCTATAAAAAGAAGAAATCTAAGAAAAAAAAGACCAAACTTCAGATAAATTATATAAAAAAAGGACTATAGAAGTTTTACTGTATGCAACAGCAAACTATATAAGTCCTTTTTTTATATACAATTATAAAATCTACTTTAAATATTCAATTATTTTTTTTATATCTTCTGGTAGCTTTGCTCTAAGACTTAACTCTTTTTTAGTTCTTGGAGACTTAAAATCTAATCCATATGCATGAAGAGCCTGCCTATTTATTATTTCTCCATCCGCTTCATTACCATATAAAGTATCTCCCCAAATAGGATGCCCTAATGAACTTAAATGAACTCTTATTTGATGAGTTCTACCTGTTTCTAATAAACATTCTACCAAATCTGAATCCTTAAATCTTTCAATAACCTTATAATGAGTTATGCTTCTTTGTCCTCTCTCATCAATAATCCTTCTTATAGTTCCTTCTTCTTCTGGTCTATAAATAGGTAAGTCTATAGTTCCTTCTTGATTTTCCATATGTCCATGTACTACTGCAAGGTATCTTTTTTCAACTTTATTTAAAGTCATTTCTTTGGATAGCTCCATATGAGCATATTGATTTTTAGCTATTATAATAAGTCCTGAAGTATCCATATCTAACCTACTAACTAATCTAACAATACATTTTTGATTACTTTCTTTAAAATAATACATTAATGCATTTGCTAAAGTTCCTGATTGATACCTTTTAGTTGGATGAACTACCATATTAGGGCTTTTATTTACAACTATAATGTCTTCATCTTCATATACAATGTCTATATCTATTTTTTCAGGATCTATATTTTGTGTTTCTTCTTTCGCTAAATCTATTAATACTTTTTCATTTGCCTTCAGCACATAATTCATTTTTACCGCTTTATTATTTACAAATATTCTTTTATCTATTGAAGCCCCTCTTATCAATCTAGAAGATAGGCCTAATTCTTCTTTTAAAAACTCTCTAATTTTTCTACCTTCGTATTCTTTTTCAACAATCTTATTTATAGTACTCATTTTTCCTCCTAGTAAAAAGGTAGAAAACCTTAAGTTTTCTACCTTTTAGTTTCCAAATAAGTTATAATCTTTACCTAATAATATTACAACATCATATTGCTTATGTTCTGCTTTACTTATTTTCTCAAACTTTTCTATATCTATATCACTTTTAAGTAAGTCTTTTAAGTCTTTATTATTGGTTTGTATTATACTTTTGTCTATACTTTCTTCAGTATTTCCTACTTCTATGTTAGTATATCCTAGTGAAAGTAGATGCTCTTTTGCAGTTGATGCTAATCCATCTATTTTAGTCCCATTTAACACTAAAACCTTTAGCTTATTTTTTTCTATTGAAGTTATATTTGGAGCTGATGAAGAACTTTCTGCATTCAATGCATCTATTAACTCTCTATTTAAATTTTTATCAGCAATTAAGAAGGATTCTCCATAAATATATTCTGCTTCTCCTTGAAGAGTTTTCATAATTATATCTTCTGGTTTTAATCTTATAATCTTCATACCAAGAGATACTAAATTCTTAGCTGGAATATTAGTCTCAACATTTTCACTTATAGCTTTTAAGATTTTTGGGGCTTTAAAAATTATACTTGGACTTAAAGCTTTATCTATAACCTTACTAATGAATTGTTGTTGGTTATTAATTCTACCTAAATCACCTTCTTCCCCTCCACTTCCATCATTGTTCTTTCTCCATCTAAAGAACTCTTCTGCTTTTTTGCCATCTAACTGAACAGTTTCTCCAGCTTTAAAGTTTATATGAAGGTTTTGTTCATCATCATCATAGAACATATCTTGTTGTATGTTCATTTCTATTCCACCTAAAGCATCTACTATACTTCTAAACGCATTATAATCTACTTCTACTATATAATTTAAATTTATACCCAATAGATTTTCGACATGTGATTTAACCTCTTCTTCTCCACCTAAAACATATGCAGTATTTATCTTCCAATACCTTCTATATTCACCACTATCTAATTTTGCATCTACTTCAATAAGAATATCCCTTGGTATAGAAACTATATGGACCTTTTTTGTATTAGGATTATAATTTAAAACCATTATAGTATCACTTCTTCTACCTGCTTTGTTTCCTTGATTATCTGCATCTCCTATATCCATACCTAAAATTAAAATATTTACAGGGTCTTTAGATGATGCTGGCGCTATGCCTGTTCCTAAATTATTAGTTTTTAATCCTGATAAAAATGTATAAATATATAAGGCAGTTCCTAATATAAAAGCTAATAGAATTGTTATTATTGCTGTAGCAATTCTTTTTCTTTTTAGCTTCTTTTTTCTAGCTTGTATTTTTTTTCTTTTTATTTGCTCTTCTTTAGAAGGTCTTCTTCTTTCCCTATTTTCCAGATCCTCTCTCCTATTACCCATCCTTTAATTCCTCTCTGATTCTTTTAATAGTTTAAATAGTATTTGGTATTACTTATTTATCAATAAATAATTTCTAGCTTTTACACTATTTATATCAATAGGAAACCCTTTATCTAATAAATATTTAATAGTATGAGTTAACCCTTGAAGAACTCCATTATCTAAATCATTAAAGCTTTCTTGTCTAATTAAATCTACCCCAGGAAAACTTCTACTTGGCTCTATCATATCTGCTATATAAATTATCTTATCCAATTTACTCATATCTTCTTTTCCTGTAGTATGCCATCTCATTGCACTTAGTATTTCTTCATCTTCTATTTTAAAAATTTCTTTTCCTAATATTGGTGAAACAATACTATGCCATAACTCAGGAGTTTTTTCCTCATCATAAGATAACTTTATGTTATTTCTATCTATAATATTCTTTAATTCATATATAGTCATATTCTTAGCTATATCGTGTGTCAAAGCTGATACTTCAGCTTTTTTTTTATCTACCATATTAATTTCTGCTAATTTAACAGCTGTCTCAACTACTCCTAAAACATGATTGTATCTACTTTCTCTTAAGTTCTTCTTAATATAGCTTTTCATTTCATCTATACTAATCATATATATTCTCCTTAAATATCTCTTTCAAACTCATCTATTTTATATAATCACAATAATTATATATATTATTTTCTATAATAAAATCTAAAACATCTTTAGGAATAAAGAAATCAATTCTTTTCCCTTCCTTTATTCTATATCTTATCATAGATGATGAAATCTCTAAGTCCATTATATCTAAAAAGTTAATAGTTGTGCTATATATTTTTTCTATTTTGTCTTTTTGAATTTTTAATAACTCTTTGTTATATCCAGCTCTATTAAATACTACAAGTTTAGAAAACTCTAATATTCTATCTGGATTTTTCCACTTTTCTATATCTATAAGGCAATCTGCACCAGTTATAAAATATATCTCATTATCTTTTGATTTAAGATACTCCAAAGTTTCATAAGTATAACTGTAACCTTCTTTTTTTATTTCATAATCACTTATTTCAAAATCCTCATAATTTTGTATAGCCTTTTCTACCATTTTATACCTTAAGGAAGCCTCTAAAATACCTTCTTTTCTTTTATGAGGTGGACTTCCTACTGGCATAAAAATCACTTTATCTAAATTTAATTGACACTTAGCTTCATATGCTATATAAATATGTGCTAAATGAATAGGGTTAAAGGTTCCTCCTATTATGCCAATTTTTTTCATATAATAAAACTCTTTATTTATTAGGTACTTCTATCTTTGGTTTTTTTGAGGATTTTTTATATAAAACTATTTTGCTTCCTATAGCTTGAATTCCTTCACAGCCAATTTTCTCACATATATAGTTTGATGCTTCTCTTGCTGCTAATCCACTATTTTCAAGCACCTTTATTTTAATAAGTTCTCTTGCTTCTAATGCTTCAGTTAATTGTTTTAAAAAAGCTTCCTCTATACCGTTTTTTCCTAACTGAAATATTGGATCTAAATTATTAGCAAGCCCTCTTAAATAAGCTCTTTGCTTTCCTGTTATCATTATTTTTCCTCCTATAAAATGTATTCAAACTCAAAATCGTTAAGTCTTACCATATCTCCATCTTCTATTCCCATTTCTCTTAGCTTATCAAATACGCCTTTGTTTCTTAATACTTTATGGAAATATCTTAATGAATCTGCATCATGAATATTTACTGAATCTAATAATCTATCTACAAATGATCCGTATACTACATATACTTTATTATTTTCTTCTCCATCTTCTATAGATACATCATATGTAAATCTTCTTTCTTCTTGTACAAATCTTTCTTCATCTGTTATTTCTAATTCCTTTATTGGAATTTCTAAAAGCATTCTTCCAGCTTCTTTAATCACTGCTTCAACATTCGATTTAGTAGCTGCAGACATTTTATAAACTTTATCAAAGCCTAACTCATTTACTTTCTTTTTGAAATCTTCAAAAACTTCTTCATCATAAAGCATATCAGCCTTATTTGCTACAACTATTTGTGGTCTATCCCAAAGCTTAACTGAATACTTCTTAAGTTCTTCATTTATCTTTACGAAATCTTCAAAGGCATCTCTACCTTCTATTCCTGATATATCTACTACATGTACTAGTAATCTGGTTCTTTCAATATGTCTTAAGAAATCTAAACCTAACCCTACACCTTCAGATGCACCTTCAATTATTCCAGGTATATCTGCCATTACAAAAGCATTCATACCTTCTGCTTTTACAACACCTAAATTTGGTTTTAATGTTGTAAAGTGATAGTTTGCTATCTTTGGTTTTGCTGCTGTTACTGTTGAAAGGAAAGTTGATTTTCCTACATTAGGGAATCCTACTAATCCAACATCTGCAAGTAACTTAAGTTCTAAAGTAATCCATCTTTCTTCACCTGGCATCCCTGGCTCTGCAAAGTGTGGAGCTTGCCTTGTTGGTGTACAGAATTTACAGTTTCCCTTTCCACCCTTTCCTCCTCTTGCAATTACAAAAGTATCATCTTTATGTGAAAGGTCTGCTATAATCTTATTAGTTTCAAAATCTCTAATTATTGTTCCCATAGGAACTTTAACTTTAAGATCATCTGCATCTCTACCATAACATTTTGATCCTTCACCTTTTCCACCAACTTCGGCTGTAAACTTCTTCTTATATTTAAAGTCTAAAAGTGTAGTTAAACCTGGATCTACCTCAAATATTACACTTCCACCTTTTCCTCCATCGCCTCCGTCTGGTCCTCCTAGTGGAACATATTTTTCTCTTCTAAATGATACACATCCGTTTCCTCCATTACCGGATTTAACGAATATTTTAGCCTTATCTATAAACATAAAATCACCTATCTTTCTAAAATTATTTATAATAATATAAATACATACTTATTTTATATTATTTCATTATTTTCAATGTTTATTATATCATAATGAAATAAATTTCTAATCCATTAAATAAATGGACAATTGACAGTGTACAATGGGCAAGGATTATTCATTGTCAATTGCCCATTTTCATTCTTACAAAATAAAGCACCCTAAATCAGGGTGCTTTTTTAGAAAAAATAATATTATTCTGCTATTTCTTCAACATTCACTGGGTAAATGCTAACTTTCTTTTTGTCTCTACCCATTCTTTCAAATCTAACGATTCCGTCTTCTTTAGCAAATAGAGTGTCATCTCCACCCTTACCAACATTAGTTCCTGGATGAATCTTTGTTCCTCTTTGTCTAACTAAAATGTTACCAGCTAAAACGAACTCCCCGTCAGCAGCTTTAACTCCTAATCTCTTTGATTCTGAATCTCTACCGTTCTTTGAGCTACCTACCCCTTTTTTGTGGGCAAATAATTGAAGGTTCATTATTAACATACTATTGCACCTCCTCTTTCAACAATCTTATATATTCACTGTATTTGTCATTTCCAAAACTTAATTTAAGAGATTGTATCAAGCTTTCTATACTTTTTTCAAATGTTAAAAGTAAAACTTGGCACTTCTCTATATCCTCGTTACTAAGATCTGATAAATTAATATGTAAAAATCCATCATTTATATCATACTTAACTTTAAGCTTTAATACTTCTTCAATTCCTATTAAGGAACTTTGAGATAGTACTGAAACAGAATTGCAAATTAAATCATATGCATCTCCTGATTTCTCTCTTTCAACTCTTGATAAAGCATGACCTTTTATCTTAAAACCAAGGCGTAAATCATCTTTTTTTAAAATTCTTATCTTAATCATAATAATTAAGCTTCGATTTTCTCAATTACTAATTTAGTGTATGGTTGTCTGTGTCCAGTCTTCTTTCTGTAGTCCTTCTTTGCCTTATACTTGAATACTGTGATCTTCTTAGCTTTGCCTTGAGCAACAACTTTAGCAACAACCTTAGCACCTTCTACAACTGGTGTACCAACTTTTAAAGCTTCACCGTTTGAAACAGCTAATACTTCTGTTAATTCAACTGTTGAGTCAACTTCAGCGTCAAGTTTTTCAACGAATATTACGTCTCCTTCTTGAACTCTGTATTGTTTTCCTCCTGTAGATAATACTGCGTACATTAAAAACACCTCCTCTTATTACGGTCTCGCCAACCGAGGTACAAAGCTCTAAACTTTGTTTAAATAAAAACCTCTTATGTGCGGTTTAACATTTGATATTGTATCATACTATTACATAGATTGTAAAGAAGTTTATTCATATTTTTCATAGCCATTTACTTTGAAATCTTTTATATTTTCTTTTTGACTATTAAATATTAAAGGCTCTATTTTATAACCTTCGATTCCATCTATAAAATTCATATAAATTTCCTTATTTAATGAATTGGTATTAGTTAAAAACGAAAAGATATCTCCTCTTACCATTTCCTCGTAATTTCTATCTAACTCTATATAAAATGAGTTAATTGAGTTTTCTTCTTCACATTTAATAATTTCATTTCTTATTAACTTTTCTATATAAGATAACTTTAGAACATAGCCTTCTTTATTGCATCTTTTACAGCCTTCTTCTAAATATTCGTATATTGACTTTCCTCTTCTTTTTCTTGCTATTTGAACAATATCTAATTCTGTAAGTGGAAAAATTTTTATATTTCCTTTATCTTTCTTTAAAGATTCTTTTAAAGCATCCATAACTAATGCTTTTTGAGAGAAATCTCTCATATCTATAAAGTCTATAACTATTATTCCAGCAAGATTTCTAAGCCTAATTTGTCTTCCTATTTCTCTTGCTGCTTCTATATTTGTTTCTAATATAGTCTTATCAAAACTTCTACCTTTAATATTTTTAGATGAGTTTACATCTATTACATACATAGCTTCTGTTTTGTCAATTACTATATTTCCTCCACAATTTAAAGCTATCTTTTTGTGTCTTAACTTTAAAATTTCTTTTTCTATTCCATAATAATCAAATAAGCTTCTATTATTATTAAATTTTTCTATAATTATTTTATCATTATATTCTAATAAAGTTTTAACTTCATTTAAGTCTTCTTCATGGTTTATTATTATTTTACTTTCAGTACTTATATTTTCTCTTATTACTTTATTTAAAATTATATTTTCTCCGTAAACTTTTCCTAGCTTCAAGCTGTATTTTAACTTCTTTGTAATTAATTTAATTTCTTCTAAAAGGTTCAATTTTTCTTCTAATAAATCCTCATAACTTGCATGTACTGCTTCTGTTCTTATGGTTATCCCATATCCATCTATATCATTAATAACCTTCTTGATTCTTTCTTTTTCTTCTATGCTATTTATTCTTTTAGAAAAATTTATTCCAGATTCACCTAATGTAAGTACCATAAATCTTCCTGGAATACTTATATTCTTACTTACTTTGGCACCTTTATTATTTATAGGCTCTTTTATTACTTCAACAAGTAACTCATCACCCTTTTTTATTCCCTCACTTTTTATTTCATTACTAAAATACATATAAGCTTCTTTGTCTAAGCCAATATCTATAAAAATAGAGTTAATAGCTGGAACTATATTCTTAACTCTTCCTTTATATATTTCACCAAACTTAGGACCTGATGAGTGCTCTTCTACAAAGCACTCACTTAAAACCCCATTATCTTTTATAGCAATTCTTAAAAGCGGTTCATCTCTTTCAATGAAAATCTCTCTCATAAGATACACTTCCCTAAATACATTTATATATTGGCATATACTTATTATTATCTAGAACATACATTTCTTCTCTTTTTATATCTACAAAAGCATCTTCTATTATTTCAGAAATATTACTTTTTATATATTCTGCTAATAAATCTGGAGATAGATGTTCCCTACTTCCTGATGATATTACTACATTTAAAATTAATTCATTATTACTTATCCAATGTTTCATATCTTTTATCATAGTCTTTAGATTTACTTCTCTTTCGCCTTTTTTACTCTTCTTTATAGTATTCCATTCAGACTTATTAATAAGTTCATCCATTTTACTTTCAACTTTATTAGAATCTGAGCAAAGCATTTTTATGGTAAATCTAGCTGCATCAACTAAAGCCATAGTTTGGGGTAATTTCTTTTCTCCCTCTTTATTTATTACTTTAATTGCAGTTAAAAACTTAATTCCTGCAGCCGTCTTAGTATTTAACATATCTATTATTTCTTTTTCTTCTAACTCTTCTACTAAAACTATATCCATATATTCAGCGTCAGAATAAACTCCAACAGATAAAGGTTGTGCTATAGATAACGCCATATGGGGATTAAACCCCTTTGAATACTCCATTGGAAGATTAGCTCTTCTTATTACTCTTTGTATTGTTCTCATTAAGTCTAAATGAGATATAAATTTAATACTAGATTCCTTAGTAAATTTAATTACATAACGCACCTTCAAAACACTTCCCTTCTTTAAAGTTTACATTTACTCCACAACCTGTGCATCCTTTTCTACAGTTTTGTGTAAGCTCTGCTCTTTTTGCTTTTTCATTTTCTATCTCTAGATATTTTCTATTTACTCCAATATCTATAAAGTCCCATGGAAGTATTTCATCATAATTTCTATCTCTATATACATAGAAATCTTCATCTATATTGCATTCTTGCATTGCTTCCATCCATATATCATACTTAAAGTGCTCTGACCAACCATCAAACTTAGCACCCTTTTCAAAAGCCTTAATTAAAAGGTCACAAGTTCTTCTATCCCCTCTTGCAAAAACAGCTTCCATAAATGAAGTCTTTTGCTCATGATAGTTATAATGTATCGCTCTTGATTTTATTGCACCTTTTACTGCATCTATTTTATTCCAAACTTCATCTGGTCTAGCCATAGGAGCCCATTGGAATGGAGTAAATGGTTTTGGAACTAATATTGATGTACTTACATTAATCTTTAATCCTTTTTGTCTTTTTTCCTTTGGAATTCCATAATAAACATTTGCCATCTTTTCTGCAAGCTGACCTATTCCAGCTGCATCCTCTACTTCCTCATAAGGAAGCCCTAATATGAAATATAGCTTTATAGTACTCCAACCTGATTCAAAAGCACTTTTAGTTGCTTCTAGTATTCTCTCTTCTGTAAGTCCTTTATTTATAATATCCCTCATTCTTTGAGATCCAGCTTCTGGTGCAAAAGTTAATCCTGTTTTTCTAACCTTTTGTATTTCTTTTATTAAATCAACAGAAAAAGCATCTACTCTTATAGATGGAAGAGCTACCCCTATATTTTTAGCACTATGTTCTAAAATTAAATTGCTTACAAGATTCTGTATATCTGAATGATCACAAATACTTAATGATGCTAATGACACTTCTTGATATCCAGTTGCATCTATCATTTTTCTTGCTTGATCTAATAATGTATCAGTAGTTTTTTCTCTAACAGGTCTGTAAATCATACCAGCTTGACAGAATCTACATCCATTTGTACATCCTCTTGAAGTTTCTAAAACGACTCTATCATGTACTATTTCAGAGTATGGAACTATCATATCTAGTGGAAAATCTACTTTATCAAAATTATTAATTATTCTCTTTTTAATTTTAGCTGGAACATCATCATACTTAGGCTTAAATTCTTTTATTGTTCCATCACCGTTGTATGTAACATCATATAATGAAGGAACATATATGCCTTCTATCTTTGATATTTCTCTTAAAAATTCCTTTTTGCTTCTTTTACCCTTATATTTCTTGTAAACATCAAGAACATCATTCATCATTTCTTCGCCTTCTCCAATTTCGAAGAAATCTACTATATCATATAAAGGCTCTGGATTGTATGCACAAGGGCCTCCAGCCATAATTATTGATTCATCCTCTCCTCTTTCAGAAGCTCTTATTGTAATACCGGCCATATCTAGCATATTTAATATATTTGTATAACTCATTTCATATTGAAGCGTAAATCCTATCATATCAAACTCTGAAATAGGATCTTTAGTTTCTAATGTCATTAAAGGTATTTCATTTTTTCTAAGCTCTGCTTCCATATCTGGCCATGGTGCAAATACTCTTTCACAATACGTGTCTTTTCTTTCATTTATAGTATGATAAAGAATTCTCGTTCCTAAATGAGACATTCCTACTTCATATACATCAGGAAAACAAAATGCAAATCTTATATCAACATCTTTTGGGTTCTTAACTACTTGGTTTAATTCACCGCCAACATATCTTGATGGCTTTTCAACCTTATGTAAAATATGGTCTGTAATTTTCTTCATAATCTTTCCTCCTAAAAGTGAGAATTATCCATTAAAAAAGAAGTATATCTCTATACTTCCTTTATATCTTTTCTATTCTAGCATATATGCATCTAAAAAGTAAATCTATTACTCATTATATAAAGTTAATAAATCAATTCTATTAAATATATCAACTATTTCTTCTCTATATACTCTTCTAAAGTCATATTTCCATAAACCTTTAAAGCATCAATTAACTCATCTTCATTTAATATATAGATAAGTTTCATATCATCATCTAAAATATAAAATGTATTAAATTTGTTTCTATCAACTAAAGCTAATACATTAACGAGCCCCTGCTTGCAATATACTGATATGGATTTATTTTCTATATACTTGTTTTTTAAAAGTTTATTTCTTTTTTTAACTACGTTTCCCATAGTTATATACATTGTAGTGTGCTCTTCTATTCTAGTAATATAAACTATGATTATTGCACCTATAATCATACTAATATTTAGACTATGTAGAAATATATAAATAATCGTTGATATAATAATAAATAAGCTAGCTATTGAATAACTAATTATGCTAATTATTTTTTGTGCTTTCTTAAATAATATCTTTTTTGAAAGAAGTATTTCAAGTATTCTAGATCCATCTAGTGGGTATGCAGGCAATAAATTAAATATTGCTAAACCTATGTTTAAATTCATACTAGTTTCTATAAAATTAGAAGGATATTTAATACCTATAATGTAAAATAAAATTGAAATAAATATATTTAGCAATGCTCCTGCTAAATACACTAGCAATTTTTCTTTATCCTTTAAACTATCTATATCTGAAAGTTCTGCCCTTATCCCAAAAACATGGAATTCTATATTATAAAATTTACATCCAAATTTTAATGCAACTAATATATGTGCTAGTTCATGTAAAAATACCCAAATGAGTGCAAATATAAACATACTATTATAACTACATACTAATATTATTAACACTATTTCTGCAAATATTTTTCTAGTTTCTCTTTTCATTTATATCTCCCTAAAAATTGCTGTGTTCCTCTATTAATCACCTTCTATTTATAATATATTTTAATTATTAGACTAATTTATTGAGTTTCTATTCTTACATGTTAAGATTCTTCAACTGTTTTTTCTCCATCTTCCTTAAAGCTTGGAACTCCACTATCTAGTTTTTTAATTTCACTCATAACATCAGTGTATTTTTCTTCTATAACATCAACTACCTCTTTGTAGTTAATCCCCATCTTATCCATACTAAGCAATAAGCTCTCATATTTAAAATTTGTACTAATTGTAGTTTTACACATACTATAAAGCCTCTCTGCACTGCTATTAGGTATAGTTTTTAAAATAAAAACTAATAAAAACAATAAAAAAGTGCATATCAGTCTAATTATAAATTTATCTATATATCCCATGTTACCTTTTTTAGTATTTAATCCATAGCTCCCTCTTTGATAAGTAAAATTTTGTACATTTCTAACACTTGGATATATATCTTGTCTAGCGCTAATAGCTTTATTAGACTTACTTGTCTTGCTCTTAACTTTTTTTCTTATTCCTTCGTAGTATTCTTTATACTCTTCTCTGTACACCCCCATACACTTCACTCCTAACTCTTAATATTGTATTTATATTTTGGATACCGCCTATTTATGCTATCCTAATTTAAAATTTAGAATTTAAAATATAAGTAATAATTAAGATAAGATGTATTATTAAAATAAAAAAGTGGACATATATAAGTTTACTTATTCCGTTGCTCCGCTCCAAGTCAACGCAAAACTTACATATGTCCACTTCCAAACTGAAAGCAAAGAAAGTATTAAATAAATATACTTTTCTAAATCCAATTGTTAAAAGCCTTATATATTAACATTTTCAAAACTCTAAACTTTTATAACTTCCTAGCCACTAAAAAGAGAGCTATAAAAATTTTAAACTTAAAACTTTAAAGTGCTTTTTCTTCTACTCCAAATTCTAATTCTTAGCAACTTAGAAGTATATTTTCTTTCTTCTCATTCCTACATTTAAAACTAATCCTATTGACATTACTGTTGTAAGCAATGAAGTTCCTCCATAACTAAGAAGAGGTAATGTTATTCCTGTTATAGGCATAAGTCCTATAGTCATACCTATATTTTGCATTAGTGCAAATAGAAAATATGATACCATACCAACACATATAATTGAGCCAAAGGCATCTTTAGCAGTTCTTCCTATAGCTATCATCTTAGAAATTAAAAGTCCATATAGCAATAGTAAAAATGCTGATCCAGCTAGTCCCCATTGCTCTCCTATACTAGCAAATATAAAGTCTGTTTGTACCTCAGGTACATACTGAGCTGCATAGCCTACAGAATTGTCTTTAGTAGTAGATCCCTTTAATCCAAAAGTTCCACCATTTCCTATACTTATAAGTGATTGTCTTAGTTGATATCCAGATTGGGAAGTATCTGATTCGGGATTCAAAAATGATGTTAGTCTCTTTTTTTGATAATCTTGAATTAATCCAGAATTCCAAACAAGTATAACAACTAAAAATAACGACAATAAGCCTCCACCAATAATCTTTATATCTAGTCCAGCAATAAAAAATATTCCTACAACTATAAAGAATAAAACCATAGTCATCCCCATATCTGGTTGTATAACTATAAAAGTAGCTGGTACTATAGCATAAAAGGCCATAGTTAAAAAGTTTTTCCATTCATTTATAGTTCCATTCATTTCTTCTAAAGTCTTACCTAACATCATTATTGTAGCCATTTTGGCCAATTCAGATGGTTGAAAAGATAATGGTCCAAGTCTAATCCAACCTCTTGCTCCATTTATATCAGTTCCTATAAAAATAGTAACTATAAGCAAAAGTATAGAGCCCCAATAAAAAAGAGGAGTATATGACTTTAAGAATGTATAATCAATTGCTACGACAAAATATAATGCTACTAAACAAACCACAAACCAAATAGATTGCCTTTTTAAAAATAAAGTACCATATTCTGCTGCACTTGCTAAGTATATATTAACTATTCCAAATATCATTAATGCTATCATAGAAAATAGAATTACTTTATCTATCTCTTTTAATTTTTTAAAGTCTATCTTAAATTTTGATAACATATTTCACCTCCATCTTTCAACCTAAGATTTATTATATCTAAAAAACATATCTTTCTCTATACCAATTTAAATAAATAGCTAAAATTTAATAAAATATTAATTAAATTATCAAAAAAAGAAAAAGCATTTTCATACTTTTTCTTTAACTTTTCCTTTTTATGACTGCTTTATATTTTTTATAGGAATATTAGCTACTAAAGCTGGACTATTCCCTTCCATTCTCTCAGATTTACTTACAGCTATTTCAACATCTTCAGTATCTATTTCTATATATTTAGATAACACTTCTAGTATCTCTATTCTTATTTTTTCAAGGGTTTCATGAGGCAAATCACCTCTGTCATGTATTAATATTAACTTTAATCTATCTTTTGCAACCTCTTTAGGTGTTGGCTTATTTGAAAACTTCTTAAAAAATTCCACCTCTCATAACCCCCTATTAACGTTTAAATAATTTCTTTATTGATGCGAAAAATCCTTCTCCTTCTGGTTTTAAATCCAAAAGAGGAACTTCTTCACCAGTTAATCTTCTAGCTATATTTTTAAAAGCTTGTCCTGATAATGATTTATCATCAAGTACTATCGGTTCTCCCTTATTAGTTGAAACTGTTATGTTTTTATCATCTGGAACTACGCCCAATAATTCAACTGATAGAGTCTCTATTATATCAGAAATATCTAGCATATCTCCTCTTTGAGTCATTTCATAATTTAATCTATTTATTATTACTGAATGATCCTCTAGCCCTTTTGCATCTAATTTACCAATAACTCTATCCGCATCTCTTACTGATGTTATTTCAGGATTTACTACAACTACTGCTTTATCAGCACCAATAACTGAATTTTCAAATCCTTGTTCTATTCCAGCCGGACAATCTATTAGGATATAATCAAAATCTTCTTTCAACTCATTTATTAATTTTAACATATCTTGTGGTCTAATATCATCTTTATCCTTTGTTTGAGCTGTAGGTAGTAAACATAAGTTTTGATATCTCTTATCCTTTATTAAAGCCTGTTTAAGTCTACATCTATTTTCTATAACATCTGTTATTGTATAAACTATTCTATTTTCAAGTCCCATCAAAACATCTAAATTTCTAAGACCAGTATCCCCATCTACAACTACCACCCTTTTATTTAGTGCAGCTAAAGCAGTTCCAATGTTAGCTGTAGTTGTTGTTTTTCCAACTCCGCCCTTACCTGATGTAATAACTATAGAAATTCCCATTTTTTCTCCCTCCAACGCTATATATATTTCTTTGGTAAATATGGCTCTACCACGATTATATCTTCTTTAATTTTTGCTAATTCTGGATATGATGGTTTAACACCATCATCTGGCGCTATAGTAACTATCTCAGCTATTTGAAGTATTTCTGGTTGAAGATTAAAAGCTGAAATTATAGCTTTTTTATTACCACCTACTCCAGCATGCACTTGACCTCTAATTGTTCCTAAAACAACTATGTTTCCACCTGCATAGACCTCAGCTCCATTATTTATATCACCTATTATAACAATATTTCCATGATACCTTACTAATTGTCCACCTCTTATTGTTTTCTTTATAAATTTAGTTTTCCCTTCATATACGCCATTAAAAATTTTACTTTCTTTTTGCTCTTCTTGTTTTATTTCTTCAAATATACATTCTTTTATTTGTATCTTTTCAAATAAAATATCTTTTAATTTACATATATCATATTCATTCAAATTCTTTAAATTAGCAGTAATTTTAAGAGAGGCTCCTTTGTAAAATCCTTTTCCTGCTGTTAACTTATCTAATAACACTCCCAGCATATCATCAAAGTTGCTAAATCTCTCCATATTAATAGTTGCATTGATACCTTCTTTTGTACCTTTTATCTGAATTCTATCGTCATTCATTGGCTACCCTCCACCAATAATCAAAGATTCAATAATTATAAACTTTGTTACACATTTATAATTATACAATTACATTATATCATTTAACAACAATAATTTACATAATTTATAGTAAAATAAAAAAAACCATGTGAAAACATGGTTTTTATTGGTTATTTGTATTTGAACTACTATTATTTGTTGTTCCATTATCTAACTTTATACTATCATTTTTATTATCTTTTAATGGAGATTCCATAACATACTTTCTAAAAGATTGTGATTTAGAAGCATATGATGGATCCATTTTTAATAATTCTTCTTTAAAAAATGCTTCATATATAGCTTTGTGTATTGTTGCTCCTTCACTACCTCTTTTCCCATCATAAATAGTAGAGAATATAGCTATCTTAGGATCATCTAAAGGTGCCATACTTATATAATTACCATAAGCTGATCTTCCTTGAATAACGTATTGCTCATCTGTACTAAAGTCAGCTGTACCTGTTTTTCCTCCAACCTTAATTGGAAAATTAGCGAAAGATGTATAAGCAGTACCATTATGCGGGTTTGTATTAACTCTATACATACCATCCTTTATTGCTTGAAGATATTCTTGTGGTATATCTAACTTATCTACAACTTCAGGTTTATATTCCTTTATAACTTCACCTGTTGGTGATGTTATCTTATCAACAATACTTACATTATATCTTGTTCCTCCACTTGCTAAAGTTGCAACATAATTTGCAATCTGTACAGGAGTAAATGAATTCATTCCTTGTCCAATAGCGCTAGATATTATTTGTCCTGGTGTTTTTATTTCTGATGTTAAATTATCTAAAACATAATATGATATAGCATCAGAAATTACTTCTGCCTCTTCATCTAAATCTACTTTTCTTTTTAGTGAAGTTTCAGCTACCTTGGCTTTATACTCTTCTGATAAATCCATTATTTTCTTTAAATGTGGAATTAGACTCTCTGCATATGACGTTTTATCATAAATCTCTTCATCTGTTCCAACCTTTTCTAACGCAGCTTTCATTTGATTCTTAAGAGCTGTCTTTGCCTCTTTTAGTTCATCACTATCCGCTTCATTAGCTTCTATATTTAATGGAATAAATGAATATGAATAATAACTTCCTTTTTGTAAAGCTTCTACTATTTCGTACATTGGTCTATTTACTATTTTATCTTTCCATGATTTAAAGTTATATACTTGACCGAAGTTTTCTTCAATTTGAATTCCTGTTGATAAACTTTTAGTATCTTGCTCTGCAGGGTCAACTCCAAAGCCAAATTTCCATGCATACTTAGCTAATGTATCTAATGCTTCTAGATTTCCTCCACTAACATCTCCGCCACTATTTTTATATAATCTATATCCTAGTTCATAAAAATAATAGTTTGATGATAATTCTAAGGCTGTTCTTAAATCAGTTGGCCCATTAGCTACACCTTCAAAGTTCTTTAATGTCATACCTTTTAGCTCTTCTTTACTCCAAGTACCACTTGTATCGTTCATTACTTCTCCAGGCTTAACTACCCCTTCCATTAGACCGGCTACTGCTGTAAGCGGTTTGAATGTTGATCCTGGAGGTAATAGACCTTGAGTAGCATAATTGAAGAAACTCTTCGGATAAACATCTATTCCATCTTTCCTTTTTCCTGTGTTCTCATCCACAGGAAATAACTCGTCTACATTTCCTGTAGCCCCAGTTCTTTTCATATATTCCTTAGCAAAACTTTCTATATCAGGACTAAAATATTGCTTAGATAAATCTTCTGTTAGCCTTCCTGGTATTGAAAATGTATTAGGATCATAATCGGGATAACTAACCATGGCAATTACTCTTCCAGTATTAACTTCTATTGCTACAACAGCACCTCTAGTTGCATTTGGTGCAAGAGTTCCTTTAATACGTTCCATTGTATCTTTCATAGCTTGCTCAGCTGCATATTGAACATCTTTGTTTATTGTTAAATGAACATTGTTTCCAGGATAAGAGTCTAACTTAAATAACTCTTCTGTTACTCTTCCTTTTGAGTTAACTTTAACAGTTGTCCCTCCTTTAGTGCCTTTTAATTGGTCTTCAAAGGAGGATTCTATTCCTGCTACCCCTATTAAATCTGATGATACATCATATCCTCTCAATTCATAATTTGCCTCTTTTGATCCATCAATAGAGGATAAATATCCTATTGAACTAGAAGCAAGATTATTATATGGATAGTATCTAATTGGTTCTTCTCTAACATCTATTCCTGGTAAATCATTTAATTTTTGATAAATTACAAAAGCTGTATCCTTCTTTATATTAGATGCAATGGTAACTGCTCTGTAGCCTTTAAAACTTTGCATTTTTATTGCATCTTTAACTACCATATAATTTCTTATATCATTTATTGAATATGTCTTTAAGAGTTCATCTAGTATTTCTTTTCCAGATATATCTTTGTAAGCTTTCATTTTATCATCATATGCTTCGACTCTTGATTTGAAGGCTTTATCAGTTTCACCTTCCTCTTGAACAGGCGCTGGATTTATAAGTTCTTGCATATTATATACTTTAACTAATTGATAAAAAGTTTCTTCTGGAGATAATTTTAAAAGTTCACTATCTATCTTTGAGATTTCATCATCAGTAAAATCAGATTTTTTATCTGGAAACTCTTCTTTTTCTATTATCTCATTTAAACCTCTATCTCTTTTAAATCTTACTTCAACTATTTTTTTAGTTTCTATATCATCAGTTTTAAAATCAAAATAAAACTTTCCACTACTATCTAATTTAAGCATTAAATCATCTTTAAACTTTTCTCCATTTTCGGACAAAATTTTAAAAACCTTATTCATTGTCTCATAAAAATTTTCTTTTTCATCGCTTGGCTTAGTATAAGTTAGTGTAAATGTTTGAATATTAGTTGCTAGAACATTTCCATTACTATCGTATATCTTACCTCTAGGTGCATTCTCTGCTATAAACCTAGTTGAACTAATATCAGCTTTTTCCTTATAGTCTTCATGCTTATAAACCTGAATATATAAAAGCTTTGACATTATTACAGTAAAAAGTGATAGCATTATAATATTTAAAACTGTATATCTTGAAATCTTTTTTTTCTTTTTCGGCTTATTTACTATCATTTAAACCTCCATGATCTATTTTTATATTTTATATCATAAAGCTTTAAAACAAAATTATACCCTAAAAACATTACTACTGCACTGTATAAAGCAGTAATCATTCCTACTTTGATATTTATTGTTCTTCCAACAAGCTTAAATATTACAAATATAGCTAATACCTTTATTATATATAAGAATATAACTGATATTACTGGTATAAATCTTTTTTCTCTATATATATTTTCTCCTATAAAAGCTGCAATTAAGCAAATGAGCATATTTACAAAAGCGTTTATTCCTAATCCATTATAAAAAAATACGTCCTGCATTAAACCTGTAGTTACACCTATAAATATCGCCTCTGATTTTCCATTTATTATAGAATAAGCTATTGCGAAAGTAAAAAGCAAACTTGGAAATGCCCCTTTTATAGCAAAAAATGGCATAAGAGAATTATCGAGTATTAAAAGTGCTAATGAAATTAAAATTAAAACCCATTTTTTCATATACTACCCTCTAATTATCATATTTTACTTCTCTTGATTCCTTTGGAATAACAACAAAAAGTTCCTCTAATTTGTTGAAGTCAACATATGGCTTAACTATAGCTGTTTTCATCACCTTAACTTCATCTGTCTCAACAGAAGTTACTTCACCTATTCTAACTTCCTTTGGATAAATTTGTCCTAAGCCAGAAGTAACTATGACATCCCCTTCTTTTATTGCTGAATCCATAGGTAAATTAGTAACTTTAGTTAAATTTTCACTACTATGTGTTATATATCCTTTTAGTATTCCAGTGGTTTCTCTGGTGCTATTTACCATTACAGAAACTGCTATATTTTCATTTAATAAGCTTTCAACTCTCGCCCAATTTGATCCAACGGTAGTAACCTGTCCCACAAGCCCCTTATTAGATATAACAACCATATCCTTCTTTAACCCTACATTTTCACCTTTATCAATTATATATCCACTCGAGAAGCTTTCTCCACTATATCCAATTATTTCACAGCCTAAATATTCATAATTATTCTTTGAATTTTTAAAATTTAAAACTTCTCTTAATCTATCATTTTCTTCTTTTAGCTTATCGTATTCTAATAACTTGTTTTCTAATTCTATATTTTCTTTAGTTAATTCTTCATTTTCTTCTTTCACCTTTGAAAAATTTAAAAAGAAATCTACTGTTCCCTTTATTTTGCTGTTTACTGTATAAACTACTTTTTGAAGAGGATTTACAGCGCTCCCTACACCACTTGAAACAAACTGTTTTTGTTCATTATTTATTGTATAAATAATTATGCCTAAAAAGGCAACTGACAGCACTATTATAGTAACTGCCAGTTTATTTTTTAGAAGCTTCATTATTGACCTCTTTGACTCTTACTTAATTCATCAAAGTTATCTAATGCCTTACCTGCTCCTAAAACAACACAATCAAGTGGAGATTCTGCTATATGAACAGGCATGTTTGTTTCGTGGTTAATTAACATATCTAACCCTCTTAGTAGAGCTCCTCCACCAGCTAACATTATTCCCTTTTCCATTATGTCTGCTGCTAATTCAGGTGGTGTCTTTTCTAAAGTTGTCTTTATTGATTCAATGATGGCATATACTGGTTCTTTTAATGCCTCTCTAATTTGAGTATCTGTAACTGTCACCGTTTTTGGCAATCCAGTAATCATATCTCTTCCTTTGATATCCATGCTGATTTCTTCATCATCAATTTTATATGCTGAACCAAGTTCCATCTTAACTTGCTCTGCTGTTCTTTCACCTATCATTAAGTTAAATTCTTTCTTTATATATGCCATTATTCCTTGATCTAATTCATCTCCAGCTACTCTTAATGACTTACTAGTAACTATTCCCCCTAGTGAGATTATAGCAACTTCTGTTGTACCGCCACCAATATCAACTATCATGCTTCCTGTTGGCTCGCCAACTGGAAGTCCTGCTCCAATTGCAGCTGCCATAGGTTCTTCCATTAAAACTACATCTCTTGCACCAGCAAATTTAGCCGCCTCTTCTATTGCTCTTCTTTCAACTTCTGTTACTCCTGATGGATAACAAACTATAATTCTTGGGCTAGTAAATGCACTTTTACTACTTACCTTTTCAATTAATTTTTTTAACATTGTTTGTGCTATATCAAAGTCTGCTATAACACCATCTTTTAATGGTCTAATAGCTACTATATTCCCTGGAGTTCTTCCTATCATCAATTTAGCTTCAGCCCCTACAGCTAAAGGTCTTCTTGTTGCACTATTTATAGCCACTACTGAAGGCTCACTTAAAACTACACCTTTTCCTTTAACGAACACAAGTGTATTTGCTGTTCCTAAATCTATTCCCATGTCCTTATTACTACTGAAAAATCCCATATGAATTCCCCTTTCGTTTATATTATTCCTTTTTCTTTTAAACTTATAAATTTTTCTTTTCCAATTATTATGTGATCCAATAAATCAATCCCCATTATTCTACCACACTCTTTTAATCTTACTGTAATATTTATATCTTCTTTGCTTGGCGTAGGATCTCCTGAAGGGTGATTATGGCAAACTATTATGCTTGAACTACTTTTTTTAAGAGCTTCTTTAAATACTTCTCTTGGATGAACTATTGATGCATTTAAACTTCCCTTAAATACATCCTTAATACCTATAATATTATTTTTTGTATCTAACATTATTAGTTTTAACACTTCTTGTTTTAAATTCATCATCTCATTTATTAAAAGCCTTCCTATATCATTTGGAGATGATATTCTTTGGTTTGTTCTGGTTAGCTTTAAAGTATTAAATCTCTTAAAAAGTTCTACCACAGCTAAAATTTGACTTGCTTTTATGTTTTTTATTCCCTTTATACTAGTTATTTCACTAATTCCTACTTCCAACAATCCATTTAGTCCATCAAACTCAGAAAGTATCCTTGTGCTTAGTGAAATTACATTTTCTCCTCTTGTTCCTGTTCTTAAAATCACAGCAAGAAGTTCTGCATTACTTAATACTTCAGGTCCATTAACCAATAATTTTTCTATAGGTCTTTCTTCTTTTGGTATATCTATAACTTTTATACTATTATTCATATAATTACACCTCAAAATAATAATAGTTTTATTAATAAATATACCCTTAATTATTACTATTTAACCTTATTAAGCATTTTATTTAAAAGATTTAACGGTAATCCTACTACGTTGTAATAACAACCATTTATACTTTCTATAAATACTCCACCATACCCTTGTATTCCATAAGCTCCTGCTTTATCAAATGGCTCTCCAGTTTTTATGTAAGCTTTTATCTCTTCATCACTTAAATTTGAGAATTTTACTTCTGTATAAAGAGATTCTTGTTCTATTTTTTTATTATACATGTTTATAACTACTATTCCTGAATAAACTCTATGAGTTTTTCCACTAAGTAACTTTAACATGTTATACGCATCATTTTCATTACTAGGTTTGCCTAAGATTTTATTTTCTAAAACAACAATCGTATCCCCTGCAATTATTATAGAATCTTCTCTTAGACTCTCTTTAACACTAAGGGATTTTCCTTTAGCTAAATTAATTACATAATCATCTATATTATCTTTAAATAAAACCTTACTTTCATCGAAGTCACTTACTATTATGTCAAACTCATCTACTATTCTGTGTAATAGTTCTTGTCGTCTTTCTGATCCTGACGCTAAAACATATTTCAAACCTATCACATCCTATTTTTATACATATTTTATAGTATTGACAAAATGGTATGGTTTAAACACGCAAATCTTAAAATACTTAAATTAGCAATGCATAGATATAATGGCAAAGCCACTTATACCAATCTTATATCTTATATAGTTTATCATTATATAAGATTTCAAACAAGTGGCTTTGCCTTTCTTTATTTAATTTTTATTTATTTGTAATAGTTTTGTAATTTTTATCCAAAGCTTATTTTTTTACTTTTTAATCTTGCTTAATACTGAATAAATATACTCTAACTCAGTTACAGTATTTTCTTTGCTTATTTCTTCTGGTAAGGCTTCTATGTGATTCTTATATTCCTTTAAAACATCTATTCCATCCCCACTTTTTATCTCATCTAACTCTTTTGTCCATTTCTTAAAATCAGTTGTATTTATACCTTTCACTTCATCTTCACTTACAGTGTTTATTATTTGTAAATATCCTTCTGTTATAGCACCTATTTGTCCTTGAACTTTATCATTTTTATCTAATGCTAAGCTTATCTTAGCATTTTCTATCCCCTTTCCCTTTAGCTTTTCTACTATTTTATCACTTTCTTCTTCTTTAAATATTCCAGCTAAAACTCTAAACTTTCCTGTTTCATCTTTTACTATAAAAGAATTTAAATCGCTATTTATTTTAGCCAATACCTGTTTTGCATTATCTTCTTTTGAAAAATAACCGCATTGTATAAGTGAAAATTTCTGTTCTTTTACTTGTGTGTTAACTTCTGTATTATTACTTACATTTATCCCAGGTTCTTCAGCTATTCCACTATTATTTATATTAGGAATAATTTTTAATAATATCCAAGCTGCAATTATCCCTATAACTACTGCTGTTAAAGTAGTCATAATCAAGGAAGTTAAAAATTTTGCTCCTTCATTTTTCTTTTTGTATTGATATTTCGTGTACTTCATTTTATCCTCCCTCTCACTTTTATATTAATATATATTCTTTTGCATTTAATAATATTCATTATGTAAATTTATTTTTCAAATTATTTAATATATTTTTTTATAATACAAAAATTTCTTGAAAGTACAAATATTAAAGCTATAAAAAATAGTTAGGCTAAATTTCTAGCCTAACTATTTTTTATTTAAATATATTTTTATTTATTCATAAAATTACTTTAATTCTTTTAAAACTTCTAATAAGTATTCCCAAACATTTTTTACTGATTTTATACTCATATGTTCTTGTGGTGTGTGTACATCATAAAGGTCTGGTCCAAAACTAATCATATCTAGTTTACCCAGTTTTTCATTAAATAGTCCACACTCAACACCTGCATGTATTGCAACTATTTTAGCATCTTTTCCATACATTCTCTTATACACATCTTGGCAAATTTCTCTTACTTTAGAATCGCTATCATATTGCCATTCTGGATATCCAGCAGTTGTTTTAAATTTTGCTCCTATGATATCTGCTACAGTCTTGCTTCTTAAAACTATTTCGTCCTTTAATGATGCAACAGAACTTCTTATAGCGCTATCGAACTCAATTTTATCCTTATTAGTTGTAACTACACCTAAATTAGTTGAACTTTCAACTAATCCATCTATTTCTAAACTATTTGTATTTATTCCATTTGGTATTAAATATAATAAATTAATAGCTTTATCAGTTGATTCCTTTGTAAATACCTTTTCTATAACTTCATTACTTTCTGAAATAGAAATATTAACTCCAGGATCTTGTGTTTTTAATTCATTTAATAAAATATCATTCCACTTAATTACTATATCTTTAGCTTTTTCTATGTCATCTGCTTTTATTGCTACTAATGCATCTGCTTCTCTTGGTATAGCATTATTTTTTGATCCACCATTTAATGAAACTAATCTAAAATCTATATTTGATGATAAAGATTTTAAAATTCTTCCCATTATTTTATTAGAGTTTCCTCTTTCTTTGTTTATCTCCATTCCAGAGTGGCCACCCTTTAATCCTCTTACTGCTATATTTAAAAAACTATTATAAGTATTTGCTTCTTCTAATTCTACATCTAGAATGTGCCTACTTCTAATACCGCCAGCACAACTTACTAAAAGATGTCCTTCTTCTTCATTATCTAGATTTAATAATATTTTACCCTTTATATGCTCTTTTGAAACTGCCATTGCTCCTGACATTCCTGTTTCCTCATCCGTTGTTATTAAAACTTCAAGTGGTGGATGTGGTATATCAGCTGAATCCAATATAGCTAAGGCATATGCTACTGCAATTCCGTTGTCTGATCCTAAAGTTGTGTCTGTTGCATAAACCATATCATCAATAATTCTTAATTTTAATGGGTCTTTTGCAAAATCATGATTTGTTCCTTTATTCTTTTCGCAAACCATGTCCATATGACCTTGAAGTATTACAGTATTGGAGTTTTCATACCCATTTGTTCCAGACTTCTTTATAATAACATTTAGTGCCTCATCTTGAATAACTTCTAAATTTAATTTTTTAGCAACATTAACTAGATAATCACTTATGACTTTTTCATTACCTGATCCTCTAGGTATTTGTGATATTTCTTCAAAGTATCTAAAAACATTTTTAGGCTCTAAATTTTGTAAAATATTCATGTTTTTTTCTCCCTTCCTAGTAAATTATGTTAGAATTATTATATAGCTTTAAGTATATCATAGTATATATGATACTTAAATTCTATTTTTTTATTATAATTATTCAAAATATTCTTAATTTTATCATCATAATAATTTTAAGTGTGAGGTGATTTTTATGCAAAAAACAAAAATGATTTTTACAATTGGCCCTGCAAGTGATAATGAAGAAACTCTAAGAAATTTTATTAAAATTGGAATGAGTGCTGCTAGATTAAATTTTTCACATGGAACTCATGAAACACATAAAGAGAAAATAGATCTTATAAAAAGAGTCAGGGAAGACATGAACTCTCCTACTGCAATTATATTGGATATTAAAGGTCCTAAAATTAGAACTCATAATTTTATAAATGATGGAGTTGAATTGCACGAAGGACAAGATTTTTCATTTATTTGTGGAGATGAAATTCTTGGAGATAATAAAAAGTGTACTATATCTTATTTAGACCTTTGCAAAGATGTAAAAGTTGGTGGTGAAATTTTAGTTGATGATGGCTTATTAAGATTTAGAATTGAAAATGTTAAAGGCAACGAAATTCAATGTAAGGTAACTGTAGGAGGAACTATTAAAAACCATAAGGGAGTTAATGTTCCTAATGTTAAGATTAATCTACCTTCAATTACAGAAAAGGACAAAGAAGATTTAGTCTTTGGCTGTGAAAATAAAATTGATTTTGTTGCAGCATCCTTTATAAGAAAAGCTTCTGATATAGAAGATGTAAGAAATGTACTAAAAAACCATAATGGAAATTATATACAAATAATTGCTAAAATAGAAAACCAAGAAGGTGTAGATAATATTGACTCCATTATAGAAGCTTCAGATGGAATTATGGTAGCTAGAGGTGATATGGGAGTTGAAATTCCAATTGAAAAAGTTCCTATAATTCAAAAGAACATAATTAGAAAATGTAATGAAGCTGGTAAAATAGTTATAACAGCTACTCAAATGTTAGACTCTATGATCAGAAACTCTCTTCCTACTAGAGCAGAGGCTTGCGATATATGTAATGCAATATTCGATGGAACTGATGCAATAATGCTAAGTGGAGAAAGCGCAAGTGGAAATTACCCTATAGAAGCTGCAGAAACTATGTCTAGAATTGCAATAGAAACAGAGGTAAATTTAGACTATAATTATTTAAATAAGAGGTTAAAAGAACCATCATTAACTTCATTTTCTGAAGCAATTAGTCATTCTGCTTGTAGAAGTTCAAACCTTTTACATGCAAAAGCAGTTGTTGCTGCTACTAATAGTGGCGCAACAGCAAAACTTATATCTAAATACAGACCAAAATGTCCTATTATAGCCATAACTCCTTATGAAGAAGTTAGAAGAGGATTAAACCTTAATTTTGGTATTTTTCCTACTAAATGCGAAATATTTACTACTACTGATGAAATATTAAGTGAAGCAAAAAAGGTATCAACTAATTTATCATTTGCTAAAAAAGGTGATGATATAATAATTGCTGGTGGAATGCCAAGTGCTACTACTGGTGGAACTAATATGTTGAAAATTGAAAAAGTATAATATTAAATTAGTAACTATATTACTTAATTCTATAATTAATCATTTCTTAATTACAAAAAATTAAAAAACTCCCATTTGGGAGTTTTTTAATTAATTCTTTATTTTTCAAATAATCCTTTAAATAAGTCCCCTAAGGATACGCCTTCATCTGAATCATTATATTGTAAGTATTCCTTTGATTTTTCTTCCGCATCTTTTATAGTTAATGATATTTTTTTATTAGCCTTATCAACATCTAAAACTTTAACTTTTATATTTTGTCCTAGTTTTAATACATCTGATGGTTTAGCTATGTTTTCTTCTGATATTTCATTTATATGAGCTAACCCTTCCACTCCAGGAAATAACTCTACAAATGCTCCAAAGTTAAGGAATTTAACAACTTTGCCTTCTAAAATTTCTCCTATTTTTAAGTTTGCTCCATTTGTCTCCCATGGATCTTTATCTATGTCTTTTAATATTAAAGATACTCTTTGATTTTTACTATCTACTTCTCCAATAAATACTTCAACTTTATCGCCTACATTAACTATATCTTCCGCTCTGTGTACTCTGCCCCAAGATAAGTCATTTAAATGAATTAAGCCAGTTATTCCTCCAATATCAACTATTGCTCCAGCTCTAATTATTTTTTTAACTACTCCAGTTCTCTTTTCTCCTGATTTAACTGATTTCCATAACTCTTTTTTCTTATTTTCATATATAGCATCTTCTAAAACTCTCTTTGATGCAACTATTCTTCTTGATTTAAAATCTAACTCTATAATTCTAACTTCTATTTCTTTTCCTACTAATGTACTTAGCTCTATTCTTTCTCTTGAAGCTAATGAAGCTGGTATAAATATTCTTATATTTCCGTAGTAAGAAACTAATCCACCCTTAACTTCTTCCTTAACATATACAGTTATGTTTTCTTCATTATTAAAAGCTTTTTCAATCTCTTCTTTTTCAGCTATTTCTAAAGCTCTTATTCTTGAAAGCTTAACATATCCCTCTCCATCATTAGGTGATAAAACATATACTTTTATTTTATCTCCTTTACTTACGACTTCCATTGGATTTTTATCAGTATTAGTTAAATCCCCCTTAGAAATAATTCCATCGAATGCATAGTTGATATTTACCATAACTTCTTTATCATTAACATCGATTACTTCACCAGATAAAATATCTCCTGTACTTATTCTTTTAACATCGAAATCTTTTAATAAATCCCCCATTGTTTCTTCAAAATTTTGATTTGTCATGTATTTCACTCCTTAAAATTGTTGTATCATAAATTAATTTTAGAATAATATGATATTGATTACAAGTATTTAAGATTATTAATATTTTGATAATTAAATATAGCATTACTATTATTGAATTTAAATATGCTATAATTAAGTATATTATTAAATTAAGTAGTTTAGAAAATACTATTTAAGGGTTATGTATTAACTCTTAATAAGTTTAATATTATCCTTAAATGTAAGTATAATTACGATTTCAAAAGCAAATGTAAGTTTTAAGAGATATTTCTTATTTTTTTACCCAAATTTGCCTTTAAATCAGTTTTGAGGAATTACATTTTTTACTATAATATATAAATACAATCTTTATTCTTGGAGGTGACATATATAAAAAAGAATAATACAAAACTAATATTTACCTTAATTTTAACTTTTGTTTTTCTAACTTCTAGTTTTCTAATTGATACAATATCTATTTTTGATAATGTTACTCATGGAGAGATAACTGTATCTGCTAAACCTACAAGTTCTGGAGGGTCCAAATCTAGCTCTAGCTCTAAATCTAGTTCCAGTACTTCTAAGTCTAGTGGTGGAAAATCAAATGTTTCAAACTCTTTTAAAAGTGGATCTTTTAGTAATGGGTCTAGTAGTTCTAAAACAAGTAATTCTAGTAGTTCTACTAGTTCTAAAACAAGTGATAACAAAGCTAATACTAAAAGTTCAGATTCAAAATCTACTTCATCAAGTGGATATAAGAGTGGTTCATTTAGCAATGTAGATAAAGGAAAATCTGGATCTTCTAAAAACTTCTCATCCGGTTCATTTAGCACTAATGATAATGAGAAAAAAGAAGTATCAGCTAAACCTACAAGTTCTGGAGGATCCAAGTCTAGCTCTAGCTCTAAATCTAGTTCTAGCTCTAAATCTAGCTCCAGCACTTCTAAGTCTAGTGGTGGAAAATCAAATGTTTCAAACTCTTTTAAAAGTGGATCTTTTAGTAATGGATCTAGTAGTTCTAAAACAAGTAATTCTAGTAGCTCTACTAGTTCTAAAACAAGTGATAACAAAACTGATACTAAAAGTTCAGATTCAAAGTCTACTTCATCAAGTGGATATAAGAGTGGTTCATTTAGCGATGTAGATAAAGGAAAATCTGGATCTTCTAAAAACTTCTCATCTGGTTCATTCAGCACTACTGATAATGAGAAGAAAGATAGTTCAGATAGTTCTTCAAATGAAAACAAAAGCACCCAAGATAAAGATTATAAGAACACAACAAGTAGTTATGGTGGTGGATCATCTTTTGGTGAAATGGCCTATGGTTTATCTGCTATGAGACATTTTGGCTTTGGCAGAGGGGGAACTGGTTTCTCTTTTAGATCAATATTTACCGTAGCACTAATCTTTATAATTATAGTTGTTGTAGTAAAGGTTTATTTAAAAAATAGAAAATATTAATTTTAGGAGGATCATTATGGGTATTTTTACAAGAATGTCAAATATGTTTAAATCAAAAGTTAATTCTACTTTAGACGAAATGGAAAATCCAATAGAATTACTAGATCAAAAAGTTAGGGATATGGAAAAACAACTTAACTCAGCTAAATTAAACTCTGCTCAAATAATCGGTAATGCACATGAAATAAAAAAGAAAATGGAAGCTTCACAATTAGAAGTAAAAGATTTTGATGATAAAGTTAAGTTAGCTCTTTCTAAAAATAATGAAGACTTAGCTAAAAGAGCTTTAGCAAAGAAAATTGAAGCTGAAAAGAAATATGAAAGCTTAAAATCTAGTTATGAAACTGCAAGAAGCCAAGCTGATGCAATTAAGAAAAATCTTGCTGAATTAGAATCAGAAATTGAAAAAACAAGAAATTATAGAGATGAAGCTGCTGCTAGATATAGTAATGCACAAGCTACGCAAAAGGTTAATGAAGTTCTTGCTAATGTTCAAACAAAATCAAACTCCATCGAAATTGATAGCATAGAAAGAAAAATTCAAAAACATGAAGCCTTAGCTAACGGATTAGGTGAGCTTAAAGATGTTGATACATTTGATAGTGAATTTGAAGCTTTAGATACTGTTGATTTAGATTTAGAACTTGAAAAATATAAAAACTTAAATTAGGTGATTAAATGTCAAATACTATTGATTTTATAAATAAGGAAAAGGATAGCATTGGAAAAGTTTATACTGATATAACATATGCAATAAGTGAAGTCAGTCCTTTTCTTGATGAAAGTATCTTAAGAAAAAGAAAGTATTATTCTAAGCTCCCTATTTTAAAGAAGTATATGGAAATGTTAAATGATGAAGAGTATTCTGCTAGAAATAAAAAATTTAGCTTCTTTAAAAAAGATGACACCATATTAAATTTAACAGACTATAAACAAAATAACCTTGAGGCATTTAATCAGTTTAGCAATTGTTCCAAATGCTCATGTTTAAATTGCATAAAAGAATGTAAATTTAAAAGTTGCAGTGGTTGTAGATTTAACTCATATATAAAAAATTGTGATAAATCTAAATTAAATGTTAGGTCCCATAAAGATTTCATTTTAGATTTAACTAATAATAATACAGGTAAAGCAAGTAGATATAAAGTTTTAGCCACATTAGAAAACTGTGAAGATGATAGATTATATATAGTCTTAGAAAACATTCAAGATTCTAATGATAAATTCATCTTATATTACTACCCTGGAATTTCATCAGATGAATTTGGTGAAATAACCGATGAAAATGAGTTTAATCTTATTGTCGAAACTTATGAACAAGCTTAAAAAATATACCCCACCTAAAAAGGCGGGGTATATTTTTTAATTTATTAAGTTAATTATCTTGTAAATACAAGTTCTTTCTCTGTAGATAACTCTTCATTATATTGATATCCATCTAAGTCAAATTTTTTAATCTCTTGAATATCTTCTATTTCATTTTGAATTATATATCTAGTCATCATGCCTCTAGCTTTCTTTGCATTTAAAGATATTATCTTGTACTTATCTCCTCTAAACTCTTTAAATATAGGAGTAACTACATTTACTTCTTGACTTTTAGTTAAACCTTCAATAGCTTTAAAATACTCTTGTGATGCTAAATTTATTAAAGTTTTATTTTTATGAGTATTTAGCTCCTGTAAAATGCTTTCTTCTAAAGTATCGCCCCAAAACTCATATAAATCCTTAAAATTATTTACAGATAGCTTTGTTCCCATTTCTAATCTGTATTCACTAATACCATCAAAAGGTCTTAATACTCCGTATAATCCAGATAGAATTCTTAAATGATCATCTGCATAAAAAAGTTCTGAATGTGATAAACTTCCTACATCCATCCCTCTATATACATCTCCCCTAAAAGCCAATAATGCTTGTTTGGAAGTTTCTAAATTAGTTGTCCATTTTTCAAATCTCTCTTTATTTAATACTGCTAGTTTACTGCTTATTTTCATAAGCTTTTCTAAAGAATAGCTATCAAAATTAGTAAGTTCCTTCATTATCTTCTTGGATTTTTCTAAAAATCTTGGTTCATTCATTGGTAAGTTATTATCTTTTTCTTCAAAATCTAAAGTTTTTGCAGGAGAAATAACTATTATCATAACCAATCCTCCTTTATATTTAAAATTATACTATTTTCTTTTTTATCATTTCACCATAGCAATAATTAATTATATCACTTCTTTTTATTATACCAATAAATATTCCTTCATCATCTACTACTGGTACAAAATTTTGGTTTGTAGAAAGTGAAATTAAACTTTCTACATCTGAATTTATTGAAACACTCTTATGTTTTCTTTTTCTTGGAATATCTATAATTTTTACATTTTCTGTATTTTTAAAATTTAAATCAGGTGTACTTTTAAGTTTCCAAAGCAAATCACCTTCAGTAAGCGTTCCTACGTATTTTCCCTCTTTATCTATTAAAGGAATAGCTGTATATCCATGATGTTCCATTCTCTCTATAACTTGTCTCATAGTTGCATCTAAATATTCATATATAACTTCATTTTTAGGTGTTAAAAAAAATGCTATATTCATATTTTATCATTCTCCCATACATCAAATTTAAAACTCGATCACATATACATTTTATCATAATTATAATGTAATTGTTTTAAAATTTTAATTATTTAATAGTTTATTAATTTATGATCTACTTTTCCATCCTATAGCTATAATTCATATATTCTACCTCATTAATAATTGTAGAAATTTCCTTGTAAACTTCTTCACCTGTAAAAGTCTTTTTTATTATCACTTCATTAATAACCTTATTATTGCATTTTGGGCATTTTCCTATTGAAACAAATCTCCATTTTATAGGTCTTAAATTGTATTCAATTTGTAAATCAATATTGCACTTTGGACATTTTTCTTTAATCTTATTTACATCTAGCTCATATTCTTCTAAGTTCTTAACATCTACTGCTGGCATATTATAAATATCTTTTATAATATAGTTTTTTAATACTCTTGAGTTATATATTCTTTTAAAAACAAGGGAAGTATATATAGCATCATTTAACGCATCATGCAATTTATCATTATCAACTTTTATTTTCAACTCTTCAAGAGCATTTTTCAAGCTTAAAGACTTCTTTTTAGCTAATATCTTAGTTGAATATTCTTGTATATCCAGATAATTTTTTAACCAGTTTAAATTATCATATTTATGATATATTGCATTATTTATTATTTCTATAATATCATCCTTCGCCCATGAGCAAATAATATCTCCCTCATCTATAAGAGTAGCTAACTGTTCTATACCATCCTGAAATGTTACTCCATTTTCTAAATCACTTTCTTTTATATTTGTAATTTCAGATATTTTGGGATTTAATACAGTAATTAAAGATGGTTTAATATATGTTTTGAATTCTTCCATTGGTTTCATATAGTTGTCTAGTTTTATCGCACCTATTTCTATTATCTCGTTATCTAGTTCTAGACTCTTTAAATTTGGATATTCCTTAAATATATTTGGATAATACTTATGTATTCCTTCTAAATTATTAAATTCTAAATCAATTATTATAAACGCCATTGATATACCCCTCAATCAATTATACTCATAGGTATATTATGCCATTTTTCTTGATACTTTTCACTATAAAATGGGATTTTTACTTGAATAAATTTAAAAAGAAAGAGTAGCAAGACTTTGCTACTTTCACTTTTCTAGTTATCATTAAAATCAATACCAGCTAGCTTCATTAAATGAACTGCATTTTGAGTCCTACTTCTTCCTTCTCTTAGTTTGTAATCAAATTTTATATTATTTTCCTTATAATACTCTTGAAAATTATAGTTTTTTAACCAAACCTTTGTTTTCTCTAAATCACATAATTCTAAATCATGGGTTGATACAATCCCTACAGATTTATTATTTACTAATTGATTTATAAGAACCTTTGCTCCTTCATGCCTATCTTTTGAGTTAGTTCCTTTAAATATTTCATCTAATAAGAAAAATACCTTTTCCCCTTTTTTTGCTGCTTCTATAAGTATTTTTATTCTTAGTATTTCAGCATAAAATGATGATATACTTTCTTCTAAATTATCCTTTGTTCTCATACATGTGTATATACTAAAAATTCCACAACTAAAGCTTTCGCTATAAGTTGGAGCACCTATATAACTTAATAGTAAATTTAATCCTATAGTTCTTAAGAATGTACTTTTTCCTGACATATTTGAACCTGTAATTAATGCTACCTTTGCCTGTGAATCTAATTTAAAACTATTTACAACAGCTTTTTTTCCTAGCATAGGATGACCTATATCTATTCCTTCTATTATATTACTATTACTTATTGTAGGATAACTCCATTCCTTAAAGTCAAATGTAATATTAGCTATACTTGACAATGCTTCAATTTCTCCCATTATATTAAGCCAATTTTCTAAATTTTTTCCATTTTCTCTTTTCCATTGTTCTAAATTTCTTAATATAAAGATATCAGATAATACTGTTACATTTAATAATAGATAGTATGCATTAGATGAGCTGTCACCTAACCAATCAACTAATCTTTTAAGAGCTTTCATTTTCTCAACACAACTTTGACTTTCAATACTATTTAACTTTGATTTTAATTCATTTAAAAGTTTAGAATCAAAATTTTCTTGATTTATTAATATTAATAAATTTGTGTATGCTTCTATGTCTTTTTTATGTTTATCAAATAACTTTATTACTGGTACTAAATCCTTTGTAAGTATTTTTACAACAAGATAGTTAATCATGAATATTAATATCAGATAACTTATTGGTAATATTCTTAAAATTACTAATAATGAAGAGATCATAGTAAGTCCTATAAATAAATATGGAACTATTTCAAATGCTTTATTTATATTTCCACTTGTCTTTGCCCACTTTAAAAGATCATCTATATCTTTTGATCCACTTTTTTTAAGAGTTGACTTAACTTCTAACCTTTGTCTCCACTCAACTTTATCTCCTAGTTCTTTAATTGCCTCTTGTTTTTTTAATATATCATCTTTACTAGGAGTCCTTTTCAAGCCTAGCATCTCATATAATTTTATTCTACCAAATTTGGTTTTAGTTGAATTTATCATTTGAAAAAGAGAGTTTCTGCCAAATACATCTAAATCATTTATAAAGGCATGTTTATCATCTATAAACTCTTCTCCATTGTCTTCTTTATCTTTAAAACTTCCATTTATTCTAGAAACTCCAGTCTCATTTACTTTTACATATACTTCACATTCTTTTTTCTTATTTATTTTTCTATTATGATAATAGGCCACTAAAATAAATATTGTCACGAATATACATATGGATAAAATTAAATAAATAATATTTTCTTTTCTATAAAAATAATAAGAAGTTATAGCTACCATTATAACTATAATTAATCTTAAAATAGAAAATTTAGATATATCACCATTTAACTCTTTTATATCTTTATTATATTTTTCTATTTGTTCTTCATAAAACTCTAAAGCTTTGCTCATATTTACACCACCCTTATTCCATTATTTTACCACATGAAAATATATTTAATCTAATGAAAATATATTTAATCTAATTGAAAAGTATGGATAGTAATTTTCTTTACTCTGTCACTTCGCTCCAAGTCCCATAAAACTACTATCCACACTTAAGGTTACTAAAGTAGAAATTTTATAATTTTCTATACTATAAAAAGAGTAGAATTAAATCCACTCTTTTAAATGTTATTATTTTTTTAATGAGTTATATATAGTATCTAAATTATATTTCATACCTTCTAAATAACTCTTATCATCTTCTTTAGTTTCAAGACTATATATTTTTTCTACCTTTGCTCCAACTTCTTTTGCTAAAGTCTCTGATTCTTTTGAACTTGCTGCTGACTCGTTAAATACTACTTTAACATTATTCTCTCTGCAATACTTTATAAGAGATTCTAAGTTTTTAGGCGTTAACTCTCCTTCTCCAAATACATCTGCTATACTTTTTTGAGTTAATCCAAAATCTCTACATAAATAAGCAAAGGCCGCATGTCCAGTAACAAAATCCTTATTTTTTAATTCTGAAAACTTATTTCTATATTCAGCTTGAAGAGTACTGAAATCTTCTTTTAATTTTTGATAATTTTTTTCATAGTATTCTTTGTTTTTTTGGTCTATTTCAACTAAAGCATTTTTTATATTTTCTGCTTCCTTTGTTGCGCCCTCTAAACTTAACCAAACATGAGGATCTTTTCCTCCATGATTATGTTCTTCTTCTCCATGTTCATCACTATGTAAATCTTCTTCTGATGTATTTATAAAATCTATACCTTGGCTTGCTTCCACTACCTTTATGTTTTTTCCCTCTATAGTTCCTAAAACAGAATCAATCCATTCTTCCATTCCAAGTCCGTTATATATAAACATATCAGTGTTTATTAAGTCCTTTAAATCCTTTGGCTTAGGATCAAAGCTATGTGCATCACTTCCATTAGGGATTATTGAAAACACCTCTACTTTGTCTCCCCCTATAGCTTCTGTGAAATCCTTAAGAGGACTTATAGTAACCCCAACTCTTAATTTTTCTCCATTATCATTATTCCCTTTATTTATACATCCAGAAAAGGAAAGTATAACTCCTAGTATAAGAGTTACAGCTAATAACTTTTTCTTCATTCTTCCACCTCTTCTTGCAAATGATTCGCATTATTTACTGATATAATTCTATACTCTTATACTATTATTGTCAATACTACAAATAAATATAATTACTTTCTATATTTTTATTTATTAATATACTTTCCTCTCTTCTTTGGCATGTAAATATTATTAGTTGTTTAAATTTGCATCTAACTATTAAATCAATTGCTTTTTCCGTTCTATTATCATCATATTGAATAAATGCATCATCTAATATAACTGGAAATTCTATATCTTTATATATCATATATATAAAAGCTAATCTTAACGATAGGTATAGTTGATCATTAGCTCCATTGCTTAATATACCACCAGGTAATACCTCTGTCCCCTTCCTTACTTTCATCTCATATGAATCCGAAACCATGACATCATCATAATTTTCGGCTGTTAACTCCTTAAAATAACTTATAACATTAGAGTTTAAAATATTTCCGAAATTTCCCCTAACTTCTCTTAAAGCTTCATTCATTTTTTCTATAGCTAATTCTATTGCTTTCAGTTTAATCTCAAGTTTATTAATATTTTCTTTAACCTCTTCTATATCTTCTTCAATTTGTGGTATAAATCTTTTTCCTATAAACCTATTATTTATATCATTTTCTACATCTTTTATAGTCTTTTCAGCTTCAATTAATTCATTTGATTTCAATGATACTTGTTTATCTATCTCTTCTTCTGAAGAATAAGTATAATTTATATTTTCATTTATTATATCTTTTAAGTCTTCTTTTATTGTTTCTATATCCTTATCTTTAGTTAATGCTTTATAGGTTTCTTCTATGCTTTTTAAACTTCTTATTATTTCATGCCTTTGATTTATTTTTTCTTTCAGATCTAGTAATTTTTCTTCTAAACTAAATAAACCTATATCTTCTAAACCAATAAATTCTAGCTTTTCCCTAATTCTTTTTTCTCTTATAGCCAGTTCTTTTTCTAATTTTTTTATTGACTCTTCTTCCTTTTCTATATCTATTTTTATTGATAAAATTTCTTTACTAACTTTTTCATATTCCGATAACATACATATTACTTGATTTACATCTGATGTTTGAGCTAAATCTAATATGTGATTTATATACTCCTCATTAATTCTATAATTATTTTTTATAGCCTTTATATCTATTAAGGATAATTGAATTTCTTTTTCATTTATTTTTATATTTTGCTTTTCTTCGTATAAAGTAAATTCATCAAAAAGTTTTATCTTTCTAATAAAATCTTCATATGAAGTTGCCCCTACTACCTTTGTATATCTAAATATTTCTTTTTCAATTTCATTTATAGCTTCTTCTAATTTATCTATGCTAAATATATTACTATTTAATTTGCCAGTAGACTTTTTTGCTATTTTTAGAGTTATGAATTTGAAGATTAAAAATATTAATAGACTAAATAAAGGTATTATTAAAAGTAAGTTATTTTTAATAATAGTTAATGTTAATAAAATAGATACTATAGCAATGAAAATATTTATATACTTATATCTATTATCAGTTTTATTACTAATATTTTCATCCTTTGAACTATGTGAATAATGTTCAACTTTAAACTTAAGCTCTTTTAATTTGTCTTCGTATTTTTCTAATAGATTCCCAACTTCTTCTCTTATTTCATTAAACTTTATTGAACTTCCTATAAATTCTTTCTTTTTTTGTATATCATTCTTTATTATATTTATATCATCGACTAAAGAATCATGGCTTTTTATTTTCTCATTTAAAGTTTCCTGCTCCATAACAGATTTTATAAATTTATTTTTATCTTCAATAGATAAATCATCTATAAAAAATATATCCTTAAACTCATTTTTCTTTATTATATAAATCTCTTTACTATTAATTAATTTTTCTTCTGCTTCCTTATACATGTCTAGGATACTAAGATATAAGGAATTTTCGTCTTTTATATCATTTAATAATCCTTCATCTATTACTCCATTTTTTGAGGAAATACTCTCCTCAATGTATCTTTCTTTCTTTATTAGTTCCTCTCTCTTCTTTAAATACTCAGTTATTTCTTCATATTCCTTTTGAAGCTTTATTTTTTTCATATATTTCTTATATATATCTAAATTTTTAAGTTCTTTTCTTAACTCTTCTCTTTTTTCTTTTAAGTTTATTAATCTTTGTTCTTTTTCTATGTTATCTTCCGATAGTTTATATCCTTCATATCTTTCTTCAATTAATGAATTATATTTATTTCTAAGTAAATCTAATTCCCCTGTTTTCCTTGAAGTAGTTAGAGACTTCTTTATAACTTCTAATTTTTCTAAAGCCTTTTGTACTGATACCTTTTCTTCTCCACTTCCTAATAGATTAGCAGCTTTATCTATTATTTCTTCTTCCTTATCTTTAGATATGGATACTCCTAATTGACCTATAAATAAGGTTTTTACAAAAGTTGATGAGTTTACATTAAAAAAATATTTTCCTGGTTCATCATTTGGTATATTTAAAACTACTTCCCCTGATTCTGCATCTAAAACTTCTGCTATATCTTCTTTTTTAGTTGTTCCAAAGCTTCTTCTTATAATATATTTTCTTCCATTATGAAAAACATATAGTTCTCCTCTTATTTTATCCCCATCGATAGGCATGTATCTAACTCTATCATTATTTTTAATATCTCTACGCCTTTTAGAATTCATTCCATATAACCAAATTCTTATAAAGTTTTGAATTGTACTTTTTCCCTTTTCATTTTCACCATATATTAAATTTATTCCATCAGTTAAATCTATTATTTTATCCTTTAACCCAGCAAAAGATATTATATGTATTTTATTTATAATCATTTAAATTCACTTCCTCATCAGATAGGCATTGTATTCCTATTTTCAAAGCCATTTTTACAATTTCATCGTCATAATTATCATCCTCTAATTTCTCTAGAAGTTTCTTTGCATAAACACCTTTAATTGAATAATCCTTTGATATTTTATCAAAATCTAATTTAACTTCTGTATTATCTACTATTTTTACAAAATAAAAGTAATCTTTTACTTTTTCAAGTATCACATTTTCATTTAATTTTATGTATGATTCTATTTCTCCTTTTAAAATAATTTTATATAAATTGTTATTTCTTTCTTCTTTATTTATAGAGACTAGTATTTTATCTTTAATTTCCTCGTAGCTAATAGAATTACTTATATCAATCTCTATTACATAGTAATTTCTTTTAGATGTTTTAATAAACCTCAAGTCTACAGTTTCTTTGGATACTTCCCCAACTATTACTCCTTTATCTCCAAGTTCATCGAATCCTCTTCCTTGTGGACATCCTGAATATGCATAACAAGTATTTTTTTCTCTTAATATACCACTGTAATTATGTCTATGTCCTATTGCTATGTAATCTAATTTACTATTTTCTATATCCCTTAAAGTTATTGGATTATACTCATTTCCTTCATCATTATTAGATATGTCTCCATGAATAGTCATAATATTTATAAGCTTATCATCAACCTCTATATTTTTAAGCATACTTTTTTGGATATGATGGGAATTAAATGCTGCTCCCCATATAACTACACCTAAATTATCTAAAAATACTTTTTCAACATTTCCCTTAAAAATGTGTACATTACTAGGCCAATCTACCATTTTATAAAATGATTTTTCATTATATGGATCATGATTTCCTGGTGCTATAAATACTTTTATAGTATCTATTCTCTTTAATTGGTCTTTGATAAAAACTAATGTTTTCTTATTTACTGTTAAGTTATCAAAAATATCCCCAGTTAATAATAAAATATCAACACAATTATCTAAACATAAGCTAATTATTTTGCTAAATACCTCTAAAAGCTCTTCTTTGCTTATTAGTGATATTTCTTTATTTAAATCCTTAAATGGAGTATCAAAATGTAAATCTCCAGCTTGTAATATCTTAACTTTTTTCATATTATCACCTTTATTTTCAATATTTCAAACGAACTTTTGTTCTCATTTTATCATTTTTCTTTTGAATAGACAATAATAAAACGTATTATTGAGTTATTAACTATAACAAATTAAATTAATAAAATTTATATTTGTATTTATATTTTAAAATAAAAAATGCAGGTGATATTCACCTGCAAACAATTAGTTTGTTATATTTAATTCTCCAATTCCCATACTAACATCGAAAATGTACTTATTTTCTCCTGATGTCTTTGCAGTTACATTACTTTCTCCTAGTCCAGAACTTGTTTTTATATTTACTGGTGAATCAGGTGGAATACTTATTCTTGTACTCCCCATGCCACCATCAAATGTTAAGTTACCATTTATATTACCTAGCTTTATATTAATATCTCCGACTCCTGCATCAATAATTATTTCCCCAGTCTTCTCTTTTGTATCAATATCAACTTCTCCAACACCACTTTCTAAATCCAATCTATTAAATGATATATTACTCATACTTAATTTACCTACACCTGTTTCTACTTTCATATTATCAGCTTTTACATCATTTACTTTATATTCTCCAACTCCCAATGTAAGCTTTATATTTCCATTATAGCTATTGGGTATATTAATCTTTAAATTACTTGTTGTATCTTTCTTAATGCTTACACTTCTATTAGACCTTTCATTTATATCCAACTCACTAGAGTTTCTATCTACCGTTATTCCCTTAGATAAATTTCCTAGTACTCCAGAAATCTCTATATCTTTTCCTTCATAATATCTGATATCAACATTACTAACATCTATATTTATATTAAGATTATTTATTCCTTCTATAGACTCTATTTGATTTATACTTTTACCAGCATAATTACTTGACTTTCTACTTTCAACACCAAATTTTATGCTACATCCTGCTAGTATTGTACTTAGTGATAAAGCCAATAGTATTTTTACAACTTTTTTCATATTATTTCCCCCTATCTAATATCTAATTTTTTGCCTAAATGATTTACCGATAATGAAACAATAGCAACTAGCCATACCGCTCCCAACATTGTTGATATTAAATCAATTTCTATAAAAGATCCTATTCTTAAATAAACATATGGAAGTGATCCAGTTATAATCCATTTAATTATCTCAACAGTACTTTGGATAATTCCACCTAAAAATATAACTGCTAGTACACACAATGCTGTATTATGAATATATGATGAAAATATTGTTATAAATGACGTAATTATAATATATGCAATTAAAGTTCCAAAGGCAGTTGATGCTGAAACTAAATTAATTATATTAGCCATAGAATTTCTTGAGAAAATTGATATTATATATACTACAAGCACTATGCTACCTTGTAAGATTGTAAATTCTATATATTTAGCGATTATATATTCCCATGAATTAACTGGTAATGTAAATAGTAGTTTCCCCTGTTCTTTAGAAATTTGTAATGAAAACTTTATTATTGATACTATTAGGTTAACAGCTAAAAATGTTGAAATAACTGCAATATTAATTACTGAAACAATCTCTCCTATAAAAGGTATTTTTATGAAAGTTCCAAAGGATAATAAACATAAAATTATAAAAGCTATAATATATAATATTTTGCTTATTCCTGAATTATATTTTCCGAAATTATATTTTAAAATATTTAAAACATTATTCATATGCACTTCCCCTTTTATTCTGCAAATATTTTTCTATAAATTTCATCTATTGATGATTTATATTTTTCTCTTAGTTCTTCTGCATCTCCACTTTCTATTATTTTACCTTCTCCTAAAAATGCAACTTCATCAAAAATTCTTTCTAGCTCTCCAATATAATGTGTTGTTATTATCATGGAGCTTTCTTCTGATAAATTTTCTAATATGGCATCAAGAATTTTCTCCCTTGAAACAGGATCTACTCCTGATATAGGCTCATCTAACATATATAACTTAGCTTTTCTACTTAGAGTTAAAGATAAGCTAAATTTCTCGCTCATTCCTTTTGATAAATCTTTTATTCTTGCATTCTCATCTAAACCCATGAACTTTAAATAATTTTTCATTTTTTCTTTATTAAAATCTTTAAAAAAATCTGAGTATAAATTTATAGCATCTTTTATTTTCATTGATTTATCAAAAATATTTCTATCTTGTAAAAAAGCAATATATTTTTTAGTTTCTGTTCCTATTGAAATTTCATCAAGTTTTATAGTTCCTTTATCAACTTTTAGAAAACCTTGTATTATATTTAATAATGTTGTTTTTCCTTGGCCATTAGGCCCCATAATTCCTAGTACTTTACCCTTTTCTAAATTAAAACTCAGTCCATTTAAAACTTGTTTTCCTTTAATTTTTTTGTATATATCATTAACCTCTAATAAATTACTCATTTATATCCTCCTTATATCGTTCTGATATAATTGCTAATATTGTTTCTCTTGTGAATCCTAGTCCTTTAGAGTCTTCAATAAATTTATCTATAGTTTCATTAAATAGCTCTTGTCTTAAATCATTAATTATATTTTCATCTTCCGTAACAAATTTTCCTATTCCTCTTTGAGTATATATTAAATTTTGATTTTCCAACTCTGCATAGACTTTCTGTACTGTATTTGGATTAACCTTTAATTCAGTTGCATATTCTCTTACTGACAAGACTCTCTCTCCCCCTCTTAATTCACCTGAAACTATTTTCTTTTTTATATAAGCAATTATTTGAAGATATATGGGCTCCTTTGAATTTAATTCAAGTACCATTAGCTTATCTCCTTTCTCGACAGTGTTAGTGTATTAATTAAATAGTACACTAACACTGAGTTTATTGCTACTTTTATTTAGTACAATAATTTGATGTTAAATTAGTTTATCTCTATTTTTTATGCATTTTCTTTATTTTTCATGCTAATATATTATAAGAATAAATTTAATGTTATATATCGTTATCATAACTTTATTATACAAAAAAGAAAGCTACTCAAAATTAAAACATAGTTTTTATTTTGAAATAGCCTTCTCTTTTTTTGAATGGTTACAATACTTAATTCTTTGGCGGTATATCCATCCTGTCTATTAAACCCTAGTTAAATTGTTCCTGTGGCTTACTTTATTGAATTTTCGTATTGTTCAACCATTCTTTTTACCATTTCGCCACCTACGGAACCACATTGTTTTGATGTTAAGTCACCATTATAATCACTAAATGGTACTCCTAACTCTGCTGCAACTTCATTCTTGAATACGCTTAACCCTCGTCTTGCTTCTGGAACTAATGTTTTTGCCATTTGTAATCCCTCCCTTGGCTTTTGGTTTTGTAAACATACTTTTAAAGTTGAACTCCCTCTCGTTTAAAAGTTCTTTTGTTTACACTATTATATTAACCTGAATATAAATTTGTATACTTAGTAATTTATAGATATTTTGTTATATTTAATTAATCATATTTTTTATGTATTTCTACTTTATTTATATCTCCAGAAATTACATCTATATCACTATTAAAATAAATAAATTTTTCTTTTGGCAAACCTTTAAATATTATTGCTATAATAGGTGATTTTAGTTTTTTCATCATTTCCTCTAATGAAAACTCTATTAACAAGTCACCTTCTTCTACTAAGTCTCCTTCTTTAACAAATGCTTTAAATTCATTACTCTTTAAATTTATACTGTCTATTCCTATGTGAATAAATATATCAAATCCATCTAATCCTCTAACAGTTATTGAATGACCTGTAGGTGATATAGTTAATATAGTACCTTTTATAGGCGATATTAAAATATTTTTCTTAGGGTTTATAGCAAATCCATCACCAATAAGTTTCATAGAAAATATTTCATCAGGAACTTCTTCTAACCTTAAAAGTTTTCCAGTAACAGGAATCATAATTGAACTCTCAATCTTTATTCCTTTTTTAATTAAGTCTATCTTTTTTTCTTTTTTAACTATAACTTCTTTTCCATTAATAATATCTTTCATTTGCTCTTTAAGCATATCAGATTTCGGTCCAAATACAGCTTGTATATTATCTCCTATTATCATTAAATCTGCTGATCCAAAAGTTTTAAGTTTGCTCTTATTTACTAATTTTAAGTTTCTTACAGTAATCCTCAATCTAGTTATACATGCATCTAAATATGTTATATTCTTAGAGCCTCCAAAGGCATCTAAAATTTTATAAGCTAAATCTCCATCTGATATATCTATATCTACTTCACTTTCTTCCCTTTCCCTACCAGGAGTCTTTAAGTCTAACCTCCTTATTACATATCTAAAACCTATATAGTATATAATTGCAAATATTATTCCAACTATTATTACCCACCACCATTTTGTTCTGTTAGGTAATACACCAAATAATATAAAGTCTATAAGTCCACCTGAAAATGTTAATCCGACTTTTACATTTAATAGCTGCATTATCATAAAAGATAATCCTGCAAATACACAATGTATCGCAAATAATATTGGTGCAACAAATAAAAACATAAACTCTATTGGTTCTGTTATACCTGTTAAAAATGATGTTAATGCTGCTGAAAATAATATTCCTGAAACTAATTTTTTCTTATCCTCATCAGCTTCATGATACATCGCTAAAGCTGCTGCTGGAAGCCCAAACATCATAAAGGGAAATTTGCCTGTCATAAATGTACCTGCTGTAAACTCAACTCCATCTTTTAATTGAGCAAAAAATATTGCTTGATCTCCAATTACAAGTTGACCTGCTAAATTTGTGTATTCACCAAATTGATACCAAAATGGATTATACCATATATGATGTAATCCAAAGGGTATTAATGCTCTTTGTACTACCCCAAATATAAATGCCGAAATTGTTTCATTTGCTCCTATCATACTTCTAGAAAAGTTCAGTAAAAAATTTTGAATTGGTGGCCATATTCCTGCCATTACAATTCCTAATAGGACACCTGATATAGCTGAGACTATTGGTACAAATCTTTTCCCTGAAAAAAAGCCTAAAAATTCCGGCAATTTAATATCGTAAAATTTTTCATATATTATTGCTGAAGTTATTCCCATTACTATTCCACTAAACACTCCTGTTTGTAGAGTAGGAATTCCCAATACAGTAGCATACATTGGATTTTTACCAACCTGTGATAAGTCTACGCCTGCAGTTATTCCCATAGTCATATTCATTATTAAAAATCCAACTATTGATGCTAATGCCGCTACTCCATCTCCGTTACTCATTCCTATTGCTACTCCTACAGCAAAAATTAAAGGAAGATTAGAAAATATAATATTTCCAGAAGATGACATTATATTTGCTATTAATTGAATTTTATCCCCTGCTAGAATTGGAATATTATTTATTATATCTGGATTTTGTAATACTGTGCCTAATCCTATTAAAAGTCCAGCAGCCGGCAATAATGCAACTGGTAACATCAAAGATTTACCGATTCTTTGAAGTATTCCAAATGACTTCTTTAAAAATATAGTATTCATGTTTCCTCCTAAGAACTCTACACTTAAATAAAGACTTAAGCATCAAAATATTTAGCTTAAGTCCCATTGTGCGTACTAATGATTATTTCTTAACACTGAAATAACTCTATGTATGTGCATTGTTAGATATACTATTTCATCTTCATTTACTTTGTAATCATAACTACTTTCTATATATAATTTTATTTTTTCAGCACAATTATAAGCCTCTGGATAGCTCTTTAATGCCATTTCTAAAAATTCGCTATTATTATCTTCATTTTGATTATTTGTAATCACTCTTTTCGCAAAATACTTAAGGTGGGTTAATAATCTATCATAGTTTATATCTTCTTCATCAAATTCAACTGAATAATAATATCGTATTATATTCAAAATCCCTTTAATTATATTAGTTGATATTAATGATTCTTTTGCTGTTTCTTGATAACTTGCATTAACTAAATGTAATGCAATAAACCCTGCTTCGTCTTCTGGCAAGTTTATCTTTAATCTTTTATTTATATAATCAACAGCCCATAATGCAACTTTATACTCTTCCCTATGTATTCTTCTTATTTCATTTAGAAAATCATTTTTTATTTGCACATTACTTTTATATCTTTTAATTGCAAAGGCAATATGATCTGATAAAGAAATATATATTTGCTTATCCAAATTTCTACCTAGTTGTTTATTAGCATAAGATATAATTTCATGTGACAATTCAAATATACCATCTGGTATTTGGTTTATAAGTTTTTTAAGCTTATTTCCCATTCTTTTATCATCTACTACAAATATCTTTTCAATTTTGTCTTCTTCTATTTCTTGACCTACTTTTCTTTTAAAAGCAATTCCAGATCCCATAACGATAACTTCGTTTTTAGTTTTAGGATCTATTGAGACAACAACATTATTGTTTAATATTTTTTCTACAATCATATTCTCTCATTCTCCTTGCATTGGAAAATAAAATACCTAAATTAAGATAAAAATCACCCTAATTTAGGTATTATCTACTTTACAGTAAAAATCCATGTACCCATATATCTATCATATTATCATTGAGAATATGTAGTGTCAAGATAGTATTACTCTTGTACATTATATCAGACAATAAAAAAATGTAATCATTTTAATATTCAATCTATTTCTAATTACTTTGTATTTTGCTTAGTTGGTAATATAATTATAAACTCACTACCTAATCCTGGCTCACTCTTAACAACTATATTTCCATTGTGAAGTGTTACTAATTGTTTTGTTAGTGTTAATCCAAGTCCACTTCCACCATGCTCTTCTGATATATCATTATAAGCTTGTCCAAATCTATCAAATATTGCTTTATGATATTTTTTATCTATTCCGATTCCAGAATCTTTAACTGATATTCTTACTAATTTCCCCATATCTACTATTCTTACTTCTATTTTCCCTCCCTTTGGAGTGAACTTAACAGCATTTCCAATCAAATTTACTATGCATTTTTCTATTTCACTTTCATCACATTCTATTACCTTTTCTTCTACTTCTGGGTCAATAATGAGCTCTATTCCATTAGCTTCAACAAAGTCTTTCATAGATAATGCAACTTCTTCCACTAAATAAATTATGTCATTTTCTTCTATTTTAAGCTTATATGAACCTGATTCAATTTTTGATGTATCTATTATATTATTTATTAATTTTAGTAATCTATCCGAATTTCTTCTTAATGTCGTCATATAATAATCTAACTTTTCTTTAGATATTAATTTATCCTCTTCATTTAGTTTTGTTATTAATTGCTGAGTAGATATAATAACATTAAGTGGAGTTCTAAGCTCATGAGATAAGTTAACAAAATAATTATTCTTATATTTTTCATTTTTAATAAGTTTATCATACAAATCCTTATTCTCTTTAAACTTATTATTTAACTCTTGTGTTCTTTGCTCTACTAAGCTATCTAATATTTTCACTCTATTCCATATTATGTATACTATTATAACTATAATTATTCCATAAATTAAATATGCTATTGGTGTTTCCCAAGGCTTCATTCCAACTTTAAATGTTACAGAAGTTGGAATACTCCATTCACCACTTGAGTTTCTAGCAATTACTTTAAAGGTATATATTCCCGAATCTAGGTTTGTATAACTTGCATAATTTCTATCATCAGAAAAAATCCAATTTTCATCCAGTCCTTCTAGTTTATACGAATACTGAATCTTACTAACATTTCTATAATCAGGCATAAAAAAATTAAATTGTATGTCGTTATTTTTATAATCTATATTTATATCTGATAAATCTAATAATTCATTCTCACCATTATAAACTTTATCTATAGTTACATTTGGAGAAAACTTTTTTTCTTCTAATTCATATGGATAAAAACAAGTAAGTCCATTAATTCCCCCAAAGAACATTTCGCCTTTCTTACTTTTAAAGTAAGAAAAACCATTAAATTCATTTCCTTGTAATCCATCAGTAACATTAAAATTTATAAACTTGTTTTTATCTACATCATATTTAGATATTCCATAATTTGTACTCATCCATGGATTTCCATTATCATCTATTAAAATTCCATATATAAAGTTATTTGATAAACCTTCACTTTCTGTGTATCTATGAAATTTTTCTGTGTATTTATTAAATTTATTTAGTCCATATTGCGTTCCTATCCAAAGATTATTTTTATTATCTACTCCAATTGATTTTATTGCATTAAAACTTATACTTTCTTCATCGTCTTCATTATTTCTATAGTTTTTTATAATTCCTGTCTTTTTATCTAAACCTATTAGACCTCCATCTAAGCCAGATGCTATCCATATAACTCCAGATTTATCCTGTACTATATCAGAAAATATGTTTTCTGTTATCCCATTACTAAGTAAAATATTTTTATATGATTTAAAGGTCTCTTTTCTATCGAAAGTACATAACCCATCTCTAGTGCCTATCCATAAAAGTCCCTCATCATCAATATATAAAGTTCTTACGTCATTAGAGACTAAACTATTTTCATCATGATTGTTAAAATATCTAGTAAAGCTTTTGGTTTTTTTATCATATTTATTTAATCCATGTTCTGTTGCGATCCAAATTTCATTTTCAATTCCCGCTATATCTCTAATATAATCATTACTTAATGAATTAAAATCATCTGAGCTTTTAAATTTTGTTATATCACCTTTTTTTCTATCTATTACATTTAATCCTTCGTGCACTGTACCTACCCATAAAAGCCCATCATCATCTTCATATATTCCAGCAATCATGTTTTCACTTATCGAATTAGCATTAAAAGGATCATTCTTATAATTTTTAAATGAGGTTTTTGGATTAAATAAACTTATTCCATCATAGGTTCCCACCCATAAAGTTCCAGATTTATCTTCAAATAAACTTAATGTATTATTACTTACTATACTTTGAGGATCATATATTTTTGATTCGTATGTTATAAACTTTTTTTCATTTTCATCAAATCTGCTTAATCCATTATTAGTTGCTACCCATAAAAGACCTCTACTATCCCTTAATATGTACCTTACAAAATTACCAGGTATAGATGAATCTTTTTTAGAATCATTGATAAATGTTTCTATTTCATTTGTTTTTAAATTTAATTTATTTAACCCTCCACTATATGTACCAATCCATAAATTATCTGATTTATCTGCATATAATTTAAAAATAAAATTATCACTAATTGAATTAACTGATTCATTAGAGTAATATTTTATAATTTCTTTTGAACTATTTACAATTTTATTTAATCCATCCTCTGTTCCTACCCATAGATCCCCATAAGAATCTTCAACAATAGAATAAACAAATTGACTACTTAAAGAGCTCTTTTCTTCACTAGAGTTATATAGCCTTTCAAAGTTATCACTTTCTTTATTATAAATATTTAACCCATCTTCTGTAGCTATGTATATCTCACCTTTTGAATCTACTAAAATTTCTGTTACATTATAGTTTGACAAATCACATCCGTCTACTCCAGGTAAATAAATTTTTATTTCTTTTGTATTAATATTTATTTTATTTAATCCCCTAGAAGTTCCAACCCATATATTACCTTCTTTATCTTCATTAATCGCAGAAATATAATTACCACTTATGCTATTGGGTTTATCTTTTCCATATCTAAATACTTCAAATTTATTACCATTATATTTATTTAACCCATCAGCTGTACCAATCCACATGTACCCTTTACTATCTTGAAATAAATACTCAACAGATGTTTGAGATAAACCATCCTCTATTGTAATTCTTTTGAAATTAATATTTTTATCTTCATTAGTTAATGCTAATGCATCATAACTTATATTTATTAATAGAGTAATACTTATAAAAATTATAAACGATACCTTGTATAGTTTTTTCCTCATACTCATCCCTCATAGATAAATTTTAAAATATATTATTAATTATATCAGATTTTGGCAAATTTTATATAAATAATTGCAGTTGACTTTAATCTAATAAAAAACATGAAAAAATAAGAGAGTGTAAAATCTTACACTCTCTTATGGCAGGGGCAGTAGGACTTGAACCCACAACCAACGGTTTTGGAGACCGCTACTCTACCAATTGAGCTATACCCCTCCAACAAAAATTATTCTATCATGATATTTTAATCTTTGTCAAGATAATAATTCATTACTTATAATCAAGTCTCATTTTAATACTATATTACCTATTAACTATAACTATATAACATAACAAAACAAAAAGCCAGCGATTTAGAATCGCTGGCTTTTACTTGGCAGGGGCAGTAGGACTTGAACCCACAACCAACGGTTTTGGAGACCGCTACTCTACCAATTGAGCTATACCCCTTTGCAACAATAACTATTATATCTTATGTAAACATAAAAATCAACTATTAATATTAGTTTTTGTTTTTATGCTATTAATTAACTTGCTTGTATTATCAATTAATACATCATCATTGCTTTCTGTGTTTAACTCTATATAAATACAATCGACTTTTATTTTATTTTTTAAATCATCTATATGACCTAATTCATTATCATGAACAAATACAATGTTAGATTCCTTTATATCGCTATCATTAATAATATTTTTTATGCTATTATCTTTTATTTTCTTAGCTTGTATTCCAAGATCTCTAAACAAATAGTCAAATTTATCTGTATCTGTAACTATAATATAATCTTTATACTTTTTTAAATCTTCTTTTGTCTTTGTCAAGAAATCATCTAATTCTTTAACAACCTTATTATAATTATCTTCATAATAGCTTCTATTTTTAATGTCCTTCTCTTGTAGTGAAGATTTTATATTATATAGTGCAATCTTATATTCACTAAACCCTAATAGGTAATATGGATTTTCTTCATTTACTGCTTTTAACTCTGTTACCATTGGCCTTATTCCTCTACTCATATTTATAATTGCTAAATTTGAGTTTTTAGAATTTTCTATTATATCATTTACCCATTTTTCATATCCCAATCCATTGTATATAAATAAATCCATATTCAAGATATTATTTAGAACATTATCATTAACCTGAAAAGCTTTAATGTCCTTTTCAGTATTTAATAGATATTCAACACTATGTTTATCACCAACTAATGATTTAACCATTTTATATTGTTCTTTATTAACAGTTAATATGTTTAAAAAAATATCCTTTTGCTCATCTAACTCATCAGTAGGATTAGCCATTAATGGATTATAAGAAAAAGTTAGTCCTAAAAATAAAATAGAAGTAAAAATAACTAACGCATATGTTAATTTTTTCATAAAATTTTCCTCCAAGGAATATATAATCTCTCTCTACTTTTATCATATCTTATCATTAATATATAAAAATTACAAATTACTTATACAGTAAATTATTTATATTTTACTACAATTCAATTCGTTTTACCATATTATGTATATTATTTTAACTTTCCTTTTTTTATTATTTTGGATAGAATATATTAATATAGAATATTTAGAAAGGAGATTATTTATGCATTTTTACGTTAATAATTTGGAAGAAACTACTAATATAGGTTATTCCATAGGTAAACTTTTAAATCCAGGTGATATAATTTGTTTAACTGGTGATTTAGGAACTGGTAAAACTCATATAACTAAAGGAATTGCTAAAGGATTACACATTGATGAACATATAACTAGCCCCACTTTTACTATTGTTAATGAATATGATTCAGGTAGGCTTAAACTATATCACTTTGATGTTTATAGAGTTAGTGATCCCGATGAAATTTATGCAATTGGATTTGATGACTATATATTCTCAGAAGGTGTTTCTATAATTGAATGGGCTAATTACATAGAAGAAATTTTACCTAAGGAATATTTACATATTTTAATAGAGAAGGACTTATCAAAAGGCGAAAATTTCAGAAAAATTTCAATTACTCCATATGGAGACCGATATAATTATATAAAGGAGTTAAATTTATGATAGTTTTAAGTATTGATTCAGCTTCTAAAGTAGCAACCGCTGCACTTTTAAGTGAAAATGCTTTAATAGCTGAATATACATTAAATAATAAAATGGAACATTCAACTTTGATAATGGATATTATAGATAAATTATTAAAAGATTCAAATCTATCGATTGATGATGTAGATGGATTTGTTGTTTCAAAAGGTCCAGGTTCATTTACAGGTTTAAGAATTGGCATGGCTACAATAAAAGGCTTAAGTTTTGGGTCAAATAAACCTTATATTAGTGTATCAAGTTTAGATGCTCTTGCATATTCTCTTATAAGCTTTGATGGAATAATATGCCCTATAATGGATGCTTTAAGAGATAGTGTATATACCTGTCTATACAGAAACAATAATGGAAACTTAGAAGCTTTAATTGATTATTCTGCCATTGAGTTAGATGAATTAATTGAGTTATTAAAAACCAAAAATGAAAAAGTAATATTTACAGGTGATGGATTAATCAAGCATAGAGATTATTTATCAAAAAATCTTCCTAATGCTTCTTTTGCACCTAATCATTTAAGTGTAATAAGAGCCTCATCTTTAGGTGACTTAGGCATTAAATTATTACTAGATAATAAATATGATGAATTAAATTCTTCTCCATTTTATTTAAAAAAGCCTCAAGCTCAGAGGGAACTAGAAAAGAGGTTAGCTTTAGAAAATGAAGGTAAGCTATAGTTTAATGACTGACGAAGATATTGATGGTGTTTTAAATATAACCAACTTATGTTTTTCTACCCCATGGAGTAGAAGTTCCATTTCAGGTGAATTAAATAATCCATTAGCTAAATATATAATAGCTAAAGATATAGAAAAAAACTCTGTTATAGGTTTCGTTGGAGTTTGGATTATAGTTGGAGAAGCTGATATAACTAACATAGCTGTTCATCCAAACTATAGGAAACTTGGAGTAGGTAGTAAATTATTATCTTCACTAATAAACATGTGTGATGATCTAAGTTGTTCATTAATTAACTTAGAAGTAAGAGCTTCAAACATTTCTGCTCAAAATCTTTATAAAAAATTTTCTTTTATTGAAAATGGTCTTAGAAAAGGATATTATGAGGACACTAAAGAAGATGCTATTTTAATGACTTACTTTAATAATAAAAAGGTATAAACTCTATATAAAGTTTATACCTTTTTTCTATTAATTAGCCTTTTTTAGTAATGGCTCTTCTTTTTCTTCTTTTGTTTTCATACTTTTTACCAATATTAATGCAGTTATTGTAGTTGATAAAACATCACTAACTGGTTGCGCAATCCAAACTCCATTTAGTCCTAATCCAAAAATTCTTGGTAAAATTAATATAAATGGAATCAATAAAATTACTTGTCTAAGCAAACTTAAAAACATTGCTGTTTTTGCTTCTCCTATAGATTGAATATAATTTGATCCTGTTATTGATATTCCTATTATAGGAAGCATAAGCAAGTATATTCTCATTCCTTTAACTGATATTTCCATAAACTTAGGATCTTTGTTAAATATCCCTATTATGGCTTCTGGGAATATTTGAACTATTATAAATGCAAATGTTAATATTATTGTGGCTACTAAAGCTGAAAGCTTAAAAGCCTTCTTAGCTCTCTCCTCTTGTTTTGCTCCATAATTAAATCCAATTATAGGTTGTGCTCCTTGATTTATACCAAATATAGGCATTAAACACATTAATGCTACTGATGATATAGTAGCCATTGCTCCTATTGCTAAATCAGTTCCATATGTCTTTAAAACATTATTAGATATAACTTGAACTAAGCTTGCTGCTATTTGCATAGAAAAAGGAGCTGCCCCTATTGATAATATTTCAATAGTTATTTCTTTATCTAATTTTAAGCTTGATTTAACAAATTTTAAGTTAGATTTTCCACTAACATAATAACTAATTCCTATAACTGCAGTTAAAAACTGAGATATAACAGTTGCTATCGCTGCACCTTGTATTCCTAAATTAAATATAAAAATAAATACTGCATCTAAAACTATATTTGTTATACACCCAATTACCATAATAATTGCTGCTAATTTAGGATTTCCATCCCCTCTTATTGTATTATTAATAGTAAATGCTATTAAGTTAAATATTGTTCCTAGTAAAATTATGTTTATATATGATTTGGCATAATATAAAGTTTCACTGCTTGCTCCAAATTTACTTAGTATTACATCACCAAAAACTAATCCTATAATAGTTAATATAACTGAAATAATTACTGATAAAGTTATTGCATTTCCAATTACCTTAGATGCTTCCTCTTTTTTGCCTTGCCCAAGTTTTATTGATATTGATGTAGTTGCTCCAATACCAATAAGCATTGCAAACCCAAGAATTATAGTTGTAATAGGCATAGTTACGCCAACTCCCGTAATAGCTAGTGAACCTACCTCTGGTATATTTCCAATAAATATTCTATCAACAACATTATATAAAGCATTTACAATCATACCTATTATTGCAGGTACAGAATACTTCAATAATAATTTACCTATTGATTCATTTGCAAGTAATTGTTGAGTTCCCATTAAATCACCTCTTTTTTAACATTTTGTCTATATAAAATTTTATCTATATACATTTTTTCAGTAAGTTTAACATAATATTTTTTTCTTCTAATGTTAGATTTTTAGTGAGATTATTTTCCCACTTTATAGCTACTTTATATATCTCATCCTTTAATTCAATTCCTTTTTCTGTTAAGAAAACTCTATAAGCTCTTCTGTCATTTTTATCTTCATTTCTATATATAAATGACTCACATTCTAACTTTTTTATAGCTCTCGCAGTTGTGCCTTTATCTATATTAAGTTTTTCGGATAAATCCTCTTGTCTTACGCCATCTTCTTCATATAGTTCCATTAAAAAAAGAAATTGCCCATATCCAATTCCTAAATGGGATAATTCCTTTAAGAAAAATATATTTGCTTTCCTTTGTATTTGAGAAATATATCTAGCTATATTTTCACATTTTAAGTTTCCCACTATGTTTACCTACCTTTCAAAATAGTTGCATATACAACCATTTTAGATTATATCATATTTAGTTGTATATGCAACTATTTTATATTTCCAATTTAATAAAGATATTTTTATTTATACAATAAGGTGTATTAAAATAAACATCTAAAAAACATAATAAATATAAATAAGGCTAACTATTAAACAAATTAACAGTTAGCCTTATTGCTATATTGAATTTAACTTTCTCTTTTTAGAATTGTCAAAATTTGAATCTACATTAAAAATTGCTACTGAAACTCTTTTGTATAAAACATAAGTTATTCCACATACTAATATTGATTTTATACCATTGAAAGGTAGTAATCCTAAAGTAACATATCTTATTAACTCTTCTTTTGCCATTTGCATTCCGAATGCTGGTAATAAGAAATATACATTTGCTAATATTCCTACAATTTCTATTGATATTATTCCTAAAATCATTCCAAGTAAAGCTGTTTTCTTGCTTTTATTTCTGTGATAAACCCATGCCGCTGGAGCTACTAGAGAAATACCTACTATAAAGTTAGCTGTTTCTCCTACAAAACCTGTTGCCGTTCCCTTAACTATTAAAATCAATAAGTTCTTTATCAATTCTACAACAATACCTGCCATTGGTCCAAATGCAAATGCTCCCATAAGTGCCGGAATATCGCTTAAGTCAATCTTAAGCCATGGAAATGGTAAAAACGGTATTGGAAAATCAAAGTACATAAGCACCACTGCTATTGCACCTAAAAGTGAAATTTTAATAAATTTGTTTAGGTTTTTGTTTTGTTGATTGTTCATTTTTTCTCCTCCCAAAAGTCTATCCTCTGGGGCAATAGGTTAGATCACTTCAATAAAATGATATTATTTTAACAATTTTCTTTATTAATTTTACCATCTTATCTTATTTAGATTCATTTTAATAAAAAAATCCCTGATATATAAAATATATCAGGGCATAAAATCCATAAGAAATAAGATGTGCTTAACATAAATATCAAGCAATATCTAACCACTTACCTTCTTTCATCCAGACTATACTGTCGGCCTCGGAGTTTCACCGAATCATGCTAAAATTTAGCTCGCGGGCTATACCGCCGGTGGGGAATTACGCCCCGCCCTGAAGATAATTTATTTATAATATTATTATATGTTTAATTATACATTTTTGCAAGCAGATTTTTAACAATCTTCTTCTTTTATTCCTTTCATTGACAAGGAAATTCTGTTTCTTTTACTATCTACTTCTAATATTTTAACTTTTACTATATCTCCAACCTTTACAATATCTAATGGATGCTTTACAAATCTATCTGCCATTTGGCTTTTATGAACTAAACCATCTTGGTGAACTCCAATATCAACAAAAGCTCCAAAGTCTGATACATTTCTTACTGTTCCCATAAGTATCATACCTTCTGCTAAATCTTTTAAATCAATTACTCCTGTCTTTAAAATAGGCTTTGGCATTTCTTCTCTTGGATCACGGCCTGGCTTTTTAAGTTCTTTTATTATATCAGAAAGAGTAAGTTCCCCAATTTCTAGTTCTTTAGAAATATTTAAAAGCTCTTTATCCTTTACTCTTTCATCTATATCTTTAAGATTATTTTCTTTCAAATCATCTTTAGTATATCCCAGTAATTGTATTAAATTTCTTGCAGCATCGTAGGATTCTGGATGTACTGATGTATTATCTAAAGGTTCTTTACTTTCCATAACTCTTAAGAAACCTGCACATTGTTCATAAGCTTTTTGTCCAAGCCTTTTAACCTTTAATAATTCTTTTCTGCTTTTAAATGCACCAACTTCATCTCTGTAACTTACTATATTATTTGCAATACTTGAATTTACTCCTGCAACATAAGTAAGTAATGATGGTGTTGCAGTATTTAAATCTACTCCAACTTTATTAACAGAATCTTCAACAACACCTTTTAAAGATTCATCAAGCTTTTTAGGAGTAACATCATGTTGATATTGCCCAACACCTAAAGCCTTTGGATCTATCTTAACTAACTCTGCCATAGGATCCTGTAATCTTCTTCCTATAGAAATAGCTCCTCTAACTGTAACATCTAAATCTGGGTATTCCTTTGTCGCAAGTTCTGAGGCTGAATAAACTGATGCTCCTGCCTCTGATACTATAACATATGCTATTTCTTTTCCTGTTTCTTTTTTTACTTCCGATATTATTTCAGATATTACTTCTTCTGATTCTCTTGAAGCAGTTCCATTACCTAATGAAATAACTTCAACATTATATTGGTTTATTAATTCTTTTAATATTTTCTTAGTTTCTTTAACTTTATTTTGTGGTGCTGTCGGATATACTGTGGACTTATCTAAAAATCTTCCAGTACTATCTAGTATGGCTATTTTGCAACCTGTTCTAAACCCTGGGTCATACCCCATAACAGCTTTTCCTTTAATAGGTGGTTGCATTAATAATGCTTTTAAGTTTTCCTTAAATATTTTTATAGCTCCTTCTTCACCTATGTTAGTAAGTTCATTTCTAACTTCTCTTTCAATAGATGGATATATTAGTCTTTTTAATGAATCTCTTATTGCTATTTTTAAATATTCATCAGTAGCTGTAATGTTTTTTAATATTTCTTTTTCTAAATAATTTATTATTTTATCTTCATTTACAGCTATCTTAACAGATAATATTTTCTCATTCTCTCCTCTATTTATAGCCAAAATTCTATGTGGTGGTATTTTAGATATTTCTTCACTATATTCATAATACATTTCAAAAGGTGTATGTTCATCACTTTCTCCTGTTGATTGTATCTTTCCCTCTTTGAATACTAATTCTCTTATCCATTTTCTATATTTTGCTTCATCTGATATTTCTTCTGCTATTATATCCAAAGCACCATTAATTGCATCTTCTATGCTACTAACATCTTTTTCTTCGTTTATAAACTTAACTGCCTCACTATTAACATCTCCCTTAAATTCACCACCAGATATTATATCAGCGAGTGGTTTTAACCCTCTTTCTAATGCCATAGTAGCCCTTGTTCTCTTTTTTTGTTTATAAGGTCTATATATATCCTCTACCTCTGTCAATGTCTTAGCACTTTCTAAAGCTTTTAATATATCATCATTTAATTTCCCTTGTTCCTCTATAAGTCTTAACACATCTTCTTTTCTATCCTTTAAGTTTCTAAGATATGTAAGTCTTTCTTGAAATTTTCTTAATACTTCATCACTTAAAGCACCTGTTTGCTCTTTTCTATATCTTGAAATAAACGGAACTGTATTACCATCATCAAGTAAAGTTATTACGTTATTTACCTGAGTCATACTTATTCCTAATTCAGATGATAATCTTTCAACAATATCAACCATAAAGTCCTCCTAAAATATATTAGAAATTTTTCTCCAAAATTTACATAATGATATTATAATACAATATTGCACATTTATGTAACATATAATTCATTTTTTTGTGCATACATATATAAAATATTAAATATTAAATACAATTACAATATTGATATTATGTAAAATAAGGTTTATAATTATAATTGTAAAATTTTTACAGATGGGTGATGTATATGAATAAGTTTATAATTTTAATTAATAAGATAATAAATATTTTACTTATATTCTTCATAGTTTTTATAATTCTAAATGAATATTACATAATTGAATTTTCTAATACTTTAAGATATGTTTTATATTTCTTAACCTTAATATTAATTCTTATATCATCAACTAAAGAAATAATAATTAATAAATCAGGATTGTCCAAATTTATAAATTGTATAATATTATTTTCATCAATAGTTGGTGGTGTTTTTTCAATTGTTACAAATCAAATAAACATTTTAATTTATATTTGTATTCTGTCTTCTTTAATTTATGGATTTATAGAGCTAATTTATAAAAAAGCTTAAATATATCTCCTTATTTTTATTTATTTTCATAATTTTATACCTCACGTAATAGTATTAAATATAACTATTATTTGAGGTATATTTTATGAAAAAGAAAATATTTTATTCAATATCACTAATTACCAGTCTAGTACTTTTATGTACTTCTATATTTTTTAACGTTACATATTTGCCATTTAATGCTGATAACGTAAAGGAAAATATTGCTATATTATCTTCAGAAACTTACGGAGGTAGACTAGCAGGTAGTAATGGAAATTCACTTGTGGGAGAAATAATAAGAAAAAACTTTGAAGATAATAAATTAGTTCCACTTAATGAAAGTTTTAAAGAAGACTTTAAAACAACATGTCCAATAAATAATAATAGCTCTCCTTATCTTAAAGTTTCTTCAGAGGATAAAGTTATAGAATCCTTAAAATATGGTGTTGATTATAAAGAAGATATGATTAACTTTAGAATTCATAATTTAAGTTTTTCTAAAGATGATAAGGTAAATATTTATACAAACTCTATAGAAGTAATAACAAAAGACGGTAATTGTTTATTTTATGTTGCTCCTAATAATGAATTTTCATTTAGAAGTTCATTTATAAGTAATTTCCCGTATGACATGATGGTTTTAATAACTACTAATACCTATAATAAAATATTAGACTCTATAAGAGAAGGATTTACTGTATCTGTTAATTTACCATTTTCAACATGTGAAAAAGACTTAGTAAATATAGTTGGAGTTTTAAAAGGATCTTCTAAGAATCTTTCTCCACTTGTTTTAACTGCTCATTACGATCACTTAGGCCAAGATGGACTTAAGAATACCTATTATGGGGCTTTAGATAATGCATCAGGCACTGCATTTTTATTAGAACTTCAAAAAACATTATCTAATTATGGAACTCCTAAGAGAGATATTATTTTTGCAGCTTTGAATGCAGAAGAATTTGGACTGCTAGGCTCTAAAAGTTTTGCTGAAAGCAATATTGATAAATTAAAAGGAGCTCAAGTAGTAAATTTTGATATGATTGGTAGTAAAGACTATCCTCTTACTTTAATGCTTGGAGCCTCATTTAAAGATAATGAATCAGAGCTTTTGAAGTCTATTGAAAAGATTTCTAAGAAAAATAATGTATCTACAAATGTTATATATGAGGATTCAAGTGATCATGCAAGCTTTAATAATTTAGGTATAGATGCTCTAAGCTTTTGTCATAGCGATATGTCTAAAATTCATACCCCTAATGACACCGTTGAACATATAAGTACTGATGCTATAGATAGTGCTTATAATGTTATAGAAGATAAAATAAACGCCTACTGTTATAGTCCGTTTACTGTATTTTTTCATAGTAAAGCTTCTTTATTTATATTTGCTATTCTATTCGGCTTCTTAGTTTCTGCACCTTTTATAAATCATATAAAAAAGAGAAAATTAGGATAATTAAAAGGATTTAGCTTTGCTAAATCCTTTTAATTGCTATTTTTTAAATAAGCTGTGATAAAGTTATCTATTTCTCCGTTCATAACTGCATTTAAATTTGCTGTTTCTTCATTTGTTCTATGATCTTTAACTAAATTATATGGATGGAATACATATGACCTTATTTGGCTTCCCCATCCCATATCCTTTAATTCTCCTGTTAAGTCTTCTATCTTTTCTTTATGTGCTCTTTCTTTTAATTCTATAAGCTTAGACTTTAACATCGACATTGCTGTATCCTTGTTTGAAAATTGGCTTCTCTCACTTTGACATTGAACAACTATTCCAGTTGGTATATGAGTTATTCTTATTGCAGATTCTGTCTTATTAACATGCTGACCACCAGCTCCACTTGCCCTATATGTATCTATTTTTAAGTCATCTGATTTTATTTCTATATCTTGATCTTTTGTTAGCTCTGGTAGAACTTCAATTGACGCAAAAGAAGTTTGCCTTTTACCATTAGCATTAAAAGGAGATATTCTTACTAATCGATGTATTCCCTTTTCTGCTTTTAAATAGCCATAAGCAAATTCACCCTTAACTTTTAATGTTACGCTTTTTACTCCAGCTTCATCACCTTCTAGATAATCAATGGTTTCAACTTTAAATCCTTTTTTCTCACACCATCTTGTATACATTCTAAGAAGCATTTCAGTCCAATCATTTGCATCTGTACCGCCAACTCCAGCATGTAAATTCAATATAGCATCATTTCTATCATATTCCCCAGATAAAAGTAATTCTACTCTATATTCTTCTACATCTTTTTCTATTAATCTAATTTCCTTTATTACTTCATCAATAGATTCTTGATCTTCATCATCAACTAATTCTGATAATACTTCAACATCATCAATTCTAGAAACTAATGACTCGTATCTGTCTATTTTATCCTTAACTCTCTTACTTTCCTTTGTAACTCCTTCAGCTCTTTTTATATCTTCCCAAAATCCACTTTCTTGCATTTGAAGTTCTAACTCTTTTACTTGCTTTTCAAGTGCTTCCTTGTCAAAGAGAAGCCCCCATTTCTTTTGTAACTTTTTTTATATCATTAAGTTTTAGTAATTCTGCTTCTAACTTAATTATCATATAATCACCCTATCTTTTTTATTTATTATTAATATATTAAAGTTTTAAAAAAGTGCCATGTAGGCACTTTTTTAAACTTCTCTTCCACAACAATTTTTATACTTCTTACCACTTCCACATGTACATTGATCATTTCTACCTACCTTAGGTTCATTTCTAACTGGTTGTTTCTTTGTTTCTGAACCACCCTCGCCATGACTTGCTGAAGTTTCTTCTGCTACTCTTTCTCTTTCAACAGGCTTTTGAACTTGAATATGGAATAGGAACTTAATTGTATCTAACTTTATTCCATTTATCATTTCTTCAAACATAGCACTACCTTCCATTTGGTATGCTTGTATTGGATCTAGTTGCTTATATGCTCTTAATCCAATTCCTTGTTTTAAATGATCCATATTATCTATATGATCCATCCACTTTTGATCTACTACTCTAAGAAGTATTACTCTTTCAACTTCTCTAAATTGCTCTTCACCAAATTCTAATTCTTTTTCAAGATAAACTTTCATTAATATATCTATTAATTTAGTAATTATTTCATCATTAGATAAATCTATTAAATCTTTACTTTTAACTGTACCATGAGGTAAACATATATCTTCTAGGTATTGAATTAGTTTTCCTATTTCTTCTTCATAATTTTCATTTACACCATCTAAGTGAGCCTTAACAGCATCAGAAACTATTTCATTTACCATTCCGTTAATTTGTTCCCTTAAGTCCTTACCTTCTAGAACTTCAGATCTTTGCTTGTAAATAACTTCTCTTTGCATGTTCATAACATCATCATACCCTATAAGATTCTTTCTTATATCAAAGTTATTACCTTCAACCTTCTTTTGAGCATTTTCTAGAGCCTTACTCACCATTTTATGGTCAATAGCTTCATCATCTTCTAAACCTAATTTATCCATTAAACCTTGAATCTTTTCAGAGCCAAATATTCTCATTAAGTCATCTTCTAATGATATATAGAATACAGATTCCCCTGGATCTCCTTGACGACCAGATCTACCTCTTAACTGATTATCTATTCTTCTTGATTCGTGTCTTTCTGTACCAATTATCTTTAATCCACCAGATTCTTTTACGCCTTCTCCAAGCTTAATATCTGTACCTCTACCTGCCATATTTGTAGCTATAGTAACACTACCTAATTCTCCAGCATGAGAAATTATCTCAGCTTCTTGCTCATGATACTTAGCATTAAGTACTTTATGGTTAACCCCTCTCTTTTTTAATAGAGATGATAAATATTCTGACCTTTCTATACTTACTGTACCTACTAAAACTGGTTGACCCTTTTTATTAGCTTCTATTATATCCTCTATAATAGCATTATACTTACCTTTTATATTTTTATATATTAAGTCACTTCTATCTGCTCTTGCAATAGCTCTATTTGTAGGAACAACTATAACATCTAGTGCATAGATTTCTCTAAATTCATTTTCTTCTGTTAATGCTGTACCTGTCATACCTGATAACTTTTTATACATTCTGAAGTAATTTTGGAATGTTATTGTAGCAAGAGTTTTTGATTCTCTTTCTATTTTAACTCCTTCTTTAGCTTCTATAGCTTGATGAAGTCCATCTGAATATCTTCTACCTTCCATAAGTCTACCTGTAAACTCGTCAACTATTATTACTTGACCATCCTTTACCATATAGTCCTTATCTATCTTCATTCCATAATTTGCTTTTAATGCTTGAGTTATATAATGTTGTAACTCTAAATGCTCTGCATCTGCATAGTTATCTATTCCAAATGCTTTTTCTGCTTTTTCTACTCCAGAATCAGTTAGCATTACAGAATTAGCTTTTTCATCTATTGTATAGTCCTTTTCTGCTAATAATTGCTTTACAAAGTTATCTGCAACATTATAAAACTTAGTTGATTTTTCTCCAGCTCCTGAAATTATAAGTGGAGTTCTAGCTTCATCAATAAGTATTGAGTCAACTTCGTCAACAACTGCAAAGTTTAACTTTCTTTGTACTTTTTCTTCTTTATAAATCACCATATTATCTCTTAAGTAATCAAAACCAAACTCGTTATTAGTTCCATAAGTTATATCTGCTCCATAAGCTGCTCTTCTTTGTTCAGATGTTAAGCCATGAACTATACAGCCAGTGCTTAAACCTAAGAAATTATATAGCCTACCCATCCATTCTACGTCTCTTGTTGCTAAGTAATCATTAACTGTTATTAAATGAACTCCTTCTCCTGTTAAAGCATTTAAATATAGTGGTAATGTTGCAACTAAAGTCTTACCTTCACCAGTTTTCATTTCTGCAATTCTTCCTTGGTGAAGAACCATGCCACCTATAAGTTGAACTCTATAATGCTTCATCCCTAGCACTCTCCATGCAGCCTCTCTACAAACTGCAAAGGCTTCTGGTAAGATGTCATCTAAAGTTTCTCCATTTTGTATTCTTTTTTTAAATTCATCAGTTTTAGCTTTAAGATCCTCATCTGATAACTTTTGCATACTTTCATCTAGTTCTTCTATTTTATCTGCTACTTTTTGTAACTTTTTTACTTCTCTTTCACTATATGAACCAAATACTTTTTCCAAAAATCCCATACTTATTTTCCTTCCAATCGTTTTATTTTATTTGATTAGTTTTATCGTACCTAAAGATTCTAATTATTAAATTTCATTTATAAATTATACCATTTTAATAACAATTAATTCAAGGAATAACTTACTTTTTAATAATATTATAACTAAAAAGGAAGCGCAATGCACTTCCTTTTATTAATTAAATGTATTCTGGCTCTAATAAACCATAATCTCCATCTTTTCTCTTATATACAACGCATATTTTATTTTCATCTGAATCTTGATATACAAAGAAGTTATGTCCTATTAATTCCATTTGAAGTACAGCTTCTTCTACTGACATAGGCTTAACTCCAAACTTTTTAACCTTAACAACCTCCCCATTTGTTTCTACCACTTCATCACTTAAAGTAGCCTCATCTAACTGCGGGAATCTTAATGACTCATGATTTCTTCTAGATAACTTTGTTCTTTGCTTTCTAATTTGTCTTTCTAATTTTGTAACTACTAAGTCTATTGATTTATACATATCTTCAGTTGATTCTTCTGCTCTTAATATTACTCCATTAAATGGTATTGTAATCTCTACCTTTTGTTTATTTTTTTGTACTGATAAAGTAGTTTTTGCCTCTACTTCTGGATCAAAGTATCTTTTCACCTTTGAAAGCTTTTTTTCCACCATATCCTTTAATGCTGGTGTTGCTGTAGTATTTTTTGCTATTACTGAAACTTTCATATAAGTTCATCCCCTCTCTGTAAGATTAAATCTTACTCAGTAGATTTAAAATTTTTATTTGTTTTATATATATATTATACCACCTTGGAATCTTTTTAAGCAAGAGTGTTCAAGGTTAATTGACAGAAAATTCGCTTTATTTTACTCAACATAACTTCTATTTTCTCTATATTTTATAAATTTTGCTAAAAAAATATCCATTAGTTTTTAAAACTAATGGATATTTTTTAAAACTAGCTGACCTGGCTTTTGCCCCCACACTCGCCTACTGGAGCTTTTGCTACTCGGAATTAACCTCTCACTACTAACTCTCTCAATTTTCTTGGTAGGACTTACTTCTATACCGCACCATGCTCATTAGAAATTTTTTCCAACTTACGTGGATCGTTTTGCCTGCGACTAGCATCGACTTTCATCCACAGACCTAGCTTTACATTAATTATTATATATAACTTTTGGCAACTGTCAACATTTTTATAGAACAAGCTCCATTTTTTATAAATAATTTTTCACATTCTAATAATGTTGCCCCAGTTGTTACCACATCATCTATTAAAATTACCTTTTTATTTTTTATATTAATATTGCTTACAGCCTCAAAAGCTCCACTTATATTTTTCAATCTTTCTTCTTTAGATAATGTTTTTTGTTCTTTTATATTCTTTATTTTTATTATATCTTTATAAACTGGTACACCTAGTCTATCCCCTACTATTTTAGCTATAAATTCACACTGATTAAATCCTCTCTCTTTTAGTGACTTTTTACTGCTTGGAATAAAAAAAATCCCATCAGCTTTAATATTATTTTCTTTTATTAATTCATATAAATAATTGGCTAATATATTTCCTGCCAAAAAGTTTTTCCTATATTTAAATTCTAATACTAAATTTTTCATTACTCCACTATAGTATCCATATGATAAAATTTTAGAGCTTTCTTTTACTCTCATTATTTTCTTTTGACAGGTCTTACACAAACCAATATACTCATTATCGCAACTTATACATTTATTCTTAGGTGGGTATAGTATATCTAATAATTCATTAATAAATACTTTTAATAATTTAATAAACCTTTTTCCCATATCTCTTTGTTATAACCCCTTGTTATTTCCTTAGCCTTGTCCATGTCTTCTGATATTTCTTTAGACACCAAAAGAACTTCCCCTATTTTACTATCATTACTAATGTTCTTTCCTACCTCAGCACAAAAATATATTATCTTTTTGTAACTATAAAATATATCGTCTGAAAATAGTACTACTATATCTATATCATTTGTATCTTTAACATAACTTCTTATATTGTTTGTAATTACAAATATGCTTCTGTTTTTTGATTTGTAGAGCAAATCTATTTTTTTTAGGTTATCATTTTTTAAAAATTTGATTATTTTTACATCTTCAATCTTTAAATCCTCTGTATAATAATTATATAGTTTACTTATTTTTTCCTCTGATGGAATAAAAATTATAACTTTTCTATTGTTATTTTTAAACCACATTAAATAGTCATATAGCGTGTACGGCATATCTTCATCTAATTTTACTCTAGTAGTTATTATCCTAGGCTCTACAAAAGGTTTATTTCTTGTTAAGTCTGATAAAAATATACTTCTTCCCATACTAACTATTTTTTCTACAGATAATATTAAAATTCTATTGCTATATAGGTATAAGTATTCCATGTACTCTCTAATCTCTTCTTTTGAAGTTGTAGAAAATTTACTTATATCATCAATTATACATAAATCATAATAATCATTTATTTTATTAATATTTTTAAAGTTTGTAAAAATTAAATTTTCTTTTCCTTCTTTTTCATTTATATAAGAATATTTAAACTTTAATTCATTCTCTTTTAAACCCTCTATTATTTCTTTATTTACATCTGTTTCACCCCATACATACAATATTCTTTTATTCTCTTTCAATAATGAACTTATTAGATCTAAATACACTAATGCAGTATTGTATGGATTAGTTATAATAGTTAATATTTTTGATTGTTTGTTATACCATTTATTTATCTTAGATTTACAATCATTCAATTCTTTAAGGCTTATTAACCTTTTATCTAACATTTAACCTCTCCTCATTATTCAATAAAAATATCTTTACTTGTAATATCTACAATTCTATCTCTAAGCGAAGAATATCTTTCCATACTTTTTGTATTAGAAACCATATATTTTAAAGCCTTAGGGATTCCAACCACAACTACTAATTCCTTTGCTCTAGTTATAGCTGTATATAATAAATTTTTATTCATTAAAAATGGAGATCCCATAAAAGCAGGTGTAATTATTACTTTAAACTCACTTCCTTGACTTTTATGTATTGTTATGGAATAAGCTAACTCCAATTCATCTAGATAAATATAGTCATAAACTACTTTTCTTTCATCATCAAATATTATTGTCATTGTTTTTTCTTCTTCGTTTATACTTTTTATAAACCCCATATCACCATTAAATACCCCTACACCTTCATTATCTCCTTCTCCATTGATTCTAATCCATTTTAAAGAGTAATTATTTTTAGTTTGCATCACTTTATCACCTTCTCTAAAAATAACATCTTTTAATTCCTTTTCCCTTTTATTACTAGATTTAGGATTTAAGATCTCTTGAAGTTTATTATTTAAATTTTGTACTCCTAGTATCCCTTTTCTTGTAGGTGTTAGTATTTGAATATCTCTATATTTATCCCAGGATCTATTAAAATTAGGTAATCTTCTATTTATTAAATCAATTATTGTAAGTAATATTTCATCAAGGTCTTCCTTATTTTCAAAGAAAAAATCTCCATCTCTTCTATTTATGTATGGCATTTCTCCATTATTTATTTTATGAGCATTTGTCACAATTAGACTTTCTTCTCCTTGTCTAAATATATCCCTAAGTCTTACTACCTTTATAAAATTACTTTCTATTAAATCTTTTAATACATTTCCAGCACCAACAGAAGGAAGTTGGTCTACATCTCCAACTATTATTAATCTTGTTCCAAGCTTTATAGCTTTAAGCAAACTATGCATAAGCATTATATCTATCATAGATGCCTCATCTATTATAATTACATCTGCCTCTAATGGTTCTGATTCTCCTTTTCCATAATAAGAATTTTCCTCTTCACTTACTCCCATTTCTAGCAATCTATGTATTGTTTTTGCTTCTCTTCCAGTAGATTCAGTCATTCTCTTAGCCGCTCTTCCTGTTGGGGCTCCTAATAAAACCTTCATTCCACTATTTTCATATATTTCTATTATAGATTTTATTATCGTAGTTTTACCTGTTCCTGGTCCCCCTGTTATTATTTCTATTCCATTTTCAAAGGCTCCAATTATTGCTTCTCTTTGTGAAGAAGCAAATTTTATATTATTTTTTCTTTCAAAAGCTTCAATTTCAAATTCAATGTCTGAATTTATAGTCCTAAAATTTTCTATGCTTAATGTTATTATTTTATTTGTTACTCCAAGCTCACAATAATAATATGGTAGTGAAAATATTGCTTCTATATCATTTATCTTTTCAATTTTTATCTTTGTTTCTAAAGCTAAATTATACAAGCTTTCTTCTACTAGTTCTGATGGAACTACTAAAATCTTTGATACTTCATTTATTAAATTTTCTTTTGGCATATATGTATTTCCAGCTGCTGAAAATTGATTTAATATATATCTTATGCCACTTTGTATTCTAAATGGTGATATTGTTTCTATACCAAGGCTTTTTGCTATCCTATCTGCAGTTATAAACCCTATTCCTGATATTTCATCTGAAAGTATGTAAGGATTTTCTAAAATTATAGACTTAGCATCTACTCCAAATTTCTTATATATTTTTATACACTGATTTGTAGTCATACCATGCCCTTGAAAATATATAATTATATCTTTTAAATCTTTTTGTTCTATATATGATTCATATATTATCTTAAACTTCTTTTCTCCAATACCCTCAACTTCTTGTAGTCTTTCTATATTGTTATCTAATATATCTAATGTTTTCTCTTTAAACTTTTTGACAATTTTTTTCGCTGTTATAGGCCCTATTCCGTGAATTATTCCAGTACTTAAATATTTCTCAATCCCCTCCACAGAATCTGGTAGTATTTCTTCATATTCTTCTATATTAAATTGACGCCCAAATTGTTTATGTAATACCCATTGTCCTTTTAATTTAACATATTGCCCTTCTTTTAAAAAGGGAACTATCCCAACTGCACTTATGCACTCTTTATCTGATCTTATTTTTGATACTACATAACCTGTATCATCACTTTTGAATACAATAGATTCTACTATTCCATTTAGAAATTCCATGCTATCTCTCCAAATCTTTCAATGATATTTTAATATTTACAATTTTATTATATAATTATATCATAATTTAAAAATTTTAAATTCTTAATATTATACAATATTAGCAATATGGAGGTGCTTACATGATAATAAAAAATTGCAACATAATATATCTTGATAAGATAGAAAAGGGATCTGTTCTAATTGAAAATGGAAAAATCAAAGAAATAAACCCAAAGAATACAAATGATAATGAAATAATTGATGCAGAAGGATTATATTTATCTCCAGGCTTTATAGATGTTCATATCCATGGTGCTGGTGGTCATGATACAATGGATGGCACATTTGAAGCAATTAATGAAATTTCTAAAACTATAGTTAAACATGGAACTACTTCATTTACTCCAACTACAATGACTGTAGCAATAGATGATATAAGAAAATCAATGGAAATTATAAAAGAAGCTAAAGAAAATGGTACTGATGGTGCTATCGTTTTAGGTGCTCATCTTGAAGGACCTTTCATAAGCCCAAAAGCTATTGGAGCTCAAAATCCTAACTTTTTGATTCCTCCAACAATAGAAAACTTTAATGCTATGGTAGGAGATGCTGAAGATGCTGTTGTATCAATTACAATTGCTCCTGAAGTTCCTGGCGCTAAGGAATTAATAAAAGAGTTATCAAAAAAAGGAATAGTTTGCTCTATAGGTCATACTAAAGCTACTTACGATGAAGCTATGGAAGGAATTAAATGTGGTTGCTGCCACTCAACTCACTTATTTAATGCAATGACACCATTTGCTCATAGAGAACCTGGAGTTGTAGGTGCTATATTTGATAGCGAAGTAACTACAGAAACAATTTCTGATGGTATCCATATATCATATCCATCACTTAGAATAGCTTATAATCAAAAGACAACTGATAAAGTTTTATTAGTCACTGATGCAATGATGGCATGTGCGATGCCTGATGGTATGTATGCATTAGGAGGTCAAGAGGTTGTTGTTAAAGATGGAGCTGCAAGACTTTTAAGTGGAAGCTTAGCTGGTTCAATATTAACTCTAGATAAAGCTATTAAAAATGTATATAAAAATGTTGGTCTTTCATTAAACGAAGCTGTAAAAATGGCAACTTTTAATGCTGCTAGACATTGTAAAGTTGAAGATAGAAAAGGTCTTATAAAAGAAGGCTTCGATGCAGATTTGGTTTTATTTGATGAAGACATAAATGTAAAAAATGTTATAGTTGCTGGTAAAGTATTAGTATAAATAAAAATGCTCCAATTCAAAATTGGAGCATTTTTTATTTTAAAGATACTTCTTTATTTCTTCTACTTTATTTAAATCTTCCCAAGGTAAGTTTAAATCATTTCTTCCAAAGTGACCATATGCAGCTGTTTGCTTGTAGATTGGTCTTCTTAATTCTAAATCTCTTATTATAGCTCCTGGTCTTAAATCAAATACTTTTTCAACTATTGAAATTATTTCTTCTTCTGATTTCTTTCCAGTTCCAAATGTTTCTACTTCTATAGAAACTGGCTTAGCAACACCAATTGCATATGCTAATTGAATTTCTAATTTATCAGCTACTCCAGCTGCTACTAAATTCTTAGCAACCCATCTAGCCGCATATGCTGCTGATCTATCAACTTTAGTTGGATCTTTCCCTGAGAAAGCACCACCACCGTGTCTTCCATATCCACCATAAGTATCAACTATTATCTTTCTTCCAGTTAATCCGCTATCTCCTTGTGGTCCTCCAACAACGAATCTTCCAGTTGGATTTATGTAATACTTTGTGCTATCGTCTAATAATTCTGCTGGAACTACAGCTTTAATTACATGCTCCATTAAATCTTCTCTTATTTGTTCTTGAGATACATCTTCACTATGTTGAGTTGATATTACTATTCCATCTATTCTTATAACTTTATTATCATCATATTCAACTGTAACTTGAGTCTTTCCATCCGGTCTTAAGTATGGTAAAGTTCCGTTCTTTCTTACTTCTGATAATCTTCTTGATAATCTATGAGCCATAGCTATTGGTAATGGCATATACTCTTCTGTTTCATTTGTTGCAAAACCAAACATCATTCCTTGGTCTCCTGCTCCAACTGCTTCAACATCATCTTTTTGCCCTGCTCTAGATTCTAATGCTTCATCAACACCCATAGCAATGTCACCTGATTGTTCATCTATTGATGTTAGTACTGAACATGTTTCACAGTCAAAACCGTATTTAGCTCTATCATAGCCTATTTCTTTTACAGTTTCTCTAACTAACTTTGGAATATCAACATAACAATTAGTTGATATTTCTCCCATAACCAATACCATTCCTGTTGTAACAGCTGTTTCACAAGCAACTCTTGCCATAGGATCTTTAGCTAAAATACTATCTAATACAGCATCTGAAATTTGGTCGCATATTTTATCTGGATGCCCTTCTGTAACTGATTCTGATGTAAATAATCTTCTCATTTTCATTTCTCCTTTCATTTTATTTGATATTAATTCTAATTAATTTAATTTATAAAATAAAAAAATCTCTTCGATAAGAAGAGATGTTAAAAGTCATAATCTTTCTTATCTTGCAAAATTACTTTGCAGGAATTGGCACCACACTCAAAATTACTGAAGTAGGTTGCCGGGTTTCATCGGGCCCTTTTCCCTCCGCCTCTCTGGATAAGAACTAATATCAAATTTTACTTTTCAGATTATATCATCTTTAATATTAATAGTCAACAATAAAACCTAAAATAATTACATATTTAGATTCCTTAACTCATAAAATATTAAATTATTTAAAAATATAAAAAAAGACAAGTAAACTTGCCTTTTGTGGTGGGGGAGGACGGATTCGAACCATCGAAACGAAACGTAACAGATTTACAGTCTGCCCCCTTTGGCCACTCGGGAACTCCCCCACATTTGGAGCTGGCAATAGGAATCGAACCTACAACCTGCTGATTACAAGTCAGCTGCTCTACCGTTGAGCCATGCCAGCATATTATAAATTAATAAATTTCAAATGGTGGAAACAACAGGGATCGAACCTGTGACCCTCTGCTTGTAAGGCAGATGCTCTCCCAGCTGAGCTATGCTTCCATAATAATAAAATTTTATAAAATGGTGGGGGAGGACGGATTCGAACCATCGAAACGAAACGTAACAGATTTACAGTCTGCCCCCTTTGGCCACTCGGGAACTCCCCCATTTTATGGAGCTGGCAATAGGAATCGAACCTACAACCTGCTGATTACAAGTCAGCTGCTCTACCGTTGAGCCATGCCAGCATATTATAAATTAATAAATTTCAAATGGTGGGGGAGGACGGATTCGAACCATCGAAACGAAACGTAACAGATTTACAGTCTGCCCCCTTTGGCCACTCGGGAACTCCCCCGTTTAAAATTTATTTAATTTCAGTTAAGTAAACTTTGTATCTTCTCAACCGACAATGATTAGTATATATTTATTATATCTTAATTTCAAGTACAATTTTTACTCATTTAAAGAAACTATATTTAATTTATTCTGTTTTTCTTTTATTTTCTTCTAATTAATGCTAATATCTTTTTTATTAACAATTTTTCTGTCATAATTATTCTATATTAGATATTAAATAAACATCACTTCAACTTGTAATAATTTTTAATAAATATATATTGCTATAAGTAAAATAATTTTTTAAATAATAATTTCTTATACTTCTTTTTCTATAATATCTAAATCAATATAATCACTTATAATATCCTTAAACTCTTCATATTCTTTATTTGACATTCTTTGCTTTACTAAAGACATACCTTTTGTAATGTTAACTGTATTTTCTCTATCCGAAAAATAGTCATTAACTTTTATTATATCTACTATAGCTAAATTTCTAATTAATACATTTATTTTTTCTTTTCTAGCTTTATCTAAATGTCCAAACAAATTATTAGAGGAATCTACTTGATTTATAATAATTGTAGATTTATTTTTTTCCTCACTAATAAACTCTTCTTCTTTATTGTATTTTACTACATTTTCACTAATAACTTCTTCACTTTTTAATGGCTCCCACACTAATAAAAAATATATTGGGATAACTATACTAATTATTATGGTAATGGTAGAAAATAGTAATCTCTTCATTCTATTTCATCTCCTTTTATTTGATTAATTTCCTCTTTTATGATTTTTATACATTTTATTATAATTAATCTTTATCAAACATATACTTTTATGGCGGGGGTGAATTTTAGTGAAGCGTAAAGTATTATATAACTCTTATAATTCTCATATTGAAATAGCAAATTCTATTAAAAATTATATTACGGAAAATACTATAATAGTTTGTATAGGAACAGATAAATGTATTGGTGATTGCTTAGGTCCAATGGTTGGCACATTTCTAACAGAAAAAGCCTTCCCTCTCCCAGTGTACGGAACAATAGAATCTCCAATACATGCTTTAAATATAAATAAAAGATTGAATGAAATTAATAAATTGCATCCTAAATCCTTAACTATAGGTATAGATGCTTGCTTAGGTGAATATAGCTCAATTGGTGAAATACATACCAGAGATTATCCAATACATCCTGGAAAAGGTGTTGGTAAAAATTTACCTGATGTTGGAATTGCCTCAATAATAGGAATAATAGATTCAAGTGAAAATGCAGAAATTTTCACATCTAGAAGCATTCGTCTAAATTTAGTTATGGAAATGGCTAAAGTGATTTCTTCTTCAATTATTGAAGCATATAAGATTATTAATAAATAAAAGGGAGCAATAAAATACTCCCTTTTACAATCAATTATATATAATATGTATAATATTCTACTACTCTATCAAAGTTATTTCCTTGTCTGATAGACTAGATTCTATTTTATCTAGATATCCTAAAACCTTGCCTGTACCCTCTGCTACTGCTTCTACAGAGTTATTAGCAACATCGACATTGACTCCTGTTTCATGCTCTATTAGCTTATCTAATCCATCTAATAAAGATCCTCCACCAGTCATTAAAATGCCTTTTTCTATTATATCAGCAGCAAGTTCAGGTGGTGTTTTTTCTAATACAAATTTAACATTATCGACAATTAACGATACTGATTCTTTTAGTGCATAAATTATTTCCTCTGATGTAATAGAAACCTCATCTGGTAATCCAGTAATTAAATTTCTACCTTTCATCATAGCAGTTAAGTTTCTTGATCCATTAAATGCTGATCCTATATTTACCTTTAACTCTTCTGCCGTTTTCTCACCTATCATTATCTTGTACTTATTTCGTACATACTTTATTATAGCATCGTCAAATGAATCTCCAGCTACTTTTATTGATGATCTTACTACAACTCCCCCTAAGGATATTACAGCTATATCAGTAGTTCCACCACCAATATCTACTACCATAGAGCCACTAGGTTTAGTTATATCTAATCCTGCACCAATTGCAGCAGCCAAAGGTTCTTCTATTAAATGTACTTTCTTTGCTCCAGAATTTCTGGCAGCATCAATAACTGCTCTTTTTTCCACCTCTGTTGCTTGTGATGGAACACATACCATTACTTTAGGAGCTGTAATTTTACTTTTTCCATATGCTTTTCTAATAAATTCTTTTAACATTTTTTCAGTTATGTCATAATCTGATATAACACCATCTCTTAATGGCCTTACTGCAACTATATTACCTGGAGTTCTTCCAATCATCTTCCTTGCTTCTTCTCCAACAGCAAGTATTTTATTATTATTTTTATTTATTGCAACAACTGATGGTTCCTTTAATATTATCCCCTTACCTTTTGCATAAACTAAAACTGTTGCTGTTCCTAAATCTATTCCTAGATCGCTCCCACTTCTCCAAAACCACATTCCTTGTTCACTCCTACTCTTTTCGCACTATAAAATCTTTCAAAATTTCTCTTATTTTGCATTATTAGCATATTTATTATTATATATGGAATATGGTAATCCTTCAATATGTTTGTACTTAAATTCGTAATCATTTACTTACTCTGCTGTTTTATATTTCATTTTAGTGGCTTTTCCACCCCTAATATGTCTTTCTGCTTTATTTAACTCTAATATAGAGTGAGTTTGTTCTGCTATAGCTGGATTTATCTTTGGTAATCTTTCTGTCATATCTTTATGAATAGTGCTTTTACTAACTCCAAATACCTTAGCTGTCTTCCTAATTGTATCTTTAGAATCTATTATATATTTAGCAACCTCTAAAACTCTTTCTTCTATATAATCCTTCAAAATATTACCTCCCTTTGGATAAACTATTAATATGTGACCATTAGTATCTAATTTATTCATCAGTCATTTAAACCAAATGACTGATGAATTATTTATTATTCTTGATTAAACGTAAAATATGTTGTTGGATTTAAATCTTTTCCATTTACATCTTGAACTTGTATATTCAAATGTTCACCGAATTCATCATTGGTAAATATTTTTGAGCTGTTTCCAACAGTTCCTATAACAGTTTCTTCTGTTACTTTATCTCCAACATTTACTCTTATGTCTTTGGATAAATTACAATACTTTGTATATAATCCATTAGCATGAGCAATAACTACATAGCTTCCTTCTTCAACTTTGCTTGAAACTTCTTTCACTTCTCCCACTGCAGCAGATTTAACTTCAGTTCCAACACTAGCTTTTATATCTATTCCTCTAATATTCCTACTGCTTCCATCGCTCATAGCTTGTGGCTTTGGATAAGAATATTCTCTTGCAATTGATCCTTCTAAAGGTTTTTTAAATTTAACCTCTACATTCGTTCCAGCAGAAACATTAACATCTTGTTCTGTAGATGCTACCTCTTGTTCTTGTGCTAATTCATTGTTTTGATTATTTTCAACCCTGTCAGCATTTTGCTTTTGAACTTCTGAAGTAGATTTATCATCAATATTTAAAGTGAATTCATTTTCTGCTTTATTACTTTGTTCTAAAGCTTTATTTCTTTTCGTTGTAACTACTGCAACAGTTGCAATTACACACAAACAAAGGAATAGTACTAAATAAAAGCCCTCCTTTCTGAAAAAGTCTTTTACCTTGTCTTTCTTATTTTGGTCCATATCAACACCTCCTTTTTGTATTCTTGCCCGTTATCATAAATTAATACAAATGCAAATTGATTTATTTACATCAAATTTCTACATTTAATAACAAAAAACCTCATCTAAACTATCATCTAACTAGTTGTTGTATTCACTTTAAATATGTAAAATATAAAAAGACAATATATATGCCTATTTAAAATAAACATGTATATTGTCTTTTAAAAATTAAAACTTTTAATTAAATTTCCATTACTTTTTACTACTTACTTAAACATACTTATGATTCTTAATTAAATTTTACTTCCTTTAAATCAATACCTGTATAATAATGTTTTAAAATTTCATCATATTTTTTACCATCCTTAGCCATAACATTTGCTCCCCATTGGCTCATACCAACTCCATGTCCATAGCCCCTGCAATTGAATATTACTTCATTTCCACTTATTTTAAAATCAAAATTTGTTGAGTTTAGGCCAAAAGATAACCTGAAATCTGTTCCCTTTACTTTTGCTTTACCAAATCTTATTTCTTTTACCCCACCAGCATCACTTCTAGATAAAATCTCTATATTACCTTGTAAATTATCCTTACTAATATTTGCATCTGCGTATTTGGAATTTATTTTATTTACAAAATCATCTATGTTAAATTTGGATTCATCTGTGTATTTAGGAGCTATTTCTTCCCCTTTACTTTCAGTAGAAACTAAATAAGGAACATCGCTCGAGAATACATCCACAGCATTTTCTGTTTTTCCTGAACTTGTAGAGAAAAATTGTGGGTATTGAACTAATTCACTATTATATGCTAAAACCAGTCCCTTTGTAGCATCAACAGCCTCTGAAATTTTTGACCAGTTCTCACTACTACTATTCTCCCATTTTTCTAACCTAATTTCTTTACTTATATACACTTGACAATGTGTAGTATCACAAACATCGCCACCTTTAGCATTATTACAGGGTCTAGTTCTTTTTGCAGATACATAAGTTCTTGCTGCTATAGCTTGTGCTTTTAAAGCTTCTATTTCAAAGCTTGCTGGCATTTCTCCTGAAACTACGCTCTTTACGTACTCTTCTAAAGGTATATCTACTATCTTGTCTTCATTAGTTATATAAACTTTTATAACATCATTTCCAGATAAAGTTATAAACTTATTTTCGTTTGAACCAACATTATCTTCTATACCATTTTGAGAAATTTCCTCTAATGCACTTACTGAAGAAGATTTGATTACAATCATTGGAATTACAATCATAAATATTAAAACTAAAGTACTGAAAAGTCCAAGTTCTACTAAATCTCTCATTGAACTTATTTTATTTTTCAAAAACATCGCCTCCCTTTAACTAATACAATTTAATATATGTTAAAATTTCCTAATTATACTTTATTTTTTATTCTTTATGTTGAGTTATTTAAATCATTATAATAAAAAAAGTGAACATATATAAGTTTACTTATTCCGTCGCTCCGCTCCAAATCAACACAAACCTACATATGTCCACTTCCAAACTGAAGGTAAGAAAAGTATAAAACAAATCTACTTTTCTAAATCTAATTCCTAAAAGCCTTATATATTGATATTTTCAAAATTTCAAATCTTTATGCTTTCCTATATATTAAAGTATAAAATTAAAGAACTTAGAATAAATCTAAGTTCTTTAATTAGGCGAATATAGCTATAATTATTTATAATATATCTATTTATCAACTCTATATACATTAACTCCCAAGCCTCTAAATTTTTCTTCTATATTCACATAACCTCTATCTATATGATATATATCACTAATTTCTGTATTTCCTTGAGCCACTAACCCAGCTAGTATCATAGCTGCTCCAGCTCTCAAATCAGTAGCTTTAACATCACATCCTGTTAAAGAATCTACTCCTTCTATAATTGCTGTTCTTCCATCAATTTTTATATTTGCTCCCATTCTTACTAATTCTGCAACATGCATAAATCTATTTTCAAATATCGTTTCTGTTATAATACTTGATCCTTTTGTTACCGACAATAATGTCATCATTTGAGCTTGCATATCAGTTGGAAAACCAGGATAAGGTAATGTCTTTATATCAACAGGTCTCTTCTTATCTGTTCCATCAACTAACATAACATTTTCTTTTATACTCTCAAACTTTACTCCACACTCTTTTAATTTCTCTATTGTAGGTCTTAAATGGTCTTCATTAGCTCCATTTATGATTATCTTACTATTTGTTATAGCTGCTGCAACCATAAAGGTTCCTGCTTCAACTCTGTCATATATAGGTTTATAGCTTATCCCAGTTAAAGAATCTACGCCTTCTACTGTTATTTTCCCCATTCCTGCTCCTTGAACTTTAGCTCCCATTGAATTTAGAAAATTAGCTAAGTCCCATATTTCTGGTTCTTCTGCAGCATTTTCTATAATTGTTGTGCCTTCAGCCAAAACAGACGCCATTAACAAATTTTCAGTTGCACCTACAGATGGAAAATCTAAATATATTCTATTTCCTTTAAGTTTTTTAGCCTTCGCTTCTACAAAACCATGTCCTATTTCAATCTCTGCCCCTAAAAGCTTAAATCCTTTTAAATGTAAATCTATAGGCCTACTACCTATATTGCATCCTCCAGGCATGGAAATTTTGCATCTTCCAAATCTCGATAGCATTGGTCCCATAATTAGAAAAGATGCTCTCATTTTTCTTATTAACTCAGTATTCATATCAATTGCTTTAATATTAGAAGTATTTATCTTTAAATTACCTTTTGAGTCATTTTCTATATCACAGTTCATTCCTAATAACAAATCTGTTAAAACTACTACATCTTCTAACATAGGTGCATTATTGATAATAATATCATTTGGACTTAAAATACCTGCAACTATTATTGGTAAAACAGAATTTTTAGCTAAACTAATATTCACTTCACCTCTTAGTTTATTACCACCTTCAACTACAATTTTTTCCATATTATCCTCCATAATGAATTGTTAGTATGTTACGAATATCACTGGTGTTCCTATAATTAGATATTCTCCTGTATCATATTTAATATGACCTATACTGATTCTATTTCCATCATATAATCTTCCCTTTGCTACAGAACCATTATAAATATCTAATATTTCTAAAGTATCCTGTTTTATATTGTTCCTTAGTACCTCCAACAGATGTTGTTTTTGATCCTCTATTATTTTTACCCTTACAAAATCAAAATATTTTATATTTTTTGCTGAAATATTTTGGATTTTTTTTAATTCTTTTCTAATTTCAAGAGTATTGGTATTCTTATTATTATTTATATAAGTGATTTGAACTTTTGTATTTTCATTATCACTCCATAATAATACTTTTATTTCTTTGGAGTCATCTCTATAAATAATACTATTATTATTTATATCTACATTTTCTCCAAAGACTTTTTTTAATTGCTCTTCAATTAGAATTTTCTCTTTATATATAGATTGATTTACACTATATTCGATCTTAACGCCATTTTCAACAAAGTCATTTGTATCCATTAACTGAGTTTCTATTAAATTAAATTTATTGGAAATGGACTCAGATTTAATTGGAAATGCCCCAATAATTAACAAAGAGAAGATTAAAGAAGATATAACTTTTATGACTTTTTTCATAAATTCCCCCCATACCTTTCTTTTTTAAGTATTGTCCAATTTATTCTTTTTTATTCAAAATCTATAGCTATAATATAATATATAGATTAGGTTGAATTTTGTGATTAATTGTCACTATTTACACTTATAGTATTTTAGTAAAATGAAAAATAGAGTAATAAAAGAATTTCATAATTCTTTTATTACTCTATTTTTAATCTTAAAGTTAATTATTCGTATCTAAGGTACCAATTCTTGCATTTGCTCTTGCTAATGATCTTTTAGCTCTTTCAACATCTATATCCTTACCTTCTTTTAATCTTCTTTCCGCTCTGACCTTTGATTCTTGTGCTCTATCAATGTGAATATCTGAAGGCATCTCTACGGCATCACAACAGAACTTTAATTCATTATTTTTTATATAAATTATTCCTGATGATGTGAACATTTCTTGCTTATTACCTCCATTAACTACTAATGTTGTAGTTGGAATAGTACTTACTATTATTGGAGTATGATTTGCTCTAAATTCAATTTCACCATCTTTAGTTAAAGTAGTCAATCTTTCTGCTTCCATTACTAAAGCTTCTCTTCCAGGGGCTATTATAGTTACACTAAAAGTTTTACTCATAACATCATCCCCTATCTTAAGGTCTTAGCTTTTTCTATAGCTTCTTCTATAGATCCAACAAATAAAAATGCTGATTCTGGAAGATCGTCATACTTGCCCTCTAAAATCTCTTTAAATCCTCTTACTGTTTCTTTTACTGGAACATATCTACCTTGCATTCCTGTAAATTGCTCCGCAACTGTAAATGGTTGAGATAAAAATCTTTGAATTCTTCTTGCTCTTGCAACTACTTTTTTATCTTCATCTGATAATTCATCTACACCTAAGATTGCAATTATATCTTGTAACTCTTTATATCTTTCTAAGATATTTTTAACTTCTGTAGCTATATCATAGTGCTCTCTTCCTACTATTCTTGGATCTAATATTCTTGAATTAGACTCTAATGGATCAACTGCTGGATATATTCCAAGCTCTGCTATACTTCTTGATAAAACTGTTGTTGCATCAAGGTGACTAAATGTTGTAGCTGGAGCTGGGTCTGTAAGGTCATCTGCAGGTACATATACTGCTTGAACAGATGTTATTGATCCATTCTTAGTTGATGTTATTCTTTCTTGAAGTGCTCCCATTTCAGTTGCAAGAGTTGGTTGATATCCAACAGCTGAAGGAATTCTTCCTAATAAAGCAGAAACTTCTGATCCTGCTTGAGTAAATCTAAATATGTTATCTATAAATAAAAGAACATCTTGACCTTGATCTCTAAAATATTCAGCCATAGTTAGACCTGTTAATGATACTCTCATTCTAGCTCCTGGTGACTCATTCATTTGACCAAATACTAGAGCTGTCTTATCGATAACTCCTGATTCTTTCATTTCATAATATAAGTCGTTACCTTCTCTTGATCTTTCTCCAACCCCTGTAAATACAGAAAGACCTCCATGTTCTTTAGCTATATTATTAATAAGCTCTTGTATTAGAACTGTTTTACCTACTCCAGCTCCTCCAAATAAACCTATTTTACCACCCTTTTGATATGGAGCTAATAAGTCTATAACTTTAATTCCAGTTTCAAACATTTGTGGTTCTAATGCTTGTTCTTTAAAGCTAGGTGCTGGTCTATGAATTGGATACATCTCTTTAATTTCTACATTACCAGCATTGTCTATAGGATGACCAAGAACATTAAATACTCTTCCTAAAACTTCCCTACCTACGGGAACAGATATACATCTTCCCATGTCAACAGCTTTCATACCTCTTTTTAAGCCATCAGTAGATTCCATAGCTATAGTTCTAACAATGTCATCTCCCATATGTTGTTCAACTTCAACTACTAATAACTTTTCTTCCATATCTATTCTTATTTCGTTATAGATATTAGGTAAATCATCTGAATTAAATTTTATATCTACTACAGGTCCAATTACCTGAACTACTTTTCCTACTTTTTCAGGCATAGCAATACCTCCTTACTATTTTTGAGCTTCTGCTCCTCCTACAATCTCAGATATCTCTTGTGTTATCATTCCTTGTCTTATTCTGTTATACTTAAGATTTAAAGATTGTAATATATCATTAGCATTTCGTGTTGCTCCATCCATAGCAGTCATTCTAGCACTTTGCTCACTAACTTTTGAATGCAACATAGCTCTTCTTAATTTGCTTTTAAAATATGCATCTAAACTTGAATTTAAAACCTCTTCTAAACTAGGCTCAATTAAAAATTGTTGTGACTCTTTACTTTCTATTTGCAAAGGAAATAATTTCTCTATTCTAACCTCTTGCTTTATTGGGGATATGAATTCTGTAAAAACTATATTAACTTCTCCAATTTCTCCCCTTTTAAACATATATAAAGAATCTTCGTATATAGCCCTTACTTCTTTTATAGTAGGGATATCTGGAATTTCTACATATTCTCTTACAGTATCAAATCCGTATTTTTTCATATAAGAAATTCCCTTACTTCCTGCCACAACTACTTTTGATGACCCTTTATCTTTAATCATTTCATTCATTATATTAGCTATATTACCATTAAAGCCTCCACAAAGACCTGTATCTGAAGCTATAACAATATATAGTTTATCTAAATTCTTAGAATCTTCTTTAAAGAAAGGACTTTCATAATCTTGTGGTAAAACAGCCATTAGATTATCTAATATTTCTTGACATAAACTATAGTATTGTTCATTATCATTAAGTTCTTTCCTTGTTTTTCTAAGTTTAGAAGTGGCTACAAGATTCATAGCTTTTGTTATCTTTCTTGTACTTTCAACCGACTTTATTCTTCTTTTTATTTCTATAAGTCCTGCTGATCCCAAATTTCCACCTCCTAAAGAAGTGCATAGCTATTTAAGCTATGCATCTTGTAAGAATATTTTCTTAAACTCTAATATAGATTTTTCTAATTCTACATTTATTTCATCAGTTAAAGACTTAACTTCAACTATTTTCTTTAATAATTCTCTATTATGAGTATCCATATATTCTAAAAGCTCTCTCTCAAACTTTCTAACATCACTAACTTTGACATCTGATAAAAAGTCTTTCACTATTGCATATAAAATTACTATTTGTTTTTCAACTGCCATAGGTGAATATTGATCTTGCTTTAATATCTCTACTAATCTCTTACCCTTTTCTAATCTCTTCTTAGAATCTTTATCTAAGTCAGATCCAAACTGAGCAAATGACTCAAGCTCTCTATATTGTGCAAGCTCTAATCTTAAAGTACCAGATACTTGTTTCATAGCTTTAATTTGAGCATTTCCCCCAACTCTTGATACTGATATACCTGCATTTACTGCTGGTCTTTGTCCAGAGTGGAATAAATCTGCTTCTAGGAATATTTGACCATCTGTTATTGAGATAACGTTAGTTGGTATATATGCGGTTACATCACCTGCTAAGGTTTCAATTATCGGAAGAGCTGTTAAAGATCCTCCACCATTCTCTTTTGAAAGCTTAGCTGCTCTTTCTAGTAATCTTGAGTGAATATAGAAAACATCTCCTGGATAAGCTTCTCTGCCTGGTGGTCTTCTAAGTAATAATGACATTGTTCTATAAGCTACTGCATGCTTAGAAAGATCATCATAAATTATAAGTACATCTTTTCCTTGATGCATAAAATATTCACCCATACTACATCCTGCATATGGAGCTAAATATTGTAATGGTGCTGATTCTGAAGCTGTACCACTTACTACTATAGAATAATCTAATGCACCAAACTCTTCTAAAGTATTAACTATATTTGCAACAGTTGATTGTTTTTGTCCAATAGCAACATAAATACAAATTACATCTTTACCTTTTTGATTTAATATTGTATCTAAAGCTATAGCTGTTTTACCTGTTTGTCTATCTCCAATTATAAGCTCTCTTTGGCCTTTTCCTATCGGTATCATAGAATCTATTGCTTTTATACCTGTTTGTAAAGGCTCATTAACAGAGCTTCTGTCTATAATACTAGGAGCTGGTACTTCTATTGATCTATAACCAGAATTATTTATAGGACCTTTTCCATCTATAGGATCTCCTAATGAGTTAACTACTCTTCCTAATAAAGCTTCACCTACTGGTACTTCAACAATTTTATTAGTTCTTTTAACGATATCGCCTTCTCTTATTCCTTCTTCTGATCCTAAAAGAACACAACCTACGTTATCTTGCTCTAAGTTTAAAGCCATTCCATAAACATTGTTAGGGAATTCCAATAATTCACCTTCCATACAATCATCTAACCCGTAAACTCTTGCTATACCATCACCAATTTGGATTATAGTACCCGAGTCTACAGTTTTTATTTCTTTTTCATATCTCTCTATTTCCTTTTTGATTATGGAAGTTATTTCTTCAGGCTTAATATTCATACCTTCACCTCTATTCTGTTCTAAGCATCAAATCTCTTAGCTCATCTAATTTAGATTTAACTGTTCCATCTATAACATCATTATTAACTCTTACGTATATTCCTCCAAGAATGCTTTCATCAATAATCTGTTCAAGCATAATATTCTTATTATACTTTTCTTCTAATTTAGACTTTAAATTACTGAACTCTTCTTCATTTAAAGGAACTGTGGTCTTTACTATTCCATTTAGAGTGTTTTTTCTCTCTAAATCTATTTTTTCCATTTCCTTTAACTTTTCTTTTAAATAAAGTATTCTATCTTTTTCTATAAGAATTAATAAAAATGATAATAATTCCTCATCTATATGACCTTTAAATATATTTATAAAAGTCCTTTTTTTCTTTTTTGTACTAATTTGAGGGTGTTTAATTACTTCGTAGAATTCTTTATTTGTTTCTATAAGGTTACAAATTTCTCTTAAATCTTGAAGATACTGTTGAACTTTTCCTTTTTCTTCTGCTACTTCGTAAAGAGCTAATGCATATCTACGGTCTAAATATTCATACATTATGAATTACCTACCTTGGTTATAAATTCTCCAATTAACTCTCTATTCTTTTCTTCATCTATATTTTTCTCTATAACCTTTTTAGAAAGTTCAATAGCTAAATCTATAGCCTCTTTCTTTAATTGATATTCTACTTTTTCCTTTTCTCTATTGATTTCTACTTTTGCCCTCTCTAAAATAACCTTAGCTTCTTGATTAGCCTCTTCAACTATTTCTTCATATATTTTTTCTGCTTTTTGTTTATATCTTTCAGTAACTTTTTTACCTTCTTCTCTAGCATTTTTTAATACTCTTTCATTTTCTATTGCTAGCATTCTTGCTTTTTCTGATTCTTCTTCTGCATTATCTAGTTGATCATTAATCAGATTTTCCCTTTCACTAACAATAGCCTCAACCTTAGCAAAAAAGAAATATTTTAAAATTGCAAAAAGAATAATAAAGTTAATTATAGTGGCTATAAGGGTGCTAGGATTTATTTCCATTAACATATATAACTACCTCCCTTCTGGAGCCATAAGACACTATTTTACTCCAACGAATATTAAAAGGATTGATACTAATAAGCCATAAATCGCAGTTGCTTCTGCAAAAGCTGATCCAAGCATTAATGCAGTAGTTATCTTACCACTAGCTTCTGGTTGTCTTGATATTCCTTCTACAGCCTTAGCTGTTGCATTTCCTATTCCAATTGCAGCTCCTATACCTACTAATACAGCTATAGCTGCTCCTAATGCTCTCATTGATATTTCCATAATAAAATCCTCCTTTAATATAAAACAATATAATAATTATATAATTAATAAATTAATATAATACTTAACTAAAAATTAATGCTCTGTATGTCCTGAATGTTCTGCTATCATTTTAATATTTATCATCGTTAACATTACAAATATTACTGTTTGAATACCACCGTCAAAAATATCAAAATATGCATGTAACGGTACAGGAACTCCTATCTGTGCTATAAATCCTATGTGATGCAATGCTTCATAACACAATTCTACTAAGAATGTAGCTGCTAGTATATTACCAAATAGTCTCAGTGCCAATGATACTGGAAGCATTATTCTCTCTAATATATTTATTGGTGTAATTATAGCAAGAGGGAATGTATATCCTCCGAAATAACTTTTCAAACCGTATTTTCGTATAGTATAAAATTGTACCATATAAAAAGTTATTAAGGCTAATGCCACTGTTACAGTAAAGTTCTTTGTTGGTACAGGAAGTCCTATTAATCCAGTAAAATTCATAAACAATAAAAATACCGCTAAACTTCCTATAAAAGGAATAATGTCTAAAAACTCTTCTCCCATATTAGCCGTTACTACATTTTTTAACATAGTATATATAGATTCTACTATTGCTTGCTTTTTATTAGGTCTGAGCTTCATATTTCTTGTTGACCATATAGCAATAATAGCTATTAACACAATGGTTATCCACTGCATTACCACCTCTGGAACTATTTCAATCTTAATTGGCCCAGCAACGTAAGACCATATTGGTTCTAGTGGTTCCACTTAATCACTTCCTTTCCCTGTTTTTATCCAATAGAATACTATCAAAACAAAATGTGATAAATATCCTGTAAGATATGATATAAGTTGTATTAAGTTATTTAAAAATGGCAATGCTATAACAATGATAGTAAATATTCTTATAATATATCCAAGAATTAAAAATATACTTTTATCATTATTTAAAGAATATTCTAAGATTAATCCACTAACTATAGAATTTGTTAATGATACTATTAATCCTAATAAAAATACACAAGCCACTTTTAAGTCTATTAGAAAGGATAATATAAGTACAAAAATGAATCCTGCTATTAAATCATATTTTATCATATTAGAAATTAACTTATTCATTTCTCTACTCATTTTATCCTCACTCCCAACTAACTCTTGTTATTATATTACTCTGAAAACATTAATGAAAATCTTATATTTATTCATATAATACATTTAACATCTATATTTAACGATTTTAAGTATTTAAGTTCTATTTACTTAACAAACTTCATTTTTACATCTATTTTCTTCTCGTGTAGTAATATCAAAGAATTATTATTCATTTTGAAGAATATTCAGAATATTATAAATATAGATTTTTACCGTTGTTATCATTTTCATAATAGTTTTTTCAAATTAAATTTACATTTTTTTCAATTTTTGTTTGTTTATATGAATTTTTATTCATTTATACTGTAATAATTTATTAGTGTCTATTTTAAAGGATGAATAAATATTTATTCGATTATTCATTTTTTAGTTTTTTTCTTTATAATTTTTCCTAAATATTTTTGTATGTATTTATATTTTATATATATATAACAGTTATATAGGTTTTAATAATCTTATTATAGATATTACTTTAAATTTTATACAGTTCTACATATCACTTTTATATTGTAAATATTATATTTTCTCATTTATTATTATTATCTATTAATATCTTTATAATTCATATCAAAATAAAAACTCTCGATTTTATATCGAGAGCTTTTATATATAAAGTTATTTTTTTTCAACTATAAGAGCTGTTCCCATTCCTCCACCTATGCATAAAGTTGCCAAACCTTTTCTAGCATCTCTCTTTTGCATTTCATGAAGTAATGTAACCAATATTCTTGCACCTGATGCTCCAACTGGATGGCCTAATGCTATGGCTCCTCCATTTACATTAACTTTACTCATATCAAAATTTAAATCTTTTGCAACTGCCAAACTTTGAGCTGCAAAAGCTTCATTGGCTTCTATTAAATCTAAATCTTCAATTTTTAAATTTGCTACTTCTAAAGCTTTTTTTGTTGCATGGAAAGGTCCATATCCCATAATTGAAGGATCTAATCCTTTTTGTCCATAAGAAACTATTTTTGCTAATGGTGTAATACCTAATTCTTCTGCTTTTTCAGCACTCATAACTACGAAAGCTGCTGCTCCATCATTTATACCAGATGCATTAGCTGCAGTTACTGTGCCATCTTTTATAAATGCAGGCTTTAACTTAGCCATTCCTTCAATTGTAGCACCAAACCTTGGATATTCATCAGTATCAACTACCTTTGGCTCTCCCTTTCTTTGTGGTATAACAACTGGTACTATTTCATCTTTAAATTTACCTGCCTTAATAGCAGCTTCAGCCTTTAATTGTGAGTTAACTGCAAATTCATCTTGCTCTTCTCTTGTTAAATTCCATTCTTTAGCTATATTTTCTGCAGTTACTCCCATGTGATAATTGTTAAATGCATCCCATAGGGCATCATTTATCATAGAATCAACCATTTTTCCATCGCCCATTCTTTGGCCCCATCTAGATGTTTTTAATAGATAAGGAGCTTGAGACATATTTTCCATACCACCAGCTACAACTATGTCTGCATCTCCTGCTTTTATCATTTGAGCTGCTAATGCAACCGTTCTTAAACCTGATCCGCAAACTTTATTTATTGTCATAGCAGGTACTTCTACTGGTAATCCAGCTTTTATAGCTGCTTGTCTTGCAACATTTTGTCCAAGCCCTGCTTGAATAACATTACCCATTACAACTTCTTCTACTAATTCACCCTTTATACCTGCTTTAGCTACAGCTTCCTTTATTACTACTGCTCCTAATTCTGCTGCTGATACGTCTTTTAATGCTCCTCCAAATGAACCAATAGCAGTTCTTACTGCACTTGCAATTATAACTTCTCTCATAATCCACATCTCCTCCATATAATAGTCAGAATTATCTAATTTGTTAAACAATTAACACAATTTAATTATATCACTTTATCCCTTTTATTCAACCATAATTTTCAAAATCTATCTTAAAAATTCATCTATTTCTAACGTTCTTATGTTAAAATAATCTTCAATTATATTTGCAATTCTCTTTGATGCTAAACCATCTCCATAAGGATTAGCAGCCTTACTCATTTTAGTATATTCATCTTTGTTATTTATTAAATTATTAGCTTCAGTTATTATCTTTTCAATATCAGTACCTACTAATTTTACAGTTCCATATTCAACTGCTTCTGGCCTTTCTGTTACATCTCTAAGAACTAATACTGGTTTTCCTAGGTGTGGTGCTTCCTCTTGTAGTCCACCTGAATCGGTCATTACCATAAAGCACTTATTCATTAAATTATGAGTTTCTTTAGTATCTAATGGTGATAATAAATGAACTCTTTCCTTGTCTCCTAATTTTCTGTTTACAACATCCTTAACAACTGGATTTAAATGCACTAAATATACTAGCTCTACATCCTTATTTTCTTCTACTATCTTACTTAATGCATCACATATATTTTCTATTCCTTGCCCCCAGTTTTCTCTTCTATGAGCAGTAATCATTATAACTTTTTTATTTTCAAAATCTATCGTGTTTAGTATATCATTTTCAAATATATATTCTTCCTTTACTGTGTGAAGCATAGCATCAATAACAGTGTTACCAGTTATGTAGATATCTTTCTCATTAACACCTTCTCTTAAAAGATTTGCTTTAGAACCTTTTGTTGGTGCAAAATGCAAATCTGCTAATGCTCCCGTAAGTTTTCTATTCATTTCTTCAGGGAATGGAAAATATTTATCAAAGGTTCTGAGACCTGCTTCAACATGCCCAACTTTAATTTGTTGATAGAAGGCTGCAAGTGCTCCTGAAAATGTAGTAGTCGTATCCCCATGAACAAGTATCATATCAGGCTTTTCTTCTAAAAATATTTCTTCTAATCCTTCTAGAACCCTATTAGTTATTCCAGTTAAAGTTTGCTTGCTCTTCATTATGTTCAAATCAAAATCTGGTTTTATATCAAAATAATCTAATACTTGATCTAACATTTCTCTATGTTGTGCTGTTACACAAACCTTTGAATCTATTCCTTCCCTTTTTTCTAGTTCTTTTACTAAAGGAGCCATCTTTATAGCTTCTGGTCTGGTTCCAAATATAGTTATAACTTTTTTCTTATTCATTCTAGATTCCTCCTGATTTATATATAAATTAAATTATTTCCATTATTAATATTTACTATTTCTATTTTTTATAAGCTTTATTCTAGTTTAATTATTACATATTTTCGTAAATTCAATGCTTATATAATTATACACTCTTACTAGCAAATAAACAAATATTGCTCTATCTTAAGCCTTAATTTTTCTATATTTAAACTCTATTAATCTAACTTTTTTTAAATATATTTGAGATATCTTTTTTATGCTCAATAATAAAAAAGTAGCGATATGTAAGTTTACTTATTCCTTCGCTCCGCTCCAAGTCAACGCAAACTTACATATGTCACTTACAAACTGAAGGTTAGGAAAGTATAAAACAACTCTACTTCTTTACATTGAATTACTAAAAGCCTTATATAATCACATTTTCAAAACTTTAAATTTTTATACTTTCCTCGACATTAAATAAGGAGCAACTTATAAAAAGCTACTCCTTATTTATATTAATTTAATTATTTAGTTCCAAATAATCTATCGCCTGCATCTCCAAGCCCAGGAACTATATATCCATGTTCATTTAATTTTTCATCTATTCCAGCAACATATATATCTACATCAGGATGAGCTTTTTGAACAAACTCTATACCTTCTGGAGAGCTTATTAAGCACATAAGTCTTAAATTCTTAGCTCCTCTCTTCTTTAACATAGTTATAGCATCTGCTGCTGATCCACCTGTAGCTAACATTGGATCTACTACTATTACATCTCTTTCTGCTATATCTTGAGGTAACTTACAGAAGTATTCTACTGGTTGAAGAGTTTCTTCATCTCTATATAATCCTACATGACCAACCTTTGCTGCTGGTATAAGCTTTAGCATACCATCTACCATTCCAAGGCCTGCTCTTAAGATAGGAACTATAGCCATTTTTTTACCTGCTAACATCTTACACTTTGTTTTACAAATTGGAGTTTCTATTTCTACTTCCTCTGTACTTAAATCCCTTGTTACTTCGTAAGCCATAAGCATTGAAACTTCTTCTACTAGTTCTCTAAAATCCTTTGAACCAGTTTCCTTACTTCTTATAAAAGCCAACTTATGTAATATTAATGGATGATCTATTTGTGTTACTTTACTCATTTATATTCCTCCTATTGCATTAACAATTATATTATTTATTATATCTTTTTTCTAACTCTGTTATTTTATTAATTCTATTTTGATGTCTTCCACCTTCAAATTTAGTATTTAAAAATGTTTTTACTATGTCTAAAGCTAATCCAGGCCCAACAATTCTTTGTCCAATAGTTAATATATTTGCATCATTATGTTCTCTTGTGGCATGTGCACTAAACGTATCACTACATAAAGCTGCTCTTACACCTGGAATCTTATTTGCTGCAATTCCTATTCCTATTCCTGTTCCACATACTAAAATTCCAAAATCAAATTCTTTTGCTACTACTGCTTCTGCTACTGGTATAGCATAATCTGGATAATCACATGATTCATTGGAACTAGTTCCAAAATCCCTTATTTCATATCCTTCTTGAGTTAAATATTTTTTTATTTCTTCCTTTAATTCAACTCCACCATGATCTGAGCCTAATGCTATCTTCATAAGAATGTACCTCCTAACCATTATAATGGTAAATTTTATATAATAAAAAGGAAAAGGTATCCCCCTTCCCTCCCTAATTATACTTCTACTATATCAAAACCTGATGCCTTATTTAATCTATTCATTATAGCTAGCCCTACACCTTTTTCATCAAAAGCCTGACATAAAATCACATCAACATTTAAATCATCACAAGCTCTAAGTGACTCAAAAAGATTCCTCGCTACTTCATATAGATTCTTTTCACTTCCTAAAGAAATTACTTTGCAATTATTGAAATTATTATATAATTCATCAGTTGATAATATTACAACCTCTTTTTGATTATCTATATAATTTTGTACCATTTCATTAATTTTTTCAATAGTTTTTTCTTTATTTCCCTTTATTATTTTTAATTTTGCCTTCGGTGCATAATGTCTATACTTCATTCCAGGAGCTTTTGGCTTTAAATTTTCATTTGGTTTTCCTTTTATAGCTTCATCAATATTTATATCTTTATTAACTTCCTTTAACATTTCTAATGTTATACCACCAGGTCTCAATACTACTGGTGGGTTAACTGTACAATCAACTATAGTAGATTCCACTCCAACATTACTTCTTTTTCCTCCAACAATATAGTCAACTCTTCCATTTAAATCCTCAATACATCTTTCAACTTCTGTTGGACTTGGTCTTCCTGAAATATTAGCTGAAGGAGCTGCAATAGGGCATCCTGATAACTCTATAAGTTTTAATGCAATATCATTATCAGGCATTCTAATACCTATTGTATCAAGATTAGCACTAGTTCTATTAGGAATTATTTCTTTTTTATTTAATATTATTGTTAATGGTCCTGGCCAAAATTTATTTATAAGCTTTTGTGCTACTTCTGGTACATTCTTTACCAGATTATTTATATCCTTTGATGAAACATGAACTATTAAAGGATTATCTTGTGGTCTTCCTTTTGCATTAAATATTTTTTCTACAGCTTTATCATTTAACGCATTAGCTCCTAATCCATATACAGTTTCTGTTGGAAATGTAACAATTCCTCCATCCTTTATAATTTTAGCTGCTTCTTTTATGTATTTAATATCATTATTAATATCTTTGATAATAGCTACCTTTGTTTCCAAAAGTCCTACCTTCTTTCTTTTTATATTTCTATTTGCTCTCTAGCTATCTTTATGTTTTCTATAGCAGAAGATGTGTATGATGCCCTAACACAATTTTTATATATTTCATCTAATAAATTATACTTTTTAAGAGCACCTCTTTTTATAACTTGAAAATAGTATGTTTCTTCTGGATTTATTTTTTTAGCCTTTAAATATTCTTCTGCAGCTTCTGGATACCTTTTAATAAATCCTTTTGTTATTTCTTTTAAATATCTATTTCTAAACTTAACAATAGTTATTAGTATTATATCCATATCTTCCTTAGTTTTATCTGTATGTACCACTGCCACTTTATCACATATAATTACTGATTCTTTAAAAAACAACCCACTTTTAAACTTAAGCTTATTGTTGCTACAAGTAAATTTTAACCTATGATAATTTAGCTTTGTTATGCAAGCTATTGTTATTAAACATTCTATTATAGCTAAATATACCCATAAAAATATAACCTTAATTTGTGATAAGAAAGCTACTAAAGGAAGTATTGTAAATAATATTAACATTAATATAAAGAATTGCTTTTTATGATTCTTTTCTTTTTTTAATGCTTTGTTTATTTTCATTCTTCCCACCTACTTTAAAAGCCCTACATAATTAAATGCAAGGCTTTTTTTATTAAATAGCGTCAGTATTACCCATATTTTTCATTTTTTCAGCTTGATCTGCTGTAATTAATGCATTAATTACTTCTTCTATATCACCATTTAAATATGATTCTAGCTTATAAAGGGTTAATCCTATTCTATGATCAGTAACTCTTCCTTGAGGATAATTATAAGTTCTGATTCTTTCACTTCTATCACCCGAACCTACCTGACTCTTTCTATCCTCTGCTATACCAGCACTTCTCTCTGCTTCTGCAGCTTCGTATAATCTAGATCTTAAAACCTTCATAGCTTTTTCTTTATTTTTTAATTGTGATTTTTCATCTTGACATGCAACAACAACGCCAGTTGGTAAATGTGTAATTCTTACTGCTGAATCTGTTGTATTAACACATTGTCCTCCATTACCTGAAGATCTATAAACGTCTATTCTTAAGTCTTTTTCATTTATTTCTATTTCAACATCATCAACTTCTGGTAAAACTGCTACTGTTGCTGTTGAAGTATGAATTCTACCACTTGATTCTGTATCTGGAACTCTTTGCACTCTATGAACTCCACTTTCATACTTAAGCTTTGAATAAGCTCCATTACCTTTAATCATAAATACTACTTCTTTAAATCCACCTATATCAGTTTCATTTGCACTCATTAATTCTACTGACCATCTTTGAGTTTCTGCATATCTTGTGTACATTCTAAAAAGATTTGCTGCAAATAAAGCAGCTTCATCTCCACCTGCACCCCCTCTGATTTCTACAAAAACGTTCTTGTCATCGTTAGGATCTTTAGGTAATAGAAGTATTTGTATATGCTTTTCTAACTCTTCTTCTCTAGCTGTTAGCATTGATATTTCTTCTGAAAGCATTTCTCTCATTTCTCTATCGCTTTCTTCTGATAACATCTCTTTATTTGCACTTAAATCTTCTACAACAGTTTTATATTCCTTATATGCATTAACTATAATTTCTAAATCAGCGTGTTCCTTACATAGCTTTCTCCATTCTGTTTGATTAGCCATAATTGAAGGATCTGATATCTTTACAGATAATTCATCATATTTATTTTCTATAAAAGCCAATTTATCTAATAACATAAATATCACTCCGTACTATATTTTTTAACATCTACCTATTATATCACAAAAGATAGAAATTTATCAATAAGTAAAGTAACCAAGTACAACTCTGTCTAATCCTGCCAAATCTTTAAATACTTTCAATCTATTAAAGCCTGATAAACTCATCAGTTTTGTAACTTCCTCACCTTGATCATGACCTATTTCAAATGCAAGTATTCCATTTTCATTTAAAACAAGTTTACTTTCTTCTATTATTCTTCTATAAAAGTCTAATCCATCTACCCCTCCATCTAAAGCTGTATGAGGCTCATAATCTTTAACATCATCCATTAAACTAATTATTTCTTCTTCTCTTATATATGGTGGATTTGATGCAATAATATCATATTTTTTTCCTTTGGCTATAGGCTCTTTTAATAAATCACTTTTGATAAATTTAACTCTATCCTCTAAACCCTGCTTAATAATATTTTCCTTGGTTACTTCTTCTGGAGTTTTATAATAATCTATTTCTTCAACCATTATATTTTTTCTGTAATGAGCAAGAGCTATTCCGATAGCACCACTTCCTGAACATAAATCACAAACATCTAAACTTTTATCTTCTGGAATAAGCTTTAATAACTCTTCAACTAAAACTTCTGTATCTCCTCTTGGAATTAAAACTCCTTCTTTTACATTAAAATCTAAACCCATAAATTCAGTTTCACCTAAAATATACTTAATAGGCATTCTATTTTCCCTTTTTTCTATTAACTTAAAAAATTCTTTTTCATCATTAATAGAAACCTTCTTGTCTCTATTTGTTATTATATACAATTTATCCTTTGCTAAAACATTTCCTAGTAATAATTGTGTATCTAACATATAGTTTTCTATTTCTTTGCTCTTTAATCTCTTTGAGCCTATTTGAAGTAACTCACCTATGGTATTTTCTTTTGGCTTTATTCCCTCTGCACTCATAAGAGCTGCAATAGCAACTTCTATTTGATCATCATCAGGTTCTTTTGTTGTAAGCTCTTGAAGCTTTAAACCTGGATATGCTATTACTTTAGATAATTTATTATTATTTTTGCCAAGCCATCTTATTAACTCATATGTTATTCCTGATACAACTGGGATTAGTAATATTCTTAATAAAATTCTTTCTAAGAAACCTCCCCATCCTGTAAAGCTAAATATAATTATACTTACGAACATAATTAAAAATAAAAAATTAGTTCCACATCTAGGATGAAACCTACTAAACTTTTTAACATTTTCTATAGTTAATTCTTCACCAGCTTCGTAGCAAAATATTGATTTATGCTCTGCTCCATGGTATTGAAAAACTCTATATATATCCTCCATCTTACTTATAGAATACATATATATAAGTAAGATTATTATTCTAACTACAGCTTCTATTAAATTTAAAGCTACAGGTGATAAATTTAATAAATTAAATATTGATGCAATTGCTGTAGGTAATGCAACGAATAATCCTATTGCAATAGCAAAAGATAAAATCATAGTTCCACCAATTATTAAGTCATTACTTTTTTCGCCAAACTTATTTTTAAGCCAAAGTTCAAATTTTGATTCACTTTCATCCTCATCTTCAAAAAAAGATGCTGAATAATTTAATGTTTTTATTCCTGTAATTAATGAATCAACAAGTACGAATATACCTCTAATAAAAGGAATATTTAAAAATTTATATTTTTTAGTTATAGGAATTATCTTTTTAAAATCTATTTCGATCTCTTTATTAGGTGTTCTAACAGCAGTAGCTTGGCCTTTACTCCCTCTCATCATAACACCTTCTATAACAGCTTGTCCTCCAACATCACACTTTTTCATTTTACCACTCTTCCTATTTATAAATTATTTTTGTATTTAAAATAGCAGTGTCCACATAAAGATTCATATTCTACATCATCTACATTATCTATAGCAATTTGTTCCCCTTCAAAAACAAATCTATTGTTAATTTTTCTTCCATTTAGCACAGCTTTCCTTCCACACTTACATATTGTTTTCATTTCTTCTATGCTATGAGCAAGTAATAGCAGTCTTGTACTTCCTTCAAAACCTTGCATTTTAAAATCAGTTCTTAAACCATAACAAATCACTGGTATATCTAGTACAACTGCTAATTCAAATAACTGGTCTATTTGATCTGCTTTTAAAAATTGTACTTCATCTACTAATATACAATCTATATCTTTGTTGATATCTCTATATTCTTGAACCTTTTCCAATATATTGTCATCATTAAAAATAACTAAATCTACTTTTCTCTCAACACCTAATCTAGAAACTAAATTTTCCCCACCCTTTTTGTCAGTAGAAGGTTTCATTAGTATAGCTTTCATTCCTCTTTCCTCGTAATTGTGTGCTACCTGCATAAGATGTGTTGATTTTCCAGAATTCATAGCTCCATATCTAAAATATAATTTACTCATAATACGTCTCCTTTTCCTTAGATATATTACGATTATAGCATTTTATATTACAACTAATCAAAGATATTTTTATTATGTAACCAACTTGACTCAACTATGCTCCTATGATATACTCAAATGGTTATTTAAGTAGTCGAAAGAGGTGAAAAATATGAGAGAAGGCATACATCCAAAATACAACCACGAAGCTGTAGTTAAGTGTGCATGTGGAAATACTTTTACAACTGGTTCAGTTAAAGATGAACTTAAAGTAGAAATATGCTCTAAATGCCACCCATTCTTCACTGGTAAACAAAAAATCATTGATGTTGGCGGAAGAGTTGACAAATTCAATAAGAGATTTAATCTTAACAAATAGAAATTCTGGGAAAGACTTAGTCTTTCCCATTTTTCTTTTGTTTCTTAAATTTATCTTAGAATTTTACTTTTCTATGCTTTATTTTAAAATTTGTATTATAATATAATGGTAATTATTTATTATGTTATTTTAGAAAAGTGAGTGTTATATGATCATGAAGAAAATTTTAATATTAACTACTTCTACAGGAGAAGGTCATAATCAAGCAGCAAGTTCTATATCTAGTTCCTTTGAAAAGTCTGGTTACGAAATAATACGTCATGACTTTTTAAAGAACAATAGTAAAATTCTAACTAGGTTATTTATTACAGGATATGAAATATCAGCTTCATTATTTCCTAAAACTTATGGATTGGGATACAAAATTACAGATACAAAGCTTACGAACAAACTATTATCTATAGTATTTTCTTTTACTAGAAAAAAGTTGTCAAAGCTTATTAACTCTACTAATCCTGATATTATCTTAGTTACTCATCCATTTGCTGTAAATATAATGGGCTCTCTTAAAAGAAAAGGCCTAGATAAACCAACTATAGTTATAGTAACGGATTTTAAAGCTCATTCAACTTATATTGATAAGAATATAGATGCGTATATAACAGCAAGTGAATATACAAGAAAAGAGTTATCTAATAGAGGAATAGATTCTAGAATAATTTTTCCATTTGGAATTCCTGTAAAAGATGAATTTTTAGAAAATAATTTTGACGTTAAAACTGCTAAAAATGATGATTACTTTAATATTTTATTAATGAGTGGTAGCATGGGACTAAAAAATATTTCTTACGTTTTAAAAGAATTGTTAAATAATTCAAATAAACTTAGGATAACGGTAGTTTGTGGTAGAAATGAAAATCTAAAAGAAACTTTACTAAATGAATATAAGTATTCAATTAAAGATAAAAAACTTCACATATTAGGTTTTTCTAAAGATATAGATTCTTTAATGGAATACTCTGATTTAATAATAAGTAAACCTGGTGGTTTGACAGTAAGTGAAGCTATAAATAAAAACTTACCTTTATTAATTCCATTTGCTATTCCTGGGCAAGAAACAGAAAACGTAGAATTTTTAACTTCTAACGGCTATGCCCTATATGTAGATAATCTACTTGAATTAAATTTAGAAATAGATAATTTAATTTCTAGCCCTAAAGAATTAGAACAAATGCGTTTTAAACTATCTAAATTATCTTCTTGTTATTCTAAACAAAGTATAGTAGATTTAGCTGATAAATTAATATTAAAGTAATAAATGCGTATAAGAGTAATTCCCTTATACGCATTTTATTATTTCTTTTCTATTTCACTTTTTGTAAATATACTTATAAACTCTTTATTACTTTTAGTTTTGGAAAGCATATTTATTAATTTTTCTGTTACATTTTCTACATTTCCATCTCTATACATAACTCTTCTTATAGAATATGCAACTTCTTTTTCTTCTTCTGATAGAATTAAGTCTTCTTTTCTAGTTCCTGACTTGTATATATCTATTGCTGGGAAGATTCTTCTTTCTTGAAGCTTTCTATCTAGATGCACTTCCATGTTTCCTGTTCCTTTAAACTCTTCGAATATCATATCATCCATTCTAGAACCTGTATCAACTAAAGCAGTTGCAAGTATAGTTAAACTTCCACCTTCTTCTATGTTTCTCGCTGCTCCAAAGAACTTTTTAGGCATTATTAATGCTCCTGGATCTAATCCACCTGATAAAGTTCTACCAGTTGGAGTAATAGTTAAATTATATGCTCTAGATAATCTTGTTAAACTATCCAATAATATAACTACATCTTTTCCTTGCTCAACCATTCTTTTAGCTCTTTCTAATACCATTTGAGAAACCTTAGCATGGTTTTGAGGCTCCTCATCAAAAGTTGAGTAAATAACATCTCCATTTATAGATCTCTTCATATCTGTTACTTCTTCTGGTCTTTCATCTATAAGTAAAACTATTAGCTTTACATCTGGATAATTTTTAGATATATTTTGAGCAACCTTCTTTAATAAAGTAGTCTTACCTGCCTTAGGCGGAGCAACTATTATTCCTCTTTGCCCTTTACCTATAGGACAAATTATATCCATAAGTCTTGATGATAAATCACCTTCATTATCAGTTTCTAAATGTAATCTCTCTTGTGGATAAATAGGTGTTAGAGTCTCAAAAGATTTTCTCCCAACAGCTCTTTCAGGATTTTCTCCATTTACTCTTTCAACATAAAGTAACGCCTTGAATTTTTCTCCTTCTTTTGCTTCTCTAACTTTTCCTTCTACCTCATCCCCAGTTCTAAGATTAAATCTTCTTATTTGAGAAGGCGATACATAAACATCATTTTCACCTGTTTGATAATTGCTACATCTTAAAAATCCAAAGCTATTATTTTCTAATATCTCTAATACTCCTTTTGCAGTATTAGATTCATTTATCATAACCTTTAATCTTTCTCTTTTCTCTTCTTTATTTTCTTCTTTATTTTCCTCTTTATTTTCCTTAGTAAAAGTATTATTTGTTGCGCTTATATCTTCTACTCTTACCTTAGGAGTTATCTTTTCTTGTAATATTACACCATTCTTTTCTATACTTTTTGGTGAATTCTCAATTATTGCATCTATTAATTCGCTTTTTTTAAGCTTGCTTATATTTTTTATGTTAAGCTCTTTGGCTATTTCTTTTAATTCTGCTAAAGTTTTTCTTTCATATGTTTCTTTAGTCAAAACTACACCTCCATATATTATTTTTATTTATAGCATAATTATAGTTAATAAAATTAACTATGATACAAATCAAAGTTTTAAATAGTTTATTAATTTCACTTGGGATATTTTCAGATATAAATTTAAAGATATGAATCTCATAGATTTTATATATGTACCTATATTATGAATTAATATAATTAATTTTTCAAGATAATTTTATTAATTGCTTTATTACTATTATTTCCTAATTTATCATTTTAATACTTACATATTTAAAAAGAACTATCTTAGATTATAAGATAGTTCTTTAAACAATTATTTATTACTAATTAGCTTTTTCTTCTGTCTTCTTTCTAAACATAACATATCCAACTCCAGATATTAATAAAGCAAATATTAATAAATTCATTGAATTTTGTCCTCCTGTAGCTGGTAAATTGTTTGGGTTATTGTTATCCCCCTTATTCCCATTATTATCTGTTTCTCCTGTACTTCCATTTTCTCCTGTGTTTCCGCCTTCTTCAGGTTTTGTATTATCCTTTGTATCATCAACACCAGCTATTAAAAGTTCTTGTATATTGGTATTTACACCATTAGCTTTCCACTCTTTTATTATCTCATCTCTCATAACTAAGTTAGTATCTGACATGTTTCTTGCATTGCTGAAGTCATATCCATCTCCGCCACTTGCCATAAAGTCATTAGTTACTACCTTATAATATTTATTCATATCTAAAGGTGTACCGTCTGCTAATCTAATAGATGTAACTCTTTCACCTGCTTTAGCATCTTTATCATACCAAACCTTTATTCCTGAGAATTGACCCCATCCCATATTGCCTGGCATTATTCCGTGTTCTATAGCAGTTTTAATATCTGAACCTTTTAACTCCATTGTAAATAGAGTATTGTCAAATGGCATTATTGTATATAAATTTCCCATTGTTAGAACACCTGCTGATAATGGAGCTCTTATTCCTCCACCATTTGTAATAGCTATATCTGAATTAGTTATTTTTCTCATTGCTTCTGATATAACTGTTCCAAGTGGTGTTAGCCCATTATAGCTATCATGCTCTAAATCAACACTTAAGTCTGTTATCCTTTCATCTAGTACATATCTTAAATCATCTCTATACTTATTAACTATATTTAAAACATTTTCATCTGGAACTATATTTGAACTTCTCTTATATAGTTCATCTAAATTAGAATTAACTGCTAGAAGTTTACCAGATTCATCAAAATCAAATGAAAGTGTTCCTAATCCTCTTCCATTATATCCAGCTTCAATTATATTTATATTATTTACTTTTGCTTTAGTGAATTGATGGTCATGTGCTGCTATTATTCCATCTACATTACTTACAGCCTTAGCTAAATCTACTGCTTCTCCAGTTACTTCTTTTGTTGCAGGGTCTTGTTTAGCTCCTAAGTGTGAAAGTACGACTACTGCATTTACTTTGTCTTGCTCTTTTAGTTGTTTTGCATATTTATTAACTACTTCTGCTGGAGCTAAGAAACTTAAATCCTTTACATTTTCTGGTGTTGTTTTATAAGCAGTTTCTGGTGTTGTTATTCCTATTATACCTATCTTTAAACCATCTGCTTCAATAATCTTATAAGGTTTTGCCCAATCCACAGCTTTTCCTGTTTTTTTATCAACTATATTAGCTGCTAAGAATTCGAACTCACCTTCTTTAGCCCATTTTTGTATATTTTCTCTTCCCCAATCAAATTCATGATTACCAATTGCTGAACCTTTTAATTTTATTTCTTTTAAGAATTCAGTTACAGGTGCTCCATGAGTTAAATTAGATATAGCAGTTCCTTGATATAAATCTCCTGCTGATAATGGGATTGCTTCATAATTTGCTGAATCATTTAAAGATGTTCTATCTTTAATAGCAGTTGCTAATTTAGCTGCTCCTACATTCTTGCCACTTTCTTCTACATTTCCATGAAAATCATTAAAACTCATTATATCTATTCGTCTTGTATTTAGAGCTTTTAAAACATCACTCCAAGTTAAACTCTTTACATTTGGAGTTCTTCCATCCTCTGTTTTAGGTATAGTTAATTTACCTTCATTAACTAATTTAACTACTTGTGCTCTTAAGGCCTCATCATAAATAACCCCTGTTAACTTCCAGTTGTTATCTATATTTCTTTTTATAGTTCCACCATTAACTTTAACTATATAATCAGTTATTAAATCTCTCATATCTGAGATTTTATCATTATTTGTATCATATATTTTTTCATGCGTTCCTGGTTCAAATACAGGATTTGTAGTTGCATTAAGTATTGAATCATATCTATAGTTATTTACTGATAAATAAACTATATCATTATCTCCAACAGCTTTTCCATCTTTTTCAAACTTTACATTTTCAATTCTTTTTCCTGCTGGCTTAGAAATATTTATTTCATAACTAATACCATCAAACATATCATATTGATACAATCTTATATCAGGATTTAATGATACTGTTAAATCTCCAGTTTTAAATGTATTATATATGGATGATGTCCATTCCATAAATCTCTTAAGTTGCTTTCCATTTGTTTTTATTGTGTAAAGTTTATTATCATATTTATATATATTTGATACATCTGATTTCTTTATGTCTCCAGATAACATATTTGAACTTGCATCAAACAATGCAGCTGCAGATACTTGATATCCTGAATTAGGATCTATTCCCTTTGATTCTAAGTGTTTTTTGCTGTTATATAATTGAACTTCATTAACCAAATCTGTTATACCTTGATCTCTAACCAAAGATTCTGGAATATCAGCTATTTCATTTTTGTCTGCTAAACTTGGTCCTTCTAATTTACCAATAACGATACTAGCATCTGCCTTTGCCTTATTGTCATATTCTTTTAAAGCTTCTGATAAAGCTTTATCTTCAGCTACATCCTTATTTACAGATATAAATGATCCTACTTTATCTTTTATTTCATATCCATTATTTTCAGTTGCTTTTAAAGTAATTTCTACTTTGCCTAAACTTCCGGCATTATTGGTTGGTTGAATTAAAATTGCATTTCCAGCTGTTTTTTTAACATCGGTTTCATGACTATGTCCCATAACAATTACATCAACATCTGGATTTGCTTCGGCAAGTTCCTTTGCTGAATCTCCCTTGCCGTATTCACCATTGAAACCCATATGTGCTGTAACTACATATACATCAGCACCACCAGCTTTTTTTATTTCATTGATAACCTTCGCAACTTCTTCAGTTGGATTAGTAGGTGTATAACCAACTAAATTTGGCCCATCCCACTTGTCAATATGTGGAGTAGCAACACCAATTGTTGCAACTTTTATTCCATTAGGTAATTCTTTGATTGTATATGCATCAAAAACTCTATTTCCATCCTTGTATAAATTGGCACATAAAACCTTTACATCATCTTTGATTTGATTCGTTATTTTAAATAACTTGTCCATACCAAAATTAAATTCATGATTTCCTAAATTAAATGAATCATATCCTATATCTTTCATTGCTAGCATCATAGGATTTTTTTCATCATTCAAAAATAAATGATTATAATTTCCTTGAATGTTATCTCCATTATCAACAAGTATAGTATTCGGATTTTTCTCTCTTTGTTGGTCTACTAATGTTGATATTTGAGTTAATCCTCCATATGATGTTGTTGCTCTTGCATAATCATACGGAACAAATTTTCCATGTAAATCTGTAGTTGCAAGAATTTGAACTGTTTTAGCGTTTAATTCTTCAGCAGCTGCTTTTACTAAATTCATTGGCAAATTACCCATTATAAAAGTAAAAGCTACTGCAGAAGCTAAGAATTTTTTTAGATTTCTCTTAATTCTCATTTTACCCCTCCTAATTTTTTATTTATGTTATTATTAATAATAACCATAAAAATAGACATCTAAAGTACTTAGATATAAATTATATTATCTCTAGTTAATACTTCAGATGTCGTTAATAAAAGTAGTTTTAAAATTTATTATTTTAATCATATTAATGCTTTTACTTCATTAATATGATTAAAAAATAAATTAACAGTTAATGACCATACCATATAATAAAATTATATATTTCTCTATTTCTTATTACTATTTTCCCAATCACTTAAGAATTTTTCTATCCCTATGTCAGTTAATGGATTTTTAGTCATTTGAACTAAAACATTGTATGGTATTGTAGCTATATGAGCTCCAGCTAAAGCAGCCTCTATACTGTGTATAGGATTTCTAACGCTTGCGGCTATAATTTCAGTCTCTATATTATGTGTTTTAAAAACTGATGCAATTTCTTTTACAAGTTCAATACCTTTACTTCCTATATCATCTACTCTTCCAATAAAAGGACTTACATAACTAGCTCCGGCTCTAGAAGCCAATAAAGCTTGTGCAGTAGAGAATATTAATGTAACATTAGTTTTTATTCCCTTAGAAGATAATATTTTAACTGCCTTTAGCCCATCTATGGTCATAGGTACCTTTATAACAATATTTGGATGAATTTTAGATAGCTCAAGTGCTTCACCTACCATTTCATCATATTTAAGACTAATTACTTCTGCGCTTATAGGTCCGTCAACTATAGTAGTTATTTCTTTTATAACTTCCTTAAAATCTCTTCCTTCTTTTGCTATTAAAGAAGGATTTGTGGTAACACCACAAATCACCCCCATATCATTTGCAGATATAATTTCATCTACATTTGCTGTATCTATAAATATTTTCATAGCTTAAACCTCCATATTCTTTCTTATCTCTTACCAGCATCAAATGGTTCACCAGAAGCCTTTGGAGCTTGTGATGATTTAGAGAATAGTACTAACGCTATTAAAGTAACAACGTATGGGAAAATCTTTAATAATACACCTGGTATAGATGCTAATGATGGTATAACTTGATTGA